>CP058708.1:2830178-3430335 GCA_013414765.1 Candidatus Accumulibacter cognatus
GACGAGAATGACTACCAGATCAAGCTGCGCAACATGATTCGCTTCCTTGATGAAGAAGATAAGGTCAAGGTGACCTTGCGCTTCCGTGGCCGGGAAATGGCGCACCAGGATATCGGCATGCGGCAGATCGAGCGGATCAAGACCGATCTGCAGGAGCTTGCACTGGTCGAGCAGATGCCGAAGATGGAAGGTCGCCAGATGGTCATGGTGCTTACCCCGAGCAAGAGAAAGTAGAAAGTAGCCACCGATTCAACCGTTTGTAGAGAAACGGTGAAACACAAGTGCTGCCAGGTCGAAAGTGCCCCCGCCGGGGGACACCCGCCAGCATGTCTATAAACAGGAGCATTCAATGCCCAAGATGAAGACCAAGAGTGGAGCGAAAAAGCGCTTCACGATCAGTGCCAGCGGCCGCATCAAGCGTTCGCATGCGTACAAGCGACACATCCTGACCAAGAAGGACAGCAAAACCAAGCGCCAGTTACGCGGCGTGACCGAGGTGCACCATTCTGACAAGGCCATGGTTCGTGCCATGCTGCCTTACGCTTGAGGAGATAGAAGATGCCTCGCGTCAAACGTGGTGTAACGGCGCACGCGCGCCACAAGAAAATTCTCGATCTGGCCAAGGGTTACCGCGGTCGTCGCAAGAACGTCTATCGTGTTGCCAAACAGGCGGTCATGAAGGCCGGGCAGTATGCTTACCGCGACCGTCGGCAAAGGAAGCGTCAGTTCCGCAGCCTCTGGATTGCCCGTATCAATGCGGCGGCCCGGGAACTCGGCATGAAGTACAGCACATTCATGAATGGTCTCAAGAAGGCGCAGATCGAGGTCGACCGCAAGGTTCTGGCCGATCTGGCGGTTTTCGACAAGCCGGCTTTTGCTGCTCTGGCCGTGCAGGCCAAAGCCCAGCTCGGACAATAAGCCATTTGGGCGTCAAGAAAGGAGGCGCGAGCCTCCTTTTTTTCGGTGAACCATGCACAACCTCGATCAAATAGTCCATGCAGCGTCGGCGGCCTTTGCGGCAACCGATGACCCAGATGCGCTTGAGCAAGTCAAGGCCAGTTACCTCGGCAAGAGTGGCGAGATCACCGGATTGCTCAAGGGATTGGCCAAACTTCCGCCGGACCAGCGCAAGACTGCCGGTGCGGCCATCAATCGCGCCAAGGATGCGGTCGAAGCAGCGCTCGCTACGCGTCGCGAAGCGCTTCGGCAGATGGCACTGCAGGCGCGTCTGGCCGAGGAAGCGCTGGATGTGACGTTACCGGGTCGCGGACAGGCTCGTGGCGGTTTGCATCCGGTGACGCGTACGCTCGAACGTATTGAAGCTCTTTTTGCTTCGATCGGTTTCGAAGTCGCCGACGGTCCCGAGATCGAGGCCGACTTCCAGAATTTTACGGCGCTGAATACCCCAGCAGATCATCCGGCCCGTTCGATGCACGATACCTTCTATCTGCAGGACGAGGCGGGCGGGATAGCCGAGGGCGTTCTGCTGCGCACGCATACCAGCCCGATCCAGGTGCGCTATATGCAGGCGCATGTCGCCAGACATGCCGGTCGGGAAACCATGCCGGAGATTCGGGTCATTGCGCCGGGACGCGTGTACCGGGTGGATTCCGATGCCACGCATTCGCCGATGTTTCATCAGGTCGAAGGGCTGTGGATCGGCGAGAACGTCAGCTTTGCCGACTTGAAGGGCGTGATCGGCGATTTCCTGCGCCGTTTTTTCGAGAACGACGATCTGCAGGTGCGTTTTCGCCCCTCGTTCTTTCCTTTTACCGAACCCTCGGCCGAGATCGACATGGCCTTCATGAGCGGCTCCTTGAAGGGGCGCTGGCTGGAAATTGCCGGTTGCGGCATGGTCCATCCGAATGTCTTGCGGCATGTCAACATCGACCCCGAGAAATACCTCGGTTTTGCCTTTGGCATGGGCCCTGATCGGCTGACGATGCTACGCTATGGGGTTAATGACCTGCGCCTTTTTTTCGATGGCGACCTGCGCTTCCTGCGGCAGTTCGTATGACCTTCCTTTTTCATGAGTCGCGGACGCGACTTTCACATTAATTTGAGCGGTCATGAAATTCTCCGAATCCTGGCTTCGCAGCTTCGTCGACCCCGCCTGCGCGGGTCATGAGTTTTCGCACCTGCTGACCATGGCCGGTCTCGAAGTGGAGGAGGAAGAGACGGTCGCACCGCTCTTCGACCAGGTCGTCGTGGGCCATCTGCTCGCCGTCGATAAGCATCCCGACGCCGACCGCCTCAACGTTTGCCGGGTCGATGTCGGTACCGGCGAGCTGCTGCAGATCGTCTGCGGGGCACCCAACGCGGCTGCCGGCATCAAGGTGCCGTGCGCACTCCCCGGTGCCGAATTGCCGGGTGGATTCGCGATCAAGGTCGCCAAGGTGCGTGGCGTCGAGTCGTCAGGCATGCTCTGTTCGGCCAGGGAACTGGGCATCTCGGAAGATGCTTCTGGCTTGCTGGTGCTGGGCGACGATGCCCCGATAGGTGAGGATATCCGCCGCCATCTTGATCTCGATGATCGTCTGCTGACTCTCAAGCTGACGCCGAACCGGGCAGACTGCCTGTCGCTCGAAGGGATTGCTCGCGAGGTCGCAGCGCTGACCGGTATGCCGGCCCGCTTTATCGAAGTCACGGCTGTTGATGCCACCATCGCGAGCACGCGCGCGCTCGTACTGGACGCCCCGGATGCTTGCCCGCGCTACTGCGGCCGGGTGATCGCCGGGGTCGACGCCAGGGCCGCGACACCCGCCTGGATGCGCCGTCGTCTTGAGCGAAGCGGTATTCGCCCGATTTCTGCCTTGGTCGATATCACCAACTACGTCATGCTCGAAGTGGGACAGCCGCTGCATGCTTTTGACAATACCCGTCTGAGTGGGGCCATTCACGTCAGGATGGCGCGCCCGGCAGAAACGATCCTGCTGCTCAACGAGCAGATCCTGCAGATGCAGGCCGACGTCGTATTGATTGCCGACGACCAGCGCCCGTTGGCGATGGGGGGCATCATGGGCGGCGAGGAAAGTGGCATTACGCTGGCAACCACCGAGGTGTTCCTCGAAGCCGCCTTCTTTGCGCCCACTGCGATCGCCGGCCGTGCCCGTCGCTACGGCTTCGTTTCGGACGCCTCACATCGTTTCGAACGTGGCGTCGATTTCGGCGGTACTCGGCGTGCATTGGAGCGCGCAACGCGGCTGATCCTCGATATTTGCGGTGGACAGGCTGGTCCGGTCAGTGAAGCACTGGCCACCTTGCCCGCGCGCAAGCCGGTTCGCCTGCGACCGGCGCGGGTTGCCAAGGTGCTTGGAGTGCCGTTTACGAACGAACGGATCGCCGAACTGTTTGCCCGTCTCGGCCTGCCGTTGACCCGTGACGGCGACGATTTCATCGTCACGCCGCCGACCCATCGCTTCGACATCGAGATCGAGGAGGATCTGATCGAGGAGATCGCTCGCCTGCATGGCTACGAGAACATTCCGTCGCCAGCACCGCGGGGTTTGCTGTCGATGTTGCCACAAACCGAGCAGGCGAGACCCTTGTCACGCATTCGGCAGAGCTTGGCTGACAGTGGCTACCAGGAAGTCGTTAACTTCGCCTTCGTCGAAGAAGCCTGGGAAGCCGATTTTGCCGGCAACGATCGGCTCATTCGCCTGGCAAATCCGATCGCCAGCCACTTGAGCGTGCTGCGCTCGTCTTTGCTTGGAGGGCTGGTGGCCAATCTGGCAAGTAACCTCAAACGCCGGCAGAGCCGTATTCGCCTGTTCGAGACTGGACGCTGCTTCTTCCGTGACCCGCAAGGTGGTCCGGTCGCCGGTTTTCGTCAGCCCTGGAAACTGACCGCGCTGGCCTATGGCACGGCCTTTCCGGAGCAGTGGGGTTGTGCGGCGCGCAACGTCGATTTTTTTGACATCAAAGCGGACCTGGAACAGCTGTTCACACCGATCGTCACCAGCTTCGAGAAAGCACTGCACCCTGCGCTGCACCCTGGCCGGAGCGCGCGGGTGACGGTCGCTGGCCGGGCTGTTGGTTTCCTTGGCGAATTGCATCCGCAATGGCAACAAAAATATGAATTGCCGCTACCGCCGGTAATTTTTGAAGTCGATCTCGATGCCGTGACGATGGCCAGTGTTCCGCAATATGCCGAGGTTTCCCGCCAACCACCGGTCATACGGGATATGGCGGTGGTCGTCGATCAGGCGCTGGAACTTCAGCAACTGATCGCTGGATTGACTGCCAATCGCCCGGCAATCGTGCGGGATATTCGTCTGTTCGATGTCTATGTCGGGCCTGGAATCGAGGTCGGCAAGAAAAGCCTTGCCTTCCGCATAATGATGCAAGATACTCAAAAAACGTTGCTCGAAGCTGAAGTCGAGGCCGCCATGCAGAAGCTGATGGCCTATTTGCGAGCAGCATTTGCAGCACAACTGCGCATCTGAGAAGGGAGAGGAATGACGCTTACCAAGGCAGAACTCGCCGATCTATTATTCGATAAGGTTGGCCTCAACAAGCGTGAGGCCAAGGACATGGTCGAGGCTTTTTTCGAAGAAATCCGGAATGCCTTGGAGCGCGGTGATGGCGTAAAGCTTTCGGGATTCGGAAACTTTCAGTTGCGCGACAAGCCCCAGCGGCCAGGCCGCAATCCCAAGACCGGTGAAGAAATCCCGATCACCGCGCGCAGAGTGGTGACTTTTCATGCCAGTCAGAAACTGAAGGCCGAGGTGGAGCACGCTTATGATGGAAGTCAGTCATAAAGAACCGGGGCAAGAGCCTTTGCCGGCCATTCCAGCCAAGCGATATTTCACGATCGGCGAGGTCAGCGAACTGTGCGGCGTCAAACCGCACGTCCTGCGTTATTGGGAGCAGGAGTTCTCGCAACTCAGTCCGGTAAAGCGCCGAGGCAATCGCCGCTATTATCAGCACCACGAAGTTCTGTTGGTACGTCGGATCCGGGAGCTTCTTTACAGCCAGGGCTTTACAATCAGCGGCGCGCGCAACCGTCTCGACGATGCCGGGACCGGCTCCGATGCCAGTTCATCTCTCCTGGCACCTGAGGTGCTGCGCGCGGAGCTATTGGACATTGCAGAATTGCTGCGCACATGCGAGTAGCGGCGCATTTTCGGTTATAATCCGAAGCCTGTCGGGGCGTGGCGCAGCCTGGTAGCGCACTTGCATGGGGTGCAAGGGGTCCCGAGTTCGAATCCCGGCGCCCCGACCAATCGAAGCAATCACTTGGGCCGCTCTTTGGAGCGGCCTTTTTGTTGGGTATTAGCCGATTGGCGAGAATGTCGACGAAAGCGCTTTTCGAAAATGCCAGCCCGATACCAATTTCCAGCGTGCGTTTTGCTGTTCCAAGTGATCCTCGGTCATCTGTTCTCCTGCTCATGACCTCTCCCCAGTCATCTCAATTGTCGACGACGATGAGGTGTGTTGCTCCGGGGAATGCTCCGGGGAAGCATAAATCCGTTGTACAGGCCCGTCTTTCTTGTCATCATTCACTTCGCATCCAAGCGGAGACCTGCAATGGTTTCTTGCGGCGCAAGGAAAAAGCTGAACGCGACCCGGTGCATGGTTTACGGTCTTTGAGCAATCGATCATCCTAAAGGAGGAGTTTCAAATGAAAAAAATGCTGTTGTTGTCGGCCCTTCTGGTACTTTCGACGGCCAGCGTCTCGGCAAAGGACTGGACGGATATTCGCATGGCGTCGGAAGGCGCTTACCCCCCGTTCAATGAAATAGGTGCCAATGGCGCGTTGAAGGGGTTCGACATCGATATCGGCAATGCGCTGTGCGCCGAGATGAAGGCGAAATGCACCTGGGTGAAACAGGAATGGGACGGTATGATCCCGGCACTGATGGCACGCAAGTTCGACGCCATCGTCGCGTCGATGTCGATTACCGAAGAACGCAAAGCGAAGGTGGATTTCACCAACAAGTACTACGCTTCGCCGGTGGTCCTGATTGCCAAGACGGGATTGCCCTTGAGACCGGAACTAGCCAGCTTGAAAGGCAAGAAGGTCGCAGTTCAGCGCGGCACTGTTGCCGACAACTTTGCCACCAAATACTGGGATGGCAAGGGGGTCGAAATTGTTCGCTATGGCAAGCAGGATGAGGCCTATCTGGATCTCAAATCAGGCCGTGTCGATGCCACCTTTGCCGATTACTGGGAAGCTTATGGCGGCTTCCTGACCAAGCCTGAAGGCGCCGGTTATGGCGTTCTCGGTGAGCAGCTTTACGGCAAGAATGCCGAGGAGCGCGCCGTGATCGGTGAAGGAATCGGCATTGCCGTGCGCAAGAAGGACCAGGACCTTAAGGCGCAACTCAACAAGGCACTGGCCGCCGTGCGTGCCAATGGCAAGTACGAAGAGATCCGCAAGAAATACTTCGCGATGGATATCTACGGCGATTGAGGTTCCGCTGTGGAACGTCGGCTGCCGGCGCGGCCGGCGTTCCTGTTTTTTCCCCGGTTGTTTCCAAGGTACAACGCGAGGCGCAAATCAGCCATGGACGCCCTGATCGAATACTCCCCCAGCCTGCTGGCCGGCGCCTGGATCACTCTCCAGGTTGCCCTCCTTTCGCTGGTTCTTGCCGTCAGCATGGGCCTGGTTGGTGCCGCCTGCAAGTTGTCACGCATCGCTCCACTACGCTGGTGGACCGCGTTGTATACCACTGTCTTTCGTGGCGTCCCCGACCTGGTGATGATGCTCTTGTTTTTTTACGGTGGCCAGGTGATTCTCAATGTCATCAGCGACCATCTGGAAAGGGAGATGATCGAACTCGACGCCTTTGCCGCTGGCGTTCTGACGATTGGATTCATTTTCGGCGCCTACTTCACCGAAACCTTTCGTGGCGCCTTTCAAGCGGTGCCGGCCGGCCAGATGGAAGCGGGCCGAGCCTACGGCATGAGCGGCTGGCAGGTTTTCTGGCACATCCTTTTTCCGCAAATGCTGCGTTATGCCCTGCCAGGCATTGGCAACAACTGGCTGGTCCTGCTGAAAAGCACCGCCATCGTGTCCATGATCGGCCTGGCCGACATGACCTGGCTGGCCGATCAGGCCGGACGGTCGACCCATCAGCCTTTCACTTTCTATCTGGCCGTTTGCGTACTCTATCTGGCGATGACTGCTGTCTCGAACCAGGTTCTACAACGCCTGCAGTGCCGCTACGACGTCGGTGTCCGCGAAGCCAACGTTTGAGGAGACGATCATGGAATGGTTTGACCCGAACGTTATCAGCAGCAGCTTGCCCGAGTTCTGGCGTGGCCTGTGGATGACCGTGCAACTGACCGTCTTCTCGTTGGTGGTCGGCTTCGCATTTGCCATTCCGCTGTCGGTTGCCCGAGTGTCAAGAAACCCCTGGGTCAGTCGGCCGATCAGCGCCTATACCTACTTTTTTCGCGGCACCCCGATGCTGGTGCAGCTATTGCTGATTTACTACGGAGTTGGCCAGAGCGAATGGATGCAGCAGCAGTGGGAAGCCGGCAATTCTTTCTGGTTACTGTTCCGCAACGCCTATTTCTGCACAATGCTGGCCTTCAGCCTCAACACCTGCGCGTATCAACTCGAAATGTTTGCCGGCGCAATCCGCAACGTTCCACATGGCGAGGTCGAAGCCGCCGAGGCGATGGGCATGACGCGCTACACTGCGCTGTGCAGAATCGTGCTGCCATCGGCCTTGCGCCGGGCGATTCCGCCGTTGAGCAACGAAGTGATTCTGATGCTGCAAGGCTCGGCGATTGCCAGCGCGGTGACACTGGTCGATCTGACCGGTGCGGCACGCAATGTCTACTCGCGCCATTACGCGCCTTTCGAAGCCTTCATCTTTGCCGGACTGCTCTACCTGGCCGTCACCTTTGTTCTGGTCGGATTGTTCCGCTTCGCCGAAAGCCGTTGGCTCGCCCACTTGCAACCGCTTAGCGCCAGCGCCAAGCAAGACTGATTGGAAAGGCTGCCATGACTGCCAAGGCCAACAATGAACTCCTCCGCGTCGAGGACCTGCACAAGCAATACGGTGACAACGAAGTCTTGAAAGGCGTTTCGCTGACCGCCCACTCGGGCGACGTCATCAGCATCATCGGCTCGTCCGGGTCGGGCAAGAGTACCTGGTTGCGCTGCATCAACTTTCTCGAGCAACCGACTTCCGGGAAAATCATCGTTGCTGGCGAAGAGATCAAAATGCTTTCCGGCAGCAAGGATGCACTCAAGGTTGCCGACCCGAGGCAATTGCAGAAGATCCGCACGCGTCTGTCGATGGTCTTCCAGCACTTCAATCTCTGGGGCCACATGACAGTGCTGCAGAACGTCATCGAAGCGCCAATCCACGTGCTGGGCCTGTCGAAGAAGGACGCCATGGAACGTGCCGAGCGCTATCTCGAGCGCGTCGGTGTCTGGAAATTCCGCGACACTTACCCGGCGCACCTGTCGGGCGGCCAACAACAACGCGTCGCGATTGCGCGTGCACTGGCGATGGAACCGGAAGCACTGTTGTTCGACGAGCCAACCTCGGCGCTTGATCCGGAACTGGTTGGCGAGGTCCTCAAGGTGATGCGCTCGATTGCCGAAGAGGGCCGCACCATGCTGGTCGTCACCCACGAAATGGGTTTTGCACGCGAAGTTTCCAATCACGTCATCTTTGTCCATCAGGGGCGTGTTGAAGAAAGAGGAAACCCCAGGGAAGTGCTGACCAGGCCGAACAGCGAACGTCTGCAGCAGTTCCTGTCGGGCAACCTCAAGTAGGCGAATGAGGCGAATGCCGTGGAAGAAACCTCGTCAGGGCCGTGATCGGCGGATCAGCTTACTCGCCGATCATTGTGGCGAACAAGGCCCGGTGCCGGCCACCATGGCGTTGGCCGCCTGATTCAGAGACGACAACCGTTCGAGGATTGCAATGACTGCGCTGCCGGTGAGCATCATCGGCGTTCCAACCGACGTCGGTGCTGGAACGCGCGGGGCCAGCATGGGGCCGGAGGCGCTGCGTATCGCCGGTATCGTCAAGGCGATTGGCCAGTTTGGTTTGGCGGTCAAGGACTGCGGAAACCTGCCTGGGCCGACCAATCCCGACCTGCCTGCGGTCAATGGTTTCCGCCACATGTCCGAGGTCGTGGCGTGGAACCGTAGCCTGCACGATGCGGTGTATGTCGAACTGAGAGGCGAGAGCCTGCCGATCATTCTCGGCGGCGATCACTGCCTTGCCATCGGTTCGATCAGTGCCGTGGCGCGTCGTTGCCGCGAGACTGGAAAGAAGCTGCGCGTGTTATGGTTCGATGCACACGCCGATTTCAATACCGCCACGATGACGCCGAGTGGCAATATTCATGGCATGCCGGTGGCTTGCCTGTGCGGGTACGGTCCGTCCCGATTGACCGAAATTGGCGGCCATGTACCCGCCATTTCGCCGCAGGAAATTCGCCTGATCGGCATTCGCAGTGTCGATGCAGGGGAAAAGTGCTTCCTGGCCGAAATCGGCATTGAAGTGTTCGACATGCGCTATGTCGACGAAGTCGGCATGCGCAGAACCATGGAGCAGGCATTGGCCGGCATCTGTTCGGAAACACACCTGCACGTTAGCCTCGATGTCGATTTCCTCGATCCGGAAATCGCGCCGGGGGTGGGGACCACGGTGCGTGGTGGTCCGACCTATCGCGAGGCACAACTCTGCATGGAAATGGTCGCGGATACCGGACGGCTGTGCTCGCTCGACATCGCCGAACTCAACCCGGCGCTCGACCGGCGGAACATGACCGCAGAGCTGGCGGTGGACCTTGTGGAGAGCCTGTTCGGCAAGAGTACCTTGATGCGCATGCATCAGTAGGGAGTGCGCGCAAACCGCTGGGGGTTATCCGGAGGGGGCGTCATCGGCCTCGAAATGGCTCCCAGATTCTGGCTTGGTTTTGGCAACAGATAGGCTGTTCTTGGGCTCTGAAACGATGAACAACGATTCTCCTGGCCGCAACGCATCCTTCCTTGTGCAACGGGCTGGCAACGGACTGTTTGACCACTCGCCAGGTTCCGGGTGTCAGTGCAGTCGAGGGTTCGCGCGCCGATCGAGGCTGGCTCGACGGATCATGACGGCCGCGCTGCTCGCTCTCCCTTCCGTGGCGGCGGCTTGCACGCCACATATCGAGGAAGGACCCGGGGCAATGACCGCGTCATTCCGTCCACACACGGACGCCTTCATGCACTGCGAGGTGGCCGAGTCGAGCTATCGGGAAGTGATCAGCAACTGGTTGTCGACGCGGCCGGCGAGCGCACCCCCGCTTCGCGGTCTGTATCTCGGGCGAGCGCTTACCTTCCCCTGGATCTCCCGCCACCTGGCCGAGGCGGCACTGCGCGATCCGCAATGGGATGCCCGCCGAGGCAAGGCACGCTCGGGTGGGCCGAACCAGTGGGTATCGTCTACGCTGTCCGGGCCGACCTTCCTGGCACGCATCGCGGCACCTTTCGCCGGCACGCCTTACACCCCAGTCGGAATTTCGGTCGAGAAGGTCCTCGTTGGCAGAGCGCAGGAAATGGCGCCGGGACTGAATGCCGGCAAGCAACTGCTGCCATTCGACGCACAGCTCTGGCTCCACCTCGACGCAAGCCGATGAGAACGTCACCCTGGTCAATATCACCGGCCTGCAGGGCGCGATGACGCCGTTCGCCGACGGTCACTTCAACTTCACCCCGACGACCGGTTTCACCGGCACCTTCAGCTTCACGTACACGGTCGGCGACGGCTTTGGCGGTTCGGCGTGGAACGGTCAAGCTTTGCCCGTAGCCCCGCCAGTCGGGTGCCAGCACGTCCCACGCGTGACTGAGCGCGTCGATGGTGAACTGGAAGCTGGCCGATGAATCCATCCAGCCGTGCAGCATGCCGTTCTACCGCTCCCGCCCCGCCTCATGCCACGCCTTCTGCACCGGTGAGAGGAGGTATTCGGCCACGGTGCGCGTCCCCAGCATGATCTCCGCGTTTGTCTGCATGCCGGCGCCGAGCGCGAAGCGGGCGCCGTCCATCTCCAGTTTCATGGCCTTCAGCCTCACCAGGGCCTTGTAGACCAGCGGCTGCGGGTTCTTCCGACCCTTGTCGTTCGGCGCGTTGCCGCCTGCGCTGTGACCCATGCCGCCATCCGCCGCATCGGCGCTGACGTGTTCGACCGTCCCCTCGACCATCCCGTACTTCTGGAACGGGAAGGCAGCGAACTTGAGCTTGACTGGTTGCCCATGGCATCGAGTTTTGAGCTTTCCCGGAGCCGGAGAGCGCGGTAGAAATGCCGGTGATACGCACACTGCCTCGTTTGTCGCTGTCAATGATGGTGTCCTTGCCTTCGTTGGCAGCAAAGACATAGGTGTCGGTGCCGAGGCCGCCGGTGAGTTGGTCGTTATCGGTGCCACCGAAGAGGACATCGTTGCCTCAGCCGCCGATGAGAACGTCGTGGCTGGCACCTGCGACCAGAACAACGCCATTGACTGTGGCTTCATACGTTCTGAGCGGCACATCCGGCTTGAGCGCATATATCTTGCTCTGCGCGAGCACGTCGTTTCCAACGGTTCCGTAAAAAACCGGCTTGCCGTCATGGACCGTGCGCGTGACGCCGCTATTCCAAAATTCGTCGGTGATCGAGTCGATACCGCCGAACAATGCTGCCACGGCCTTCAGATGGCCAAGGGTCACATGCTCCGCGTGCAGAAGCTGGTCGCGCAGGTAGTTTGAGTAGGTGTAGGTGGAGGTCGGCAATCCATTGGGATTGAAGATGAGACTGACCGTTCGGCCAATTTTCGAAGGATCGATTCTTGGCTGCAGGATGGCGTTACCCTTAGCGGCGATATCCCCCTTTCCGTCAAAGTCGAAGTTGTCGTGGAATGCGCGAATCTGGTAGTTGTCGATCCGCAGGTTGCCGTTGGCGTCTTTCGTGAAAGTGGCTTCGGGAGAGAGCCCGAAACCGCCGGTTCCCCAGACGTAGCAGCGCACACGGTAGTCGTCGGTGGTATCGGCCAGGGTGTACTGCTGGATGACGAAGTCTTCGCTCTTATCAGGCTCCAACAACTCCCTTCGGTTGCTCAGTTCGTTCTTGATTTCGGCCATCGAGTACGCTCGGTTGGTTTCCATCCAGTCACGATCCGCATCGGCTCTGAAAAAAGTCTGAACCAGGCGTGACAGGGCACCCAGCGCGAAGCGACCGGGGCCAGTGCTCATGAACGATGGCATGTTTACGTCGACGGCAGCCCCATTTCCAGGCCCAGGCGCGCGAATGCGGCTTGCGTCGGCCATGTCTGCCGGGGTGCTTGGCTGCCCGTAGAGGTAAAGATTGGTGATTTCGCGAATTCCGAGTTGTGTCCATTTGTAAACCATGTTCAGTCTTCTCCATACACACGAGTTGTTGTAATACGCACACCCTGCGGTGGCTGCCCGGATCTCACTCCAACATCCGAATCGACCAGAACTCCGCAGACGTTAAAATAAAAACCAACCGCTTCAGACCACGTCGCCGATAATCCCCCCTTCTTATCGCTCCGCGTTCCCGGCGGAGCGATAAGAACCTCGATCGATTGCCAACCGAACAGCCGATTGACGAGCGAGTACGTTTCCTTTCTATTGGTTTTGCAACAGTTTGTGTCGCCCAGCTCAGGGATATAGTGGTTCCAGTAGGCGTAGTGGCTACTACTTGCGTTTCCTCCGAATGCATGCTTCGAATCGCGGGCAATATCGTCCCGGACGACGGGAATCACGGCCAGGATGAATTCCTTGTCGCTGATGAAGCGCTACTGTTCGCGACAATAGCCGGGCGGGTCTGCCACCCGGTCGGCAACCAGATAGCATGCGATGAAGATTGCGCCGACAGCCGAGACGGACATTAGGCATTTGCTCGTGCATTTCATCCTTGGACCCTCCCGGAATCTGCCTGTACGCGAATCGGATGGCTGGCAGCCAGGAAACATGCGCCTTGAGATCGAATTGGACCCCGTCGCGACTGGCGCCGGAACCACACGTCGGTCGCCACACCGCTGCTGCCGTCGGTGCGTCGGTAGCAGCCAATCTGCCGGTGTTCGTTGCCGAAGGCGTCGGTCTGCCATTTCCAGGTACTACGGTCGAGGATCTCGGTGTGGGTGGTCCGGAGGGCGGCGACGCTCGCGCCTTCGAGCATGAGCAGTTCGCCGTCGTCGGTATGGCCGTCGCGGTCTTGCCAGAGGCGGAGATTGGCCCAGTCGGTATCGGCAGCGTCGGTACTGCCGATGCGGTTCCGGTCGAGGTCGGCGAGCGCGATGAAGCCGTTGGCGGCAATACCGCCTGCATCCAGTGGTGTATGGTCGCCGAACAGTTCGTTGCCGTCGCCGCCCTGCAACTCGTCGAGGCCGGCATCGCTGCCCTGGCCGTCGAGGGGGTCGTTGCCGTCTTCGCCATCGCCGTCGCCGCTGCCGACATCGTCGTTGAGTTCGCCGGCGAGAATGTGGTCGTTGCCGGCGCTGCCGCTCAGGATGTCTTCGTAGGCGCCGGCCTCGCCGATGGGGTTGCCCTGGGCGTCGCCCTGGGCCTGGATGCCGGGGACCTCGGGCTGGACGTCGGTGGGGACGATGTCGCCGTTGACGGTGAGGATGGGGGTGGGCGGGTCGGGTTCTTCGGTGGCGTCGAAGTGGAGGGTGAGGGTGTTGCTGGCGGTATCGCCGGTGAGCGGCTGGTAGGTGGCGGTGAGTTGCAGGGCGGCGTCGGTATCGACGTCGCCGGTGTTTACGAAGGCGAAGGCGAGTTCGGTCTGGCCTTCAACGAGTTGCAGCGTCACGTCACCGTCGGCAAAGCTGATCTGGTTGGCGCCATCGATGCAGGCGAAGCGGGAGAGATCGCTGCCGGCGAGACTGAGCTTGACGATGTCGCCTGTCTTGGCCGGGGCGTTGAGGAAGCATTGGATGGTTTTGCCGAGGTTTTCGGTGAGGTCGACATGGGTTGTTTGCGGTTCACCGGGGCCGCCGATGATGAAGGGGTTGCTGTCCGTGGCCTGGCCGAGGGCGAGCTGGGTACCGCCCTTGAGATCGATGCCGAATGTTCCGTTGCGGAAATTCTCGATCGCGGCGATCTGTTCGTAGCGCGTTCCGGTCTTCCGGAAGATGGCCAGCGTATCGGGCGCGCCCGTCCGGTAGCCGTAGAAGAGGTCGCTTCGCTGTTCATCCTGCCAAAGGGCGGCACAGTCGGCGGCGCCGCTCGTGCCTTTATCCCTTCGCTTGGCTTTCTGAGTCGGGGAGCCGTGCAGGAGGGGGCCGTCGGCGGAGTCGAGACGGAGGATGCCGCCATCGTCGCGGAGGATGTCAGCGCCGGCGACGCGACCCAGGCTTCTGTCCAGTCCAGAGCCAATGATGTAGGTGTCTTCTCCGGGGCCGCCGACCAGCGTGTCCGTACCGGCGCGGCCGTCGAGGACGTTGGCGAGAGTGTTGCCGTACAGAAGGTCGTGGCCGGAACCGCTGATGGCGTTTTCGATCCAGGTGTTGAAGGCGATGACGATGTTGCGTAAGTGGGGGGCTATCGCGCCTATCGAGCTTGCCGTGCCGGGTTCGAGATGGATGTTGACGCTTTTTTGGCAATTCGATGCGTCGATGACATCACCGTCGTTACTGTTGCCGGCGTCAAAAATTGTCTGGAACTCGATTTTTGATGCGAGAGTGGCTTCGTTGAAGGGGAATGGCGTTCCTCCAGCCTTGGTCGCTTGATTGCTGCCGAGCAGTGTTTGCAGCGCTGCAATGTCGTAGCGGGCAGGCGTCAACGTACTCGTCGCCGCTAGCGTCGATTGCAGCACCGATCCGTACCCATTCCGGACGTCGGTATAGGGCTGGCTCGACCGGTAGGACATGATGGTGTCGATTGTGTTGTCTTCCTGGCCAGCGTAAATGCCTAATTTGTAATCGCCCGGATGCGCCAGCCCCAGTGCGTGACCGATCTCGTGCAGAAGCGTGGCAAAACCGACGTCGCCCGGCGTCCATTCCACGCCGTCCATGTTCGTATCGGACGATTTGGACATGACGACCACGTTGTAGTCCGCCGCCACGTTTCCCGTGAATGGATGACGAGCGTTGTAGCCCGCCGAGTCCGTCACGCCATCGTCCGATTTCTTATCACTCAGGTCGCCCACGCCGAAACGGATTTGCGCGTTGGCGTCGTCGGGGACAAACGTGACCCCAAGGACTTTCTCCCAAGCTGCAAATGCCTTCGCAACCTGAGCCATCTGCGCTTCACTGCAGGCGGCAAAGTCCTTGCCGTATTTTTTTTGCCAGGTGTGAAGCGCTGTTTGATAGACAGGATCACCTTCACCCAGCGGATAATTCTCCGGCCTCGGGGCGCTCAAACGGCTTTCCAGAAAACCCGTCGAAAGAAGCCCATATTTGATCGTTTGACCCGCGGAAAATCCGGTGGGTCCGAATTCTTCAAGACTCTGTTGTAACCAATGATCAATAAACGTCTGATTCGCATCCATGATGTCGCTCCGAGTATTTACGTTTGTTTTTCCCTGAATTCAACAATTCAATGTTGCGGACAGCCCCAAGACATCTTTCCCCACACCGAGGCCTTCTGTTCATCTTTTGGCAGACATAAACCCAGCCTCGCTAGGCTCGCCATTTCTCTCGCAGTACAACTCTTTCCATTCCAGATACCACGTTCATTCTCAATAGCTTTTTCGTAATACCGAACCGCATTCCTGCACGTAGCCGATTCCGGGTCGTAGCCGTCGAGGCGTGCCGCCGTCACCCAGTACCAGGCGAACTGGGCCTGAAACGCGGCCAGGTCTGTCGGATATACAGGCCCCTTGCCGTCCAGTTCGAGGATCTCTTCGAGAAATTTGCGGCCTGCCTTGGGGTGCTCTGCCAGGGCGTAGCAATATTTGCCGTGCTTCAAGGTCTTGCAGCCTTGATTCCGACTGAAAAACGACAGGTATTCGTGGAGATAGGCGATCGCAAAATACTGCTTGATCTCCCAGTCTCCGGCAGTGGCCTTGGCTTCGAGCGCGTCGGTTTCCGCCTTGGTCAGCCCGCTTTCCGGGTCGGGAAGACGAGCCATCAGGTAGGTGTCCGCGTGGGTGGAACCGATTGAAACCAGGCTCAGTACGGCGAAAATGAGATGGGTGCGGATGCGTTTGATTACGTTTCTCATGCGCTGATTCTCCATTGATCATCGTTCCCGGCGAATATGAGATGGATTGAGTCCAGTTCGACTTCACGCGGGTACCGGGCGAGCGCCTGCACGCCGGGCTGCGGCTCGAAGTCGATGGAGGTGAGGTCGCCGGTGATGGTCCAGGTGGTTTGCGGGGCGTCGTCGAGGGACTCTTCGGTGGCGTCGAAGTTGACGGTAAGGGTTGCGGCCTGCGTACCACCCTCTGCGGGGATATCGGTGGCGGTGAGTTTGCGGGCGGCGTCGGTATCGACGTCGCCGGTATTGAGGAAGGCGAAGGCAAGCCCAGTCTGGCCGGCCTGCAGGTCGAGGGTAATCGGGCCGTTGGCGAAGGAGAGGGTGTCGGTGCCGCCTTCTCCGGCAATCTGGTCGTTGCCGTTGCCGCCGTCGAGGAAGTCGTTGCCGTGCAGGCTGCCGTCGATGTAGCTGGTGTCGCCGTAGAGCCGGTCGTTGCCGGCTTCGCCGAAGACGATGTCGCTGCCGTTGCCGCCTTCGATGAGGTCGTTGCCGTTTTCGCCGTGCAGGTAGTCCTGACCGTTGCCGCCTTCGATCCAGTCGTCGCCGTCGCCGTCGCCGTCGCCGCTGCCGACGTCGTCGTTGAGTTCGCCGGCGAGGAGGTGGTCGTTGCCGGCGCTGCCGCTGAGCATGTCTTCGTAGGCGCCGGCCTCGCCGATAGGGTTGCCCTGGGCGTCGCCCAGGGCCTGGATGCCGGGGACCTCGGGCTGGACGTCGGTGGGGACGATGTCGCCGTTGACGGTGAGGATGGGGGTGGGCGGGTCGGGTTCTTCGGTGGCGTCGAAGTGGAGGGTGAGGTCGTAGGTGGCCTGCGCACCGCCCTCCGCGGGGAGGTAAGTAGCGGTGAGGGTGAGCGTGGCGTCCGTGTCCACGTCGCCGGTATTGAGCAAGGCGAAGGCAATCTCGGTCTGGCCGGCCTGCAGGTCGAGGATGATGGGGCCGTCGGCGAAGGAGAGGGTGTCGTCGCCGTTGACGAGTGCGAACTGGCTGTTGTTGCTCCCCGTGAGGGTGAATGAGAGCTGGTCGCCCAAGTGAGCCGCCATGTCGAGGCAGGCCTTGAGCTGCCTGGCAAAAAGCTCCCCTGCACTGAGCGGCGGGCGGGCGGTGTTGCCGGTGCCCCCTTCGAGGAAGGGATTGCTCTCGCCCAGGGTACAGACGGCGATCTGGACTTCGTTTTTGAGGTGGATGCCAAGATCGCCGCCGGGCTCGTAGTCGTTGATCACGGCGATCTGTTTGTATTTGCCCCCGACGAGCCGGAAGATTTCGAGATTGTTGACGCCCGCTTGTTGGGTGTCCTTGAGCAAGCGGTAGGCGATGTCGCCTTGCTCCTTGTCTTTCCAGGTGGCACCACCGATCGGTTTCAAACCGCTGATGAATACTGGCGCGTCGTCCGGGGAGCCGTGGAGCGCTTCCTGGCGGCTATCGATGAGCAGCTGGCCATCATGGTCAATGATGGAGTCCTTGCCTTTGCCGATGACATAGGTGTCTACCCCTGCGCCACCTTTTAGGGTGTTGTTGCCGGCACCGCCTTCGAGTTTGTTGGCGACATCGTTGCCGATGATTAGGTCGTTGCCTTGTCCACCGATGGCGTTTTCAATGATGGTCCCTTCAAAAATCGCGAGATTTCTTGTCCCCCCTGAGGTGCCAATTGAACTCAGATAGGCTTTTCCCGCATTAAAATCAGTGGGGCGTAAATCGATTTCGCAATCTGTGCTCCATGTTTTTGCAGAAATCGTGTCGTTATTACCACCCGTGTCAATAACGAGCTTACCTTGCGGGCCATAAGGCATAGTATCGATGGTGTAGATGTCATTATCGCCGCTATTGATCTGAGTTTTGAGGAGATTTAGTGCTTGCAGGCCCAGCGCATCAAAAAGCATGGGCATGACAGGTTTGACGTGGAGATCGTTGTACCCCATAACAGTCCAGGGAGGGGGGTCGTACTCTTTAGGCAGGCTTCCGTCATCAGATGTCACGGGATGAGACAAGCCAAGTGCATGCCCAAATTCATGCAGCCAGGTAGATATATTCCGGGGATCGGCAACACCTATGCCAAGGTTAATGTCGCCCAGAAATACATCGCTGACCGGCGATTCTCCGATTCGAGAGCCCTCTTTGGGACCGGGCGTATAGTTTTTGTTGTTTATTACGCTAAATTCTGGCCCGAATCCGGGCGCGATACCAAGGCGAACATTGGCCAATGCTGGGTCGTTCGTTTGGCCGATCGTGATGTTGAGCAGGTTACCCCATGGCGTAATGACCTTATTCCAGAGGGCTTGACGATCGACCTCATCAGGAATGCCGAAAGCCCTCTGGTTATAGAGCGTTGCCTCTCTAAAATCTTTATCTAGAACTTGATCGGTCAGCGGGGTGCTGCTTGGCCAATATTTATCCCGAAAAGCTTGTAGCGAACTGACGTCATACAGCGGAATGCCCGGCTGGGCGTTGGCCAAGATGCATACCACCAAGGTCTGACGGTTGCGCAAAGGGCCAAGCTGAGTCATGTTGTCTTCGATTTCTTTGCGCGACGGAATTGAATATTGGTAAACGTTCACCCCCCTGCTCAGTGAACGTTAATTTTCCTGAAATTTACGCCGCAGCGAAAATTTCTATGTCATGATGTCGGCACCCAACGACGACCCGCCCCGATGTACCTGCGTAAGCACGACCTTCTCCAGATGGACGACGACTGGCTGAAAAGGCTGCCGGCGGAGCTATTGCTGGAAGTGTCGAAGCGTCTGCTGCACGACGTCAAGGAGTTGCAGGATCGGCTGCACCGGAACCCGGAGAACAGCTCGCGTCCGCCGACCAGTCAGGCGCCCTGGGCGAAACCCGAAGGCCCTGAGGAGAGCACTGTTCCGGTCATCGAGACTTTGCCCGGCGAGACCGAGACAGAAATCACCGAGGTCGAGGAAGACACGGCCAAAGCCGCCGTGAAGCCTTCGACAGCGGCAAAAGCTTCCCGCAAGAAAGCGGGCAAGCAGCCCGGCAGCCCGGGCTACGGCCGGACGCAAAAGCTCGCGGTCACTGGCACCTGCGATCACCGCCCTGAGAACTGTACCGCTTGTGCGCAGGCGCTTTCAGCGGACGCTCCTTCGAAGCGTTACACCGCCTGGGACGAGATCGACATTGCACCACCGGTCGAGGGCCAGATTGGGCTGATGTTCCTTATCATCCGCCACTATCTGCTCGAAACGAACTGCGACCACTGCGACCATGTCAGCCGTGCGCAGCCCTGGCGGTCCGCAGGAGAGCATGAGTGGGAGCAGGTTGAGTTGGGCGAATGGCGCCTGGTCGGTCCGCAGTTGGCTGGACTCATCGTGTTCCTTGCGCTGCGCCTGCGTCTGTCCCGGCCGCGGATTCGGGAGGCGCTGATGGAAATGTTTGGCCTGCTGCTCAGTGTCGGCGTGATCGACGAGACCCTCCGGGAAGCCGGGCGCGCCAGTTTTCCGCTGGAGGACGTGCTGGTGGCCGACCTCCTGCAGGAACCGCAACTGAATGTGGATGAGACCTCCTGGCCGGAGAACCGCCTGCTGCTCTGGCTGTGGGCCTTGGTAACCCCCTGGACGGTCCTCTTCGTGATTGGCCCGAGGCACGCGGAAATGCTGGAGAATGTCCTGCAGGATGGCTATTACGGCATCCTGATCAGCGATGGTTACCGTGTCTACCGGGCCTGGCTGAATCGCCTGCGCTGCTGGCCGCATCTGATACGGAAGCTGCGGGGCCTGGCCGAATCCAGCGATGGCCGGGTATCTGGCGTCGGGCAGGAGATGGAAGGCCTCATGCACACGCTGAAGGATGCCATCTACGCGGCGCGGATCGATCTGCCGCAGGAAGGGCTACCCTTCCTCTACGCGACCCATGTCGATCGGCTGAAGAGCCTGTGCACCGCTCACTGGAGTGATGCCCACCCGGCGCTGCGCAGCGTCGCGCGTGAATTCCTCTACGACTGGGAGGTGATCATGCGTCCGCTCGGCGAGCCGCATTTGCCGCTCTCCAACAACGCCGCCGAACAGGCCCTGCGCCACTGGGTCATTGCCCGCCACATCAGCCACGGCACGCGCTCCGAAGCGGGTACGCGTGCTTTCGCTCTCCTCGCCAGCGTCATCGAAACTTGCCGTCTTCGCGGCGCCTCCTCATGGCGCTATCTCGGCACTGTCATCCGGGCGGCTCGCAAGGGCCTGGAACTTCCCCCGCTTCCCGCTATCCCGGCAGCAGCGTAAAAAAACGGAGGGGGATGTGAACGTTTACGAATATTGTGTTGTCATCGAACCCTCCCGGTATTGAGAAATTGGTGATTCATTGCCCGCATGTGAAGGTCGAGCGCTTAACATCAGTAGATACATGGGCAGGACCAGAAACAGTGTCACGTCGCTGCTGCCAATACCTAGCGAGCGGCAGAGATTTCTCGACACCGATTCCTAGCTCATATAAGGCCGCGAGGTGCAAGAACGATCTCCTACTGCAATCGTTGCACAACGATTGAGCACCATTGAAACGCCTTTGCCGGATTGGCCTGGAAACCCCATTCCACCTTCGGCGCATGCACCCGCTGTGGCATCGTCGCTCCGGTGTAGGCCGAGCACAGTTTTTCCTGCGCCCACGGGTTACCGCCGCGTGCCGCGATTTCCGCCCACTTGGGCGCGTCAGAACTGTTCAGTAAAGGGTGGGTCACTTTGCAGTTCACGAGGAAGCTGCCCAAGCGCGTGCCGCCAGTCACCATCTGCCAGAGCCAGGTCGCCGGTTGCGGTTCGCCCGCTTCCGCCGCCGCGATGATCGTGCCGAGTATTTCGGTTTGGTCGGCTTCGCCCAGGCCGCTCCGGGGCCACCAACAGCGATGGGTTTCATCCGGGTCTTCATCCCAGCGTGCGGGGTTGTTGAAGTATTCCAGGCGAGGATCGCGTCGATACGCGTAGTAAGCCGCCGCACCTTTCGAACCGTTGGCAATGGCTTTTTGCAGCCATCGGTTGCTTTCTTCCTTCTCCTCCGTGACCACGCCCATGAAGTACTGGGCTTGCGGATCACCCTTTTCGGCCAACGCCCGCTGCTTTTCGGTCCGTTCCGGTGGCATGGGCTTCATATATCCGTCGCCCCACGCCGCTTGGCACATCGACCCAATCCGCAAGTCCGACGCAAACGCCCTGGGCGCAGCGACAATGGCGAGAGCGGCGATCAAACACCGGGCAACAAGAATCGGAGAGTCCATTTTCAGTGTCTCTCCAGACGAGTCGTTGCGATGCACCCCCCCACAGCGGTTGTCCGGACCTCATGCCACGCCAAGCCAAAGGGGTCGGCTTGATGTTCGATTCATCCTGGTCAACCTCACGCAGGTTGACCCTCTGCATCAGTTCCCTCACAGAAATCATGTTCATGCCGCCTTTCTCCATTCAAAATCGTTGTCGCTCGTCTTGATTGTGCGAATGTTGACACGCCCTCATCCAGGGTTTCATGACTGCTCTCGCATCAGAGTTGTAAGCGGTCATCAAAAAATTCTCCGTGCTTCCGTGCCTGGTTTTCCGAGGCCCGGAGCCTTCTGAAGATCGGAAAACTTATCCGATGGCGCTTACGAGTCATTTGTCCCATAGAGTGCTTGTATTGCTCCTGGATTGAATTTGGCAAACATAAAACCTCGTGTAGTTATGCCATCATTACTCAAAAAAATCACAGACATCCGAAAATTCGCCATGAGGAGGGAAGGCTTGCGCAACTGCTGGACACGCCCATTGTCGTGCGCCAGACATGTGTTTGAATTTGTCGATTAAGAGTCGCATGCCAGGAGGAATGCCTACGGGGACAGCGTTACTAAAGACTACAGTTTTCTGAACATCTTCATTGTGTAAAGTGATGGTGTACTCACTCTCCGTTTCAAGTGGAATTTTTTTATCTCGTAGTTCTGAGCCATAATGCGATTTCAAATCAGAAAAAAGAATGTCTCTAAAAGCGGCATAAATTTGGTGAAATTGTCGATTAGAGATTTTCCCTTGCGCATCACCAATTAGACGTGTATTCCAGATACCGTGGAACAAGATGGTTTGATCACGATATATTTCAATTCGGTACTCTTGATATAGATTTGTTTGTTTTCGCTTGTAGCGTTTTTCTAAAGTAAAAATAGGCTGCCCAGGTTTTATTTCTTTGGATAATGATTCTGCATAAGCGCCACTTGATCCTCCCGTCAGGAGAGGCATCAGTAACCCACCCAAGAACAGACCACGAATATTGTTCATCCTGGATTCCTCTGTTGAGTCTCGACCGATGATAAGCGGTCCTAGAAAAGTCTTCCGACATTCCAGCAGCGATCCAGGGAGGAATTCAGCCCTGTGATTGTCGGAGAACTTATCCGAGACTGCTTACAGGTATGACGGGTGACACTGAAGGTCAACCCGATCAGGCCCTCGGCCAGCGGCGCCATGTCGACTTCATCCCAGGCCGTGTCGGCCTGCGACGCCGCGTCTGCCTTGGGGTCTCTTCGCCTCACTTCCTCTCCTCCTCCACCACCCCCATTCGCGTCGCCTGTTGCCGTTCGGCGCTGAAGCTGAACACCTCATCCACCGCCAACCCTCTCGGGATTTGATGCGTGATGAAGATCATCGTCACCATCCCCTTCAGCCGGTTGATCGTCTTCGCGAAGTGCTCCGCCGTCTGCTGGTCGAGGTTGGACACGGCCTCGTCGAAGATCAGAATCTGCGGCCGCTTGAGCAGCGCTCTGGCAATGGCGAGGCGTTGCCGCTGCCCGCCCGACAGCCCGGTCCCCCGTTCCCCGATCTCCGTCTGATAGCCGTTCGGCAGTTGCTCGATCACCTCGTGGATCTCGGCGGCCTTGCAGGCGAGGATGACGTCCTCGAAGCGGGCATGCGGGTGGGCCATGACCAGGTTGTCGTAGAGCGTGCCGGAGAAGAGCACCGTTTCCTGCGGCACGACGCCGAAGGTGGCCCGGAGTTCGTTGGCGGCCAGATGCCGGGTGTCCTTGCCGTCCAGCGCGATATGGCCTTCGGTGGGTGGGTAGAAGCCGAGCATGAGTTTGGCGAGCGTGCTCTTGCCGCAACCCGAGGGGCCCGTGACCACGGTCAGGTGGCCGGGCTTGAAGGCGAGTTCGAGTTTCTGGAAGAGCCAGGGGTGATGCCCGGAGTAGCGGAAGCTGAGTTGGTCGATGGTGAGGAGGCACGAGCGCTTGTTGACTCCCGCCTGTTCGCGGTGCGGGGTGAGCGTGTACGGTTCCCGCGGCATGTCGAGGATGTCGCCGAGGCGCTTCACCGCGATATTGGCCTGCTGGAATTCCTGCCACAGGCCCGCGATCCTGAGGAGCGGCTGGCTCATTCGGCCGGCGAACATCTGGAAGGCGACCAGCATGCCGATGGTGAAGCCTTCGTTCTCCATGACCAGCAGGGCGCCCGCGATGAGGATGGCGAGTGTCATTCCCTGTTCCAGCCCGTTGGCGATGACGTGGTAGGTGTTGCCCACCTGTTTGGTCGAGAAGCCGGCGGCGAGGTACTGGGCGAGGTAGTCGCCGTACTTTTTGTCGATGTCCGGTTCCATCTGCAGGGATTTGACCGTGGCCATGCCCGAGACGTATTCGGTGAGGAAGGCCTGGTTCCTTGCGCCGAGCATGAACTGCTGGTCGAGCTTCTCCTTGAACAGGGGCGCGACGAGGAAGCTGATGAAGGCGATGGCGCCGAGCAGGCCGACGGCAATCAGCGAGAGCTGCCCGCTGTAGGCGAACATCACCGCCAGGAAGATGAACAGGAAGGGCAGATCGAGGAGGAGTGTGACGGCGGCGCCGGATACGAACTCCCGAATGGTTTCGACCCCCTGCAGCCGGGCGACCAGGGTGCCGGTAGGGCGCTGTTCGAAGTACGGCAGCGGCAGGCGCAGCAGGTGGCGGAAAACCTGGCTGCCGAGGACGGCGTCGATGCGATTGCCGGTGTGCAGCACAAGGTACTGGCGTAGCCAGGTCATGCCGCTGGTGAAGAGCATGAACATGACGAGGGCGACGCCGAGCACGATGAGGGTGCTTTGGGTCTGGTGAACGATGACCTTGTCGATGATCACCTGGGTAAAGAGCGGTGTGGCCAGCCCGACGAGCTGGATGGCGAGGCTGGCGGTGAGGACATCGCGCCAGAGGCTCTTGTGTTTGAGGAGTTCGGGGATGAACCATTTGAAACCGAACGCTTTCTTCTCGGTGGTGAAGCCGGCGATGTCTTCCTCGCCGGTGGCCCGGCGCGTCTTCGCGACGAGGATGAGTTCGGGTTCGAGCCATTGGGCGGCTTCGGCGATGGGGAGGGTTTCGGGGGTCTGGCTGCCGGTGCGGAAGTAGAGGAGCTTGTCGGCGTCAGCCTTGAGGATGAGGATGAGGAGGGGAGGGCGCTTGATTGGTTCCGGGGCGACGGGTTGCGGGCGCAGGAAGGCGATGGCGGGGAGCGGGAGTTTCTGCCAGTCGACGCCTGCGAGCGCGACCTTGCCGGTATTCAGCCCGAGCGAACGCGCGGCCTCGTGGAAAGTGGCGAGCGTGTACGGCGGGGGAAATTCCTGCTCGATCAGCGAGGCATCGAACGGCAGGCGATGGAAGCTTGGGAGGTGTAGCACTTCCCTGGTGCTTTGCGCCGACTGTCCGGCATTCGGTTCATCGCCCTGGCGGGCGACAACTTCCTGCGCCGATGCCATGAACGCCACCGCCTATCGAAATTTCTGCTGGCGTTTGAACAGGGCCGCCAACTGCCGGCCCAGATCTGGCCGTTCCAACGTCGACTCGGTACCGACGAGGCTGCCCTGCAAATCGTCGGTCACGCTTCCGAACAGCGCGAGCGCGCGCTCCGGTCGCTCCTGATCCGGATTGCAGACCTGCATGCCGGCAGTGCTGCTCGACCTGCCAGCGTTCACGGTGGCGTCAGAAGTTGTAGAGGATCTCGGTATAAACGCGGTCCTTGGCGTCGTAGCGGCCGAAATACCCTGTCGGGGACCCCTTGAAGATATCGACACCCATCGCCAGGCTCCAGTTCTTTTCGAAATGCCAGTTCATTCGGGGTCGCAGCAGCCAGTCGGTACGGTTCAGGCTGGCGATCCACAGCGCCTGTGCCTCGAACTTGTCGCTGAACTTGTGGTTGAGCAACAGGCTGTAACCGTATTCCTTGGCCAGGGGAATGATGTCCGGATCATGATTGAAGAAATGGTTCTGGAAAATCTGGGCGTTGATCCGGGTATCGGCGAACTGGTTGAAATCCAGGCCAAGGACCCAGAGCAGCGTGTTCTGCGGCACGACCCCGTCGGCATCGGTGGCATTGGTGACCTCATATTTACGGCCGCGCGTATATACCACCTCGCCCTTCAGGACCAGCGAACCGAAATCCTTGCCTAGCGTGCCGCCCAACTGATTGATACGGTCATGCCTGGCCTGATAAATCGCGGTCGGCAGGGGGTCGGCAACGATTGCCCGGTAGAAGGTCGGCGCGACGCTCATGCTGCTGTAGGCAAAGCCTGCCACATCCCAGCCATCACGCAACACCGACAGCCGCAGTCCGTAATTGGTATGATCAAGACCGCGCGCCGGAAATTTTTCGTTGCGAAACACCGTGGCGACACCCGGAGGGGGCGGCGGTGTGTAGACGAAAAACTCGGAACCCGGTTTGCCGATGTTGTCGTAACTGGCGACCGGGATCCAGACCAGTTCGGCGTGGAAATCGTTCTTGAAATACTCTGCCCTGGCCGCCCACTGCGGAATACGCAGGATATCGAAGGTCGGCAGGATGAACTGCCGCATGTCCTTGGCGGAAACCACGTCGCCAAACAGCAGCCCGACCATTTCACCCCAGACGATCTGCTGCCGGCCAAGGCGGAAGTCCCAGTCCCCTGCGCCAATATCGAGATAGTTTTCGCGCAGGAGAACATTGAAACGTTGATTATCCGCCACCGCCTGCGGATAAAAATCGGTGAAGGTATAGGTCGCGTCATAGTCGACACGCGCTCCAAGTTTCCATTTGACCTGGTTGCCGAGATCGCCCTGCGTGCTCAGATCGACGCGGGTCATCATTTCCGACCAGTGTCGTGGTTTGGGCCAGTCATAGGCCATCACGTTCTGGATGAACCCCTTAACGCCCGCTGCACGCGCCGACGACTGTTTGGCAGCGCCTGTTTCCGGCGGTGATGAAGGCTGATCGTCATCGAACAAGGATTCCCGACGGGCGGGCTGGTTTGCAGCTGCCTCGGGCTCGTCGTCGCCAAACAGACTATCCCTGCTCGTCGGCAGGGCGTCGGCCGGTTTGGCGGCGAGCATGATGCGCGTTGGCCTGCTCTCGGATCGGTCGGACGCATCGACGACGGAGTGATCGGTCATGCCCGTGTCACCGACCGCGGCCATCGGCCCACTCAGGAGAGCCGTGACGGCCAGACAAATGCAGTGCCGGTTAAGTCTTCTGAACTGCATCGCTGTCTTCATCGCTATGTTCCATGGAGGCATCCGAATTTTCGGTGGACTGGCTGAACCATTCATCGTTGTCATTGTTGAGAGGAGTACCGGGTTTGCGATCGGGCAAGAAAATCCACTTTCCGCCGGAGGGGCGCTTGCCGAGCGTGACGACTTCGCCATCCTCAATGCGGATCTGGCGGCGAGCATTGTTGATCACCCGATCATCGTGGGTCGAAAATATGAAAGCCGTGCCCTGTCTCCGGTTGATGTCTTTCATCAGAAAGAGGATTTCCTTGCTGGTCTGACGATCGAGGTTCGCCGTCGGTTCGTCCGCCAGCACAATCGCCGGGTGGATCGCCAGTGCCCTGGCAATCGCCACCCGCTGACGCTGACCGCCACTCAACTGATTCGGGCGATTCGCCGCGTATTTCGACAGGCCGACGACATCCAGGAAATAGGCGACGCGCTTCCGGCGCTCAGCGCTCGAAAGATCCTTGCGGTGCAGCAGGGGATACTCGACATTTTCGGCCGCTGACAACACCGGTAACAGATTGAAGGTCTGAAAAATGAAACCGATCTTGCGTGCGCGAAGATCGGCCAGCTGATCGGGTGTCCGCCCACTCACATCCTCACCATGGATGTAGATCTTGCCGCTGCTCGGCGTGTCGATACAGCCGATCAGGTTCAACAGGGTGGTCTTGCCACTGCCCGAAGGACCTGCAATCGCAAGGAAAACACCGGGTTCGATATTGAAATGAATGTCCTTCAGGGCTTGGACTTTCTGTTCGCCCAGTAGATAATCCTTGTATACATGTTCTATGCGGACAATGGGTTCAAGCATGCTCATCGGTGGCACTTCCTGCCAACCGCGTCGACGGCCAGCACAATGGGTTGAATACTATGGAAATCATGACTATCCGCCATCTCGGTGTCAACACTGCCCTGGCCCTCCTGTTTGCCGCTGTCCTGGCCAGCGCCATGCCGGCGCGGGCAGCGGAGCCGGTTTCGCAGGCCGCAGGCGACGATGCCGAGGCTCGGCTGATCGTTGAAAAGGCCGATCAGGTTCGTTTCCCGACCGAAGGCTTCCAGGTGGACGTCAACATCACGACAACCAGCAGCGGACAGGGTCCCGAGGTACGCAAGTACCGCGTGCTTTCCAAGGGCAACACCAACAGCGTCGTGATGGTCACCGAGCCGGCGTCCGAGCGTGGCCAGATCCTGTTAATGAAAGGTCGGGACCTCTGGGTATTCATGCCCGACGTTTCGCAACCGATTCGGCTCTCCCTCTCGCAAAGGCTGACTGGTCAGGTTGCCAACGGCGATCTGGCGCGTGCCAACTTCGCTGCCGACTACAACCCGAAGCTGTTACGGCGAGAAAAAATCGGCAACGAGGAATATCACGTTCTCGAACTGACCGGCGTCGACCGCAGCGTCACCTACCAGCGGGTACTCTACTGGGTCCGGGATAAGGACTTCTGGCCTTTCAAGGCGGAGTTTTATTCACTTTCCAACCGTCTCCTGAAGACCTGCAAATACGAGAACTTCAAGGCCATGGAGGGGAGGAAACGACCCACCCGACTGGTCATGGAAGACGCTCTGCGCGGTGGCGAACAGTCCGTCCTCGAGTATGGGAGTATGAAGCTTCGGGACCTGCCGGACAAGGTGTTTACCAAGGACTATCTCAAGAAGCTCGATTAGTGATCCTCTGTTACCACGATGTATAGCTTGCCGGAACCGATTCGCCATGCCATGGAGTCGGGGCGTGCGCCATCGCCGCCACAGATACTGTTGCGACTCCTGCAAATGGTCGACGATGACTGTACGACCATGGCCGAGCTGGCCAGCCTGGTCGAGCAGGATCCGGGCTTGTGCACCCGCGTCCTGACCGCTGCCAACTCATCCGCGCTCCGGCGTGGCAATCCCCTGCGCAGTATCGAAAGTTGCCTGCTGGCACTCGGTACCCGCCTGGTTCGTTCGATCGCGACCTGTCTGTCGGTCCAGAGTCTGTTTGACGAACGGACCGCTACGCGGGTGGTCGATCTGTCAGGCTTCTGGACACACTCGCTGCTGGTCGCCGAGCTGTCCCGCAGCCTGGCGGCGGCTACCAGCTATCAGCAACCGGATGAAGCTTATCTGGCGGGCCTGCTGCATGATGTCGGGGAACTCATTCTGCTCTCGGCCCTGGGCGAGCCCTATCTGAAGCTCATCGCTGCCTGTCCCGATGAAAGCGCTTTGTCGGCAATGGAAAAGGAAAGCTTCGGTGTTGACCATGGCGAAATCGGTACCTGGCTTGCCGATCAGTGGCATCTTGATTCGTCGTTTGCCGATGGCATCCTCTTCCACCACCAGCCGGCCGAGCAGATGCTGACCGGCACGCATCTGACCCAGGTGGTGTGGCTGGCACACGCGCTGGCTTGCGACGATGAGGTGAGCGAGGAACTCGGGCAACTCGCCGAGCAGATGTTTGGCAACGCCAACAGCAGCCTCCTGAGTGCGTTGCGTGCTCAGGCCGCACAACGAATGTGCATGCTTGCCGAGGCTCTCGGCATGACGCTCCAGGAACGGCAGGCCGGTGGCAGGAGCACCGGCCTGCCGCGCGTACTCGGCATGGACCCCCGCCCCGTGCCCGACACCCATAGCCAGATTGCTCACCTCATCGGCAACCAGGCCCTGATGCAACCCTTGCAAGATGATCTGTTTGCGCTCGATTCCGCTGCCGAAGTGTTTTCCGGTCTGCGTGCATCGGCGCGCATCCTGTTTGACCTGAACCATCTCGCGTTCCTGCTGTGCGATCCGCTGGACGGCAGGCTGACAGGCCAGGGCATCGCCGAACAGGCCCCTGTGTTCAGTCAGGTCAGCATCCTTCCCGAGGAGCAGCGAAGCCTGGTGGCAGCGGCGGCGCTCAGCAAGCAGATCCGATCTTCGTACGACCGTGATCCGCCAGCGGCGAAGTCCCTGATGGACCTGCAGTTTGCCCGGGCTTTTGCGAGCAACGGCCTGTTGTGTATTCCGATGATTGGGCGTAGAGGAACGGTCGGGGTCATGGTTGCCGGCCTGAGTGCAGGCCAGTTTGCCCGGCTTGGTCGCCGTTTGCCGGGTCTGGCGAACTTCGGACGAATTGCCGGCAACAGTCTGGAAAGTTGGCGCGCAGCCCAGGAAGTCCGTGTCCAGATCGAGGACGCGGTTGTGGAGCGTTTTACTCGCCAGGCCAGGCACATCGTGCACGAAGCGGGCAACCCGCTGACCATCATCAAGAGCTATCTCAAGATACTGAGCGCAAAGCTGCCGCAGGCGGCCGAGGTTCGCCACGAACTGAACATCCTGAACGAAGAAATCGAACGAGTGGCCAGCATTGTGCGACGCATGCGCGATACCCCCGAGGTGCAGGCTGATGAGCACACGGTCGACCTCGGCAAGTTGCTGCGCGAACTGTTGCTGCTCTATCGCGAGGTGCTTTTCGATTCACGGGGCATTGTCGTCGAAACGCTCCTGCCGGCACAGACCGTCCGGATTGCCTGCGATCGCAACAGCCTCAAGCAGATCCTCCTCAACCTGTGGAAAAATGCCTCCGAAGCTCTTGCCCGGGGACAACGCTGCAGAATTTCGTTGACTGACGACATCCTGCATCAGGGGCGGCACTTTGCCGAGCTGAAAATCGAGGACAACGGGCCTGGCATCAGTGAAGATGCGATGCGCCCGCTGCATCACCCAGCCGACATCCGTAGCAGAGGAAACCGCGGTATCGGGCTGTCGATCGTCGGGGCACTGGCACAGCGCCTGGGAATCCCGGTGATCTGCCGCAGCAAGCCAGGTTTCGGGACCATGATCGCCTTGCTGTTGCCCATCCCGGAGCGCACGCCGTCCCTGGGCAGTGGCCAGCCACAGCAGAAGACGGTCTTGTCGCCGGACACTTCTCGGGAGCAATCATGAAGGCCATCGCGGAGTTCGAATTTTCGCCACAAAGCCTGGACATTCAGGAGACCCCCTGCAAAATCCTGATCGTCGACGACGAGGAGCGGATTCGGGCGGCCTACCGGCACCTGCTTGCTGGCGAGGGGCGCATCATCGAGGAATGCGGCAGTGGCAGCGAAGCCCGCCATCGCCTTGAGGATCGCGACGTCGATGTCTTGATCCTCGATCTCAATCTGCCCGACATCCATGGGCTGGATATCATGGAATGGATGGTGCACCAGCATGTGCCGACGGCGGTGGTCGTCTTCAGTGGAGACGAATCGATCGACTCGGCCATCCGTGCCCTGCGCCACGGCGCTTTTGAATTCATCCGCAAGCATGGCGATCCTCAGGAACTCATCGATACCGTAGACCGCGTCCTGCATCGCCGTCGGATCGAGCGGGAACACGCCCTGATGACGGTTCGCCTCGAACAGTCCGAACGTCTGCATCGCTTTCTGGTGGAGCAGTCGCCGGATTTCATCTACACGCTCGACAAGGACGGCCTCTTCATCTTCGTCAACGGCCGCGTGCAGGCCATGCTCGGCTACACCCGCGAAGAACTCCTGGGAAAGCATTACTCGATGATCGTGTATCCGGACGATCTGGAACATGCCCGCTTTGTTTTCAACGAACGGCGAATCGGTGAGCGCGCAAGTAACAACGTCGAAATCCGGCTGCAGACGAGAACCCGGGGAGTGCGCCATTTCGAAAACCGGACCATCGTGACCATCCTCAGCGCGCAGGGCATCTATGCTGCCAATGGGCAGCCGACCGACCGGCAATTCATGGGGACCTCGGGCGTTGCACGGGACATCACCGATCGCAAGAAAGCCGAGGAAACGATCGCTTTTCAGGCCTTTCACGATCTGTTGACCGGTCTTCCCAACCGGATCCTGTTCAAGGATCGACTGGGGGTTGCCCTGAAGCAGGCAAAACGGAAAAACAAGCGGGTGGGGGTGATGTTCATTGACATCGACCGTTTCAAGCTGGTCAATGACACCTATGGCCATCACGAAGGCGACGAGTTGCTCAAGTGTTTTGCCGAGCGCAGTCGTAGTTGCCTGCGCTCGGGAGACACCCTGGCTCGCCAGGGGGGCGACGAATTCACCGTACTGTTGCCTGATCTGGGGAACGGTGATGATGCCACGGTCATTGCTGCCAAGATGCTGGCCGAACTCAAGCGACCCTTCAAGGTGGCCGGTCTGGATTTCTTTACCACCGTCAGCATTGGCATCGCGCTCTACCCCGACAACGGCGAAACTCCGGAAGTGCTTTTGCGCAATGCGGATATTGCAATGTACCAGATCAAGGGACGCGGCAAGAACGGCTATCTTCACTATGCGCCCGATATGCACAGTGGTCATAGCATGCGCCTCACACTGGAGGGCGACCTGCGGCAGGCGCTGGAAATCGGCGACCAATTCGAACTGTATTATCAACCTCAGATCAGTTTCAGCCAACGGCGAACGATCGGGATGGAGGCCTTGATCCGCTGGCATCACCCGCGCTATGGCCTGATGATGCCGGATACCTTCATTCCTCTGGCCGAAGATACCGGAATGATCGTCGCCCTCGGCGAATGGGTCATCGACCGCGCACTTTGCCAGTTGGCGTCCTGGCGTAGCAAGGGATTCACCCGTCTACAACTGGCGATCAACCTCTCGCCGAAAGAACTGGAACGCGGTGATTTGCCTGAGCGGATCATGCGGCGTCTCGATACCTACGCGATTCCTGCGGAGGTACTCGACATCGAGATTACCGAGACCCTGCTGATGCAAGACGCCGAGAAAAATATCAGCACGGTCAAGCAACTGCGCAACTGCGGGCTGAAGGTTTCCATCGATGATTTCGGGACCCGCTACTCATCGCTCAACTATCTACGCCGTTTCCCGATCAACAGCATCAAGATCGACCAGTCTTTCGTCCGCGACCTGAACCCCGACAAGCAAAGTTCTACCTCGATCATTCACGCCATTGCCTGCATCGCTCGCAGCTTCGACTTGCGCATACTGGCCGAAGGCGTTGAATCCGAAGCCCAGAGGCAAATGCTCAGCGGCCTGGAATGCGACGACATGCAGGGTTTTCTGTTCAGCCAGCCGCTAACCGCCGCAGCGTTCGAGGGTTTTCTGTCCGGTAGTGACTTCCCGGCACGCGACCGAGCGACCGCCCCGCTGATGTGAAAGACAAATCAGCAAATATCCCTGATTTCTCAAGGCTTTCGTGGCGTTTTCCAGCTTTGGTTGCGCGTGCCCGATTGACGCAGAATCATTCCCACTCGATCGTTGCAGGCGGCTTGCCCGAGATGTCGTAGACCACCCGGTTGATGCCACGCACCTCGTTGATGATCCGGTTCGAGACCTTTCCCAGCAGGCGGTGTGGCAGCTCTGCCCACTGTGCGGTCATGAAATCCTGGGTTTCGACGGCGCGCAGGGCGATCACGTATTCGTAGGTTCGACCATCTCCCATGACTCCCACGGATTTGACTGGCAGGAACACGGCGAAAGCCTGACTGGTCTTCTCGTACCATCCGGCGGCGCGCAACTCATCAATGAAAATGGCGTCGGCACGGCGCAGCAGGTCGGTGAATTCGGGCTTCACCTCGCCCAGAATGCGCACGCCCAGACCGGGACCGGGGAAGGGATGGCGGTAGACCATGTCGTGCGGCAGCCCGAGCGCGACGCCGAGTTCGCGCACTTCATCCTTGAACAGTTCGCGCAGCGGTTCGAGGAGCTTCAGGTTCAGCTGCTCGGGCAGGCCGCCGACATTGTGATGACTCTTGATGGTGTGTGCCTTCCTGGTTTTCGCTCCGGCGGATTCGATCACGTCGGGGTAGATCGTTCCCTGCGCCAGCCAGCGGGCGTTTCCGAGTTTGCCGGCCTCGGTCTGGAAAACCTCGACAAATTCGCGACCGATGATCTTGCGCTTCTGCTCCGGATCGCACACGCCCTGCAGGTGGCCCATGAATTGCGCCGTGGCGTCGACATGCACCACCTTGACGCCGAGATTGCGGGCAAAGGTGCGCATTACCTGGGCGGCTTCGTTGAGGCGCAGCAGGCCGTTATCGACGAAGACGCAGGTCAGCCGGTCGCCGACCGCGCGGTGAATCAGCGCCGCCGCGACCGACGAGTCGACACCCCCCGAGAGACCAAGAATCACCTCTTCAGTGCCGACCTGTGAACGTACCCTGTCGACTGCCTCGGCAACGTAATCGGGCATGTTCCAGTCGTTTCCACAACCGCAGATGTCGTGCACGAAACGGCCGATGATTTCCCTGCCCTTGAGCGTGTGCGTGACTTCCGGGTGAAACTGCACGGCGTAGAAATTGCGTTCCTCGTCGGCCATCGCTGCGATCGGTGTCGATTCGTTGCTGCCGATGATCCGGAAGCCAGGCGGCAATTCGGTGACCTTGTCACCATGGCTCATCCAGACGTCGAGCAGGCCGTGACCCTCGGCATTGCGGCGATCCTCGATGCCCTTGAATAGGGCACTGTGGCCATGCGCGCGCATTTCGGCATAGCCGAATTCACGTCTGTTCGAACTTTCGACCTTGCCGCCCAACTGCTCGGCCATGCTTTGCATGCCGTAGCAGATGCCCAGCACGGGAATGCCAAGCTTGAACACCTGCGACGGGACCTTGAAGTCCGCAACCTCATAGACCGAATTCGGACCTCCGGAGAGAATGATGCCCCGCGGTTTAAAGTCGCGAATGAACTCTGCCGTGACATCGTAAGGATGCAGCTCGCAATACACCTGCTGCTCGCGGACGCGGCGAGCAATCAGTTGGGCGACCTGCGAACCGAAATCGAGAATCAGGATTTTTTGATGGGACATCATCGGTCCTCAAGTGACACGGGCGGCTTTCTGCCGCCCGCCGATGGTCGAATGCCGCTCATTCGATGTGGTAATTCGGTGCTTCCTTGGTGATCTGTACATCATGGACATGTGATTCCCGGACACCCGCGGAAGTGATTTCGACAAAAGTGGCCTTGGTATGCATTTCGTCAATCGTCCGGCAGCCGAGATAGCCCATCGACGAGCGCAGGCCGCCCATCAACTGATGAATGACGGCGAGCACCGGTCCCTTGTAAGGAACCCGACCTTCGATGCCTTCGGGCACCAGTTTGTCGACATTGGCAGCGGCGTCCTGGAAATAACGGTCGGCGGCACCAGCGGCCATGGCACCGATCGAGCCCATGCCACGATACGACTTGTACGAACGTCCCTGAAAAAGTTCCACTTCGCCGGGTGCTTCTTCGGTTCCGGCAAACAGGCCGCCAAGCATGACCGCATCCCCACCCGCGGCAATCGCCTTCGAGATGTCACCCGAGTAGCGTATGCCTCCGTCGGCGATCACCGGTACGCCACTTCCCTGCAGGGCATCGAAGACCATCTGGATGGCAGTGATTTGTGGGACACCTACGCCGGCGACGATGCGCGTGGTACAGATCGAGCCCGGACCGATGCCCACCTTGACGCCGTCGGCACCGTGCGCAAGCATCGCCAGTGCGGCGTCGGCGGTGGCGATGTTGCCGCCGATCACTTCGACCATCGGGAAATTTTTCTTGATCCAGCGGACGCGGTCGAGAACACCTTGCGAATGCCCGTGTGCGGTGTCGACGACCAGTACGTCCACACCTGCCTCGGCCAGAAGTTCGGCGCGTTCCTCTGTGCCAGGGCCCACGCCGACGGCTGCGCCGACCCGCAGGCGGCCGGACGCATCCTTGCTGGCGTCCGGGTGCTCAGTGGTCTTGATGATGTCCTTGACGGTGATCAGGCCGCGCAATTCGAATGCGTCATTGACCACCAGCACACGCTCCAGCCGGTGTTTATGGATCAGTGCCTTGCCTTCCTCGACGGTGGCCCCCTCGCGTACCGTAACCAGGCGATCGCGCGGGGTCATGATGTTCCGGACAGGCTGATCGAGCCGAGTTTCGAAGCGCAGGTCGCGGTTGGTGACGATGCCGACGACAGTCTGGCCATCGAGCACCGGCACACCGGAGATCTTGTGCAGATGGGTCAGGGCCAGCACGTCACGGACCGACATGTTCGGCGGGACGGTGATCGGATCCTTCAGAATGCCGGATTCAAAACGCTTGACCCTGGCAACTTCTGCGGCCTGTGCCTTGGGGCTGAGGTTCTTGTGCACGATTCCGATGCCCCCTTCCTGCGCCAGTGCGATCGCCAGGCGACTTTCGGTGACGGTATCCATGGCCGAGGAAACCAGTGGCAGATTGAGGCTGATGTTGCGGGTCAGACGTGCCCTGAGGGTGACGTCGCGCGGCATGATCGACGAGTGGGCGGGAACGAGCAGAACGTCGTCGAAAGTGAGCGCCTTTTGGATTAAACGCATGGCCTTTGATCCGAGGTCACAAAAACGTATTATACAGCATGCTCCCTGACCGCTGACGGTCATGGCCATGCCCAATCCAGACCATGAAAACGATGACCGTCTCCTTCACTCCCAACCCCTTCCTCACGCTTGCAGACGAGGGGAGATTCGTCAGTCGCTGACGTGATTTTTTACTTTGAATGGACATGAAGCAATTCCTATTGACTGCTGCCAGCGTGCTCTTTGCCCTTGCAGCGCAGGCCCAGATCTACCAATGGCAGGATGAAAACAACCGTACCGTGATTTCCGACCTGCCGCCCAGCGGCCAGGTCCGGCAGCAGCGCAAGATCGAGACGGAAACGCCGGCAGCAAATGCCTCTACCGGCAAGACGATGGCGGATCGCGAGATGGAATTCCGAAAGCGTCAGAAGGACTCGCGAGAAGCTGCCGAGAAGGCCGAAAAGGAACAGCGCATGAACGTGCAAAGGAAGGAAGATTGCGAGGCTTCACGCCGTTCCTTGCAGGTTCTGGAGTCCGGCGAGCGCCTGGCGCTGCGCGACAGCAAGGGCGAACGTTACTTTATCGATGATGCGCAGCGCGCGCAGGAGATCGCCAAAGTCCGCGAGGCTATACAGGTGAACTGCAAGTGAGCACTTGGCCAGCTACTCAACCTCGCTGTCGCCGGCCCTTTTTTTCATGACCTTGCCTTCAGCAGCCCGTTGCTTGCGCACTTCCTTCGGATCAGCGAGCAACGGTCGGTAGATCTCGACGCGGTCGTAATCACGCAGCGTGGCGTCGAGCTTGCTGAGCTTCGCGAAAATACCCACCTTGTTTTTCGTCAGATCAATTTCCGGATACTTCTGAAGCAGTCCCGAAGCCTCGATCGCCTGCCGCACGGTGCTGCCCGCGGGTAGCTGAAGGCTGGCCAGATGCTGCTTGGTCGGCAAGGCATAGACCACTTCGATCATCAGCATCTCAGGCATTCGGCACACCATGGACATCGTACGCACGCTTCACGAAGGCGTCGACGAAAGTGTTGGCAATCTGGCTGAAGACCGGCCCGATGACCTTTTCGAACATCTTGCTGGAGAACTCGTAGGAAAGCTGGAACTCGATCTTGCAAGCATCCGCGGCGAGTGGTTTGAAATGCCACACCCCGTCCAGCCGGCGAAACGGGCCATCGACCAGGTTCATGTTCATCGAGAATGGTGAATCCTTGTTGTTCTCGGTGGTGAAGTGGGATTTGACGCTGCGGTAGTTGATATGCAGGGTAGCGATCGTTCTCGTGTCGTCGCGGAAGATGCAGCGTGTCAGGCTGCACCAGGGCAGAAACTGAGGGTAGTCCTCGACGCGGTCGACCAGGTCGAACATCTGTTGCGACGAATGCTCGATCAGCACCGATTTCTTGACCATGGCCATCTGCTGCCATACCTCGTGAATCCTGTAGAATCCCGGATTCTAGCACTCCCGAACCCTGACTACCCGAGAAACGGCACCATGAGCATCGTCGCCAACAAGAAGGCTTTTCATGACTACTTCATCGAAGAGAAACTGGAAGCCGGAATCGCCCTGGAGGGCTGGGAGGTCAAGGCGATTAGGGGTGGGCGGGCGAGCATCAAGGAATCGTATGTCGTCATCCGTAACGGCGAAGTGTTTCTTTTCGGTATGCATATCACGCCACTGCTGGCGGCGTCGTCGCATGTCAGGCCGGACCCGGTGCGCACCCGCAAATTGCTTCTGCACAACCGGCAAATTGGCAAGCTGATCGGTCAGGTCGAACGCGCTGGCTACACCCTGCTGCCGCTCGACCTGCATTTCCAGCGTGGCCGCATCAAGGTCGAGATCGGTCTGGCCAAGGGCAAGAAGCAATACGACAAGCGGGAAGCCGAAAAAGAACGCGACTGGGTGCGAGAGAAGGCCCGGCTGATGCGCGAGAAAGGTTGATCAACTCTCACTGATGCGTTGACGGACATAGTGAATATGGGTTTGCGCGGCTTGCCGCGCGGCCTCGGGTCTGCGCTCGACGATCGCATTGTGGATGGCCTGATGCTGCTCCATCAGTTGCCTCCCGGTGTCGGGATTGACTGCCATCTCCCGGAGGCTGCGCCGGACATGTTCGTGCAGCAGGCGCAAGACGCTGGCCAGAAGGTGTCCGTACAAGGCATTGTGTGCCGACTCGGCAACCGTCAGATGAAAAGCGACATCGGCAGCGACCTGGGCACTCCGGTCCGCGCCCAGATAGGCGGCATCAAGGCGGGCGTAAGCCGCATCGAGACGTTGCAGATCAGCGTCGGTGGCCCGCTGTGCGGCCAGCTCGGCTGCCGACGCCTCGAGCAAATGCCGGAACTCGAGCATGTCATGCTGCAGCGACGGGTGTTGATCGACCAATTGTTGCCAGGGATCCATGAAACTGGTGTTGAGCCGGTCGGTAACGTAGGTACCGCCGCCGTGGCGACTGACCAGCAGCTCGCGCGAGACCAGTTGCTTGATCGCTTCCCGCAGTGACGGGCGGGAGACTCCCAGTTCCACCGCCAGTTCGCGTTCGGCTGGCAGGCGGTCGCCTGGTTTCAGCGAGCCCTCCAGAATGCGCGTCTCGAGTTGGTGGGCGATGATGTCGGGGATGCGGGGCAGGTTGAGCTTACTGTAATTCATGCGGGTGGGTCGATAGGGTTGATCTGCTTGGAATTATGGCAGGAATCCAGTGGTCTGACCAGTTATCCTCGGCCAGGACGGCCGATCGGCCTGGCCGGTCTCGTTGGGCGATTTTCCAGCGCCGAGAGCTGCGCGGAGATTGACAAAATGCACGGGCAGTCTTAGAGTGGGAAAAATTGGTCTTACCACTTATTGGTCTTACCATTTTTTCGCCACGAAGAGAGGAGTCTACATGGAACAAACAGGCAGCCGCCAATACCCTGAAAAGCCGGCCAGAGTCTATCTTTTTGGGACTTGTCTGATCGATTTGTTCTGTCCGGAGGCTGGCATCGATACGGTTCGCCTGCTCGAACGCGAGGGAATCGAGGTTCATTTTCCCGCCGATCAGACATGCTGTGGGCAACCGGCACACAGCAGCGGCTTTCCCGAGCAGACCCGTGCGGTGGCGCTGTCGCAGTTGCGCCTGTTTCCCGAACCGTGGCCGGTGATCGTTCCTTCCGGTTCGTGCGCCGGCATGATGCGCCACCATTACCCCAAGATTTTCGCTGACGATGCGCGCCTCTTGTCCGAAGCCAAGGCGTTTGCCGAGCGGATTTTCGAACTCTCCGAGTTTCTTCTGCATGTCGTCAAGATCCGGCTGATTGATCAGGGCACACCAGCGCGGGTGGCGCTACATACTTCCTGCGCTGCCCGTCGAGAGATGAGTACGCACCTGCATGCGCGCGCACTGCTGGGCCAATTGCCGGGAGTCGAGGTCGCCCTACATGGACACGAATCCGAATGTTGTGGTTTCGGTGGGACATTCTCGCTCAAACACCCGGCGATCTCGTCGGCGATGGCCTGTGACAAGGTCGAGGCGATCAAGGAAACCGGTGCACAGACCTTCGTGTCCGCAGACTGTGGCTGCATGCTCAACCTCAACCACACGCTGCAGAAACGTGGGGATGACTTGCAGGGCCAGCATCTGGCCACTTTCCTGTGGCAACGCAGCGGTGGCGAAAGGGGGCAGCGATGAGCGCGCGTGACCGTATCCTGCAACGCCTGCGCGCGGCAGCACCGGGCATCACTCCAATACTGCCCGACGTGCATGCCTTTCACGCCGCCAGCGACGCTGAGCAACCGGCCAGCAGCCACGCGGGGCGCATCGAACTGTTCTGCGAAAAGATGGCTTTCTGGCATGGCGAAGTGGTGCCGGCGACGCACGCCAACTGGCCGCATAAGCTGCGCGAACTCTGTGTGGCCAAAGGAGTCCGTTCGTTGCTGCACGCCGAGCCACATGCAGCGGCGCTGCAGGCCGCCGGGATCGGCGGGCTGAAACCTTATGATCGACCGGTCGAGGGGTGGAAAAAGGAACTCTTCCAGGATACCGACGCCAGCCTGACCTCGACGCGCGGCGGCATTGCCGAGACCGGCACGCTGATCATCTGGCCGGACGCCAGCGAACCGCGCTTGATGTCGCTGGTGCCACCGATCCATTTTGCGCTGCTGGATGCGAGGCAGCTTTACGACAATTTTTTTACGGCAATGACCGATCAGGGCTGGAGTGAGCACCTGCCGACCAATGCGCTGCTCGTTTCGGGCCCGTCGAAGACCGCCGACATCCAGGTGACGCTCGCTTATGGTGCGCATGGCCCGAAAGAGTTGATCGTCCTGTTGCTGCTCGAAGAGGGCAAAATGGAGGTTCTGCAATGAATACCAGGCCGCTACAGTTCGTCCCCGCCAGCGAATTCAAGCAGCGCGCCGCGATGGCGGTCGCCAACCAGCATCTGCGCCGCGGCTTCCGCGGTGCCATGGATTTTCTGATCGGCAAACGCGCAGCGCAATTCCCCGACGCTGCGCTGTTCGAACGCCAGCGTGCGCTTGCCGAACACATCCGCAAGTACAGCCTGGCGCGGCTACCCGACTTGCTCGAACAACTCGAGCGCAAGCTGACCGAGAACGGTGTGCAGGTGCATTGGGCCGAGAACGCAGAACAGGCCAACGGGATCATCATCGACATCGCCCGGCGACATTCGACGAAGCTGATGGTCAAGGGCAAGTCGATGGTCAGTGAAGAGATCGAGCTCAATCACGCGATGGCCGATGCCGGCATGGAAGCACTCGAGAGCGACATGGGCGAATACATCGTCCAGCTGGATGGCGAAAAACCCTCGCACATCATCATGCCGGCGATCCACAAGACGAAGGAAGAGATCGCCCGCCTGTTCGCCGCGAAAGTGCCCGGCGCCACTTACACCGATTCGGTCGATGAACTGATCGGCATCGGCCGTGCCGTCTTGCGCGAGAAGTTCATGACTGCCGAGATCGGCCTCTCGGGAGTGAACTTTGCCGTTGCCGAAACCGGCACCCTGTGCCTGGTCGAGAACGAGGGCAACGGCCGCATGTGCACCACCGTTCCCGACGTGCATATCGCGATTACCGGCATAGAAAAGGTGGTCGAGAAACTCGAACACGTGCCACCGTTGTTTGGGTTGTTGACGCGCTCGGCGACCGGACAGGCGATCACCACCTATTTCAACCTGATCAGCGGTCCGCGTAAGCCGGCTGAAAAGGATGGGCCGCGCGAGATGCACCTGGTGCTGGTCGATAATGGCCGCACCCAGGCGTACAGCGACGAGCAGTTACGCTCGACGCTGCAGTGCATCCGTTGCGGCGCGTGCATGAATCACTGCCCGGTCTACACCCGTATCGGCGGCCACGCTTACGGCACCACCTATCCCGGTCCGATCGGCGAGATCATCTCGCCGCACCTGCTGGGCCTGGCGGCGACGCACGTCCTGCCGACCGCTTCAAGTCTCTGCGGTGCTTGTGGTGAGGTCTGCCCGGTCAAAATCCCGATTCCCGATCTGCTCATTCGCCTGCGCGGCGAGGCGCAGCACGATGCGCACCCCGGTCACACGCCGATGCTCGGCCAGGGCGCAGCAAAGAGCGGACTGGCGGACGCCGTCTGGTCAGGCTGGGCGGCGCTGTATACTCGCCCGGCGCTGTATCGCGCTTTCGGCTGGCTGGCGACGCGCTTCCGCGCGCTGACGCCGCCGCTGCAGTCCGGCTGGACGGTCAGCCGCACGCCGCTCAAGCCGGCAAAGCGGACCTTGCACGAGCAGATGGCGGTTAGAGAAAGGCGCTGACCGATCATGAATCAGTCACCGCATGCCGAACCGAAATCTCGTACCCGCATCCGTTACGACGATCTCCTCTCCGCCTTCGAGTGGGTCAGCGCCGCCGCGCCATCCGAGCACTCCGCGTTCGTCTCGCGCCAGACAGGACGCCTGCACTGGGCTTCGTCCAGCCACGACCTCGAAGAGGAACTGCCCGAGGACATCGACGACGCCTCACTGTACGTCGCCGTCCCGCACAAGTACGACCTCGACCTCGGGAAGGACTTGGTTCGGCGCTTCGCGGACGAAGTGCTCCCCGGATCGTCGGACACCATCGTCGCATTCTTCCACCGTCGCGGCGCGTATGCGCGCTTCAAGGATTTCCTCGAACGGAGAGCTTGTCTGCAAGCCTGGTACGACTACGAGACCAAGGCAACCGAGGCGGCACTGCGGGAATGCTGTGAGGAAAACGGCCTGCAACTCGTGCCGTAGGAGCCAAAGTGGCCTTTGGGCGCGAGGCGAGGATCGGATGGTCGCCATCGACCACGGCGAGAGGCACGAGCGGATGGCTGCGAGGAAAACACGGTAGGTACTTCGATCAGCGGGTTCCTGGGAGCAGGAAGTCGATCGCCTGTCGCCACCAGACGTCGTCGAGTCGGAAGAACCAGTCGTTGTGGTCGGCCCCTGCGATGACCGAAAGGCGCTTGGGTTCGGCCAGCGAATCGTAGAGCGCCTTGCCGAAGCGTGCCGGAATGATCGTGTCGTGCTCGGCAATGGCCACCAGTACCGGCCGGCCGAACGCCGCCAAATGGGTCACGCTGTCGTAGCGGTCGCGCAACAGCCACTTCACCGGGAGCAAGGGATAGTGGTGGCTGGCGACATGTTCAAGCCGGTCCCAGGGCGTGATCAGCAGCAGGCCGGCAACCCTCTCGCGCTGGTCTGCGCTGGCCGCCGCCGCGACCCCGGCACCCAGCGATTCCCCGATGATCAGCAGCGGCTCCCGGTAACGAACATGCGCGAGAGCAATCGTCTGTTGGGCGTCGGCGACCAGACTCTTCTCGCCGAGTTCGCCGCTGCGTGGTCCATAAGCCGGGTATTCGGCGAGGATGACGCGCAGACCGAGCCGGCCGAGCACGCTGGCGTAGAACTGACGATCCCCGGCATGGCCTGCGTTGCCATGAAAAACAATTGCCGTGGCACGCGCCGGCGTTTGGGGTTCAGCCAGCAGGCCGCGGAAATCCTGATCCGTCGGCCAGGGTGAGAGCCCGCTCGAAACCATTTCCGCAACCCTGGCCCGGTCCGGGTAGTAGAGCAGATTATCCTGAAACATGCTGATTCCCATGAGTTCAATCAGATAGAAAGCGAGCACGCCGAACACCGCGAGCTTCAGAACCGGCCAGCAACAGGGCCGCAGCCGCGACCCGGGAAAAATCGTTGTGCGCCGGCCGGCCGGCGCCGGCCGGCTGCCGTGCTTACTTTCGTCTGAAATAACGGGCATCTTCGAAGAGTGATCGGATTTCAACCTTGCAGATTTCTGGTTTGTCCGGTACGACATAGAGAATCGGGGTGATCAGTTCCTCGAAGATGCCGCGCAGGCTGCGCGCGCCGGTTTTGTATTCGATGGCGATTTCGGCAATCTGCTCGAAGACCCGCTGGCCGATGCTCAACTCGACGCCTTCGCCCCGGAAGATCTCGATGTACTGCCGGTAGATCGAATTCTTCGGGACGCTCATGATGCTCACCAGCATCGCCTTGGTCAGCGGGTGCAGGTTGGCGATCACCGGCAGGCGGCCGGTGAATTCGGGAATCAGCCCGAACTCGAACAGGTCGGTCGGTTTCACCCGCTGGTTCAGCCGATCGAGAATATTCTGGTTGTCGTCAGCCGAGGTGGCGATAAACCCGAAACCATGCGTCTTGGACATGATCTTTTCAAGACCGACGAAGGCTCCACCGCAGATGAAGAGGACATTGCTGGTGTCGATGTACTGATTGTTCTTCAGTTTGACCGGCGAACCTTCCATGATTTTCAACAATGCGTGCTGTACGCTCTCGCCTGACGTAGCCCGTGATTCAGCGGGTGCCGTTTTCAGCTTGTCGATTTCATCGATGAAGATGATCCCGTGCTGGGCATTCTCGACGTTCCCGTCGGCCTTTTCCAGCAGTCGTTGCAAGGCCGCCTCAATTTCTTCATTGACATACTTTGTCTGCGCCAGCGAAGTCGCGTCGGCGGTCACGAACGGTACATCCAGCATCCTCGACAGAGTGTCGCAGAGCAGGGTCTTGCCGGTTCCTGAAGGTCCGACGAGCAACACATTGCTTTTGGCGAACGATCCCTGGTCGTGGGCGAAGGTGGCGATTTTCCGGTAATGCGAGTAGACGGCTACAGCCAGAACCTTCTTGGCTTGATCCTGGCCAATGACGTACTGATCGAGATACCGCACGATCGCGCTGGGCGTGGTTTCTCTGGCTAGCAAGGCGTACCCCGGGATCGACAAACTGATTCGAGAGTCCGCAGCGCTGGCAGACACCGGTCAGGCGATAGTGATCCGCGAGCGACCCGCGTCGTCTGCAGGGCCGCGAGATCGGAAGACGGGCTTGGCGGACTCATTGAGTCCGGCGCAGGCCTACTCGTGTTTGAAGGCAAGAAACATCTTGAAGCAGCGAGCAAAGGCCAGCGGTGTTTCGCAATGCTCGGCCCATAGCGCGCTGGTCATGGAAAAGGAAACGTCGCCTTTGGCTTCCCGATCCTTCACCCAAACCAGGCGGCGATCACTGAATACTCCGGTGGGCAGACGGCTTTGGATGAATGCCCAAACCTCATCCAGTTGATCGAAATTGCCCAGATCCCCTCCAGCGTCGGAGCCTTCCTCTTCTTCCACGAAAACCTGGTAGCGCATCACAAACCTCGGCTAAAACACGTTCCGACACCGAAACGTCGGACCCACTGTCGGTTGACAGCATGTAATTATTCGCCAACATGAATCAATAGTCCATCCCGCCAGGGACTTCGGCGGTCGCGGCTCACCCCGTCGCCGGTCGCGGTGAGGGAACGAAGCCATAGCGTCCGGGTACCTCGGATCGGGGTATCGAGGCCACCGGCACGTGCTGGCCTGCCCAGTCGAGGGTCAGTACGGTCAGGCCAGGAACTGGCTGCGCAATGATTTCGAGTACGCTCGCATCATCAGCGGGTTCGCCATCCGGCAAGCGCAGGCAGTCGCGAAGGGCAGGCAGATCACGGTCGCAGAGCAGGGCGATTCCCTCGGGGATCTCGATCAGCAGATTGCCTTCATTGTCGAGGGTGGCGCCACGAATTTCGTTGACATCCTCGCCGGTATGCGTTTCGAGGCAGCCTGTTGCACCCAGGCGGAGCACCCACGGCGTGTATTCGAGTTCGACAAACACCCGTTGCGGGCCGTTCTGCACGAAGTAGCAACCGTCCGCGTCATGCGCGTACTGACGGTTCAGAAATTCATTGAGGCCGGCATGGCCAAGCACCTCACCGCGCAGCCGCCAGTGGCCACGCCGGTCCAGTGACAGCCAGCCGTAGCAGGCTGGCACGTTCGGCCAGCGCAGCATGGCGCTGAAGTCAGGCGCGGGCATCGGTCCACGCCTGGCGATGCATTGGCAATGCTCGCTGCAGCCGCCGATCATCCAGATTCTGCACGCCTCCAGGCTTCATAGCAGTTTCTCGATGTCACCGGCGATGGACTCCGGGGCGGTCGCCGGCGCATAGCGTCCGATCACAGCTCCCTGGCGATCGACTAGAAACTTGGTGAAATTCCACTTGATTCCTTCACTGCCCAGCAAGCCAGGCGCGGCTTTCTTCAGATACTGGTAGAGCGGGTGGGCATCGTTGCCGTTGACGTCGATTTTGGCGAACATCGGGAAGCTGACGCCATAGTTCTTTTGGCAGAAACTGGCAATTTCTTCAGCGTCTCCAGGCTCCTGCGATCCAAACTGGTTGCAGGGAAAACCAAGAACCACCAGGCCTTGTTCCCGATAGCGCTGGTACAGCGCTTCGAGATCTGCGTACTGTGGTGTGAAGCCACAATGGCTGGCGGTATTGACGATCAGCAGAATCTTGCCGGCATAGTCGGCCATCGACTGGCTGCCTCCGGCAAGGCGCTCGGCGCTGAATTCATGGATGGGGGGGCGCATGCTCATATCTCCGGGAGTGGGTTGGTGTGCTCGCCGATCTCGTCGATCGGAACACAGGCACAGAACAGATGACGGTCACCATAAACGTCGTCGACGCGATTGACACTCGGCCAGAATTTGTTTTCAGCCAACTCGGGCAGCGGGAAAACGGCCTCCTGACGGCTGTATGGCCGGTTCCAGTGGCTGTCGACAAGGTCGGCCTGGGTATGGGGGGCATGCTTCAGCGGATTGTCATCGGCCGGCCAGTGACCCCGTTCGACCTGGCGGATCTCGTTGCGGATGCTGACCATTGCGGCGATGAAGCGGTCGAGTTCGGCTTTGGTTTCGGATTCGGTCGGCTCGATCATCATCGTCCCGGCGACCGGGAAGCTGACTGTCGGAGCGTGAAAGCCGTAGTCCATCAGCCGTTTGGCGATGTCGATCTCGGAGATCCCGGTGATCGCCTTGAGCGGGCGGATGTCGAGGATGCATTCGTGTGCCACCCGTCCATTTTTGCCGGTGTACAGAACCGGGTAGTGTGCCTGCAGGCGGCTGGCGATGTAGTTGGCATTGAGGATGGCCACCTCGGTGGCGCGGGTCAGTCCGTGGCCGCCCATCATGGCGATATACATCCACGCAATCGGCAGGATCGAGGCTGATCCCCAGGGGGCCGCGGCGACCGCTCCCTGACCCGCATGCGGGCCGCTGATCGGCTGTACGCGGTGGTTGGCCATGAACGGCGCGAGATGTGCTTTCAGCCCGATCGGTCCCATTCCCGGTCCGCCGCCGCCATGCGGGATGCAGAAAGTCTTGTGCAGATTCATGTGGCTGACATCGGCGCCGATCCGTGCCGGCGAGGTCAGGCCGACCTGTGCGTTGAGGTTGGCGCCATCCATGTATACCTGGCCGCCATGTTCGTGAACGATGGCGCAGATGTCCTTGACCGCTTCCTCGAAGACGCCATGCGTCGACGGGTAGGTGATCATCAGGCAGGCCAGGTTGGCCGCGTTCTGCGCTGCCTTGGCCGCGAGGTCGGCGACGTCGATGTTGCCGGCATCGTCGCAATCGACCGCCAGCACGCGCATGCCACACATCTGCGCGGTAGCGGGATTGGTGCCGTGCGCCGATTTCGGGATCAGGCAGACTTTGCGCTGGGCTTCGCCACGGCTGGCGTGATAACGTGCGATGGCAACCAGGCCGGCGTATTCTCCCTGCGCCCCCGAGTTCGGCTGCATGCAGATGGCGTCGAAACCGGTGATCGCCTTGAGCCAGGATTCCAGCTCGCTGATCATCTGCAGATAACCCTGCGCCTGATCGAGCGGGGCAAAGGGGTGGATGTCGGCGAATTCCGGCCAACTGATCGGAATCATCTCGCTGCTGGCGTTGAGCTTCATGGTGCAGGACCCGAGCGGGATCATCGAGTGATCGAGCGCCAGATCCCGGTTCTGCAGCTTCTTGAGGTAGCGCAGCATCGCGTGTTCGGTATGGTAGGTGTTGAAAACCGGATGCGTGAGGATCGCGTCCCGGCGCAGCAGGCTTGCCGGCAAGGACGGGTCGGCTTGTCGCAGTTGCTCGTCGAAAGGCTTGAGGTCGGCGTTGACGCCGGTCATCAGCTTGATCAGCCGGGCAATATCAGTCGCCGAGGTTTTTTCGTTGATGGCGATGCCGAGGATGCCCGGGGACACCTGGCGAAGGTTGTAACCTTGTTCGCTGGCGACCTTGTAGACGAGCAGCGCTCGGCTGCCCAGGTCGACGCGCAGGGTATCGAAGAAGTGCTTGGTGAGGACAGTGATCCCGGCACGCCGCAGTCCTTCGGCGAGAATGGTAGCGAGACGATGGATGCGCGCGGCGATGCTCCGCAGGCGATCCGGACCATGATAGACCGCGTACATCCCGGCCATGTTGGCGAGCAGAACTTGGGCTGTGCAGATGTTCGAGTTGGCCTTTTCCCGGCGGATGTGCTGTTCACGGGTCTGCAGCGCCATCCGCAGCGCCCGCCGGCCACGGGTGTCAACGGACACCCCGATGATCCGACCGGCCACTGCACGCTTGTATTCATCCCTGGTCGCAAAGAAGGCCGCGTGCGGACCACCGAATCCGGGCGGGATCCCGAATCGCTGTGACGAACCGAGGGCGATGTCGGCACCCATTTCGCCCGGTGAGCGAAGAAGGACCAGGGCCATCAGGTCGGAGGCGACGGCAACGAGGCCTCCACGCGATTTGACGGCAGCAATCGGGCCACTCAGGTCGCTGACTTCACCGTGGTCGTTCGGGTATTGAAACAGCGCGCCGAAGACCTCCTGTTGCGCCGCCTCGTCAGGCGGACCAAAGACCAGTTCAAAGCCAAAGAAGTGGGCGCGTGTCTGCAGTACATCGATGGTCTGCGGGAAGCAGGCCGCGTCAACAAAGAAGAGGTTCGATTTCGATTTGCTGGCCCGGCGAGTCATGCTCATCGCTTCGGCAGCCGCGGTCGCTTCGTCGAGCAAGGAGGCGTTGGCGAGTTCGAGGCCGGTGAGGTCGATCACCACCTGCTGGTAGTTGAGTAGTGCTTCGAGGCGTCCCTGCGCGACTTCTGCCTGATAGGGTGTATAGGCGGTGTACCAACCCGGGTTCTCAAGCACGTTGCGCAGCACCACCGCCGGAGTCAGCGTGTCGGCGTACCCCATGCCGATCAGCGAATGTTGCACGCGATTACCGCGGGCAATGGCGCGCAGGGCTGCCAGCGCTTCGCTTTCCGGGCGCGGTTCGGCGAGCGCCAGTGGCTCTGCCAGTCGAATCGTCGCCGGGATGGTCTGTTCGACCAACTGTTCCATGCTGCTGGCACCGATGCTGGCCAGCATGGCGGCGATGTCGCTCGCGCTGGGGCCGATGTGGCGGCTGATGAAGTCGTCGTGCTGTCCGAGTGCTGCGAGCGTCGGGGAAAGAGAACAGGTGTCCATGGGGTAGCGGTCCTGGGCCTAAGTGGCGTCGACGATCTGCTGGTAGGCTGCGGCATCGAGCAGGGTTTCGACGTTGCTGTCCGCCGCCGGTTGCATCCTGAACAGCCAGACCGCGTAGGCGTCCTGATTGACCGTTTCGGGTGCGTCTACCACCGCCTGGTTGACGTCGACGATGGTTCCCGCCAGCGGCGCGTAGACGTCGGCGGCTGCCTTCACCGATTCAACGACCGCAGCTTCCTGTCCGGCGGCGAGATCGCTACCAACCAAGGGCAATTCGATGAATACCAGGTCGCCGAGCAGTTCCTGTGCATGCTCGGTAATGCCGACGCTGATGGTACCGTCGGTTTCGCTGCGGATCCATTCATGGCTTCTGGTGTACTTGAGGTCGGCGGGGATGTTCATCTGTTCTCCTGAGGGGTTGAAGTCTTGCTGTCGGCGATCAGCGATCAAATCAGAATATTGCCATTTCTGACGAAACAGGGTTTGACTATCCGGGCGCTGAGCTGTTTATCGCGAACCGCGACCTGAACCGTGTCAGCGATCGCCACGGCGAGCGGCATCCGGGCCAGGGCGATTGATTGCTGCATCGTCGGGGAGAAACTGCCGCTGGTGATTTCACCATCACCGTGCGCCGTATGGACCTTCTGGTGGGCTCGCAGGACACCGCGATCAAGCAGCACGAGGCCAAGAAACTGATATTGCTGCGGCCTTGCGAGGAGGGCAGCCTTGCCGACGAAGTCGCGTGCAGAGACGAGGTCGACTGTCCAGGCCAGGCCGGCGTCGAGAGGAGACACGGTTTCGTCCATGTCCTGACCGTAGAGGTTCATGCCGGCTTCGAGGCGCAGGGTATCGCGGGCACCCAGACCACACGGCCGTACACCGGCCTCGGCAAGCAGGTTCCAGAGACTCTCGGCCTGCTCGGCGGGGAGGGTGATCTCGTAGCCGTCTTCTCCGGTATAGCCGGTGCTGGCGATGAAATAGTCGCCGATGCTGGTGGCAAAGAACGGTTTCAGGGCTGCACAGGCTGCGCGGCATTCCGGTAGCACCTGCCAGACTTTCTGGCGGGCATTCGGTCCCTGGACGGCAACCATCGCCAGCGCGTGGCTGCCCTCACGACGCGGCGTGAGGGTGACTGCCAACTGCCAGTCGTCGAGGCGAGCATGCATCCATGCGAGATCCTTTTCGGCTGTGCCGGCGTTGATCACGACACGGAAACGGCCGACGTCGAGGAAGTAGACGATCAGGTCGTCGATGACCCCGCCGGTTTCGTTGAGCATGGCGCTGTACAGGGCCTTGCCGGGGGTCTTCAGGCGGTCGACGTTGTTGGCGATCAGACGTCGCAGGAATAGGCCGGCATCAGGGCCCTCGACATCGACGGCGCACATGTGCGAGACGTCAAACATGCCGGCATCACGGCGGACGGCGTGGTGTTCCTCGATTTGTGAACCGTAGTGGAGGGGCATCTCCCAACCGCCAAAATCGACCATTCTTGCACCGCTACGGCGGTGATTTTCGTTGAGAACCGTTTTCTTCATCGTATTCAGTGATCGCAAAGATTGATCGAAGGGCATGGCGACAACAAAAAAGGGGCGAACTCGTCTCGAGTTCACCCCCCTGTCCATGTACCTGAGAGATTGTCCAGCTGCCACCGTGCATCGGTGAGTAGCAACCTGCCCCATCGGTGGGCGCTTTGCCAGATGCGAGCGCCGCTCTCCAGAGTTCAATTCACGAACGGTCCTTGTGCCTGAGCGTTTCCGGGTGGATTGCGCCTTCGGCGGCGGTATTCCGCACTCTCCCATTCGCGCTGCCACTATAGCGCGGTGAGTGCTGCAACCGCAAGCTACCACAGCGAATCTTGTTCCCCGGGAATGCGCCGCTGGGTGCCGAGAGGTGTCGACATTTTTTACACATGGCCGCTTGCGGTGAGCGAAAACAGGGCAATAAAAATGACAAGTGGTCGCTAACGGGCTGTTTATAAGAAGTATTTGATTTAATGACCATACATGGCATCAATGTTGCTTTGCTATTATGGCAAGTTATCAATGATATAAAAAGGAAATGTTTCACATTACGGTTGTCTGGCAGAGTGTCAGGCAATAGTCGCGTCACGAGTTTTTCTAGGAGCTACCATGATGAATCTGAAATCGATTATTGGCCCGGCGCTTTCTATTGCCGGTCTCACCGCCGGGCTCTTGGTTGCTGCGCCGGCGACGGCTGGCATAAAGGGACAGATGATTCTGGATCTGACCGAGGGGTGCTTCTCTTACGGAGCCGCCGGTGCGCCAGGATGTTCCAATCCAGACACAGCTTTCAAGGAGTACGCCACTGGCAAGTACAAGTTCGTCGATACCCTGCTCGCCCCGTTAGGCGGTTTGCCGGCTGGGCTGGGGCCTCTTTCGTTGAAGCCCTATAGCTACCAGGCATTTGCCAGACTTGAAGCGGGTGCCGATCCGGCGCTACTCCCCGACACCATGATTTTCGATGTGACCGGGTCGTGGCCAAACTACACCGCGTTGTCAAGTGATCCGGTCATGCGCCTGGGGCTGTCGATTCTGGCCGCGGTCATGGGGAGTAACCCTGGGTCTTATTTGTTCGACCCGAACCCATCCGTACCGGGGGACGAGTTCTCCATCCACTGGAAGTTGAATACTGCGGACGAAACCTTCGCTGCGTGGTCCGAGCAGGACTTGAACTGGCTGGCACCCTTATTAGGCCAATCGAGGCTTCCTGCCGACGTCAGCTTCAGAATGCACCTCCAGCTCAATGCCATTCCCGAACCTGCCTCCTTGGCACTTTTGGGCATCGGTCTCATTGGTCTGCTCTTCGGCGGCCGTCGCCTTACCTGATTTATTCCAGGCTTCCTGGCGCGACAGCGCCACCAGCGATGCGCAAGCAGAACCAGCAAGGGTTCTGCTTGTGTAGAGACTGGTGAAATGATGAGCGTGTAATCCACCGCGGTGGCGGTGGGAGCTTGGCCGTAAACTGTGGAGGTGGCCATGAAATGGGCCGTTCTATTTGGCGTCTGTCTGTTGATATCCGGTGTGGCAATCCGGCTGAGCGCTGTGCTCGCCAGTCGTCTGGGGATCATGGATCGACCCGGCGGGCATAAGCAGCACGAAACCAGCACGCCGTTCGTTGGTGGCTTTGGCGTGCTGGCCGTTCTCATCAGCGTACCACTGCTAGGCAACTGGCTTTTCGTGGATTTCATCTGGTCTCCCTTGCCCGGACTGCCTGGGCTCCTTGTCGGTGCCGTGGCCATCTTTCTGACCGGTCTTGCCGACGACATCTGGGGCCTCGGCTTCAAGCCACGTTTGATTATTCAAGCCCTGGTTGCTCTATCGATGGTTCTGATCGGCGGAGTCGAACTGAGGTCACTGGGAGAGATCTTGCCAGGAGGGCATGTCGATCTGGGTTGGCTGGCCATCCCCATGGCAATTTTCTCGACCATCGGCTTGATCAACGCCCTCAACATGATCGATGGCATTGATGGTTTGTCGGGCTCGGTGAGCTTGGTCAGTCTGGCGCTTGTCGCCATGCTTGCCCATAGTGCCGACAGTGCTGGATATGTCTTCTTCATCGTTGCCCTGATGGGGGGTATCGGCGGTTTCCTCTATTACAATTTGCGCTACCCCGGTAACCACCGGGCGCGAGTCTTTCTCGGAGACAACGGGAGCATGCTGCTGGGCTTCCTGTTTGCTTGGTTGTTCATTGTGCTGTCGCAGGGAGAAGAGGACCAAGAGGCCGTGATGACCCCGGTGACTGCCTTGTGGCTGTTCGCATTGCCGCTGATGGATACCGTAGGTGTGATGATTCGCCGTATCTGGCAGGGTAAGTCACCGTTTCGCCCTGACCGCCATCATCTGCATCACCTCTTTGTGTGCGCTGATTATCGCGTTTGCGACATCGTTGCGTTGGCTGTTACCATCCAGCTGCTCTTTGGACTGATCGGTATCGCTGGTCTATTGTTTGGCGTACCGGAGTATCTGATGTTCTGGTTGTTCATCGGCGTATGCGGTGCGTATTTCCTGGGAATTCTGCGGCCAAGTCGGATCGTGCCCTGGCTACGGTCGCTCAACGGCTGGCTCGGCCTGCCGTCGGTGAAGGTGCGCGGCATCTTCATTGGCTATCTGCGCAAGGAGAAATGTCGGGAGGTTCTCGGAGTGATTTCAGAAAAACTTGGCAGCGACTATGATTACCAGGTGACTGTTCACCAGATGGCCGCATCGAGCAGCGAAGAACGCCGAGTCTACTGTGTGGTGCACATTCCCACCGAAGGAAATGATCAGTTGATTGGCAGAATCCAGCGCGATGCTCTACGCATCAAAAGACGTCTCGCCAAACAGCGGGGTATCGATGTGAGGCTGTTCATCTCTCGTAATACCGAGAACGACGTTCGTTCCGTCTCCATTGCCATGACCGGAAGAGGCAGCCGGCGTGCCGATCGCCGCTGCGCGCAGAGCACTTTGATATACTCGAAAGAGTACGGCCAACGCATGATCCGGAGCGAGGGCGCGGGCTTCGAATTCAGCGTCCCGCCCGGGGGTGGGTGACTTGAAATGTTCAACAGGATTCTCACTGTCTGTACCGGCAACATCTGCCGCAGTCCGGCGGCAGAGTTCCTTCTGCGTCAACACATCGAGAAGGCCGGCAAGCGGATTGAAGCACGTTCGGCAGGCATCGGTGCACTGGTCAATCATCCAGCGGCAGAAGCGACCTGCGCAATGATGAACGCTCGTGGCGTTGATCTCAGTGCTCACCGCGCCAGTCAGCTCACTCGCGAGCGACTCCGCTGGGCCGAACTGGTGCTGGTGATGGAAACACACCACCGGGACGCAGTGCTAGCGATGGACCCGACGGCGCGTGGCAAGACTTTCCTGCTCGGGCACTGGACGAAAACGGAGATTCCCGACCCGTATCGGCGGGGGGAGGAGGCACACGCCGAGGCGCTGCAACTGATCGAGGAAGCACTCGAGCCCTGGGTCAGAAAGCTCGTTTGAACGGTTTGATCGGCCGTGCGTTCGCGGAAGTGTAAGATATTAAGCTATGGGCTTCAGCATGAATGTGTCTCCGGTTTCACTTGCCAGGAGCCGCCAGATCCTGGTGTGTCTCGCCGTGGGTACACTGGCGGGCTGTACGATCATTCCTGGTAACCATGCGTACAGTCACCGCGATGAGTCGGATGTACGGCTACCGATACAGCAGGGGGATACGTTGGCTCCCGCCAACGTCAAGATCAAGCCAATCACTGCTGAACTGATCATCGACCTGTTCAAGGCGGCTCGGCCGCCAGTCGGCGATGGAACCAGCTCTGCCAAGGCCGCGGAGAAGAACAATCCTCGCTTGTCAAGCGATAAGCCTGCTCCCGTGCCCGAATACCGACTCGGCCCCGGTGACATCATCTCGATCATCGTCTGGGACCATCCGGAACTGACCATTCCCGCCGGCAGCTTTCGTACCGCCGAGCAAGCCGGCACCGTAGTCGCCGAAGACGGGACGATTTTCTTTCCCTACGTGGGTGTCATCAAGGTTCAGGGCAAGACGACCAGCGAGGTCAGGTCGATTCTGTCGACCAAACTGGCCAAGTACATCGAGAAGGTCCAACTTGACGTGCGCATGGTGGCATTCCGCAGCCAGCAGGTGTACGTCGTCGGCGAAGTTGTCAAACCGGGTATTCAACAGGTGACCGACATTCCGATGACCGTCCTCGATGCGGTCAATCGAGCCGGGGGCTTCACGCCCGATGCGGATTTCAGTCGTGTGCTGCTGACACGGCGGGGGACGACTTACCTGGTAGATATTCAGGCAATGTATGACTACGGTATGAGCGAGCAGAATGCGCTGCTTGAGCAGGGCGACATCGTGAACGTCGCTGACCGCAGCTATAACAAGGTGTTTGTGCTTGGCGAAGTAGCCAGACCAGGCTCGCTCGTGATGAACAAGAAACGTTCGACGCTTGCTGAAGCGCTCAGCGATTCGGGCTACATCAATCAGACAACCGCCGATCCACGCTGGGTCTATGTCATGCGCGGCAACAGCGATACGCCGGAGTTGTTCCATCTCAATGCCAGCCTGCCTGACGCGATGCTGCTCGCCGACCGCTTCCCGCTGCGGCCTCGCGACATCATTTACGTCGACACGGCACCGATTGTCCGCTGGCAGCGCGTGATCGCCAACATGCTGCCGACGGCACAGATGCTCAATCTGACCAGCCAGACCTATTTTCCACTTTTCGGTGGCCGACAACCGTCGCGCTGAATCTGATGCGGGCCGATTTTCGGGTCCCAGTCTGGCCAGGCGCGTCGATTGCGATGGCCTGCCGGTTCACCATGCTTAACGGTCATGACTCTTTCAGGCAACTTTGATCATGAAAGTCATGACCGTTTCTCCCCGTTCCCTTTCCAGCGAGTGGGGGAGATTCGTGAGTCGCTGATGCGACTTTCACATTAAACCACCAGAACCGTTGTCGGACGGCTGCAACTATGGATGACAAATGTATAAAGACCGGTCAAGACCCGCTGCCAGTGCGAAGACTGTTCCCGGCATGAATGCAGCCGCAACGCAGGCGCTGCCAACGCTTTCTTCCGAAGATGCGGATGAAGGTCTGGCGCTTGGCGAGATCATTGCCGTACTGATCGACTACCGCTGGCTGATTGCGGCAATCAGTCTGCTGGCTCTGGCGATTGGTCTGGCCTGGTTGCTGGTGGTCAAGCCGGTGTACCGGGCAGACGGTTTGTTGCAGGTCGAGGAAAAAAGCTCCGGGGTCGGCTCGCTGAAAGCACTGCAACCACTGCTGGGTGATGATACGACGGTTTCTGCCGAGATCGAAATCCTTGGTTCGCGGATGGTCCTCGGACGGGTAGTGACCAAACTCAAGCTCGACATCATTGCCAAGCCGAGGACGTTACCTCTGCTTGGCAGCGCGGTTGCCAAGCGTTACGAGGGCGACGAGCCCAATTCACCATGGCTGGGCCTCTCCAGCTTCGCCTGGGGGGGGGAGCGTATTCAAGTCGATTCGCTCGACGTCCCGCAGGTGCAACTTGACCAGCTACATACCCTGATCGCCGGCGAGGGCGGGGCATTCGAAGTCTTCGACGACGATGATCAACTGGTCCTCAAAGGCAAGGCCGGGACACGCGCCAGTAATCAGGGCTACGCGATTTTTGTCGCGGACCTGAAGGCACGGCCGGGTACGCAGTTTTGGCTCAGAAAGCTTTCGGCGGAATCGGCGATCGACGATCTGCGTCGCAACTACTCGGTTAAGGAACGCGGCAAGAAGTCGGGAGTCCTCGAACTGAGCCTGCTCGGGCAAGACCCGGCCGAGATCGGACTGGTCCTCGACGACATCCAGAACACCTATGTTCGCCAGAATGTCGAACGACGATCAGCAGAAGCCGAGAAAACCCTGAAGTTCCTCGAAACCCAGCTTCCTGCGCTGAAAACGCAACTGGATAGCGCCGAAGCGGCTTACAACAATTACCGTCAGAGCCGCGGCTCTCTCGATCTGAACCTCGAAACCCAGGCGATCCTGAAGTCGCTGGTGGACGTCGAAAATGCTGCGGTGCTGCTGAAACAGGAGCGGGACGAACTGCGGCAGCACTTCAAACCGGAGCACCCGCGGATCGAAGCGATGGACAACAAGCTGCAGCGGCTCGATGAACGCCGCAAGCAGTTCGACGCCGAGGTTGCGCGCTTGCCCGATACCCAGCAGACGGTTCTGCGTCTTGCTCGTGATGTCGAGGTTTCCAATCGGTTGTATACCGAGTTGCTCAACACCGCTCAGCAGTTACGGGTTTCCAAAGCCGGCACCGTTGGCGACGTGCGTGTCATCGACGTTGCGGCGGTCGCCCGCAAACCGGTAGGCGCAGGTCCGGTCGCCATTCTGAGCATTGCACTGCTGCTCGGCCTACTGATCAGTATGCTGGTAATCTGGGTGTTGCGCTCGCTGCGCGTGGTCGTCGAAGATCCTGAGATCATCGAATCACAACTGGGTCTGCCGGTGTACGCGACAGTGCCGCACAGTAAGGCCGAGGTCGAATTGCATCGCCACGGGCGTGGTGGCACGGGCGGACTGCTGGCGGTCGTCGATCCGGAGGAAGACGCGGTGGAGAGCCTGCGCGGACTGCGCACGACGCTTCATTTCGCGCTCCTCGACGCGCAGCGCAACTCCTTGCTGATTACTGGATCGAGTCCAGGTCTGGGCAAGAGCTTCGTTTCCAAGAACCTGGGCGCCGTCCTTGCGCAGCTTGATAAACGCGTCGTGATCGTCGACGCCGACCTGCGCCGGGGGCACCTCCACAAGGAATTCGATATCGAGCGTTCGCCTGGATTGTCCGAGTATGTTGCCGGACAGGCCTCGCTTGAAGAAATCCTCAAGCCCACGGTGTTGCCAACGCTGCGGGTGGTCGCGACCGGGCAGATTCCGCCCAATCCCTCCGAGTTGCTGATGCATCCGCGTTTTGAGGTACTGCTGGCAGAACTCGCGGCGAACTTCGACACGGTGATCGTCGATGCGCCGCCGGTGCTAGCCGTCTCCGACGCAGCGATCATCGGACGTCATGTCGGAGCGACGCTGATGATCGCCCGAGCAGGAAAACACCCGATTCGCGAACTCGAACAAGCGGTCAAACGGCTCAATCAGGCGGGTGTACAGGTCAAGGGTTTCGTTTTCAATGACCTCAATGTCAGCCGCCAGAATTACCGTTATGGCTACAAGGGCTATGTCTACCGTTACTCGTACAAGACCTGAAATACAGGAGCGGCAGCGGGCTACTTCCTGCCTGTTTGCTGGTTGGCTCGCCGCCGCGCCTCGTAAAGGCAGACGCCGGTGGCCACCGAGACATTGAGACTGGCCACTGATCCGAACATCGGGATGCGTACCCGCTGGTCGCAGGTTTCCCGGGTCAGGCGGCGCAGGCCGTCGCCTTCGGCACCCAGTACCCAGGCGCAGGCGGTTGGCCACTGCGCGCCATAGAGATCTTCTTTCGCCTCGTCATCGGTACCGATCACCCAGATTTCGCGTTCCTTGAGTTCACGCAGGGTGCGAGCCAGATTGGTAACCGTGATGTACGGTACGGTTTCGGCAGCCCCGCTGGCCACTTTGACGGCTGTTTGGGTCAGGCCGACAGCACGGTCCTTGGGCGCGATCACTGCGTGCGCACCGACGGCATCAGCGACGCGCAGGCAGGCCCCGAGATTGTGCGGATCCTGAATGCTGTCGAGGACCAGCAGGAAAGCCGGCTCTTCGAGGGTATCGAGCACATCGTCCAGCGCTACCTGGCGCTGAATCGCATCGACGCTGGCGATGACCCCCTGGTGCCTGGCGCCGGGCGCAATCGCCGCAAGGCGGGCAGATTCCACCGGTAGTATCCGTACCTTGGCGAACTCGGCGTGGCCAAGCAGATCGCGAAGACGTGCGTCGCGGCGACCCGCATCGACATAGATCTCGCGCACCGCACCTGGATCGTGGCGCAGTTTGGCAAGAACCGAATGAAAGCCGAAAATCAGATGGGTGTGGAGGGACATGGCAAGGGTTCAGGCAGAAGGGAGTCGGCGGAATACGATGAGGTATTCTGGGGCCTTGAATCTCCCTTATGCGATCGTCTCCAGAGTTCGTGAGCGCCAATCGAGGACGGCGGTGCGGATGGTCATCTGCTCGCTGAGGTGGGGAAACTCGGCACGAATGACATCGGCGGCAAAAGTCGAGAGGAATCTCGACTTGAGTTCGGCGCGTGCGCGGTCCACACCGATTTCATCGTAAGGCACCGAGGCCAGCAGCAGAAAACCGTCGTCCGGGATGCGACCGGCCCGCATATTGGCTTCAATGATGCCGGCCGCGCGGCGGATCGGGACATCCAGATTCGGGCTATAGGGGCCGATGATCAGGGCGATGTTGGGCGTGTGCAGGAAGTCGAAGCCTCGGCCGAGACAGATCATCCACTCGCGGTGCTCGATGTCGAGCAGACGCTCGTTACGGCGAATTTGTGCGCGTACGTCTTCGATATGTGCCAGGTTGCCGTACAGCAGCGGCAGCAGGTCGGCGCGCATGCGCGCAGGCATATCCGGCAGCAGGGCGGCCAGGCGCAGTTCGAGGGTTGCCCGGTCACTCGAAGTCAAGGTTGCCAGGTCGAGTTTGTCGCCGGCGGTGCCGTGAATCACCAGCGCATCCTCGTCGGTTTCGAAACCACAAACCAGCGGATAGACAGTGCCGTGGTCGCTCCCGAAAATGTGTTCGACCTGGCGGCGAATCTCATAGGTGTGTGCGATCGCCGCTGCCGTGTCGTACTGGAAACCGGCACAGCCGCGCTTGGGGTCGCCTTGCGAGTAGTGGTAGGTGACCAGGACCACGACATGCCGGCCGGCACTGACGACGCGTTGCACGTGGTGTGCAAGGACCTCCCCGAGATGTGGCCAACCAAGGTCGAAAATGCCTCCGAGGTTGCGGAAGGGCATCAGGATTCCGACCGGGGTGTTGGTGGCTACCGGAATGTTGATGCGGCCGTCCATGCACTTGAGAACGGCGATCGCGGTTGGGTGCTCGGCCAGATAGCGTTCGCGAGCCAGCCAGGCTTCCGGGCTGCGAAAAATCGTGCTGTGGCGGTCGGCGAGGCCGAACAGCCAGTCGATGCGTTCCGCGATCGGTTTGCCGTGAATATCCATGGTCGATACGCGCGGTCAGACGATCATGCCGGCGCCGACGGTGTTGTTCGATGACTCGTCGATGACGATGAAAGCACCGGTTCCCCGGCTTTCAGCGTAGGGGTCGGCGAAAATCGGTTGCGCCAGCTTGAAGCTGACGCGCGCGATGTCGTTCATCACCAGTCGCTCGGCCGTCTCGTGCTGCATGCTGTTGATGTCCACGCGGAAGACGATGCCGGCGAGGATGGCCTTGCTGTCGCGGGTGGTGTGGCGGAGCAGGTACTTGCGGCGCGGGTCGAGCGGCGACTCCGACAGCCAGCAGAGCATCGCGTCGATCTGCTTGGTGACCTTTGGCAATTCACCGCTTTTGACGATCATGTCGCCACGCGAGATGTCGATCTCGTCTTCGAGCAGAATCGTTACCGACTGTTCGGTCACGGCCCTGTCAAGCGATGCGCCGAGCACCTGGATGTCCTTGACACGCGTTTCCCGCCCTGAAGGCAGCACCGTAACCGCATCACCAACGACCAGTTCGCCTGATTCGACACGGCCCATGAAGCCACGATAATCGTGCAGTTCCGGGTTGGTGGAATCCTGTGGGCGGCAGACGTATTGCACCGGGAAGCGGAATTTCTCGGCGTGGGCGCTGTGGATGGCCGGCGCACTCTCGAGAATCTCGAGCAGCGTTGGGCCGTCGTACCAGTCGAGACGCTTGCCGCGCTCGACGATCATGTCGCCCTGCAGTGCCGACATCGGGATGAAGCGTACGTCGGTCAGACCCAGCCCCGCAGCAAATCCTTGATAGTCGCTTCGGATCTGCGCGAAGGTTGCGGGTGAGTAGTCGACGAGATCCATTTTGTTGACCGCCACGACGATATGTGGAATGCCGAGCAGATGCGCCAGATAGGAGTGGCGGCGGGTTTGCGTCAACACTCCCTTGCGGGCGTCGATGAGAATGATGGCCAGGTCGGCAGTCGATGCGGCGGTGACCATGTTGCGCGTGTATTGCTCGTGGCCGGGGGCATCGGCGATGATGTACTTGCGCGTACCTGTGGTGAAGTAGCGATAGGCCACGTCGATGGTGATTCCCTGTTCGCGTTCAGCCTGCAGGCCGTCAGTCAGCAGCGACAGGTCGACGACATCGAGCCCGCGTTTTGCCGATGTCCGCTGGATGGCATGCAGGGTGTCGGCGAGAATGGTCTTGCTGTCGAACAGCAGGCGGCCGATCAGTGTACTCTTGCCATCGTCAACGCTGCCGCAGGTCAGAAAGCGCAGCAGGCCGTTGTCGGGAACGGCGGCAGTGGGCAGTCTCTCCATCGCAGACATCAGAAATATCCTTCCCTCTTGCGTTGTTCCATCGATGCGTCCGAAGTCTGGTCGTCGAGGCGGGTCGCGCCGCGCTCGGTGATCGTCGTGATGGCCGTTTCGGCAATGATCCTGGCGACGCTGTCGGCGTCGGATTCCACCGGCGAGGTGCAGGTGATGTCGCCGACGGTGCGAAAACGCACCATCAGGTTTTCGATCGTTTCGCCGGGTCTCGCTGGCGTCACTTCGGTGACCGGCAGCAGGCCACTGCCGCGGCGCACCAGCGGGCGGCAATGCGCGAAGTAGATCGACGGCAGCGCGAGCTGCTCACGTTCGATGTACTGCCAGACGTCGATCTCGGTCCAGTTCGAGATCGGGAAGACGCGCATGTTCTCACCCTTGAAGCTACGAGCGTTGTACAGATCCCAGAGTTCGGGTCGTTGGTTCTTGGGATCCCACTGACCAAATTCGTCCCGGAACGAAAAGATGCGCTCCTTGGCACGGGCTTTTTCCTCGTCGCGACGCGCGCCACCGATACAGGCGTCGAAGCCGAATTCCTCGATCGCTTCAAGCAGCGTCACCGACTGATGCTTGTTGCGCGGTTCATCGGGCGACTTGAGGAGCACTGTGCCACGTGCCATCGAGTCCTCGACCGAGCGGACGATCAGCCGCTCGCCGAGTTCGCGCGCGCGCCAGTCGCGGAAGTCGGTGACCTCCCGGTAGTTGTGTCCAGTGTCGATGTGTAGCAGCGGAAATGGAAAGCGGCCTGGGCGGAAAGCCTTTTCAGCGATACGCAGCATGCAGATCGAGTCCTTGCCGCCGGAGAAGAGCAGCACCGGATTGCTGCACTGGCCGGCAACCTCGCGCATGATGTGAATGGCCTCGGATTCCAGCCAGTCGAGATGGGATAGCTTGACCTGAGTGAGTTGCGAGAGCGTTGCTGTGCTCATGATTGCCTTTCGGGAAGCTGGGTGCGCTTGACGTGTAGGCCGCATTCCCTGGATTCCGGGTTTTCCCACCACCAGCGGCCGGCGCGGATATCCTCTCCAGGCGTGATCGGTCGTGTACAAGGCGCGCAGCCAATGCTCGGGTAGAAACGGTCGTGCAGGGCATTATAGGGGACCTCGTTGAGCTTGAGGTAAGCCCATACCTCGCGTTCGCTCCAGTCGACGAGTGGGTTGAACTTGGTCAGGCCACCGTTGGCGGTGTCGACGCTGCGGATCGACAAGCCCTCACGGGTTGGAGCCTGCTGCGCGCGCAGTCCGGTGATCCAGGCTTTCCGGTCAGTCAGCGCGCGCTGCAGAGGCTCGACCTTGCGTACCATACAGCAACCCTTGCGCAGTTCGACCGACTCATAAAAGGCGTTGATCCCGTTCGCGTAAGTGTAGGCCTCGACGAGATCATGACGCGGATAGTAGAGGTGAAGCGCCAGGCCGTAATGCTTTCTGACCTGGGCGATCAGATCGTAGGTTTCGACCGGCAGGCGACCGGTATCGAGCGAGAAGATCTCGATTTCGGGGACTTCGCGGACGATCAGATCGGTCAGTACCATGTCTTCGGCGCCGAGACTGCTGGCGAAAGCAGCCGGCGAGAAGTCGTTGGCGATCTCGTGCAGCAGCGCGCTGGCCGCGTCGACGCGGGTGGCCAGCGCATCGAGGAGCGCCGGGTCGTCGAAGTTGAGCAGCTTGTTCATGCCGGTTCCTGTACGGAGCGTCTTTGGAACAGTGGCTGCGGCTGGTCGACCGCCGCCTGATAGGTCTCGCTGAAAACCGACAAGCCGGCCAGCGCCTTCTCAATGTCCTTGTCGGCCCGCAGCGCGTAGGCGTCGATGCCGCAACGTTGCATGTAGAAGAGCTGGTCCTGAAGGACGTCGCCGAGGGCGCGGATCTCACCGTCGTAACCATAGCGTTCGCGTAACAGGCGGGCGCTGGAGTAGCTGCGTCCGTCGGTGAACTTCGGAAAATTGACGCCGATCACGGTGAAACGGTCGATGTCGCTGGCCAGCGCTTCCGGACCTTCGTGGCTGTCGAGCCAGACCCCGAAGGGCGTGGCGCGGGCGATGATTTCGTCGCGGCGGGCTTGCCAGACCGACAGCGGCAACAGAAGCGGTGAGGCGGGCAGCGGCACCGTATCCGGCGATTCACCTGCGGCGAGGGCAAGCACCTGCCAGTCGTCCTCGACGATTTGCCTGTTCTTGATGATCCTAGGCATTGACGACCTCCTTTTCCCGGCTATCGACCTTGGCGGTTCTGCGCCGATCGCGACCTGCGTAAGCGCGGACCTTGAACGGATCGATGCCGATCCGCTGCAAGGTATCGATGAAACGCTCGCTGTCGGTCCGGTTTTCCAGATAAACGGCGATCAGCGCCTCGATCACCGCGGGGACTTCCTGGGCGTAGAACGAGGGGCCGATGACCTTGCCGATCGCGGCGGCATTGCCTTGCTGGCCGCCAATCGTGATCTGGTACCACTCCTCGTCGTTCTTGTCGACACCGAGGATGCCGATATTGGCGACATGGTGGTGGCCACAGGAATTCATGCAACCTGAAATGTTCAGCGAGATGTCGCCGATGTCATGGAGGTAGTCGAGATCGTCGAATTTCTGGTGGACCGCCTCGGCAATCGGGGTCGAGCGCGCATTGGCGAGCGCGCAGAGGTCACCGCCGGGGCAGCAGATCATGTCGGTCAGGAGGCCGACATTGGCGGTCGTCAGGCGATGGCTGCGGGCGATCTGCCAGAGTTCGTGGAGATCGCGTTGGCGGACATCGGCAAGAACCAGATTCTGTTCATGGCTGACGCGTACCTCGCCGAAACTGAAACGTTCGGCGAGATCGGCAACGGCCATCATCTGCGCGTCGCTGATGTCGCCGGGAGCGACACCCGGTGCTTTCAGCGAAAGGGTGACGGCGGCGTAGCCCGGGGTCTTGTGGGCATGCACACAGCGCATGACCCAGTGGGCAAAGGCTCGGTCTGTCCTCACCCGGGCGGCGTGCAGCGGGTCTTCTGCCGGCAACGTTTCCCAGGCGGGTGGGTTGAAATATCCGGCAAGTCGCGCGAACTCGGCATCTGGCACGGTCGTCGGGCCATCCTTGAGATGCGACCACTCGGCCTCGACCTGACGGCCGAATTCCTCGATGCCGAGTGCCTGCACGAGAATCTTGATGCGCGCCTTGTACATGTTGTCGCGACGACCGTAGCGGTTATACAGGCGCAGGATGGCGTCCAGGTACGAGAGCAGATGCCGGCGCGGCAGGAATTCGCGAACCACTTTGCCGAGGATCGGCGTGCGGCCGAGGCCACCGCCGACAAATACCCGGAAACCGAATTCGCCGTCGTCATCGAGGACGAGGTCGAGACCGATGTCGTGCGCACGAATCACGGCCCGATCCACGGCCGCAGCATTGACCGCGATCTTGAACTTTCGTGGCAGAAAAGCGAATTCCGGGTGGAAGGTCGACCATTGCCGCAACAGTTCGCAGTAGGGGCGCGGGTCGGTCAGTTCGTCGGGAGCGATCCCGGCGAAATGGTCGCTGGTGATGTTGCGCACACAATTGCCCGAGGTTTGCACGGCGTGCATTTGCACGCTCGCCAGTTCAGAGAGGATCGCCGGGGTTTCCTCGAACTGCGGCCAGTTGAGCTGCATGTTCTGGCGTGTGGTGAAATGACCGACAGCGCGGTCGTAGTGGCGCGAGATTTCGGCCAGCTTGCGCAGTTGTGTAGCGGCGAGCATGCCGTAGGGGATGGCGATCCGCAGCATCGGCCCGTGTCGCTGAATGTAGAGGCCGTTCTGCAGGCGCAGGGGACGCAACTCGTCGGCCGTGAGTTCACCGGCCAGATGACGGCTGATCTGGTCACGATACTGGGTGACGCGTTCGTTGATGATCTGTTGGTCAATTTTGTCGTAGCGGTACATTGCGCTCGTTCCTTGGGTAATATGAGGCGCTGGTCAGCGCTGGTGCTACAGCCTAATGGGCAATCAGCTTGCTGCCGATGAGCACCAGCATGCCGGCAAGAATCGGACGCAGAATGCGGTCCGGTACTTTTGCCGAGGCGTGGCTGCCGAGCCAGATGCCGGGCAGCGACCCGAGCAGCAGACTGCCGAGCAGTGACCAATCGACGCTGCCGATCAGCCAGTGACCGAGGCCGGCAAGGAGCGTCAGCGGCACCGCGTGGGCAACGTCGCTGCCGATGATGCGGATCGCCGGCAGCCTGGGGTAGAGGTAGAACAGTACGGCGACGCCGAGCGCGCCAGCGCCGACCGAGGAAATGGTCACCAGCACCCCGAGCAGGGCGCCGACCGCTATCGTGATCGGTGCCCGCAGTTGCGTGTGTGCGACATCGTCGGCTTGCGCCAGCGCCTGCTGTTGTAGCTGGTTGCGAAAGATGATCGCGGCCGCGGTCAGCAGCAGGGCAACCCCGAGCGAGATCGAAATGATCTGCGAGACGGCTGCGCTCTGCTTGGGCAGGAACGACAAGGCCCAGATCGTCAGCAGCGCTGCCGGCATGCTGCCGCTCGCCAGCAGTCGCGTGATGCGCCAGTCGACGTGCCCCTTGCGAGCATGCACGACGGTGCCGCCGGCCTTGGTGATTGCCGCATAGAGCAGGTCGGTGCCGACCGCCGTTGCCGGGTGAATGCCGAACAGCAACACCAGCAATGGCGTCATCAGCGAGCCACCGCCGACGCCGGTGAGACCGACGATGGCGCCGACGACAAAGCCCGACAAGGTATACATCCAGTCCATGGCGCGCCATAACGAAAAAAGGTATGCGCACATGGTAACAGCCACCGTATTTGATCGAAAAAGAATATTCAGTTAGATTCTTATAACCAATTACATGTGCGATCGCCATGAAACTCCAGCAACTCCGTTACCTCGTTGAAGTCGCACGTCGTGGTCTCAATGTTTCAGAGGCTGCGGAGGCGCTGTATACCTCGCAGCCCGGGATCTCCAAGCAGATCAGACTGCTCGAAGAGGAACTGGGAGTGACCGTTTTCCAGCGGGGCGGCAAGCGCCTGACGGCCATCACCGAACCCGGCAGGGCAGTGCTTGAAATTGCCGAACGCATGCTGCGCGAAGCCGAGAACATCCGGCGCGTTGGCGAGGAATATGCCGACGGCGACTCCGGTAGTCTGGTGATTGCCACCACCCATACCCAGGCGCGCTATGCTCTGCCAGCCGTCGTCAAGAGCTTCGTCGACCGGCATCCCAGGGTCCGTCTGTCACTGCATCAGGGCCATCCGACCCAGATCGCCGAGTGGACATCGAAAGGCGAGGCGGATATCGCCATCGCTACCGAAGCGCTCGAGCAGTATCCACAACTGGTGATGCTGCCCTGTTACCAGTGGGTACACTGCGTGATCGCTCCCGACGGACATCCGATTCTTGCCGAAAAGCCGGTGTCACTGGCCGCGCTGGTGCGCTGGCCTTTGATTACCTATGACTCGGCTTTTACCGGGCGCTCGCGCATCAACAAGGCTTTCGAACTGGCCGAGCTGACTCCCAACGTGGTGCTCACCGCGATCGATGCGGATGTGATCAAGACCTACGTCGGGCTTGGCCTCGGGTTGGGGATCATCGCCCGCATGGCTTTTGATCCGACACGTGATACCGGCCTGCAGGCGTTGCCCGCCGAGCATCTGTTCGGTTCGAATACGACGCGCATCGGTTTGCGGCGGGGAACCCACCTCCGTCGCTATGAATACGATTTCATCGAGCTTTTTGCGTCGCACCTGACCAGGAAGGCGGTAGACATGGCAATGGCCGGCACGCGTCCGGCTGACGAGTACCAGCTATGAGATACATCGATCACCTGAGGTCGATAGTAACAGTTCACACCCACCCCTATAAAGGTCTTGGTAGATCTCAAGTAATCTCCCGTCTGGGCAGAAGACTTACCGTCAAAGAACACCCTCCTGAAGAAAAGCGGCTCTGGCACCGGAGGCCATCAAGAGCGGCTCGAAGGAAGAGAGGCTTAGGCGGTGGCGGGGATAAAGCCGTACTTCTGGATTCAAGCAGCCTCACCAGCAGACTTTTTTGGCATGAGAATTTTTTTTCAGGCGCAGCAGGAAACCCGGAATGCGCCGCCCGGTGAGCTCCCGTCGCGCAACGGTGCGGCACCCCGGCGGACAATTACGGACCAAGTAAAGCGCCGCAACCCTCGACCACTGGTGCGCTGTTCGGCCACACCGGCCGGTGCAGAACTCTCAGTGCACCGTGCATACCATGCACGGATCGAACGACCGCACGACGTGCTGAACGACGAGCGGCACCCTTTCGCCTTCGCCCACGGGCAACCCGACCAGCGCCTGCTCGAGTGCGCCGGGAACGCCCGCCGCATCGCGTGGCGAGAAGTTCCAGGTGGTCGGGGCGATGATCTGGTAGCCGGCGATCTTGCCACGTTCGATGCGCAGCCAGTGGCCCAGAGATCCCCGCGCGGCTTCGACGAGGCCAACGCCGCTCGCCTGATCCGGCAACTGCCAGGGATGACAGAAGGCCTCGCCCGGCGTCAGGGCGCGTACCCAGCGCTCCATCGCCGGCACCACCAGGGCGAGTTCGAGCAGCCGGGCGACGACCCGCGCCAGGACGCTGCCGCCGTCAGCGGCCACCAGCGCACGCAGTAGCGGCTGTCCGGCGACCATCTGGCGAGCCAGGGCGCCGGTCTCGACGATGCGCCCGTCGTAACGCGGCGCCTTGCACCAGGTATAGGCGCCGGCCTTGTCGGCAAACTCGCCGGTGAGCGGGTGCGTTTCCCCTTGTCCAGGATGCAGCGGCCGGTCGCCGTGCAGCCACGCATGCGTCACGTCCTCGCGGATCGCCTGCTCGTCGAAGGGCCGGCGTTCGTCCTGCCAGACGCCGCGCGCAAAGAGCGGCTGGCCGTCGCCGTCGCCATGCGCGTAGGCGCCGTAACTGAGAAAACTGTCAGTGGCGCGTCCGCGGCGAGCGAGACCGAGATCGCGGGCGATTTCGAGGAAACGCGGCAGATCGGCCGACCGGCCCTCCGCCCAGGCGGCGAGTTGGTCGGCGCTGCCGATCGCGGAGACGTTCTCGAGCACGTCGCCAAAGACGGTGCGGCTCAGGAAAGCGCGGAACTCGCGCAGGACGGCGAGCAGGCGCACCTTCTCGGTTGCCGTCACCGCCCGCGTCGTGCCGCCCGGCTGCAGTGCCAGACTGTGCGGCCACTTGCCGGCGAGATGGCCCATCAGGCGCAGCAGGTCGGCGCGCGCCGGCAGCACCTCGCGTAGCGCCTCGCCGACGCTGGCCTGGAAACGCCGCTCGGTCGCGGCATGCCAGGAGCGCTTGCGGTAGGCGGCACGCGCGAAGTCGGGCATGAAGAAGAGGTAGAAATGGGTCAGATGATCAGCCAGGTTTTCGCAGGCGAGGATCAGATTGGCGGCCAGGCGGCCGTTGGGTGGCATCTGCAGCCCGGCCGCGTCGGCCAGCGCCGCCGCGGCAGCGGCCGACTGCGATACCGAGCAGATGCCGCAGATGCGCGGTACGATCACCAGCGCGTCGAGTGGGTGCTTGGCGAGCAAGAGGTGTTCGAAGCCACGATAGAGCGACGAGCTGACCTGTGCCGAGGCGACGCGACCGTCGGAGACTTCGAGCGTCACTTCAAGGTCGCCTTCGACGCGATTGAACGGACCGATGGTCAGGCGCCGCGTCACTTCGGACCGCTCTTGCGGATTCCCGGCGCGATCAGCGGATGGTCGGAACGTGAGTTCTCGCGGACGCGCTTCGGGGTGGCCGATTTGGACAGCGCGGCGAGGGCGACAAACCATGCCTTCGGCATGTCGACCGGCAGACCGGACGGGATGCCGGCAATCTTCGGCGTCTCCATGAACGGATGCCCGGGCTCCTCGAAACCGGGCTCGGTGCAGGAAATGCAGGCGAAGCCGCCGCGCACGCACGAGCCGACGCCATGCCACGGCCGCAGGTTGCAGTCGGCGTTGGCCTGTGTGCCCTTGCAGCCCATGTTCTCCATCAGGCAGCCAAGGTCGGAGAGTTTCTGCGCGCTGGCCTTGAATTCGTAGAATTCGTTCCTCGGGCAGCCGTGATGGACCAGTTGTTCGGTGTAGAAACGCGGTCGCTGCCAGGCGTCGAGGTCGGCCGCGCGCAAGGCGCCAAGGGCCAGCGAGAGCAGGGTATCGACGATCCAGCCGGGATGCGTCGGGCAGCCGGCGACGTTGATCACCGGCAGGCCCGCGCCGGAACAAAAATCGGTGCCGAGCAGGCCGCCTTCCTGATCGCCGTCGAACTGTAGTCCGCAGGCGCCGGTGATGTTTTCGCCACCGGAAACGATCCCGCCATAGGCACTGCAGGTGCCGATGGCCAGCACATAGGCGGCGCGTGCCGCCAGCTCGCAGACCCATTCGATCAGCGGGCGGCCGCTGCCGGACAGGATCTGGAAGCGCCCGCTGCCATTCGGTCCGCGCAGCAGCGCGCCTTCGACGCAGAGGATGTCGAACGGCAGGCGGCCGTCGGCGGCCGCCTGCAGGATCGCCCGCGCCTCGTCGCCACTGGCTTCCGACAGGCCGGGGTGCCATATCAGATCGAGACCGCTGTCGGCGAACTGCGCGAGTACCCCGGCGCGACTCTCGGCACCGAGCAGGGACTGCGTACAGCCGCCGCAACCGGCCGCCTGCAGCCAGAGAAGTTTCATGCCCGCTCCAGCCCGTAACGCAGGAGCTTGTTGCGCAAGCCGACGCGCGACAGGCCCAGCTCGCTCGCCGCCCGCGACTTGTTCCAGCGACTGCGGATCATCGTTTCCTTGAGCACGCGCGCTTCGAGTGCTTCCATCCGCTCCTTGAGCCCGCCATCGACGGCGATCAGATCGAGCAGGCGGTCGTCCTGCTGGTCGACCGCCGGCGAGCGCAGGATGCGCGGCGCCAGCAGGTCGGCACCGAGGCGCGGCGATTCACAGAGCGCCAGCATGCGCAGAATCTCGTTCTGCAGCTCGCGCACATTGCCTGGCCAGCGGTACGCCGCGAGACAAACGATCGCCTCGGTCGTGAAGCCATCGACCGCTTTGCCGAGCAGCTTCTGACTGGCTTCGAGCAGGCGGCCGGCGAGCAGCGGAATGTCCATCGCGCGCTCGCGCAACGCCGGCACGTGCAGCGTCACGGTTGCCAGCCGGTAGTAGAGATCCTCGCGGAAGGCGCCAGCGCGCACGTCGGCTTCGAGGTCGTGATGAGTGGCTGCCACCACCCGAATATCGACCGAATGCGGGCGCGCCGCACCGAGCGGCCGGAACTCGCCTTCCTGCAGCACGCGCAGCAGCTTGACCTGAAACGCCGGGCTGGTATCGCCGATTTCGTCGAGAAAGAGGGTGCCGCCGTCAGCCTGCTGGAAACGGCCGATGCGATCTTCATAGGCGCCGGTGAATGCCCCGCGCTTGTAACCAAAAAGCTCGGCTTCGAGCAACTGATCGGGCAGCGCACCACAGTTCTCGACGACGAAAGCCTTGTCGGCACGCCGACTGCAGTAATGGATGGCACGCGCCAGCATCTCCTTGCCGGTCCCCGACTCACCGCTGATCAGGACGGAAAGGTCAAAAGGCGCGAGTTTCTCGACCAGATGACAGACCGCATTGAGCGGGCTTTCCGGAGTTCGCACCAGCCCGTCGAGAGCCAACTCGCGTTTGGCGCGTTCGTGCTTGATCTCGACACGCCTGGCGAGCACCGGTTCGGCGGTGCGCAACTCGACCGAGAGCCGCTGGTTCTCCTGCTGCAGGCGATAGATCCTGGCCGCGGTCTGCAGCGTCAGCAGCAGTTGCTCGGGCTGCCAGGGTTTCATCAGATACTGGTAGATGCCGGCCTCGTTGACCCCGGCAATGATGTCCTCGGCATCGGTGTAACCGGACAGGATGATACGCAGGGTATCCGGCCACCGACTGCGGACGCTCTTGAGAAACTCGACGCCGGTCGTTTCCGGCATGCGCTGGTCGCAGACGATGATCTGTACCCACTCGGTTTCCATGATCCGCTGCGCCTGCTCGGCGCTTGCGGCGGTAAACACTTCGAAGTCCTCCTCAAGCGTTCGTCGCAAGGCTTCCTGCGAGCGCGGCTCGTCATCGACGACCAGCACCGCCGGCAACCTCGACCTGGCGGTCATGGCGGCACGCTCCAGCCGAGATCGCGATGAATCGCCAGATGGCGCGGCGTCCATGAATTCGGCGTCTTGTGCACGAAATGGAAGCGGGCGACGTGATAACTGGGATCGAAGCCATAGAAATTGCGCTGCAGTTCGGCGAGTTCCTCCGCACGATAGCTCGCCAGGGGCTTCGCCGTTTCGTCGGCCAGGCGCTTCGCCCGCTTGGCCCGCAGCCGCTCGTCGAGGTCGGGAGCCATGGCCAGTTCGGCGGCGCGGCGGGCGACATCGATCCGGAAAGCGTCGGGATCGCCTGCCAGACTGGCGTCGATCAAACCTGCAGCGACCGCAGCGGCGGCAGTCATCGGCAGCCGGTGGTGCATGATCGCCCGCGCTCCCGCCATCCCGACGCGCGCCGGCAGCAGGTAGGTCCAGTATTCCGAGCCAAACAGGTTGCCCATGTTGCGGTAATGCGGATTGAGCAGCACGCCGGCGCGTGCCCAGACCAGATCGGCAGCGCGCGCCAGGAAGCAGCCGCCGGCGCCGCAATTGCCCTGCAGCGCGGCGATCGTAATCTGGTTCTCGCTGCACAGGATCGCCTCGGCGAGATCGTCGATGGCGTTGATGTTGGCCCAGGATTCATCCGCCGGCGATTCAGCCGCTTCGATACAGGAGAGGTGGATGCCGTTCGACCAGTAGTCGCGTCCACCCATCAACACCAGCACACGGATCGGCTGCTGCCGTGCCCAGGCGTAAGCTGCCTGCAGGCGCTGGCATTGACGAGTGCTCATGGCGCCGTTGTAGAAGTCGAAGTGCAGGAAACCCACGCGCCCGGCTTGTTCATAGCGAATGTCCTGCCAGGTACGCCCGGCCGAAGCGAAATAGCCGTCGAGCGGTGCTTCCGGAATCGTCGCCAGTGCTGCTGAAAAGACCTGCGTCGCCGGCAGCTTGAGCGAGTTGCCAGGTTCCTCGCGGCGCAGGTGACCGATCCATACCGCGCCATCGACCGTTGCGCGCAGGATCGCGGTCTCGCGCCAAGCGATCACCCCGCCCGGCGCGCCGGGGCGTAATGTGCATAGGGTCTCTTCGGGCCAGGCGTCGAACAGGCGGCAGGGCTCGCCAAACAAGTGATCGGCGACGCCGGGAAAACCATCGGCGGCGTTGATCCTGGCCAGCACGCGCGCCGTTTCATCGCACTGCCAGTCAATGGCGCGATCGACCTGCTTCATCAACGGCCGCTGTCTGCCTGGAATGGTTGGGTCGGCATCGTCGACCGGCGTCGGCACGAAGCCACCGACAACGAAACGCTCGACGGCTTTCAACAGCGCGCGCACCGCGGCTTCGGTGACCTCGTGGCGATAGAGGCTCGACTTCTTGACCTTTCGCATCGGAAAGGTTTCGGTTGCCCAGACCGGGCCGGCATCCATCTCGGCGGTCGCCTGCAGGACCGTGACCCCCCAATTCCGCTCGCCCTCCTGAATCGCCCAGTCGAGCGCCGACGGGCCACGGTCGCCGACGATTCCCGGATGGACCACCAGACAGCAGTAGCGGCGCCAGATCGACTCCGGAATCGCGCGGCGCAGATACGGTGCAACGATCAACTCGGGCCGGAACAGCGCAACGGCTTCCTCGGCCACCACGTCGGCGATGTCGTATTCGATCGACAACTGATGCCCACGCGCGCGCAGCTCGCTATACAGGCGCTGGCTGAGGCTGTTGAAAGCGTGGCAGAGGAAGAGGATGCGCATCTCGGTTCAGCAGATGCGCGGCAATTGTTCGCCGCTCAGCCAGTCGACGATACGCCGGCCGCCAAAGGTCGTGGTCATCTGTACGAAATGCTGCGCGTCCTGATGCACGCTGCCGATCACCGCCGCACGCCGGCCGAGCGGGTGTGCCTGCATCGCGGCGAGCAGTGCGTCGCAATCCTGCGGCGCGACGATCGCCAGCAACTTACCCTCGTTGGCGACATACAGCGGGTCGAGACCGAGGAACTCGCAGGCGGCGGCCACCTCGGGCTGGACCGGCAGCGCGCTCTCCTGCAGCATCATGCCGACACCCGACTGGCGAGCGATCTCGTTGAGCGTCGTCGCAACCCCGCCTCGCGTCGGATCGCGCAGCACGCGAATGGCCGCCCTACTCGCGCGCATGGCGGCGATCAGGCCATGCAGCGCGGCGGTGTCGGAAACGATGTTCGCGGCAAAACCGAGGCTTTCGCGCTGCGCCATGATCGCCATGCCATGTTCGGCGATGCTGCCGGAAACGAGGATCCGGTCGCCGGCGCGGGCGCGGTCGCCGGCGTAGTCGGCGCCCTCGGCGACGACGCCGGCGCCGGTGGTCGTGATGTAGACGCCATCTCCCTTGCCCTGTTCGACCACCTTGGTATCGCCGGTCGCCACCGGCACGCCGGCGTCGCTGGCGGCGCGCGCCATCGATTCGACGATGCGCGCCAGATCGCCGAGCGGGAAGCCCTCCTCGAGAATGAAGCTGGCCGCCAGATACAGCGGCCTTGCCCCCATCACCGCGACGTCGTTGATCGTTCCGTGCACCGCCAGGCAGCCAATGTCGCCGCCGGGGAAGAACAGCGGCGAGACGACATGCGCATCGGTGGACAACACCAGCCGGCCTGGCGGCATCGGCAGCACGGCCGCATCGTTGCCTTGCCCCAGGTAGGCGTTGCCGAGCCGTCTTGCGAACAGTTCCTCGATCAGTTGCGCCATCGCCCGCCCACCGCTGCCATGCGTCATGTCGACACGGCCTTGCCGCAGATCGAGGGGGCGGATGTAGCCCTTGCGGACGTCCTTCATGACACCGCCGCTACGTCGGCAAAACGCCCATACGAATAGTGTGCTGCACACGCTCCTTCCGAAGAAACCATGCACGAGCCGATGGGGTTTTCCGGGGTGCATACGCTGCCGAAAATCCGGCATTCCTGCGGTCGCTTGACGCCACGCAGGATCGCACCACAATCGCAGGCCGGATGATCGGCCACCGCCTGGTAGCGAACCGCAAAGCGGCGCTCGGCGTCGAAGTTGGCGAATTCCTTGCGGATACCGAGCGCACTGTAGGGCAGCTCGCCCAGTCCGCGCCAGGCAAAAGAGCGACGCAGTTCGAAGACTTCGGCCACTAGACGCTGCGCCTTGCGATTGCCGTCGCGCGTCACGGCGCGCGTAAACTGGTTCTCAACCACCGCCCGATCAGTGTTGACCTGCCTGATCAGCATCAGGATCGACTGCATCACGTCGAGCGGTTCGAAGCCGGCGATCACCACCGGCTTGCGATATTCCTCGGCAAAGAACTCGTACGGCCGCGTGCCGATGATCGTTGAGACATGCGCTGGTCCGATGAAACCGTCGATCCGCACGCTGCCCCATTGCCGGACCTCAGGTGATTCGAGAATGCTGGCAATCGCCGACGGTGTCAGCACATGGCAGCAGAATACCGAGAAGTTCCCGAGACCAAGCGCCTGCGCCTGTTTGATGAGCACCGCCGTTGGCGGCGTCGTGGTTTCGAAACCGATGGCAAAGAAGACCACCTCGCGGGCAGGGTTCTGCTGCGCGATGGCCAGCGCGTCGGCACCCGAATAGATCATCCGGATTTCGCCGCGATGCTTGTCCTTGCTGACGGTGTCGCTGCCCGCATGCCTGCCCAATCCCGCTTTCGCTTTGAGCAGCGACAGCCCGCCGGATGCCGGCACGCGCATGGGATCACCGTAGCTGCACAGGATGACGCCCAGGTCACGAGCGAACGCGATCGCCATGTCGATCCGTCCGATCGGCAGCACGCATACCGGACAGCCTGGTCCGTGAATCATGCGCACATTTGGCGGCAACAGATCATTGACCCCATAGCGCGAAATGGCATGTGTGTGCCCACCGCAAAATTCCATGAAGTGATAGTCGCGATCCGCCCGCACTGCCTGCCGCATCGCCGCCGCCAGACCCCTGGCCAGGTTTCCATCACGGAACTCGTCGATAAATTTCATCTCGCACCTTCACCAATGAGCCGTGCCTCGGCCTTTCCTGCCACGGCCAATGGGAGGACAGGCGAATCATCGCGACAGGGCGGGACTTGGATGGTCCGGGCCCTAGCGTCGGCTGACCACCAGATTCGCACTACGCTGAAACCGTACTGAGCCACCTGAAAAAGCGACTTCCAGAGCATAGACACCGGCGGGGGCCTCTGCCGGAATGCCGATGAAAGCGTCAAGCTGCCACTTGCCGGGTTTGATCTCGAAACGACGTGAAATGTCTTCAAAGACCGTGTTGCCCTTGAACGTGATGCGGCGGGAAAGGTCCCCCACCACTCCTTCCCCAGTACGCAGCGGACACATCGAATAGACCATGCGGTGATTGAACTCTTCGCCTGCGGGAACGCGGGAGGGCAGGATTTCGTTCAAGTCAATGTCAATGTAGGGACGTTGCAGTCTGGCGCAGTTGCGCTCTTTCCAGACGACATCAGGAGGGCTGACAAGCTTTTCACCAGGCTGGCGCACTCCTTTATCCTTGCGCGAGAACCAGGACTGAATGGTGTCGATCGGGGTGGAACCCTGGCCAGTGGCGCAGGCGGCAAGCAGGACCGTGCCGGAACTGAGCAGCAGGACACGCAGTAGCGGGATCGTTGGCAAGCGATTGATCATTTTCGTATGGTCCATCCGCCCGCCGAACCGGAATCGTCACGCTTGACGACCGGCGGATTTCGGTCGCTGCGGATATTCGCTCGTGGTGAAGGGGCTTCCTTCACCTTTGAGGTGACTGCGACCTTCTCGCCCGAATCCGGGCTGGCTCGCTCGCGGCTGGCGGTAGTAGGACGAGCAACAGGGTCCGGTGGTGGCGCCGGGATCGTGGCTGGCGTGCCGACCTCGGTCGGAACGGATTGTAGGGTACTCGCCGGTAGCATCGGCTCGCGCAGCGTTGATGCGTTCACAGTGGCCGCAGCAGCAGGCTCGCTACGCGGCAACGAAGGCGCAGTCGTTGCCCCCGCCGGAGGTTTTTGCACCAGCCCACTGGACGCTTCCGCCGGTGACGCAGGAGTCTTCTTGCTGCTGCTCCACCAGCCCAGACCACCTAGCATCAATAGCGCAACAAGCAGGGCCAGAATGCCCGGGTACTTTTTCCAGAGCGCTAGTCCTGGCGATGCACCCATGGTTTCCCTGTTTGCATCGGCAGCAATCCGGGCGGTCTCCGGCTCCGCGATACTGGCGGATCGGCCAATGTCTGCTGCCGTAGATATGGCATCCTGCGGAGCAAACAGGCGTGTCGCGGGAACCGGGTGGGGAGCCGCGTCGGGGGGCGGCAAATGACTGGATAACGCTCCCTCCAGCGCGTTGCGAAACGCGCTGGCATCAGGGTAGCGCTGCGCAGGATCCTTGGCCAGCGCTCGTGACAGGATGTTCTCAAGCACTACCGGCAGGCTGCCTGCAAACTGGCGTAGTGGAGGCGGCGGCTCCTCGATCTGCGCTTTCATGATTTCGAAGTCGGTCCCCTTCGAGAACGGGACACGCCCGGTCAACAGCTCGAAAAGAACCACGGCCAGCGAGTACAGATCCGAGCGGGCGTCCACATCCCGGCCCTGGACCTGTTCGGGGGACATGTACTCGAGCGTCCCGATCAGATGTCCGCTACGCGTCAGGCGCATCTTCTCGAGGATGCGCGCGATGCCGAAATCCATCAACTTCAGCGACCCGTCCACTGCCACCATCATGTTGGCAGGCTTGATATCGCGGTGCACCACACCCGCACGGTGCGCGTGCTCAAGACCGTTCAGCGCGGCAATGCCATAGCGTATCGCTTCCTGCCAGGGTAACGCGCCGCGTCGAACGACGAGCTGGTCGAGCGTTTCGCCAGCGACAAATTCCATGACCATGTAGTACTGGTCAGCATGCCGGAAAAACCGGTAGACGCCGGCGATGTTCGGATGGTTGAGGCGTGCCAGGGCCACTGCCTCGGTTCGGAAGCGTTCGAGAATGTCTGCACGCGCGGCAAATTCCGGGCGCAGTGATTTGATCGCGACATCGCGTTCAAGCATCGGGTCGCGGCCCTTGAAAACCTCACCCATCCCTCCTTCGCCAATTTTGGCGACGAGTTCGAAATCACCGATCACCTGGTTGCCCATCACCTGACCTCTAGGTTGCTAGTGACCATTTCACGCGTTACCGGTATCGGTCTCTCCACGGCCTCGGGAAGCCGAACGGCAATGATCCCGACGGAAATGTTGTCGCTGCCACCTCGCTCGCGCGCAAGTTCGATCAGCCGCCGACAGGCAACCTGCGGGTCGGACGATTCGACCACCTGGGCAATCTCGGGCGCATCGACACAGTCGTACAACCCATCAGAGCAGAGTACGAAGTAGTCGCCGACCTCTGGCGGGTCGCCGACCTGGGCGGTGACCCGCAGATCCGGGCGCGTGCCCAATGACCGCAACAGTACATTGCGCTCAGGGTGGTAGCGTGCGTGTTCGGGCGAGATCAGTCCTTCGTTGACCAGTTGTTCGACCAGGGTGTCATCCTTGGTCAATTGCGTGACCTGGCCATGTGAGCAACGGTAGAGCCGACTGTCACCGACATGCCCAAACCACATGCCCCGTCCAGACAGAGCCAGCACCGTCGCCGTGGTTCCCATTCCCGAGAGCGCCCTGTCGGCCTCGGCAGCGCGAAAAATCGCAGCATTCGCCTCCCGTAGCGCCTGCTCGATCGTATGCAGAGGGTCATCATCATGCGCTGCGAAGTAATGACTGCAGATCGTATCCACCGCCAGCTTGCTCGCCACCTCGCCGCCATTGTGCCCGCCCATGCCATCCGCCACCACCGCCAGAACACCTCGCCTCTTGCGTTCATCGGGGTCGCCCGGAGAAACAAAAGCAATCGAATCCTGGTTGCTGGTTCGCACGCAACCGATGTCAGTGGCCATGCAGGTCTGGAAAATATAGTATACGGACGCATCGCTCATGGGATCACTTTCTCTCTTTCGGTCGGAGTTGCCAGGCCAGAAACTCGTTACCGCTCTGGCGAACCTCGAACGCCACGCGCTCATCTTCATGTCCTTCTCGCTTGAGCGTCAATATGACATGGGCCCCTACCGGATACTGTTTCTCGAATACTTTCACCGTCGTGCCAAGCAGTTTGCCATCTTCGTAGATATCTGCAGGCCCATCAATCGTACCGATGCGCACCACCCTCAGCGCGGCACCCTGCAGCCCGGTAGGAACCATCGGCTTGGAGCCTGCGCTGGTGAGCGGAGAGTTCACCACGGTTTCCGGCCGCATCTTCCATAAGAATCCTGCCAGCAGTACGCCCGCAAGCAGGAATCCGCTGCCGATCAGAGGCCAGTGTCCCCGCCAGGCCGACCACCCCCCTGATCGGAATCCTTGATCCGCTACTACCATCTGCGCAGGAGGTGATCGTCCGATTTGCTTAAGGTCGTCAAGCAGCTCGCAGGCATCATGATAACGTTCCGACGCATTGCTGCGCAGACAGCGCCTGATGATGCGCTGCAGATCGTCTGACATCGGCGAGGCCAGCGTCGGAGTAGGGTACTCTGCGCGGCTGATGCGTTCACAGAGTACACCTACAGAGTCGGCGGCGAATGGCATGTTGGCAGTCAGCATTTCGTAGAACAGGACGCCCAGCGACCAGACATCTGCCCGTGCATCCGCTGGCTTGCCCCTGATCTGTTCAGGCGCCAGGTAATCCATCGTGCCGATACAGCCGCCTGCCATCGTCAGACGCTTGCTGCTGGGATCCTTGGCAATGCCAAAGTCGAGCAGCTTGACCTGTCCAGACGAACTCAGCTTGATGTTCGAGGACTTGATGTCCCGATGAAGGATGCCGCGCTCGTGCAGATAGGTGATGGCTTCGACCACGGCACGAAAGATGGCCAGCGCCTCGGCCACCGGTAGCCCAGCACGAGCACGCTGTATCCGGTCATGGAGGGTGATGCCGTCCACATACTCCATGATGATGCATGGGCGTCCTTCGAACTCGACGAAATCATAGAGTTCGGCAATGTGCGGATGGTGCAGCCCAGCCTGGATCCGCGCTTCGTTGGTAAAGCGCTCGGCCAGACCTGATCCGGGTTCGGTACCCGAAAGAATCTTGACTGCGACGATCCGTCCGATTCTGGAGTGTACCGCGCGGTACACCTCGCCCATACCACCTGCACCAAGCGATTCGAGCAGTCGATATTCGCCAATCGCCGCGTTGGCGAGCATGGTCATGGGCTGTCAGCGCACAATCATATTACTGGAGCACGGCCTTGACTTCCATCAGTTCCTTTGCGAACTTGATGGGTACCGCAAAGGTGATGGTCGGGTTGCCAGCGTAGAAGAGGCCAATGACCCGCCCACGATTGTCGAAAACTGGCCCGCCACTATTACCTGGTCCGGTGGCGTTGGCAGTCAGTTGGTAGGAATCCGAGGCGCTATAGTAATCGTCTTTCCCACCGCTGGCAGTCGTTACCGTGCCTCGTATGACCTTGCCGATGGACCCTGGTGTGACGGTCGGAACCGGAATGTCTACGATATTCATTCCACCCGGGTCGAGCATGTCTTTCGATTTGCCGGCGAAGAATACCTTGGGCGAAACTCCGGGATAACCCAGCACGGTAATCGGATCGCCGGGCCTGACATCCTCGTAGCTCGACTCGGGCGCGAGTACGGTCGGTTTGACCGCTGCCGGTGTGTCCACCTTGATCAAGGCCACGTCATGCTCGTCCGAGACCCTGGCGAGTTTCGCAGGAATTCGCAGCTTGTTGTTGGCGAAAGTAACTTCGAGGCGATCATGTCGTCCGGCAACAGGTTTCTGTTCACCCAGAGGCGTTTGCGACCAGACGCTTTTTTCGGGATACCAACGGTGTTGGGGAACATTTTCGACGGCGACCAATTCCTTCTTCTGATTCAGCTCGAGTCGCACCCCTGCCGGTAACATCTGGTAGGCTTTCCAGGGTGCAGCCACATGGCGATTGGTCAGAATGAATCCGTTCTCGGTGACAGCAAATCCGGAACCGGAGTGGCTACCGCCGATCGGCACGCTGTTCTTCTGTGCCTGCGCGGTCAACACAGGCTCCAGGTCGCCTTTCGGTGTCCGCACGTAGGCTGGTTTCCCTTCCCAGGACTGGTGATACAAAGGTTGTCCCGAAGCCAGGTCGATCAGCTTCCAGCTCACTTCGATGTACACCGTCGACCCCGAATACGCTGCGGCAATTTCCTTCGGCGTCATCAGATCCTGCATCGCCTTGACTGTCGACGCAGTCGCTTCCGATTGCGATTTTGCAGCCTGGACCTGGGATGTTGTGGCCTCGATCTTCTTGTCCGTTTCCCGGCCCATGAAGACGAACACCCCAGCCACCACGGCCACCAAGGCTAGCAGGGCAGCCACGATGTTGACCATGGACTTGCGCGACTCCGCCTTGGTCTGGGTAATCAGTCGTTCCACCGTTTCCTTGCCCACCCCGCGCGCACCTGCCGCCGTCGCGGAAGACGCGGCTGTCTCGCCACCGGTGGCAGTAGGCGCCATCGAGGTCATCGTCGCCTCGCGGGTCTGCGCAGGCGGAGCCTGGCGCGGGTCGAACTGGCGTGTCGCCCGGAGGGCATCGGCAGGCGGCGGGTCGAGCAGGAACGTGAGTTCCGGCCCGCCCGCCCCGAACTGAATCAGGTCACCATGGTGCAGAGCGACATTGTCGCGAATGCGCGCACCGTTGACGAACACGCCATTCCGACTGTTGAGGTCAAGCAGCGTGAAGCCCTTCTGCTGAGCGTCGCGCTTGATCGTCGCATGATTGCGGCTGACCGTATCGTCACGCTCGGCGTCGTAGGAGACGCTGGCTGCAGGGTCGCGCCCAAAGGTAATTTCAGTCGTCTGCGTGACCGGGAAGGTCACTTCCTGGTTCGCTTTCGAGCCGGTCAGGTGTCTGAGCAGCACGCGTTGCGGTCGTACCTCAGCGTTCGCCGCTGGCCCTGGGGCAATTTCACGAGTAGGTGCCGCTTGCCTGAGATCGATCTGGCGCGTCGCCTTTGGAGTAAGTGCCGGTGGCGGGTCCATCTGGAAGCTAAATTCCGGACCCCCGGTACCGAGCTGCACGATGTCCCCATGATGGAGCGGCGTGCTACCGGCGATCCTTGACTGATTGACGAAGACACCGTTACGGCTACCGAGATCAGTGAGGATGAAAACCTTGCTCTGTGTAGGATCACGAGTGATCCGGGCATGGTTGCGGCTGACGGCATCGTCCCGTTCCATGTCATAAGCGACGGTCGATCCGGCATCTCGTCCAAGCGAGATCTCCGGTACCTGATCAATGGGAAAACTGATCTCCTGATTTGCTTTGGAGCCCGAAAGGTGTTTGATGACGATACGTTCCATCCGACCATCCTTCCTGTCAATGTCACTCGATTTCATTGATGACCATAGATCACCCTGTATCCCAGTCTACCTCAAGGCCCATTGACGTTCAATCCTGCACATGCCCATACCAGACATGGTTCCCAACCACGCTGGATGGAGAATCCAGGCATCCACGTCAATGACATTGACACAAGTTGTCTGTGCGGCCCGCCTTGTGAAGAATTCTTCCCGGGGCTCCGCTATACTGTGCTTGCTGAGCTGATCTGTTGTCAGTGCTCGATGAAAGTGAAAGGGAAATCATCATCATGAACAAGAGAACACACATCTTTGGCCGGCGAACCAGCATGGGACTGGTGGTGGCAACATACATTATTTCCGCCTGTTACGTGGTGCCCACGACGGGGACTGACGGCACGGTTCAATATAGTCATTACCCTTTGCCTCCCGCAGGAACGCCGCTGCCGGTGCCGGCAGGTGCCACGCCAGCGACGCTCACGGTCAGGCTGTATCCAAGCAATGAACAAGCGACCCACACCGGCGTCGTTAGCGGCAGTGTTACCAACATGATGACCGGCAAAGGCCGCTTCGTGGTCAACTATCTTGGTGAAGTACTGAGCGGGGAAGCAACACGCGTCTCGAACGAAGAAAAGCGCGGCGTCGCGAGCGCCTACAGTTCGGGTGGCATGTACATGTCCTGCGAGTACCAGATGAACACGCCTCATCAGGGTGCGGGGACTTGCTCGTTCGCCAACGGCGCCAAATATCAGATGCACATTGGCAACTGAAACAAGGCACCGCCAGTGATCCGTGATGGGCGAACACACTCTCAAGATTTCGAGCGAGCATCCGTTTCTGAGGGTATTACCCCACTTCACCGACAGTACTGACGGAGCAAGCACAATGTTCAAGCATGACCACTCATCCCTTGTGCATTCTTCCCGGCGCGCATCCCGTCGCTTTCACAGGCGCCCAACTCTTCCAGCCCTGGCGTCGGCACAGCCGCCCGGGTGCCTGCCGGCAGCTTCCGGCCGCGCGCAACACGCGCACGTTCGCCGTTTCGATACGCGCAAACCCGAAGCCACTGCACTGGAATTACTGGCAGCCGAACTGCGCATCGGTGACCTCGAAAGAGCCTTGAGCGAAGCGCGGGAGGCGGCCCATACCGACGCGCTGACCGGTGCACTTAACCGCCACGGTTTTGCCGAGGCCTACCAGCGTGAAACTGCGCGCTCACGCCGCAATAACAGCCCATTGGCGCTGGCGTTGATCGATCTCGATGATTTCAAGCGGCTGAATGACACCCTTGGACATCAGGTGGGCGACGAAGCACTGGTTCATCTGGTCAGGGTGATGCGCTCGGCGCTACGTCCATCAGACATTCTCTGCCGCTTTGGTGGCGAGGAGTTTGTCGTGCTGCTGCCCGAAACGGCACTCAGCCAGGCGATCAATGCAATTGCCCGTTTTCAGCGCCAGCTCGCTGCACAGGCCATCCCGGGCCAGGAAATCGTTCTGACCTTCAGTGCCGGCGTCGTTGTGCAGCAAAGTGGCGAATCGCTCGAACAGTCGATTCTACGTGCCGACGTGGCGACCTACGCGGCCAAGCGGGCAGGCAAGAATTGCGTCGTCACGGGTTGAACTGTCCCTGTGTGGAGACCCAAGGAATCGGAGACCCGAGCATGCACCGGTGTCAGGGAAAGAGCATGATAGACTGCTCGCCATTCACCACTTGTCCTCCATCCGATTCTTCCATACGGTCATTGCCATGCGCTATATCTCGACTCGGGGTTACACCGCAAGTTCACTGAGTTCCTCTGGTCACACATTTACCGAGATCCTGCTCGGTGGACTGGCGCCGGATGGCGGCCTCTATCTGCCCGAGACCTATCCGCAAGTCAGCCGTGATGAACTTGAGCAATGGCGATACCTGTCGTACGCCGAGCTGGCCTACGCCGTGCTCTCCAGATTCATCGACGATATCCCCGCCGCCGATCTGCAGGCTTTGCTGGCCAGGACCTACACTGCGGGGGTTTACTGCAACGGTCGCAGCAGTGCACAGGCGAGCGAGATTACCCCCTTACGCTGGCTCGAAAGGCCGGATTCCGCACGCGCCGAAGGCGGACTGGCGATCCTTGAATTGTCTAACGGTCCAACCCTGGCTTTCAAGGACATGGCTATGCAGTTGCTCGGCAATCTGTTCGAGTACGTTCTGGCCAGGCAGGGTGAGGAAATCAACATCCTTGGCGCTACCTCGGGCGATACAGGTTCTTCGGCCGAACACGCGATGCGCGGCAAGAAAGGCATACAGGTATTCATGCTCTCGCCGCACGAGCGGATGAGCGCTTTCCAGCGGGCGCAGATGTATTCGCTGCACGATGCGAATATCCACAACCTGGCGGTACGCGGCATGTTTGATGATGCCCAGGACATCGTCAAAGCAGTGTCCAATGATCATGCCTTCAAGGCAAAGTACAAGATCGGAGCGGTCAACTCGATCAACTGGGCACGGGTTGCCGCACAGATCGTCTACTACTTCAAGGGGTACTTCGCAGCAACTACCGGCAGCAACGCCCGACAGGTCGCCTTTGCGGTACCCTCAGGCAACTTCGGCAATATCTGCGCTGGCCACATCGCACGCATGATGGGCTTGCCAATCGGTCGCCTGGTTCTGGCAACCAATGAGAATGATGTTCTTGACGAGTTCTTCCGTACCGGCGTCTATCGCCCGCGGGCTGCCGCCGAAACCTGCGCTACTTCGAGTCCGTCGATGGACATTTCGAAGGCATCAAACTTCGAACGCTTTGTCTTTGATCTCGTTGGCCGCAACCCGGCCATGGTTCGCCAGTTGTGGTTGGAGATCGATGCGGGCCGCAGCTTTGACTTGTCCGGAACGTCATTCTTTGCCAGACTGCCGGAATTCGGTTTTGTTTCCGGGAAAAGCACACACGCTGACCGTCTGGCAACAATCCGCCGAACCTTCGAAAAGTATGGTCTGATGATCGACACGCACACCGCCGATGGACTCAAGGTCGGCAGTGAGTTACGCACACCTGGAATGCCAATGATTGTCCTCGAGACGGCCTTGCCGGTCAAGTTCGAGGAAACCATGGTCGAGGCCCTCGGCCGGAAACCAGAACGGCCCGCCAGCCTGCAGGGTATAGAAAACCTGCCACAACGAGTCGCGGTCATGGACGTCAGTGTCGAAGCTGTGAAGCGCTTCATCGAGCAGCATCTGAGCTGATCCTGGCTAGCAGCCTGTCGGACTTGGAGCCCGGGAAACCGACAAATTTTACTTTTCGGCATGAAAAAGGCCGGAATTTGTCGATTTTCCGGCCTTTTTGAGGTTTTTCCTCGTTTTTCTCTACTGCGGGCGCAACTTGGCCATGCGCTTCAAATTCCACGCCAGGCAGACCAGCGTCCATTCCCCGGTGACCTTCTGCCAACCCCGCAAGGAAAACTGGCGAAAGCCCATGACCGACTTGATGATGCCGAAGACCGGCTCGACGGTCTGCTTGCGCAACGCATAGAGCGCTCGCCCCGCTTGGGTCTTCAAGCGATGCGACAGGGCTTGTACGGGGGTCGCGTTCTCCGGCAGCGCTGCCGGTTCGCTGTGTCGCTCCCGCCAGTCCGGGTGGTGCTCGTCGCGAGCCGGCGCGATCATCGGATCAATGCCGGCCGCCGCGCACGCGTTGACGTTCTTCTCGCTGCAGAAGCCGCTGTCGGCGATCAGCGTTTCGACAGTCCCCAGAACCTCGGCTTGTGCCTTGAGCGTCGCCAGCATCGGCTCGACCTGCTCCTTGTCATTGGGGGCTTGCGTTACGCCGACCGCCACGACCAGCATCGTCGCTGCATCAACCCCAGCCTGCGCGTTGTACGCCTGTTCGAAGCCGCCACCGGCCACCGGCATGATCCGCGATTCTTCGTCGGTCAGGTTGATCTGGTCGCTGTCCCGCGCTCCCGGCTTGGGCGCCTTCGGCGGCCTGCCGCCGGTTTTCTTGCCCGTGACTTCTTCCTTGGCCTTACGCCGGGCCATCTTCTCGTCGTACTCGGCTTTCTCTCGCTGATAGCGCTCCTCGGCCCGAGCAGCAATCTTCCCCTTGGCCGCCGCCATCGCCGCTAGCCGGTCTTCGCGAGGCTTGATTTCTTCGGGGAGGCTCACCCCGTCCGGAACGTCCGCCTGGTCGGCCTGCTCCGCCAGGGCGAAGAGCTCCTGTACCTCGGCCTTGAGCTGCGCTTCCAGCTTTTCGAGGTGTCCATGCGAGAGCGCGCTGTGCCTCGAAGCGTTCGCTTCGATCTTCGTCCCATCAAGACAAACGGTCCCCAGCTTCAGCAGCTTCATTTCCTTGGCCATCTCCAGGACCTGTACAAACAGGTCGCTCAGTTCGTCAAGAAAACGCCTCCGGAACGTCGCCAAGCTGTCGTGATCCGGATGGCTGCCCGCCGCAATGTAGCGAAACGCCACCGAGTCGTAGGTCGCCCGCTCCAGCTTGCGGCTCGAGAAGATTCCCGTGCTGTAGCCATAGACCATAATCGACAGCAGGGTCGCCGGATGGTACGCCTTCGATCCGCGCCCAGCGTACTGCCGGGTCAGGTTCGACAGGTCGAGTTGGTCCACCACCTCCACGATGAACCGGGCCAAGTGATCTTGGCTCAGCCAATCGTCAACTGACGGGGGCAGCAGGTGGTCTGTCTTGCGGTCGGTGACAATGAATTGGGACATGCCGAACCCCGGTTGCGCTAATCCATATCATTTTAGCATATTTGGCGGCGAGCGGGCCCAAAGGCCGACAGGCTGCTAGAGATAGATGACGGCTGGAAAGACGGCGACCGCGAGCACCAAGACCAGCCATTCGAGATTATGTCGCGCCAGGAATCCCGTGAAGTGCATGATCAGAATTGAAATCGCCAACACGTAAAACAGCGCAAATAGCATCGAACCACCCCCCTCTTGTTATTTCGCGCAGACCACAATGCCCAGCCTGCTGCGTATCGCTCGGGCCAGATTATATTACTGCCTTGCTCGGAATTCCCGTCAGCGATCGCGCGGCCGAATAACCGCTGCCTCAGGACAAGACCGCTCACGCTGTGCAGACGAATGACCCCTGACGGTCATGATTTTGCCAGACACTCCCGATCATGAAAGTCATGACCGTTTGCCTCTCCCGGAAGGGAGATTCGTGAGTCGCTGACTTCCACATCAAGCCTGGAAACGCATCGACAGATCAAGGGCGCGGACATCCTTGGTCAGGCTACCAATCGAAATGCGGTCCACTCCGGTCTCGGCAATGGCACGCACACTTTCCTGGCTGACGTTGCCCGATGCCTCGAGAACGGCACGACCGGCAGCAATCGCGACGGCTTCGCGCATCTCGTCAAGCCCCATGTTGTCGAGCAGGATCATTTCCGCACCGGCATCCAGAGCCTGCCTCAATTCGGCCAGGGTTTCGACTTCGATCTGAACGAACTGGCAGCGACCTGCCGCGTTCTCGGCAACCTGTTGTGCGGCAGCCAGGGCTGCGGCGATGCTGCCGGCAGCTAGAATGTGGTTTTCCTTGATCAGAATCCCGTCATAGAGGCCAAGGCGGTGATTGCCACCACCACCGCATCTGACCGCGTACTTTTGTGCTAGGCGCAGACCGGGGATCGTTTTGCGCGTATCGACCACCTGCGCCCGCGTACCAACAACCAGGTCGGCGTACTGCCTGGCTTTACTGGCAACCCCGGAAAGCAGTTGCAGGAAATTGAGCGCACTGCGCTCGCCGGTGAGCAGGGCGCGTGCCGGCCCTTCGATTTCGCAGAGCAGTTGACCCGGGCTGATGCGTTGGCCATCATCAGCCTTCCAGACAATGGTGATTGCCGCATCGATCCGGGTGAAGCAGCGCTCGAACCAGGCGGTCCCGCAAAGAATGGCTTGTTCACGGGCAATCACGGTGGCGCGCCGGATTTCGCTTGCGGGAACCAGTTGCGCGGTCAGATCGCCGCTCCCGACATCCTCGCTGATCGCGGCCGCGACGTTGCGCTCGATTTCCGTATCCAGCATGGCTGCAAAGGTCATGACAATTCCCGTACACTAAGAGCTGATTTGACCGATTCTACCATCTAAGGGAAACGGATATGCTTGACCTGTTGCTTGTTGGCCTGGGAGTGATGCTTGCCCTTGCATTAGTTGGCGGCCTGGTTTACCTCTATGTCCAGGACGTCAGGCAGGAAAAGCATGCCGTGTTGCGGAATTTTCCGCTGGTCGGTCATCTGCGCTACTTTTTCGAGACTCTCGGCGAATATTTCCGGCAGTATTTTTTTCTCGGCGACCGAGACGAGATGCCCTTTGATCGGGCGACTCGCAGCTGGGTCTACCGCATGGCCAAGAACGAAGGTGGAATTATCGGCTTCGGCTCGACTTACCGGATTCATACACCCGGCGCTCTGATTTTCGTCAATGCTCCGTTCCCCGTTCTCGATGAGGAGAAACAAGCAACACCAGCGTTGGCGATTGGTGAAGACTATTGCCGGACCCCTTTTATCGGCCGCTCGCTGGTGAACATCAGCGCCATGAGTTTTGGCGCCATCTCTCAACCTGCCGTCCGCGCGCTTTCCCACGGTGCAGCGGCAGCCGGCTGTTGGCTGGACACCGGCGAAGGGGGGCTTTCTCCGTATCACCTGGAGGGTGGTTGTGACATCATCTTTCAGATCGGCACGGCCAAGTATGGCGTTCGTGACGGCAACGGCGAGCTGTCCGACGAGCGTCTGCGCGAACTCGCCGCACAAGCGAGCGTGCGCGCTTTCGAGATCAAGCTCTCGCAGGGAGCCAAGCCGGGCAAGGGCGGAGTTTTGCCGGGCAACAAGGTGACGCCCGAGATCGCGCGCATCCGCGGCATCAGCGAAGGACGCGATTCACTGAGCCCGAACCGCCACCGCGATATCGCCAACATCGACGAACTGCTCGATCAGGTCGAGCATGTCCGGGCCATTACCGGCAAGCCAGTGGGTGTCAAGACCGCCATCGGAGGAGAGCGCTTCATCAAGGAACTCACGGCAGCGGTTGCGCACCGTGGTCTACAGGCAGCGCCCGACTTTCTGACCATAGACGGAGGCGAGGGCGGCAGTGGTGCCGCACCACAGGCGCTGGCCGATCACATGGCGCTGTCGATTGACGAAGCCTTGCCACTGGTTGTCGACGCATTGCTGGCCAACGGCCTCAGGGAACGGATTCGGATCATCGCTGCCGGCCAACTGGTGACGCCGGCCCGTGTCGCCTGGGCGCTGGCGACAGGCGCCGATTTCATCAATACCGCGCGTGGCTTCATGTTCTCGCTGGGCTGCATCCAGGCCCTGCGCTGCCACACCAATACCTGTCCGACCGGCGTCACCACGCACGATCCGCGCCTGCAGCGCGGCCTGGTCGTCGAGGACAAAGCGACGCGGGTGGCGTCCTACTGTCGGAACATGAACAAGGAAATCGAGATGATCGCTCACTCCTGCGGCCTGCGCCATGCCCGCGAGCTTCACCGCGAGCATGTACGCATCGTGCAGCCCTCCGGACAGAGCATCGCACTCGACAGACTCCATCCCTATCCGGGCACGTCTCCCCGAAATCAGTCAGCCGCCGCGACGATGGCCAGCAGGTCTTCGCCGTAGCGGTCGGCCTTGGCAAGGCCGATCCCCGGTACGGCGAGCAGCGCCTGCGCAGAATCGGGCAGCAGCTCAGCGATCTCGTAGAGCGTGCGATCATGCAGGATCACGTAGGCAGGAACTCCCTGTTCGCGTGCTCTCTCGCTGCGCCAGGTCCGCAGCCTGGCTAGCAGCGGTGAATCGTTGGCTCGCTGCGGCGGGCTGTCTGGCAAGTTTTTGCTCCGGGCTGGCTTGCCCTTTGGCCGATCCGAACGCTGTCGCAGCTTGAGGCTGATTTCTCCCTTGAGAATCGGCCGTGCGCTGTCCGTCAGCTTTAGCGCCCCGTAGGCCGTGGCGTCGGCTGCGAGCACTCCACCTGCGAGCAACTGCCGAAATACCGAGCGCCAGCCCATGTCGTCCATCTCCACTCCGACGCCGAAAGTCGGCAGGCGGTCGTGACCGAACTGCCTGACTTTGTCGGTAGGCTTGCCACGCAGGATGTCGATCAGATGCCCGGCACCAAAACGCTGGCCGGTTCGCAAGGCTGCAGACAGCGCCTTCTGCGCCGCTACCGTACCGTCCCAGAGCAGTGGCGGGTCAAGGCAGACATCGCAGTTGCCGCAGGGCGCTGCGGCCTCGCCAAAATAGTTGAGCAGGAGGACGCGACGGCACTGCGCCGATTCGCAATAGGCGAGCATGCTCTCGAGCTTCTGCCTTTCGACGTGCTTCTGCTCGAGCGGTGCGGACGACTCCTCGATCATTTGCCGGTGGATGACTACATCATTCAATCCGTAGGTCATCCACGCTTGCGAAGGATCACCATCGCGCCCGGCCCGCCCGGTTTCCTGGTAATACGCTTCGAGGCTCTTGGGCAGGTCGAGATGAGCGACGAAGCGCACGTCGGGTTTGTCGATTCCCATCCCGAATGCGACGGTGGCCACCATCACCAGCCCATCCTCGCGCAGAAAGCGCTGCTGGTGACGTTGCCGGGCGTCGGCGGTCAGTCCGGCATGGTACGGCAGGGCAGCCACTCCCTGCGCATTCAGCCAGACGGCGGTTTCATCCACCTTGCGGCGCGAAAGACAATAGACGATGCCGGCCGCACCATGATGCGCAACGAGAAAGCTCAGCAATTGTTTGCGCGGGTTGTCACGCTCGACGATCGTGTAACGGATGTTTGGCCGATCGAAACTTGCGACGAACAAGCTCGCTTCCTCGAGATTCAGGCGGGTAACGATTTCCTGCCGGGTTAGCTGGTCTGCAGTCGCCGTCAAGGCAATGCGTGGTACCCCAGGGAAGCGCTGGTGCAGCTTTGAGAGCTGAATGTACTCCGGGCGAAAATCGTGTCCCCATTGTGAAACACAATGGGCCTCGTCAATCGCAAAGAGTGCGAGCTGCTGGCGCGCGACGAGTTGTTCGAGCAGGCCGATGAAACGGTCGCTGAGCAGCCGTTCAGGTGCCACATAGATCAGATCCAGCTCGTCGTTCAGCAAACGGCGCTCGGTGTCGACCGCCGATCGAAAATCCATCGACGAATTCAGGAAAGCTGCGCGCACACCCGCCAGCCGCAAGGCATCAACCTGGTCTTGCATCAGCGCGATCAGTGGCGAGACGACCACGCCAACGCCCTGGCGCAGCAGTGCCGGGATCTGATAGCAGAGCGACTTGCCGCCGCCGGTCGGCATCAGCACTAGCGCGTCACCGCCAGCGACGAGCTGGTCGACGATTTCCTCCTGCTGACCACGAAACGACGGATAGCCGAAAACCCGGCGCAGGATGTCGACCGCTGGCTTGCTCATGGCCTGGGTGCGCCGTGGGGATGACAGAAGGGTATCAGATCCAGTGCTCCCGGTACAGTTCCCGGCCATCCCAGCAAAGAAACTCGCCTTGTGTCTCCTGCCAGTCTGCCAGTACCCAGCGCTCGACATGTATCCCGTCGACTAGGTGGGCATGCGTCGCCGGACGATGTGTATGACCGTGGATCAGCGTGGCATAGCCATGTGCGCGCAGGAAATCGTCCGTCGCACCGGCATTGACGTCCATCAGGTTGTCCGCCTTGTCGCGTTTGGCAGATTCGCTTTTTTGGCGGGCCGCGATGGCCATCGCCTTGCGTTCCGGCAGGGATTTGCCCAGAAAGATGGTCTGCCAGTCGGGCCGGCGCACCAGCGCACGAAATGCCTGGTAGTCGTGATCGTCGGTACACAAGGCATCGCCATGCGACAGGACGAACTGCCATGCCGGCAGGGACAGGATATAAGGATCCGGCAGCAGCCGAGCGCCGCTGCGGGCAGCGAAGTGGTCTCCGAGCAGAAAATCGCGGTTCCCATGCATCACTGACACGCGCACCCCGTCCACCGCCAGCTCGTGCAGGGCATCGACGATGTGGACGGCAAACGAATCTTCCGGATCTTCCAGGCAGTCGTCACCCGGCCAGGTTTCAAACAGATCGCCGAGAATGAACAATTGCTCGGCGGCACGCGCACGGCCACCGAGAAAATCCAGAAAGATGCGGGTGACGCCTGGCGCCTGCGGTGTCAGATGCAGATCGGAAATGAACAGGATCACTGCGTGAATGAATCGTGGACTGGAATGAGCATCAGCAGACCTCAGCACGTTCGATCAGTACATCTTCTACGGGCACATCGCCATGCCCATTGGAAAAGCCCGTTTTGACCGCCTTGATCCGATCGACCACCTCGCGACCCTCAACCACCTTGCCGAATACGCAGTATCCCCAACCCTGGGCATTGGGCGCACGGTAATTGAGAAAATCGTTGTTCACCAGATTGATGAAGAACTGTGCGGTGGCCGAGTGCGGCTCAGAGGTACGCGCCATGGCAACCGTGTAGGCATCATTCTTGAGCCCGTTGCTCGCTTCATTTTGGATCGGATCCTTGCAGGCCTTCTGTTTCATGCCCGGCGCGAAGCCACCGCCCTGAACCATGAAGCCGGGAATCACTCGATGGAAAACCGTATTGTCATAGTGGCCAGCCTCGACGTAGTCGAGGAAGTTTCTGGCTGACAAAGGCGCTTTTTCGGCGTCCACTTCGATGGCAATAACGCCAAAATTGGTATGCAGCTTGATCATGGCTTTCCTTTCTCGGGAATGATCTTGACCGACTGGATAATGACCGGTTCAAGGGGAACGTCCTGGTGCATCGAGCGGTTTCCGGTCGCCACCTTGGCGATCTTGTCCACCACATCCATGCCTTCTGTGACCTTGCCAAAAACCGTATAGCCCCAGCCATCGCTCGCAGGATAGTTGAGTGCGGCATTGTCGCGGAGATTGATGAAGAACTGAGAACTCGCCGAATGCGGCTCTGAGGTACGGGCCATGGCGATCGTTCCCCGATCGTTTTTCAGGCCATTCTTCCCCTCGTTTTCCACCTTTCGGACCGCCGGCTTCTGTTGCAGATCAACGGTAAAACCACCACCCTGAATCATGAAGCCGGGAATGACGCGGTGGAAAACCGTGCCGTTGTAGAACCCCTCGTTGACGTACTGGACAAAGTTCTGGACGGTTTTTGGTGCCTTTTCGGAATTGAGTTCAATCACGATCCGGCCCATGCTGGTCTGCATGTCGACGCTGGGTGCAGCCAAGGCCGCTACCGACAGTAGGCCAACGGCAATCAGGGCAAGTTTCCTGTACATCAGAGAATTCCTCCAGGTAAATAATGATCATCAGCCGATCCGTTCCTGCTGAATCAACCACCTGCCCCTGGATTTGACCAGGATGATGGTCTTGGTGACGGAGGATTTCAGGTAGGGCGAACTGTAATGCTGTCGGAGCCTCACCGTTGCCTTGTCGTCGGCAAACGAGACCTTGATGTCCTCGATTTCCACCTGTAGCCTGCCAAGTTTGTTCATCGGTCGAGTGCGCTCATTTTCCCATGCCTTGCGGGGCATTCCACCGGGCGTACGAAAATCCGCTGCATAGTACGCGAGATAGGCCTTGGCATCCTTCCGTGACCAGGCGCCAACCCAGCCTTGCAGGGCTTTCGTCACGGCCCTCTCGTCACTCGAAATCACCGTTGCCTGCTGCACCGATTTGTCAGCATCCGTCGCGGCAGCGAGCGGGGTGATACCCTTGCCCGTTGGTATCGTGGCAGCAGAGGTGCCAGCGGCAGGGATTGATGCTTCCGCAATCGGCATGACAGCCGGTTCGTTGCTGGTTTTTCGGCTACTACCGGTCTCGCCAGCTGGCAGCATCGCCACCCTTGAGCTGCTTGTGGAGGACTTGTTGAGTTCCCGAAGCCTGGCACGCTTGGATTGTGTCACTTGCCTCGACGGATCCAGCTGTAGCGCTTTGTCATAAGCCTGGCCGGAGAGCATGGCATAGACATCACCAAGGTTGTCGTAGGCGGTAGCGTAGCCCGGATGAATCCTGATCGCCATCTCGAGTGCCGTACGCGCCTTCTCGTATTGTTTCTGTTGGGCATACAGAACCGCCAGATTGTTGTAAGTCTCTGGCAATTCGGGATAGTCCTCGGTCAGTTTGCTGAAGACGGCTATGGCTTCCTGTTGTTTGCCCATCTCGGTGAGGGCGAGACCCTTGAGGAATCGCCCCTGTGCGTCCGATGGCTTGTTCGCCAGGTAGGCGTCGACCTTTTCGAGAGCATGTGCAGTCTGGCCCTGGCGCATTAGCCGCTGTGCATCCGACAGCGTGTCGGATGTGGCAAAGAAACTGCTGCAGCCCAGTAGCAAGCCGACGATCAAAGCCGGGAAGGAGGCAGGCATAGGCATCGGAAGATTCGAGTGCATGGGTATGGTATACTTGCCTATGCAGCAGGTGGGTGTCACTAAACCGATTGATTCTAACAAGAAGTGCGTCCAAACCAAAGCACTCGACGTGTACGCAGGGTAATTTTGTTCTTCCCGTAACCCTATGACTGCCAGTCATTCCGGCGGGGGTAAGCCGGCATCCAGTCCGTTCATCAAACTTGGGTTTAGAATCCTGATTAGATTGATGAATCTTGATTCTGCCCGGCTCCGGAATCGAGACTCGAAGAGAACAGATTTGCCCTGGGTGTACGTCTGTGCCGAATGCTATAGCGGACATAAAATATGTTGAAGATCTACAACTCGCTGACCAAGGAAAAGCAGGACTTCGTACCGATCACGCCCGGTAGTGTCCGCATGTACGTCTGTGGAATGACCGTTTATGACTACTGCCACCTCGGCCATGCACGCGTATTGGTCGTTTTTGACATGGTTCAGCGCTGGCTGCGGGCGAGTGGACTAAAGGTGTGCTACGTCCGGAACATTACCGACATAGATGACAAAATCATCCAGCGGGCACTAGCCAACAAGGAAAGCATCGGCGAATTGACCGACCGCTTCATTGGCTTCATGGATGAAGATGCGACCGCACTTGGCGTAGAGAAACCCGACCATGAACCCCGGGCAACCCAATATATTCCGCAGATGCTCGGCCTGATCGAACTGCTGGAGAAAAACGGGCTGGCTTACCAAGCGACCACTGGTGACGTGAATTTCTCGGTCCGCAAATTTCCTGGCTACGGCAAACTGTCGGGTAAGTCTATCGACGATCTTCGCGCAGGGGAACGCGTCGACGTTGACACTGGTAAGGACGACCCGCTCGACTTCGTGCTCTGGAAACAGGCCAGGAAGGGCGAACCTTTCTGGCCATCGCCGTGGGGCAATGGTCGCCCCGGTTGGCACATCGAGTGTTCCGCGATGAGTTCGGACCTGCTCGGCAAGCACTTCGATATTCACGGAGGTGGGCAGGACCTACAGTTTCCTCATCATGAAAACGAGATCGCGCAGTCCGAAGGCGCACATCACTGCCCGTTCGTTAACTTCTGGATGCACAACGGCTTCGTTCGTATCGATGACGAAAAAATGTCGAAATCGCTCGGTAACTTCTTCACGATCAGGGACATCCTCAAGCAATACGATCCTGAAGTACTGCGTTTCTTCATCCTGCGGGCACACTACCGCAGCCCACTCAACTATTCTGATGCCCATCTCGACGATGCACGGCAAGCGCTGAGCCGGCTTTACACTGCACTCAAGGCGGCACCACCGGCAGTCGAAGTGGCCGCCGTGGACTGGCATGAGCCGCATGCGATTCGCTTTAGCCAGGCAATGAACGACGACTTCAACACCCCTGATGCCTGTGCCGCGTTGTTTGACTTGGCCAGCGAGGTGAACCGCAGCAAGTCTGCGGGACTGGCCAGCCAGTTGCGTGGGCTGGCGGGCCTTCTGGGACTGCTCAAGCGCGACCCACAAGGATTTCTGCAGGGGACGCCGACACCGGGCGCTGAAGAGATGTCTGTCGAAGCGATCGAAATCCTGATCGCCAGCCGGTTGGCGGCAAAGAAACGCAAGGACTACGCCGAAGCAGACAGAATCCGTAGCGGACTACTGGCCGCAGGAGTTGTTCTTGAGGATGGTGCCCAGGGAACCAACTGGCGACGCGCCTGATCGTTTAATTGATTAACGAAGAACCCGGCCGCTGTTGCCAATGACCGTCAGGTCGACAAAGCGAGAACCCAACCGATCATTGGCCGAATAGCTGACGCGATAGCCCCCAAGGTCATGGTTCTGCATGCCTTCGAGACTGCTCAGCAGCTTTTCGCGGCTGAGCTCTTTGCCCGTTTTGCGGATGGCATCGACCAACACTTTCGCCATGGCGTAAGCCTCGACGCCATAGTAGGAGAATTTTCCATTCTGGCCGAGCAGCTTCTGGTATTCGCGTACCAGCGGCGTGGTATCGTTCCAAGGATAGGGCATGACCTGTGAAATGCCGATGCCGCGTGCCTCGTCACCAAGCTCCTGTACCAGCAGGTCAGCGCCGACTGGCGACAGGGTCATGAACTGCGGTTTTTGACCGATCTTCCTCATCGCACGAACGAAGGCGGCAGTAGGCTTGTACAAGGTCACCATGATCACCGCTTGCGGGTTCGCCTGGGCAATGGTCTGCACCGCCTGGCCGACCTCGGCCGAGTTACGTTCCACCGTGGCTACTGCCACCGGTGCCTGGTTATGCTTTCTGAGCGCGGTAACGACTCCATCGAGGCCGGATTTGCCGAATCCATCGTTCTGGTACAAAACGGCGATGTTGCTGAAGCCGAGAGAAACCAATTGATTGACGATTGCTTCGGTCTCGTTCGCGTAACTTGCCCGCACATTGAACATGTAGCGATTTTTCGGGTTGTCCCTAGGCAACTGGCGGATCGAGTCTGCACCCGAAATCGCTCCGACCAGCGGCACTTTGGCAACGCCAAAGACCTCGTTCATAGCCGCCGTTGTGGGACTCGAACCGTACGATGCGACCAGGGCAAAAACCTTTTCCTGGCTGATCAAGGCGCGGGTATTGGCGACCGCACGATCAGTTTCGTAGCCATCGTCGAGTGCGCGCAACTCCAGCCTTCTACCATGAATCCCTCCTGCATCGTTGATCTGGCGAAAATAGGCATTGATGACCATCTTCATGTCCAGACCGTACGCCCCGTTAGGGCCGGAGAACGGCGCAGTCATGCCGATCAGGATGCTGTTGTCGGTCACCCCTACCTCAGCCGCCAGCACACAGTTGACCCAACTCAAGCAAGCAAACAGTAGCGCCCTGACGATTCTCATGCCCATTCTCCTTCAATGCGATTGCCGTGATTGTTCACGGACCTGCGACTGGCTTCAGTCAACGGTCATTACTTTTCAGGTACCCCCGATCTGGAAGTCATGGCCATTACCCTCTCCCCCGACATTTCCCAGGCTGGAATGGGGAGATTCACGAGTCGCTGACGCAACTTTCACCTTGAAGAATGGCGAAGCAAACTGACACACCCCTTACACGCAGCAACAGTGTGCGATATATTCGCCTGCGATTGTCTCGCCCGACACTGCTGGGCTGCATCAACGGGCGCAGAGATGGCAGTTCTCAGGTGGCCGCGAAAAAGTCGCGCACACGATCCATCCAGGATTTGGCGCGCGGGTTGTGGTGAGCGGAGTTCTCGCGGCTGGACTCCTCAAGTTCGCGCAACAACTCTTTCTGGCGTTCGGTGAGATGCACCGGGGTTTCCACAACCACATGGCAGAGCAGATCACCGTGGGCGTTACTACGTACGCCCTTGATACCTTTGCCGCGCAAGCGAAAAATTTTTCCTGATTGCGTTTCCGGGGGAACACGGATTTTCGCAGCTCCATCCAGCGTCGGAATATCGATTTCTCCACCCAGAGCCGCGGTGGTAAAACTGATCGGCATCTCGCAGTGCAGGTCGTTCTGTTCGCGCTGAAAGACAGGGTGTGCCTTGAGGTGAATCTGAACGTAAAGATCCCCTGACGGCCCGCCATTGATGCCATGCTCGCCTTCGCCCGTGAGTCGAATCCGGTCGCCCTCATCAACTCCCGCTGGAATCTTCACCGCCAGGGTTTTGTGCTGCTTGACTCGGCCCGAGCCGTGACACGGAACACACGGCTCGGCTATAAAGCGCCCGGTACCATGACATTTCGGACAGGTCTGCTGAATCGAGAAGAAGCCCTGCTGCAGGCGAACCTGACCGCTCCCCTGACAGGTCGGACAGGTCTTTGGCTGCGTTCCGGCCTTGGCACCACTGCCATGGCAGGCGTCGCAAACCTCCATTGTCGGAATGCGGATCTTGGTTTCAGTGCCGAAGGCTGCCTGTTCCAGCGAAATTTCGAGGTTGTAGCGGAGGTCGGCGCCGCGATAGACATTTGAACGTCCACCGCCACGACGACCACCGAAGATCTCATCAAAGATGCCACCGAAGGTATCGGAAAATCCCCCGGCCCCCGCAGCGCCCATACCGGCCTGCGGATCGATGCCGGCGTAACCGTACTGGTCATAGGCGGCGCGCTTCTCCGGGTCGGTGAGAGTTTCGTAGGCTTCCTTGACTTCCTTGAAGTGCTCCTCAGCTTTGGGATTATCCGGATTACGGTCCGGATGATGCTTCATCGCCAGCTTGCGGTAAGCTTTCTTGATTTCTTCATCGGACGCGTCGCGATTGACGCCGAGAATGTCGTATAAGTCGCGTTTTGCCATGGGTTTATGAACAATTGGTGGGAGCAGGGCGAGGCGCGATTATACGCCCCGCCTGGTAGGCAAAGACCTACTTCTTGTCTTTGACTTCGGTAAACTCGGCGTCCACGACGTCGCTGTCGTCCTTCTTCGCTTCACCGGCAGCCCCGGCAGTATGTGCGGAGCCCCCCGTTTGCTCCTGTTGTTTGGCGTACATCTTCTCGCCCAACTTCTGAGCAGCGGTTCCGAGCGCCTCGTTCTTCGCCTTGATGGCCTCGATGTCGTTGCCACGAATGGCCTCCTCGGCTTCACGCATCGCCTTTTCGATGACCTGTTTCTCGCTGTCGGAGAGTTCCTTGCCGTATTCGGCAAGCGACTTCTTGACGGTGTGAATCATGCCGTCGCACTGATTGCGGGCTTCCGCCAGTTCGTGTGCTTTCCGGTCTTCTTCGGCGTGCAACTCGGCATCCTGGACCATGCGCTGCACTTCCGCTTCACTGAGGCCAGAAGACGCCTGGATCTTGATCTTGTTCTCCTTACCAGTGGCCTTGTCCTTGGCCGAAACATGTAAAATACCATTGGCATCAATATCGAAGGTCACTTCGATCTGTGGCATGCCACGTGGTGCCGGCGGAATGTCGGAAAGATTGAACTGTCCAAGGCTCTTGTTGCCGCTGGCCATTTCCCGCTCGCCCTGCAGCACGTGAATGGTTACCGCAGACTGGTTATCGTCAGCCGTCGAAAAGACCTGCGTCGCTTTGGTTGGAATGGTCGTATTCTTCTTGATCAGCTTGGTCATTACGCCGCCCAGCGTCTCGATACCCAGCGACAATGGCGTCACATCGAGGAGCAGAACATCCTTGACCTCGCCCTGCAGAACGCCACCCTGGATCGCAGCACCGACGGCCACCGCCTCATCCGGATTGACGTCGCGGCGCGGTTCGCGGCCGAAGAACTCCTTGACCCTTTGCTGCACCTTGGGCATCCGGCTCTGTCCGCCAACCAGGATGACATCGTCGATGTCGCCGATCTTGCAGCCAGCATCCTTCAGGGCAATTCGGCAGGGTTCGATAGTCCGCTCGATGAGATCGTCGACCAGCGCCTCGAACTTGGAGCGTGTGATCTTCAGCGTCAGATGCTTGGGTCCGGAGGCGTCAGCGGTAATGTAAGGCAGGTTGATTTCATTTTGCTGGCCGGACGAAAGCTCGATCTTGGCTTTTTCAGCGGCATCCTTGAGGCGTTGCAGAGCCAGCACGTCGGCCTTGAGGTTGACGCCCGATTCTTTCTTGAACTCGTCGATGATGTAATCGATCAGACGCTGGTCAAAGTCTTCGCCGCCGAGGAAGGTGTCACCGTTGGTCGACAGCACCTCAAACTGGTGCTCGCCTTCGACCGCAGCAATTTCGATGATCGAGATATCGAAGGTGCCGCCGCCCAGGTCGTAGACCGCGATCTTCTTGTCACCTTGCTTTTTGTCCATGCCGAAGGCCAGGGCCGCTGCCGTCGGTTCGTTGATGATGCGCTTGACTTCCAGGCCGGCAATCCGCCCGGCATCCTTGGTCGCCTGGCGCTGGCTGTCGTTGAAATAGGCAGGCACGGTAATCACCGCCTCGGTCACGTCTTCGCCGAGATAATCTTCGGCGGTCTTCTTCATCTTGCGCAGAACTTCCGCAGAAACCTGTGGCGGTGCAATTTTCTTGCCGCGCACCTCGACCCATGCGTCGCCATTCTCGGCTCTGAGAATCTTGAACGGCATCAGCGAGATATCCTTCTGTACCTCCTTCTCTTCAAAACGGCGACCAATCAGCCGCTTGATCGCGTACAGCGTATTTTTCGGATTGGTCACCGCCTGACGTTTCGCTGGCGCCCCGCAGAGAATCTCGCCATCCTCCGCATAAGCAACCGTTGATGGCGTCGTACGCGCGCCTTCAGAGTTCTCTATGACCTTCGGTTTGCCGTTTTCCATGACGGCTACACAGGAGTTAGTCGTTCCGAGATCAATGCCGATGATCTTGCCCATTTCAGAATCCTTTCAATATTATTTTGAGAACATTCGCCAAAACCGAAATGTTTGGTAACGCTACGCAATTGGGGATTGTCGTGACGATTTCAAGCGCTGGCCCTGGCTACAACGACCAGGGCCGGGCGCAGTACGCGGTCGGCCAGCAGGTAGCCCTTCTGCAGTACGCTGACCACGGTGTTGGGTTCCTGTGGTGATTCGACGACGCTGATCGCCTGGTGTCGATGAGGGTCGAACTTTTCGCCCAGCGGGTTGACCTCGGTCAGTGCCGACTTTTCGAAAGCCGCGACCAGTTGCCTGAGGGTCAGTTCGGTACCGGATCGAAGGCTCTCGACACTGGCTGTCTCGGTTGCCAGCGCAGCTTCGAGGCTGTCCTTCACCGCCAGCAGTTCCCGGGCAAAACGGTCAACAGCGAATTTCGCGGCCTTGCTGATGTCCTCCTGCGCACGACGGCGCACGTTCTCGGTTTCGGCCTTGGCGCGCAGCCATGCATCATGGTACTCCTCGGCCTGTTGTTGAGCTTGTTTAAGGGTTTCTTCGAGATTGGGCGGGCCGCTTGCAGGGGGCGCTCCTGTTGATGGCGACTCAACGATCTCTGGTGTGACAGAAGCAACTTCCGGTGTGGCCGGGGCGGCAGTGGTCACTTCGGGTACGGTGTCGTTCGTTTGCATAAATGGTGATCTCCCTGAAAACGGGAAAGAGTTTGGGGCGAGTTCTCCGATTTCAAGCTTTTTGTCCATTGATCTTGTTGGCTGCGATGCAACTGACGCAAAATTGTTCATGCACGCGGCGGTTCTGCTGCTAGCATCTCAATTCCGGCTGGCAGTCGATAGGGGTGGGTTCTGGCATGTTGGAAAAGATCGGCAAATATCCAATCATTCGCTCCCTTGGAAAGGGTGCGACTGCTGTCGTCTATTTGGCCCGAGACCCGGATATGGACTGCCAGGTCGCCATCAAGCTGATTCGCTTCGGCGAAGAAAATGCAGCCATGTCACGGCGTCTGCGCAAACTTTTCCAGACCGAGGACGCGATCGGTCGTCGGCTGAATCACCCCAACATCGTCAAGATCTTCGACGCTGTGGTGGAACCGGATCAGGCCTATCTGGTGATGGAGTTCGTCGAAGGCACCGCGCTCGACAAGTATTGCGCGATCAATCGACTACTGCCGATGCACCGCGTCATCGGCATCATCTTCAAGTGCTGCCTGGCTCTCGATCACGCCTTCCGCCAGGGCGTCGTACATCGTGATATCAAACCGGCCAACATCCTGCTCAATGACAACGACGAGCCGAAAATCACCGATTTCGGCCTGGGCCTCAACCTGCTCAAGGATATGGGCATGGACTCGACCTTCGTGATGGGGGTTGGTTCACCAGCCTACATGTCCCCTGAGCAGGTCAAGAACTATCCGCTCAATCACAAGACCGACCTCTATTCGCTGGGGGTCATGCTGTTCCAGTTACTGACCGGGCGCCTACCATTTCGCGCCAACAATCCCGCGACACTGGTCTACAAGATCATCAACATGGACTCGCCTTCGGTCTGCGCACTCAACCCGACTCTACCAGCGGGCCTTGATCCGATCATCAAGAAGGCACTTGAGAAGGATCTTTACAGCCGCTACCGTAATGGTGCCGAGTTCGCCAAGGATCTTTCCTCGGTGCGCTACCAGATGCTCGAAGAAGATCAGATCCAGCAGGATCAGACGCACTTCGAAAGGTTGCGCAAGGTGGAATTCTTCGCCGAGTTCGAGGATATCGAGTTGTGGGAGGTGCTGCGCATCAGCGTCTGGCGAGAGTTGTCGGAGAAAGTCACGATCATCCGTGAAGGCGATAACCATCGCAAGTTTGGCGTGGTGGTTGATGGCTTTGTCGAGATCTCCATCAATGGACGGGTGATCTGTCGACTCGGTGCGAGTGAGGTAGTCGGAGAGATGGCCTTCCTGCACCCGAGCGACTCTCGACGTCACGCCACGGTGGTGACTCTGGAGCCGACCTTGTTCCTGGAGATCAATAGCGCAGCGCTGGAATTGAGTTCTGATGAAGTACGGGAGCGCTTCAACAAGATTCTGCTGAGCAAACTGCTCGATCGCTTGCGCGAAGCCAACAAAGTGCTGGCCAAGTTCGGCCAGAACGCCGTTCAAGGCAGCTCTGCCTACGCCGCAGGCCTGATGCCGCCCCTGGAGTTAATGTGATGCCTGACCTCTCCTCGCCAACGTTCTGGATCGCCGTATTCCAGATCATTCTGATCGACATTCTGCTCGGCGGCGACAACGCCGTGGTGATTGCTCTGGCGTGCCGCAGACTGCCTGTGGCGCAACGCAACAAGGGAATTTTCTGGGGTGTCTTCGGTGCGATCGGGCTGCGTCTCGTACTGATCTACTTCGCCTTGCAACTCCTGGCGATTCCATATCTCAAGATCGTCGGAGGACTGCTGTTGTTCTGGATCGGGGTCAAGCTCATCCTGCCTGAAAATGAAGATGCGCATGATCATGTGCAAGGAAGCAGCACGCTGATCGGAGCGATCAAGACGATCATCGTCGCCGACGCGGTGATGAGTATAGACAACGTCATTGCGGTCGCCGGCGCGTCGCATGGATCGATCGTTCTCGTCACATTCGGGATCGTGGTTTCGATCCCGATCGTGGTCTGGGGTAGCAAACTGGTCCTCGCCCTGATGGATCGATTCCCGATCGTGATCACGGCTGGCGGTGGACTGCTGGGCTGGATTGGTGGCGGCATGTTGGTGAGCGACCCGGCACTACCAGCAAGCTGGCATGCAACGGTTCCGCACAGCGCTTACCTCGTGTCAGCTTTCGGCGCGTTGCTGGTGGTAATAACGGGTAAGTGGCTGGCCAGCCGGCAAGCGGCGCATGCGGCCGTTGAACTGGCAACTGCGGCCACCGAGAAATTTGGGGAAGGAAGAAAACAATGAAAGCACTCTGGCTGATTGCGGTCGACGGCTCGCCGCCCGCCTTGCGGGCAGTCGATCATGTCCTGCTCGAAGCGGCTCGAGACGCCATCGCACCGGCGATCATGCTGGTCAATGTGCAGGCGCCCCTGCCCTCGGACGTCACCCGTTTCGTCAGCCACGGCGTCGTCCAGGACTACCACCGCGAGGCCGGCGAAGCCGCATTGGCCGGTGCGCGTTTCAGACTGGAAACCGGTGGGCTCGCATACTCGCAACATATCCTGGTCGGCGAGCCGGCCCCGACGATTGTCAATTTCGCCAGAGAGCAGCACTGCACCTTGATCGTCATCGGGGCTCGGGGCCTTGGCTCAGTGGCCAGCGCGCTGCTGGGATCGGTCACGAGCAAGGTCATCCATCTCACAGAACTGCCGGTTCTGGTGGTGAAGTAGGCGGCAGACCTGCGCGCTACAGAACGTAGCGCGACAGATCCTCGTTCCGGGCCAGTTCGGCAAGCCGACTGTCCACGTAGGCTGCATCGATGGCAACGTTCTCCAGGCCTCCCTCGCAGGCGGAAAACGACACCTCCTCAAGCAGCCGCTCCATGACCGTATACAGTCGTCGAGCACCGATGTTCTCGGTGCGTTCGTTGACCGACCAGGCAATCTCGGCCAAGCGTTTGATACCGTCAGCGGCAAAGTCGAGGGTTACCCCTTCGGTTGCCAGCAGCGCCTGGTATTGCATGGTCAGGCAGGCGTCAGTCTGCGTCAGAATGCACTCGAAGTCGGCAACCGACAAGGAATCAAGCTCGACCCGGATCGGCAGGCGACCCTGCAGTTCTGGGATCAGATCCGACGGTTTGGCCAAGTGGAATGCACCGCTGGCAATAAACAGGATGTGATCGGTACGAATCATCCCGTACTTGGTCGATACCGTGGTGCCTTCAACGAGTGGCAGCAGATCGCGCTGTACCCCCTGACGCGAAACGTCCACGCCGTGCGTGTCGCTGCGCGAGGCAATCTTGTCGATTTCGTCGAGAAAAACGATGCCGTTCTGCTCGACATTGCGCACGGCATCGTGTTTGACGTCTTCATCATTGACCAGTTTTGCGGCTTCTTCCTCGATCAGCAATCTGCGCGCATCGCAAATCTTCAGCTTGCGCGATTTCTTGCGACCCCCGCCCATGTTCTGGAACATGCCCTGGATCTGGGAGGTCAGTTCCTCCATCCCCGGTGGAGCAAAGATCTCGGCCTGCATCAACGGAGCAGCGACATCCACCTCGATCTCCTTGTGGTCCAGTTCGCCCTCGCGCAGTTTCTTGCGGAATTTCTGCCGTGTCGCACTGTCTTCCGTCGATTGCGCATCGTTGAAGAAATTGCCGCGTGCTGGCGGCAATAGTGCGTCGAGAATGCGATCTTCGGCAGCGTCTTCGGCGCGCACGCGAACGCCTGTCAGCGCCTGCTCACGAGCGCTTTTGACGGCAATCTCGACGAGGTCGCGGATAATCGTTTCGACATCGCGACCCACGTAACCAACCTCGGTAAACTTGGTCGCCTCGATCTTGATGAACGGCGCATTGGCCAGACGCGCCAGCCGGCGTGCGATTTCGGTCTTGCCAACACCAGTGGGCCCGATCATCAGAATGTTCTTGGGTGTGATCTCCTGGCGTAGTGGCTCGGTGACCTGCGCGCGCCGCCAGCGGTTGCGCAGCGCAATTGCCACAGCCTTCTTGGCCTTCCCCTGACCAACGATATGTTTGTCCAGTTCGTGAACAATTTCCTGCGGAGTCATCGCCGACATGATTATTCAAGCACCTCGATGGTGAAGTTCTGATTGGTATAGATGCACAGATCACTGGCGATTTGCAGCGACTTGCGGACCACCTCGGCCGGATCGAGTTCGCTGTTTTCAACCAGTGCGCGTGCCGCTGCTTGCGCGAAGGCGCCTCCCGAACCAATGGCGACGATGCCGTACTCCGGTTCGAGCACATCACCATTGCCTGTGATGATCAGCGAATTCTCCTGATCAGCGACTGCCAGCATGGCTTCCAGCCGGCGCAGGGCGCGGTCGCTGCGCCAGTCCTTGGCGAGTTCGACCGCCGAGCGGAGTAAATTGCCCTGGTGTTTGTCAAGTTTGGCTTCGAAACGCTCAAAGAGGGTGAAGGCATCCGCCGTTCCACCCGCAAAGCCAGCGAGAATCCGCCCCTGATAGATGCGCCGAACCTTGCGCGCACTTGCCTTGATGACGAGCTGGCCAAGGGTTACCTGTCCGTCGCCACCCATGGCAACACGCTTGCCGCGGCGAACTGACAGGATCGTCGTGCCGTGGTACTGGTCCATACAAAACTCCTGTTGGTAATCCTAGTTTCTGGCGAGAACGATTTCCGCCACGGACTTCAGACCGACGACACGGAAGAGTTCAGCAAGTAGGTAATGGGGATGACGGAAAATAATCTGCCGGCCAGTCCGCTTGACCGTGGTCAGAATGTTGAGCAGGGCGCCAGCACTCAGGAAGTCCATACGGGTTACTGCCGAACAGTCAATAAGTACCGGATCATTGACTGCGGCGTACGCCAGCAAGTCGGGAAAACGAGCCCCCTTGACATCGCCCTTGATGACATAGGCTTCGGTCAACAACTGATCGGCGGCGGCGAGAACCAGCGGAGGAGACTCGGCTTCCATCACCCGCTTGGGCTCCCAGGAGGGTGGCGAAATCTCGAAAGTCACCGCATAGTTGACCGCCAGATCCTCGAAAACCTCCAACTCTCCACGCAACTGACAGATCTCGAGCTTCAACAGCCAGCAGGCCTGGCTTTCTGCACGACCGGGCACGACCAGGCGGTCGACCAGGGTCGCCAAATGATCACGGCCCAGCAGTTCGATCTCACGCCGATCCTTGCGAGCCTGCTGCAGCAGTTCCAGTAGCCGCTGACAACCGGCAGCATCCAGTTTGCGCAACTTCGACATATCTAGACGAAGATGCGGGGTTCGTGCGAGGGCTTGGCGCACGGCGGTAAACCCGGTTTCGTTGTCGCCCGTCAAATCACCTTTAAATAATACCGACCCAACCCCTTTGGCGTGTACCGAAACGGCGACGACAGCATCGCGCCAACCTGGCGGCGATTTCTCGAAGGATTGAGCATAATCGATTCCCAGACCCTCAAAAGCGGCTTTTTGGCCGGTCAATCGGAAAAGGTCAAAAAGCATCAACCACAAGCGCTCGCCGGGGCCAGAGCGGTAGGAGCGCGTCGACCTCTCTAGCAACGCGCGAACCGCGCTCTCCTGGCCATTCGAATAAAGCATGGCCGCTTCTTCAGCCTCGGCATCGATCGGATCCAGCTCGGCCTCGATCTGAAATTCAGGAGCGGTCTCACTAAATTGAAACTCGCTGAGATCCAGTGGCTGCCCTTCGGCCGGGGAAACCGGAGCAGTGAAGGGGAGGTCTCCCGGTACCAGGCCGACTGGAGCCGTGGCGACCGGTTTGTCTTCCGGTGCCTGACCAAGGGCTCCGCCCCGTTCGTCGCGTGTGCGGGGAACGGCGGCCGGCCGCGCAACCATTTTCTTTTCCTGCGGCTTTTTAAAAAACGAAAAAACCATTTGATGAGGAGAACTGCAGTTGAATTCCAAAATTCGCGATAAGGCAATAAGTTTACCTTGTAACACATCGCCCAGCGCACTGCAATTTCAATCCGGGGTCGATTCTTACTTCCGACCTGCATTCGGGAGGATGTTCACTGCCACCCGCAAGTAGCCGATTCTCCACACTTTATTTGGATCGACGAATTCATCCTGATTTCGTCGTGGGGATTGCACCTTGTCATCTGAATTCGGTATGATCCCCCGGAGAAGCTTCCTTTACGATTTCCCTCGAACTTTCCACCGAACCACTCCTACGGAGCTCCATCATGGCAAAAGGCAACAAAGTCAAGAAAGCAGAAAAGGCCGAAAAGGTCGAGAGCGTCGAACAACCCGAGCAAGCCGAAGCAGCGGCGGCCACCCCTGCATTCGTCAAGATCACCAAGGTCGTTGGCCGGCAGATCCTTGACTCACGCGGTAACCCGACGGTCGAGGTCGACATCACCCTTGACGACGGTTTCATGGCCCGTTCCGCAGTCCCCTCGGGTGCGTCGACCGGGGAATTCGAAGCCTGCGAACTGCGTGATGGTGACAAGAAGGTTTACCTCGGCAAAGGCGTGTTGAAAGCAGTCGAATCCGTCAACACCAAGATCGCGAAACTCCTTAAAGGCAAGAATCCTCTCGACCAGCGCGCACTCGACGAGGCAATGATTGCCCTCGATGGTACACCCAATAAGTCAAACCTGGGAGCGAATGCGATCCTCGGCGCTTCGATGGCAATCACTTTGGCTGGCGCCCATGTCAGCAAGCTGCCTCTCTGGAAATACATCGGCAAGATCCACAAGAATCGCGACTTCGCCTTGCCAACGCCGATGGCCAACATCATCAACGGAGGCAAGCACGCCGACAACTTGATCGACTTCCAGGAGTTCATGATCATGCCGGTGGGCGCGCCTACTTTCTCGGAAGGATTGCGCTGGATCACCGAGGTTTTCCACGCCCTGAAATCGATTCTCAAGAAGGGCGGGCATGTCACCGCAGTTGGCGACGAAGGTGGCTTTGCACCCAACCTGACCAACGACGAATCACTTGAAGTCATCATGCAGGCGATCGTTGCAGCCGGTTACAAACCCGGCAAGCAGATCAGCATTGCCCTCGACTGTGCTTCTTCCGAACTCTTCGACGAAGGAAACCGCCAGGGCTACAAGTTCTGGAAGTCGAATCCCGACAAGCTGTTCACCGATGACGACATGATTGCCGTATACGGCGAATGGTGTAAGAAGTATCCCATCGTGTCGATCGAGGATGGCCTCGACCAGAGCGACTGGGAAGGTTATGTCAAGCTCACCAAGGTGCTCGGGGACAAGGTACAGATCGTCGGCGACGATTTCTTCGTCACCAACCCGGTTCGTCTCAAGCAAGGCATCGACATGAAGGCAGCCAACGCGATCCTCATTAAGGTCAACCAGATCGGCACCGTCACTGAAACGCTCGACGCCATCAAGATGGCCCAGAAAGCCGGTTACGGCGTCATCTCGTCACATCGGTCCGGTGAAACCGAAGACTCTTTCATCGCCGACCTGGCTGTCGGCACCGGCGCCGGGCAGATCAAGACTGGTTCGCTGTCGCGTACCGACCGCATCTGCAAGTACAACCAGTTGCTTCGCATTGAGGAGCAGCTCGGGAGCAAGGCCGTCTTCAAGGGTCTGAAATCGATCAAGGGCGCCGGTTTCTAGCCTGCGAGCAAGGAGGGCATCGCCTGGGCGATGCCCTGCCGTGCGTTGTTTGACCCGCTCTGGATCGACAACCAATCCCTTTCCCGCGTTGCTGACGCCTTCTCGCGAACAATCAGCTTGGCTGTATGATCTTCTACCTAAAGCTCCTTGCCGATCCAGTTCAAGGCAAGCGATTTCATGGTGTCGAATGCCATAATCGGCCAGATGATGAGTCCCAAACTCGATACCGCAATACCCAGCCTGTCTGCAAACGCTTTGCGAGATCCGGAATATTTCGGTATCGTTGGAACGATGACCAATACCGACGCCGTCACCACGCTCGCCGCGCTGGCACAGGAAAGCCGCCTCGCCATCTTCCGCCTGCTGGTGCAGAACGCGCCTGCAGGCTTGACCGTAGGCCTGATTGCCGAGCAGCTGCAATTACCGGCACCCACCCTGTCTTTTCACCTGAAGACCCTGACTCACGCAGGTCTGGTCAATACCACGCAAGAAGGCCGCTTCGTTCGCTGTCATGCCGTGCTGGACAGAATCGACGACTTGGTTGCTTTCCTGACTGACAACTGCTGCGGAGGACATCCCGAGATTTGCAAACCACAGCTATAATCGTTCCCGGAAGCTACACTATTTGAATCATGGCGCTACTCGAGATCCGAAATGTCAGCCGCCGTTTCGGCGAACTCCAGGCTGTCGACGACGTTTCCCTGTCGATCGAGGCGGGCGAATTCTTTACCTTGGTGGGTCCCTCGGGCTGTGGCAAAACCACCCTGCTGCGCCTGATCGCCGGATTCGACGCACCTGACGCCGGCCAGCTACTACTTGACGGGCAAGCTCTGGCCGGCATTCCACCTGAAAAAAGACCGGTGCACACGGTTTTTCAGAGCTACGCGCTGTTTCCGCACATGACCGTGGCGCAGAATGTCGCCTTTCCCTTGGAGATGGCTGGAAAGTCCCAGGACGAGATCAGTATTCGTCTCAAGGATGCGCTGGAACTGGTGCACCTGGCCAACAAGGCTCGCCAGTTTCCCCGCCAATTGTCCGGCGGACAACGGCAGCGCGTCGCTCTAGCGCGGGCGCTGATCAACAAGCCGCGCCTGCTGTTGCTCGATGAACCGCTGGCGGCACTCGACGCCAAACTGCGCGAACAGATCACCGGGGAACTGATCGCGCTACAGCGCGAGGTCGGCATCACCTTTATCTTCGTCACCCATTCGCAGCAGGAGGCGCTGGCGGTATCACACCGCATCGCCATCATGAACAATGGGCGCATCGAGCAGGTCGGCGCTCCCGAGCAGATCTATGGCTTCCCGCGCAACCGCTTTGTGGCCGATTTCATCGGGACCATCAACCTGCTGCCGGTCGAAGTGCGGGCAACGGATCACGATGGACTGCACCTGTTCGCTGCTGGACTCGGGGATATTGTCGGCACACCGATCGTCGGACCCAGCCCCGGCGAGCAGGGTGCCTTTGCCGTCCGCCCGGAACAACTGCGCATCGTCCCTGCCGGGGACCTGACCGAGCTGGACAACCACTTTTATGGCCGCGTGCGCGACCACCTTTACCTCGGCGACGTCACCGTTTACAAGATTGCGCTCGAAAATGGGGTAGTGCTCGAGGCGATGCTCACCAACGCAGTTCCTGGACGCGCCAGGTTCCTTGAACGCGGCGCCCCGGTCGCGGTCGGCTGGCAACGTGACGCAGGGGTCTACCTGCGTGACTGAAACAGCCAGACGCCCGGTTGGTCGAGGTGAGTCGTTGACCAAATGGCTGGTCAGCCTGCCGCCAACCCTGTTTCTGGTGGTTTTTTTCCTTGCGCCGGCCTTGCTGATGGTTGGTGCCTCGTTCCAGCAGCCGGGTGACTTCGGAGGACTGGTGCCGGCCATGCAGGATGGCCAGTTCACCCTGTCCCTGGAAACCTACCGCTTCTTCCTCGGCGACTGGATCTATGCCGAAATCTTCGGCCGTTCCTTCCTGGTCGCCGCAACCACCACTTCGATCTGCCTGCTGCTGGCCTATCCTCTGGCCTTACTGATCGCCCGCAGCGGCCAGCGTCATCGCAATCTGCTGGTGTTGTTGGTAATCCTGCCTCTGGCCAGCAATTTCCTGATCCGCATCTACGCCTGGATCATTCTCCTCGGCCCGGCCAATCTGCTGTATACGCCTTTCGCAGTGATTGCCGGCATGGTCTATGTGCACCTGCCGTTCATGGTCCTGCCACTGTACAACAACCTGGAGCAGCACGATCCGGCACTGCTCGAAGCGGCCCAGGATCTTGGTGCCGGCACCTGGACGCGCTTTTGGCGAATCACCCTGCCGCTTTCGCTACCCGGTATCTGGGCGGGCTCGGCGCTGGTCTTCATTCCGGTTCTCGGCATGTTCGCCATTCCCGAGTTGCTTGGAGGCACACGAGATCTGCTGATCGGCAATCTGATCAAGGAACAGTTTCTCGACAACCGCGACTGGCCGCTGGGTTCGACCTTGTCGCTGCTGTTGACCGCCGCCGTGCTGGCTCTGGCGGGATTGTCAGCGAAGGCCGGGCGGTTGCGCCGGGGGAGTACCTGATGGCGCGTGCTCGCCAGTCGCTCTGGCTGTGGGCTGCGGCGCTGGCCGTCTACGCCTTTCTGTACCTGCCGCTTGCGGTGGTGGTGATCTTCTCTTTCAACGATTCGCTGCTCAACGCCGAGTGGGTCGGTTTTACGACCCACTGGTATGAGACGCTTTTCGACGACAGCGAGATGCTGAATGCCGCTGTCAACTCGCTGTTCATCGCCATCGCTGCGGCAAGCGTGGCCACCGTGCTCGGGACCATGGCCGGCATGGCCATGCAGCGCTGGCGATCGGGTTTTCTGCGCTGCCTGCCTTTTCTGGTGCTGACGCCGGTGGCGATGCCCGAGCTTCTGCTCGGGGTCTCTCTCCTGCTGTTCTTCCGGCAGGTGCTCGATCTGACGCTCGGGCTGATCTCGATCCTGATCGCGCACATCACTTTCTCGATCGGTTTCGTCGCGATCATCGTCCGCACTCGTCTGGCCGGGATGGACGAGAGCATGTTCGAAGCCGCAAGGGATCTCGGTGCCAGACCTTGGCAGAGCTTCCGGCGCGTGACTCTGCCCCTGCTCCTGCCGGGCATCCTGGCAGGCTTTCTGATGAGCTTCACGCTCTCGATCGACGACTTCGTGATCACCGTCTTTGTCGCCGGCGTTGGCGTCACGACACTGCCGCTGCAAATCTACTCGATGATCAAGGTGGCCGTGAGTCCCGAAGTAAACGCCGTGTCTACGCTGTTGATGGCGCTGACCCTGACCTTGATCGCGCTGGCCTCGAAACTTGCACCTGACACATTGCAGGGCAGGGCATGAAAGCGCTGCAGGCCAGCGTCGTTGCAGTGCTGCTCGCAGTCCTCGCGATGCTGGCACATGCTGAAGACGTTCTCTATCTCTACATCTGGAATACCTACCTCTCGGACGACACCGTACAACGGTTCGAGGTGCAATGTCGCTGCCGGCTGAGACAGGATTTTTACTCTGACAACGAGGAAATGCTGGCCAAGCTCGAAGCCGGCGCCATCGGCTACGATCTCCTCGTTCCGACCGGCAACGCCGTCGAGACCCTGCTCCGCAAGAACGCGCTGCGCCCGCTCGACAAGAGAAAACTTCCGAATCTGAAGAACATCAAGGCCGAGTTTCATAACCCATGGTATGACCCCGGCATGCTTTATGCAGTTCCTTACGCAACCACGGTGACACTGCTCGGTTACAACGCCACCCGGCTGGCCGAACTCGGCCTGCCGACCGACAGTTGGGCGTTGATCTTCGAACCGCGTCACCTCGAAAAACTGAAAGGCAAGGTGACGGTTCTCAACAGCCAGCGCGAACTGATGGCTGCGGCGATGAAATACCTCGGCTACTCGGTTCAGGAGAGCGACCCAGCGCGCTGGGATGAGGCCAAGCGCCTGATCCTGCGCGCCAAGCCGTACTGGGCGACCTTTTCCAACAGCACCTACATCAAGGACCTGGCAATCGGCAACATCTGGGTCGCACACGGCTACTCAAGCGACATGTTCCGCGCCCAGCAGGACGCGCAGGAGGCAAAGCGCCCATTTGCCATCGGTTTTCGAACGCCAAAGGAAGGCGCGGTGTTGGCGGTCGACAGCTTTGTCCTGCACAAATCCGGTCGCCGCCCCGACCTCGCGCACCAGTTCATTCAGTTCATGCTCGAAGGAGCCAACGCCGCCGACGTCTCCAGTCTGATTGGTGCCGGCAACCCGAACGCGGCGGCGATGCCGTACATTTCCCCCGAGATCGCCGGCAATCCGGGGATTTTCCCGCCGCCCGACGATTTGCGCCGCCTTGAAATGCTGCGCGATTTCGATCCGAAAACGCGCCGCTTGTTGTCGCGGATGTGGACCGAGATAAAGGTCCGCTGAATCCCGTTACGATTCAGCCACCATTACCACGCCGCCACGCCGGTGGTCAGCGGCGCCAGACAAACGACCGTCGTCGCTGGCAACGCCATTGACCCCGCCAAAGAACATGCTCGTCGCGTCGAAGCAGGTCGCGGCCGGCCAGGCCTGCTGCAGGGCGTCAGCCACCCCCTCGTCGAGGCCGACGTTCTCGAACCACAGTTTGCTGTCTTCGACATGCAGGCGGGCGGCGTTCAAGGCTTCGTCAAGCGGGCGCCGATAGAGAAGAAGATTGAGGAGTGCCTGCAGGATGGCACTGCGAATCCGGTTTGACCCACCACTGCCGAGGGCAAAACACGGCCGGTCGCCGGCGACGACGATGGTGGGTGACATCATGGTGCTCATCCAGCTTCCCGGTGCCAGTCGATGGAAACCGGCCGGGTTGATGTCGTCTTCGCCGAGGAAGTTGTTGACGTGGATTCCCAGCTCCGGCAACACATGCCCGCAACCCTCGCCGTTGCTGGTAGTCATTGCCGCGGCCATGCCTTCGGCATCAATTACCGAGATATGCGTGGTGGCACCGAGCAGGTTCTCGTGAGTGCGTGAGCGTGCCCGCTCGACCCAGGCCGGGAGGCCATCGCCGGCAACCAGTGCACGAATCGACGCCGGGTCGGCATATAGTCGGTGGTCGTAACCCGCAAGGCGAATCTGCGATACGGTTGCCAGTATCGCCGCCACCACGAGTTGATGCTCGCGCGAGAGAAATGACTCCTGGCCAATACCCAGGCTCTCGGCGATGCGCAGCCCGGCGCCGATCAGGCCGCCGCCGGCGGCTGGTGGCGGGTTGGTCAACACGCGGTAAGGACCGAAGGGAACATGCAGCGGTTCACGCACTACCGGCGCGTAGGCGGCAACATCCTGCGTGGTCAGCAGTCCGCCTTGAGCAGGGCCGAAGTGATTGACCAACGACGCCTGGTACTGGGCGACCAGGCTGTTCGGATCACCTTCGCCAAGCGCCTGCAGAAAATCGCCGAGGTCGGGGTTGGCCAGGCGATCCCCGGCTTGCGGCAGGCGTCCGCCAGCCAGGAGCAGACGTGCTGCCGCTGGCGTCGATTTGGCGATCGGCTCGATCAGGCCGATGATCATCGCGATCTGCGGACTGACCGTGAATCCGTTGCGTGCCCAGGCGGCTGCCGTCGCCACGACTTCATGCAAGGGCAGGCGACCGGCGCGCCTGTGCAATTCGAGCAGGCCGACCAGTTCACCGGGAACTGCTGCGGCCGCCTTGCCGATGTGAAAGACCTGCTTGGTCTGGCCGAAATCGACGGTCACCGGTGCAAAGTCCAGCGTCGGCAAAACGCCGAGGCCAAGGCCCGGAACGGCAGCAAAAAAATCGAGCACCTGGTAGCCATCGGCCGCGTCGCCCCAGACACAGACCCCGCCACCGCCAAGCGAAGTCAGCGGCAACTCGGTCACGGTGGCGGCAAACTTGGCAGCGACGATCGCGTCAACTGCGTTGCCGCCGCGCCGCAAGATGCGCGCACCGGCCAGCGCCGTATGCGGCTCGGATGCGGCGATCACTCCACGAATGCTCATGGCCGGAGGATACGGGATCTCATTCAGCGTGCAAGGTGTCGACGGCCTCTATCGGTCATCGCTGTTGTGGGCACAGCCTCGATCATGAAAGATTCGTCCTCTCAGCGAATGACCTGTATTCAGCACACGATCGTCATGTGCCGGGTCTTGCCGATACCTGCGCGAACCTCGGGTGGGGTGTGGCCGCCCAGGGAGGTTGTTGATCACCAGGCGCGAAACACCGCTTCAGCCGCAGCAATGGTCGTGGCGACATCGGACTCGCTGTGCGCTGCCGAAACGAAGCCGGCTTCAAAGGCCGAGGGAGCGAAATAGTGACCGGCGTCGAGCATGGCGTGGAAGAAGCGATTGAAGGCTTGCGTGTCGCACTCCATCACTTCGGCGTAGCTCTGTGGACACTCGGAACGGAAATACAGCCCGAACATGCCGCCAATCGCCTGCGCCGAAAACGGTACCCCATGCTTGCCAGCCGCGGCAGACAGCCCATCGGTGAGTTGTCGGGTGCGCTGCGCCAAGGATTCGTAGAACCCTTCGGCCTGTAGCAGTCTCAGCGTCGCCAGCCCGGCAGCAACCGCCACCGGATTGCCCGACAGGGTGCCCGCCTGGTACACCGGGCCCAGCGGCGCGATTCGGCTCATGATCTCGCGTTTGCCGCCGAATGCGCCAACTGGCATTCCGCCACCGATCACCTTGCCGAGAGTCGTCAGATCAGGAATGATACCGTACAGGCCCTGAGCACCCTGGGCACCGACGCGGAAGCCGCTCATCACCTCGTCAAAAATCAGTACCGCGGAGTGGCGGCTGCACAGTTCGCGCAGGTTCTGAAGGAAGGCAGGCTGCGGCGCGATGAGATTCATGTTGCCGGCAACGGCTTCGACGATCACCGCGGCAATTCGCGGCCCGTGTTCAGCAAATGCCGCTGCCAACCCGATGCTATCGTTGTAGTCGAGAACCAGCGTATGCCTGACAAAGTCAGCCGGTACGCCGCTGGAACTCGGGTTGCCGAAAGTGAGCATCCCCGAACCGGCCTTCACCAGCAGGCTGTCCGAATGGCCATGGTAGCAGCCTTCGAACTTGATCAGCAGATCACGCCCGGTAAAGCCTCGCGCCAGGCGGATCGCACTCATCGTCGCTTCCGTCCCGGAACTGACCAGACGAACCATTTCCAGCGAAGGCAGCAACTCGCACAGCAGTTCGGCGATCTCGACCTCGCCTGCGGTCGGCGCCCCGAAGGAAAGACCTCTGAGCGCCGCCTGCTGAACGGCGGCGACCACCTCGGGGTGCGCGTGCCCGAGGATCAACGGCCCCCAGGAGCCGACGTAATCGATGTAGCTCAGGCCATCGACATCACGCACGCGCGCGCCATCGCCCGCGGCAAAAAACCGCGGTGTGCCGCCGACCGAGCGAAAGGCCCGTACCGGTGAGTTGACACCACCAGGGATGCGCTGCTGCGCACGCTCAAACAGTTGCTCGCTACGAGAACTCACGATGCTCTTCCTCGAAAAGTTGTTGATAGGCCGCCGCGCGCGCCGCCACGTCAGGTGCTTCAAACAAGTCACCGATTACCGCCAGCAGGTCGGCGCCGGCGGCAAGCAAGGGCCTGGCCCGGTTCACCGTGATGCCACCGATGGCACAAGCCGGCACCCTGAGTTCGCTGCGGCAACGGGTGAACAGCGACCACGGCGCAAGCTCGGCCTGCGGCTTGGTCGCGGAAGGATAGACCGCTCCGAAAGCGACATAGTCGACACCCGCCAACACGGCTGCGCGCGCGCGATCGAAATCGGCATAACACGAGGCACCGAGCAAAGCGTCGGCGCCAAGCGCCTGCCGAGCCGCCTGCAGATCACCGTCAGTGGCACCGAGATGCACGCCGTCAGCATTGACTGCCAGTGCCAGGGCGAGATCGTCATTGATCAGCAGGCGCGCGCCAAACTCTTTGCAGAGGCTCAGCAGCGCGCGCGCAGTGTCGGCCCGCCGGGCAGCGTCTTGGCTCTTGTCCCGATACTGAACGAACCCCGCGCCTCCCTCCAGGGCAGCCCCGACCTGGGCCAGCAAAGTGCTCGACGCGAGGCCTTCAGGAGTGATCGCATATAGACCGCGCAGGGTCTTGCCGACCGCTTCAGGCATCAAGAGTCCCGCCATGGCCTCGAATCTGGAAAAAGCGATCCGGGATGAATTGCCCCATTCCCGGCCGAAAACCGGCGGTCAGCGATTGCCAGGTATATTCCTGGGCTGCCCCCACTGCTTGCTCGACTGACCAGCCTCTCGCCAGATAGGCGGCAATTGCCGAGGCGAGCGTACAACCCGAACCGTGGTAGCTGCCGGGAAGGCGGTCCCAGATGTCGTTGCGGACTAGGCCGAGCCTTCGGCCATACAGGCTGTTGACCACGCGTGTCGTGTTTTCATGGGTACCGGTCAATAGCACATACTCGCAACCCAGGTCGAGCAGGCTTTGCGCGCATTCGACCAGAGTCCGCTGTTCATTGTCTCCATTGTCATCCATGTTGCCGTCAAGCAGGCGGCGCGCTTCGAGAGAATTGGGCGTCAGGATCGTCGTCAGCGGCATCAGCAACTCGCACAGGCCAGCAATCATTTCCTCGTCGGCCAATTCGTCGCCACGTCCGGAGGCAAGCACGGGGTCGAGGACCAACGGGATGCCGGGGTAATCGACAAGAATTTCAGCGATCACCGAAACATTCTCGATGCTGCCCAACAGGCCCATCTTGAAAACAGCGACCGGCATGTCTTCGAGTAGCGTCCGCGCCTGATCCTCAACGCAATCGGCATCGATCGCGAGGATGCGGCTGACGCCGACGGTATCCTGTACAGTCAGCGCCGTCACCACTGACAGCGAATGACAGCCAATCGACGACAGGGTCATCAGGTCGGCCTGCAGCCCCGCGCCTCCACAAGGATCGCTGGCGGCGAAGGTGAGAACGATGGGCGGCGGCAATGGTAGGGCGCGTGGGTTCATGACAGCAAGCGGGCGTCGACAAGGTGCTCCTGTCGACAAAATCTTGGCGGAATAAGAAAGGTTTGGCTAGAATCCGTAAATTTTCTACCCGATTCTAACCGAAAACTGACCAAGACCATGAACACAGCAAGCGATGAGCCCTATTACACTTGGATGTGCCTGACCTGCGGTTTCATCTATGAAGAGGCCAAAGGCCTGCCGGAAGAAGGCATCACACCAGGAACCCGCTGGGCGGATGTACCCATCAACTGGACTTGTCCGGAATGTGGGGCGCGCAAGGAAGACTTTGAAATGGTCGAAATTTAAAGACAATGCGTTATAGTAGCTACTGGCGCGAAAGTACGCCGGAACCGGAACTTCCTTAAAACAACGATCTGGGATATCTGGAGGAGAGAATTGGCTGAAGCAGCAAACCTGCGCGGCGTCAAGGTCATGGTCATCGATGACAGCAATACGATCCGGCGCAGCGCGGAAATATTTCTTGTGCAGGCCGGCTGTCAAGTGCTGCTCGCAGAAGATGGTTTCGACGCGCTTGCCAAGGTCGCGGATCATCAGCCCGCCGTGATCTTCTGTGATATCGTGATGCCGCGCCTTGACGGCTACCAGACCTGTGCCTTGATCAAAAAGAACCAGCGCTTCCGCACCACGCCAGTGATCATGCTGTCGTCTAAGGACGGTCTTTTTGACCGCGCACGTGGCCGCATGGTCGGGTCGGACCACTATCTGACCAAGCCATTCACCAAAGACAGCCTGCTGCAAACGGTCGCGGCCTTTGCTCCGGCAGCAACCTGAATGTGAATGAAACCAACCTTGTTGAGAGGCAACCACGGAAGCTGAGAAGCCATGACCATCAAGAAAATCCTCGTCGTAGACGATTCGCCGACCGAACGTCATGTGTTGAAAGCACTACTGGCCAGCAATGGTTATGAAGTGATTACTGCGGAGAGCGGTGAAGAAGGCATTGCCAAAACGAAAAGTGAATTGCCGGACCTTGTCTTGATGGACGTGGTGATGCCCGGCCTCAACGGCTACCAGGCCACCCGAACCCTGACCCGTGATCCGGCGACCCGGAACATTCCGGTCATCGTGTGCACGACCAAAGGCCAGGAGACGGACAAGATCTGGGGCTTGCGCCAAGGAGCCCAAGATTATCTGGTTAAGCCGATCAACGGCCCAGAGTTGCTGGCCAAGATTGCAGCGCTCTAGAAGATCACCAGGGCATGACCAAGAAGATCAGCCTACATGAATTTCAGGCCTACCTCGCGGCCCGCTTGGCCGGCACCAGCCATCAAAGCTCCGCTGGCTTGCTGGGCATTCAGGCTGGTCCGGACCATTGGCTGCTCGACCTGGCGGACTCCGGCGAAATCATCCCGCTGCCCCCCTTGACCAAGGTTCCTCTGACCAAACCCTGGTTTGCAGGGATCGCCAACATTCGCGGCAATCTGTACTCGGTCGTGGATTTTTCCGCCTTCCTCGGCAAGGAAGCGACGCCCCAGAATACCAGCTCGCGACTTCTCTTGGTTGGAACCCGCCATGGCAGCAACGCAGCCTTGCTGGTCACGCGCATGATCGGCCTGCGCAATATCGAAGCCCTGACTCCTGAAATCGTCGCACCAGACGTGCCGGATTGGTCCCGTGAAGCTTATTCGGACAACGAAGGACGTCACTGGAACAAACTCAGGGTGCGCGAACTCCTGGCTGACGAGTCGTTCATGGACATTGGCGCCTGAACTGCCTGCGCGCCATGAAATCTACAACCAGCAGTGTTTCCGCTGTCGAAAAAGTGTAACCGGAGAAGCAAGATGAAGTTCAAACCCAAGCTACCGGCTTTCCTGTCCCGGATGACTACTGCGGCAAGCGAAACCCTCGTGGCTCGTACCGTGATCGATCCCAGCGAACCGGTGAGCAAAGGGACGATCCCGTTATTGCTACCGCTGCTGAACCGCTTTCCGGTGGTCAAACAACTTCAGATCCTTGGCGGCTGCCTAGTGCTGGTCATGCTGGTGATTGCCGTCCTTGCCTATCGCGACGACCGTCAGTCGGCCTATAACACGGCCTATATTGCGACTGCCGGTGAGATGCGCATGCTTTCTCAGCGTCTGGCAAAGGCGTCGAGCCTGGCGCTGCTGGGTGACACGGTTGCCTTCAAGCAACTCCTCGAGTCGCGTGACAGCTTCGCCAACTACCTTGAGCGATTGACGACGGGCGGAGAACTGGCCGCCACGCGCGTGCCTCCTTCTCCAGCGAGTGTACAGGGCCAGTTGCAGACACTGACCCAAATCTGGGAGAAGACCGACAAGAACGCTTCGCGCCTGCTCGAGATGGAGAAAAACCTGGTCTCGCTGGGCAAGGACATCGCCACGATCAACGACAAGAATCCACAGTTGCTCGAACTCTCGGAACAGATCGCCGCCCTCAAGCTGCAGGGCAGCGCAAGTGTCCGCGAGATTGCGGCGGCCAACCTGTTGGTGATGCTGACCCAGCGAATCGCGAAAAACGCCAGTGCGTTGTTGCTGGGCGATGCCATAGACCCGGAAATTGCCTTCCTGCTGGGCAAGGACACGAACACCTTTCGCGACACCATACAAGCGCTGACCAAGGGGAGCGATACCTTGCGCATCTCCGCAACAACGGATGCGGATACCCGGCAGAAGCTGAACGCCCTCGATAGCAGCTTTGCCGAGTATCGTAAGGCCGTGGGTGGCATCCTCGGCAACATGCAGAAACTGATCATTGCCAAACAGGCCGGTTCGCAAATCTTCCGCGACAGCGAAGAGTTGCTTGACGCCACCTACCAGCTGGCGCAGGCCTATCATGGCAGCTTCATGCAACGTACCGCTTATGGTATGGCACTGCTGATCCTGATCCTGCTCGCCATCTCGCTGGTGTTTCTGTTGGGCAAAACCTACCTCGCCGAGAGCCAGCGTCAAACCGAACAGGCCGAACAACGCCGCCAGGAAACCGAGTTGCTCAACCGCCAGAATCAGGATGCCATCCTGCGTCTGATGAACGAACTCGGCGACCTCGCCGACGGCGACCTGACGGTGACCGCAACGGTATCCGAGGACATCACCGGCGCCATCGCCGATTCGATCAACTATACGATCGAGGAATTGCGGGTACTCGTCGGACGCATCAATGATGCAGCCGGGCGGGTGACGCAGGCGACTGAAATGGCCCAACAGACGTCTGCCGAGTTGCTCGCTGCCGCCGAGCGCCAGGCCGCCGAGATCAAGGCGGCTGGCCAATCGGTACTGACCGTAGCCAGCTCGATGACCAATGTGTCCGGCGATGCGAAGCAATCGGCAACTGTGGCGCGCCAGTCACTGATGGCTGCCGGCAAGGGTGCGCAGGCGGTGGAAGACTCGATCAAGGGCATGAACAAGATCCGCGAGCAGATCCAGGAGACCTCGAAACGAATCAAGCGTCTCGGTGAGTCATCACAGGAAATCGGCGAGATCGTCGAACTCATTTCGGACATCACCGAACAGACTAACGTACTGGCGCTCAATGCTGCCATTCAGGCCGCCTCTGCCGGGGAAGCCGGACGCGGCTTCACGGTCGTGGCCGAGGAAGTGCAACGCCTTGCCGAGCGTTCGGGCGAGGCGACCAAACAGATCGGAGCTATCGTCAGAACCATCCAGACCGATACCCAGGACACGGTCTCGGCGATGGAAGAATCCACCCGTGGCGTCGTCGAAGGGGCCAGGCTTTCCGATGCGGCTGGCCAGGCGCTGGCCGAGATTGGCGAGGTTTCAAGGACACTGACGGCGCTGATTGAAAATATCTCGGGAGCAACCCGCCAAGCGGCCGACTCAGCAACCAAGGTGGCCCGAAAAATGCAGGAAATATTGCTGGTCACAGGGCAGACCACCGCTGGAACGGAAAAAACGGCCACGGCAATCGGCGAACTGGCTGGTCTGGCGACCGAGCTCAAGGGGTCGGTCGCCGGCTTCAAGGTGTCCTGAAATCTAGATGAATGCCCCGACGGACTTCGATATCGGCCCGCTGACCTGGGTCAAGAGCGAGATCGACCTCGCCCTCGAGCGAGGCGACGCGGCGTTGCAACAGTTTACTGCGAGCGCTGCCGATGGGAACGGCGGCGACCTCACGCAAATCAGATTCTGCCGCACCCATTTGCACCAGGTGCAGGGCGCCCTGACGATCATCGGTCTGGATGGTGTGACCCAGTTTGCCGAAGCGCTGGAGTCGCTGCTGGGGGCCTTCGAACTGCAGGAGCGTCCTGCCACCCCTACGGCTGTCAAACTCGTACAAGGAGCACTGGCAGCGCTTCGCCATTATCTCGATGATCTGATCAGCGGCCAACCGAACCAGCCACTCCGGCTATTGCCGCTGTACCGTGAAGTGCAGTCGGCACGCGGACTCGAACGTGTCTTCCCAACCGATCTGTTCTTCCCCGACCTCAGCGTCCCGCCGCCCCTGACCAGCCCGGCGCCAAAACTTCGCCGTGTTGAATTTGAGCACCGCCTCCATCAGCAGCGCGCACACTTCCAGCATGGCCTGCTGTCGTGGTTGCGCGCACCCCTGGATGCCCAGGGCATAGACGAAATGCGCAACGCCGTCAAACGGATTGCAGCCCTCCAGAAAACCGCGTCGGCACGCGCGTTCTGGTGGGTCGCCACGGCTTTCCTGACCGCTCTGGGCGAACAGACCTTGCCGGCGGATGCGGATGCCCGGCAACTCTGCAGTCGCATCGATCTGCAGACTCGCCGGCTCCTCGAAGGTTCGAACAATGTCGCCGAACGCCTGATGCGCGATGCGCTGTATCTGGTCGGCAAGGCCAACAGCGACAACCTGCTCGTACGCCGGGTCCAGGATACTTACCAGTTGGCCGCATTGATGCCCGGTGTTGCCAGCCCAGCTCCGGTCGCAGTGGAGTCCGTCCGCCGCCGTTTGCGCGAAGCGATCGCAGCCACCGAAGAGGCCTGGAGCCGGTTCTGCGCCGGTACCATGCAGGTTCTGCCCCTGTTCAGGACCCATACCAGTACGCTGTTGACCCTGGTCGAAGAGCTGGACCACTCTGACTATCGTCGTCTGGTGCAGGCTATTGCCGATGTGGCCGGCCTGCTGACGCAATACCCGTCTCGCCATACCGAAGCCCTGGCCATGGAAACCGCGACGGCCATCCTGCTTGCCCAGAACGCGCAGGAAAACATCCAGTACCTGGACAGCAGTTTCGCGCACCAGGTCAATGTGATGGTCGACCGGATCCAGGGCTGTATTGCCGGCACGCCACCGCGCCCGGAATCGGAGTTGCCGTCGCTCGACGAAATGTCGCGCCTGGCACAGGAAAAAATGGTCGTTGGTCAGGTCGCCCGGGAGATCACCAGCAACCTCGCACAAATCGAACAGGTCCTCGATGGCTTTTTCCGTGATGCCGAGAAACGTGCCGATCTGAACGGACTGGAGACCCCGCTACGACAAGTCATCGGTGCGCTGACCATGATGCGCCACGATGATGCCGTGGCCGTTCTGAGGCAATGTGCGAAAGACATTGCGACCTTCTCTGAAGCGGACTATGTTCCGCAGGTGGCCGACTTCGAAAACGTCGCCGAGCAACTCTCGCTGGTCGGTTTCTTTGTCGATGCCATGCAGCACGGCACGACCGATTTTGCGACATTCGTCAACAAGATGCAGACGGCTGCGGCCCGCAAGCAGGACGACACGGCGGTAAGCGTCGAACAGGAGCTGGAGCAGCAAAAACGCGATACGCACGCCTTGCTGGTGGCCCTCAAGGAGCAGCCCAGCGATCCCGGGCTGCGCCAGGAGGTCCGGCAAAATCTGACGGCACTGCAAAAGGATGCCGACCTGATTGCCGACAAGCAACTCGGACAGCAAACCAAACATGTGCTGTCGGCACTGGCTGGCGGCGGCGATGCCGCGCAGCAGATCGACGCGGCCATGGCGACACTCAAGCAGCAGACGCCGGAAGCCCCCCCGCCCTCAGCAGAAACCATTCAGCTCGCACAGGCCAGCGCCGAAGAAGTCGACGCCGAGCTGGTCGAGATCTTCCTTGACGAAGCCGACGAGGTCCTGGCCAGCATTCATGAACACTTGCGCCTGCTGCACGAGCAACCGCACGACACGGAACTGCTGACGGCCATCCGTCGTTCCGCGCACACCCTCAAGGGCAGCGGCCGGATGGTCGGACTCAAGGATTTCGGAGAAGCGGCGTGGTCGATTGAACAGGTTCTCAACCTCTGGTTAAGGCAGGAACAGGAAGTCACGCCAGCTCTCTTCGACCTGCTCGAACAGGCTTACCGCGTTTTTCTCGCGTGGGTCGAGCATCTCAAGACCAGGCGCGGCCATGCCCCTGACGTGACGGGGATGGTCGCTCTGGCCAATTCCCTTCGCGACGGCAGTGAGGTCGGCCTCCTGTCTGTGCTGCCAGGCGAGGCCGAAACGCCACGGAGCGAACACCCGGCGGCGACCACAGCCGCCATTCCAGAGGAAGCAGGCGCCGACACCTTGACTCAGGTCACCGCCGTTGCACAGCCCCCCCGCGCACAGCTTTCGATCGACCGGGAACTGGCCGAAATCTTCAACCAAGAAGCGGGCGCTCACCTGGCCACCCTGCAGCGCGAGTTCGCGGTCCTCGAAAAAGACCAGTCCGCTCCGACAACGCACGAAATGTACCGAGCGGCGCATACCCTTGCCGGCATCGCCGGAACCGTCGGTATCGTGGCGGTCAAGGATCTGGCGCACGCACTCGAACTGGCGCTGTTGCGCCGCAATCACGCCGAACATCCCGATAGCCTCGAAGCATTTGCCTGCATCCAGCAGGCAATCGGCGCACTCGCCTTGATGCTCTCAGATGTGGTAGGTCAACACCAGCCTGAAGCAGCACCCACTCTGGTCGAGATACTCGACACGCTCTACCCGGAGCCGGCTGTCGAAAAACCCGAGGCGCCGGCCACGACTGACAAGCCAGAACGGATTGTCTCCGGGAAAGGTGCGAAGGATGCCGCAGCCGTACCTGCCGACATCCCGGTGGCCACTGCGGTCGAAGCGCCGCCACTGCATGACGAACTTGACGAGCAACTGCTTCCCCTGTTTCTTGAAGAGGCGCTCGATCTCAACCAGAACATTGCCACGCAGCTACACGCCTGGCGCAGCAATCCCTCTGATGGCGAAGCCGTGCGCCGGCTGGCGCGTCTCTTCCATACGCTCAAGGGTAGCGCGCGCATGGCCGGCGCGATGAACCTTGGCGAACTCACGCACGCCATTGAAACGCGCATGCAGGAAGCGCAGGAGACAAGCAGTGCGCCATTGCAACTGATCGACGACATCGACAATGCTTTCGACGTGATCGTGCAGATTGTCGAGCGATTGCAGCACGGCGAGTCTGCAGACGCACCGGTCGAGATATCCGACGCGGCGGCGTCGGAACTGGCCGCTGAGCACTCTGCCGAAGGCCCCGCCTTGGCCGCCGAACAGAGTACGACTACCAGCCCGCAGGAAGTCGAGGGCGAAGTCGCCGCACAACGCGCCACCCTACGGGTGCGTGCTGACTTGATCGACCGGCTGGTCAACGAAGCTGGCGAATTGTCGATCGCCCGCTCGCGGATTGAAGGCGAGATGCGAGCCATCAAGGGATCGCTGCTCGACCTGACCGAGAATGTCATCCGTCTGCGTCGGCAGTTGCGCGACATCGAGATCCAGGCCGAACTGCAGATGCAGTCACGTGTCGGTCAGAGCTCTGAACTGCATACCGATTTCGACCCCCTGGAATTCGACCGCTTCACGCGCTTCCAGGAACTGACACGGATGATGGCCGAATCAGTCAATGACGTCGCCACGGTCCAGCAGAATCTGCTCAAGAATCTTGACGATGCCAACGCAGCCATCGTCGCGCAGGCGCGTCTGAACCGCGAAGTGCAGCAGGAATTGATGTCGGTACGCATGGTGCCATTCGTCAGTATTGCCGATCGTCTTTACCGGATCGTCCGGCAAGCCGGCAAGGAGATCGGCAAACGGGCGAACCTTGAAATCCAGGGCGCCCAACTCGAACTCGACCGGACGGTGCTCGAAAAAATGGTCGCGCCGCTTGAACACATGCTGCGCAACGCCATCGTGCATGGCCTCGAAGATGCACCCACGCGGCTGGCCAAGGGCAAGCCCGAGATTGGCGAGATCTCGTTGAAGCTGGCACAGGAAGGCAACGAAATCATTCTCTCCCTCTCCGATGACGGTACCGGCCTCAACCTCGACCGACTGCGCACGCGCGGTCTGAGTGCCGGCCTGTTGACCGAGGACGAGGCCCGTGATCCGACGCGCGTGGTGGATCTGATATTTGCACCGGGCATATCGACGGCAAGCGAGGTGTCACGCCTTTCCGGGCGTGGCATCGGAATGGACGTACTGAAAAGCGAAGTGAACAGCTTGGGCGGCCGCATTGAAGTCCTCTCGAGTCCAGGCCAGGGGACGACGTTCCGCCTTTACCTGCCGCTCACCCTGGCGGTCACCAAAGCCTTGCTGGTACGCTCCAGCAACCGGCAGTACGCGATCCCGTCGGCCATGATCGAGCAGGTGCTGGATCTCAAGGAGCAGATGCTGACCCGGATTCGTGAAGCCAAGGAAGCCGTCTGGACCGGAAATCATTATCCGTTCAGCTACCTGCCTCACCTTCTCGGCGAGACCCGCGCGCTACCGGAAAAGCATTCCCAGTACTGGGTCCTGCTGTTACGCAGCGGCAGCAAGCGAATCGCGATGCAGGTCGACGAGCTGCTGGGCAATCAGGAAATCGTCGTCAAGAACATCGGACCTCAACTGGCGAGGGTGATCGGCGTCGATGGCGCAACGGTTCTCGGTAATGGTCAGGTGGTGCTGATCCTGAACCCGATTGCCCTGGCCAGCCGCGATCGCACGGCGAGCGCGGTCTCGCCGGTGCCCACGGTTCGACAACCGGTCGCAACGGACAGCGTCACCGCGACCTTGCCGACGATCATGATCGTGGACGACTCGCTGACCGTGCGCAAGATCACCAGTCGCCTGCTGGCACGTGAAGGCTACCAGGTGATGACCGCCAAGGACGGCGTCGATGCGCTTGAACAACTGGTCGCGCTGGTCCCGGACGTGCTGCTGGTCGATATTGAAATGCCGCGCATGGACGGCTTCGAGTTCACCCGCAACGTGCGTGCCGACAAACGCCTGAGCACGGTTCCGATCATCATGATCACCTCGCGAACTGCAGACAAGCATCGCCAATACGCCATCGAGCTGGGGGTCAATCACTACCTCGGCAAACCCTATCAGGAAGAGGAGTTGCTGCGCCTGGTGGCCGGACATGTCAGGGAGCAGCGCCAGGCCTGACCACGGCGTAGCGTTGCAGGGTGCGCAGCCGCGCTTGCGCGTGCTCGACCAGCGGCGCCGGGAAATCGCGTCCAATGCGCACGCCACAGGCCTCCTGCTCGGGCAGACTCATCCGCCAGGGCGCATGCAGACACTGGTCGGGGACAGCGGCCAGCTCGGGCAGGTAGCGGCGAATGAACCTGCCGGCAAGGTCAAAGCGTTGCGATTGCGTCACCGGGTTGAAGATGCGGAAATAGGGTTGGGCATCGCAGCCGCTGGACGCCACCCATTGCCAGCCCCCGTTGTTGGCCGACAGATCGAAATCGTTGAGCTGGCGCGCAAAATAGGCCTCACCGCGCCGCCAGTCGATGCCCAGATCCTTGATCAGAAACGAAGCGGTCAGCATGCGCAGGCGGTTATGCATGTAGCCTGTACCGTTGAGCTGCCGCATCGCCGCATCGACCAGTGGAAAACCGGTGCGTCCCATGCACCAGGCGGCAAAGGCCGCGTCCGCCGATGCCCCCTGTTCCCAGCGAATCGCGTCGTACGCCGGCTTGAACGCGCGCTCGCAGACCTGCGGAAAGCGGTCCAGAATCATGAAATAGAAGTCGCGCCAGATGAGTTCGGAAAGCCAGGTCGCCGCCCCTTCGGCACCGTCGCCCAAGGCGCCGGCAGTGATCGCCCGAGCCACCAGATCGCGAATCGAGACGGTCCCGAAGCGTAGATGAACCGAGAGATGCGAACCTCCTTGCAGCGCCGGAAAATCACGCTGTTGATGGTAGCGCGCCATCCGCAAACGAAAATCGGCCAGGAGCTGCCGGCCACCGGACATCCCCGGCACGATGCCCAGCTCTCGCAGATCGCTGCGGAAAAAGCCGATTTCTGCCAGCGTCGGCACACCGCTGGCACCCGGCAGCGCGGCCAGCCTCCCGTCTCCGGCGGTGTGGGGTTGCCAGTCATCATCGCCAAGCCGCTTCAGCCAGGCTCTCCTGTAAGGCGTGTACACGGTGTAGGGCCGCCCGGCCTGGGTCAGTACTTCGTCGCCGTCGAACAGCGCCTGATCCTTGAACGACGCGAAGGCCACTCCATCCGCCTGCAAGGCTGCACTGACCGCGGCATCGCGTTTCTTCGCCTGCGGTTCGTAATCGCGATTGGTAAACACCGCCGTCACCCCCAGCGCCTTGGCCAGGCCCGGAATCTCGCTGACCGGCCAGCCATGGCGTACGATCAGGGCGCCGCCGCGAACGCGCAGCGCCAGATCCAGCTCGACCAGTGACTCGCGAATGAACTCGACGCGGCGATCGCAGCGCTGCTCCAGCGCATCGAGGATCTCGCGATCGAAGACGAAAGCGCAATAGACGCGGCGTCCACGCCGTAGCGCTGCGCAGAGCGCCGCGTGATCGAAATCCCGCAAATCGCGCCTGAACCAGACCAGAATCGCATTCTCCATCATCGATTACCTTTGTGTCAGGCGCCGCTGCCGAGCAAGGGAGTTCTTGAAATGTAACACGTGCACGTGATCCTTACGCGCAGCTCCAGTCTGATCCAGCGGGGTGCGATTGAAAGTGTTGGTCAAAGTCCCTTGTTCAATGGAGATGCCTTGACATCAGTGATCACCCCTCCCCCCTCGCGGGGGAGGGGCATATCGGGACATCCCGACATTTTCATTCGCACCCGATCCAGCGCCACTTTCGATGTATCAATGTGGCACAATTTTGGTGAACAAGCTTGGCTTCCAGGATGACGTCGTCAATCATATCACGGGTCCCACGATGAACACCCCAGCAAGCCGCTCGTGATGCCTACCTCGCCCGCACCCTCGACTCCAAGCCGGAACGGTTGCCAATGCGATGTGCAACTTTAATGAGGCAGACCTGACCAAACCGGCTTGCACAAACAGCAGGCAGGTCTCATGAGAAATGGCGCCAGGCCCCGCTCATCGTCAATGGTCTGCAGGCGTCATGGATGACCCGTTGCCTGCGGCGCCGGGTATCAGCGACAATGCCTCACATTGTTTCCAGAGCATCTGGCGCGGACAAGGTGCAAGAGTGCACACCGCTCTCCTGACGAAAGTGGCGGTTCCCTGGACCCCGGTAACGAACCGCCGGGGCCCGCAGGACGCCAAGGCGCGGTCATTGTCCGGACATGAGCCAACGGGTGCTGCGACGCTTCCCCAATCCATCCTATTTGAAAGAGACTCAACGTGTCTGAACTGTTCTCCCCTTTCCAACTGAAATCCGTCACCTTCCGCAATCGCATCGCCATACCTCCCATGTGCCAGTATTCCGCAACCGACGGCGTGGTTAACGACTGGCATCTGGCCCATTACACCGGGCTGGCCCGCGGCGGCGCCGGTCTGGTCACCGTCGAGGCGACGGCTGTCTCCCCGGAAGGACGTATTACTCCCGCTTGTACCGGACTCTGGAATGACGCCCAAGCTCAGGCACTGGCGCCCATTGCCGCTGCCATCAAGGCCAGCGGCGCGGTAGCGGGCATCCAGATCGGCCATGCGGGCCGCAAGGCCAGTGCCAACCGTCCTTGGGAGGGTGACGACCATATCCCTGAAGGAGATGCCCGTGGTTGGCAAACGCTCTCGCCTTCAGCCATTCCCTTTGGTGCCAACCTGCCGAAGATACCGCAGGCGATGAGTCTCGCGGACATTGCCCGGGTACGCGACGATTTTGTCGCGGCCGCCCGGCGAGCCTGGGAAGCCGGGTTTGAGTGGCTTGAACTGCACTTTGCCCATGGCTATCTTGGCCAGAGTTTCTTCTCGGTTCATGCCAACCAGCGCGACGACCCATATGGAGGCAACCTTGAGAATCGCAGCCGCTTCCTTCTCGAAACGCTGGTTGCCGTTCGCGCTGTCTGGCCTGAACATCTGCCGCTGACTGCCCGCTTCGGCGTGCTCGAATATGACGGCCGCGACACCGAAACGCTCGCCGAATCGATCGAACTGGCCAGGGCGTTCAAGCGTCACGGGCTGGACCTGCTGAGCGTCAGCGTCGGCTTCTCGACGCCGGACGCGGTCATCCCCTGGGGACCCGCCTTCCTTGCTCCGCTTGCCGAACAGATCCGTCGGGCAGCCGATATTCCGGTCGCGGCTGCCTGGGGTATCGATAACCCCGAAATCGCCCAAAACACGATTGCCAGCGGCCAACTCGATCTGGTATTGGTGGGGCGCGCTCATCTGGCGAATCCTCATTGGCCTTATCTCGCCGCGTTGAAGCTCAAAGTCAAACGCGCCGCCTGGATCCTGCCTTCCCCGTATGCCCACTGGCTGGAACGTTATCGGCCGGCGTAAACGGCCCGCCAGGTCATGATTGAGCAGCGCCCGCAAGGCACAGGTCGATCTCCGGTCGTTGCACGCGGACGGAATGACGTCAGTATTAACCAATAATGGGAAATCCCCCGGTTCTGCCGGGGGACTGGAAAATGTTTGACATTTCAGGGAGTCCATCAGGAAACTTCAAGCCGTGAGCTGCTAAGCACACGCCTATGGAGAATCCCGATGGACGTGTCTGAAAGCCTAAGCCACTCTAAGAAGCTGTCCCAAAACTGAACTTTACTCGAAGAACCTGAAGTTTAGACACTCGCAATCGCCAGCGGATGCCGAAGACATTCCGGCGCCGCAAAAATTTTTCGAAGGTAACTACTCAGTAGCCCCAGCCAAGGGCTGTGTAGGTCAAGCCAAACGAGGCTGAGGAGGTTGGCCTTGGAAAGTCAGCGTGAGGGCGTGAAAGAGATTGCTCCCTTGCTTGTGCAGGGTGGCAAGGTAGGAACGGATCGTGCAAAAGGTATCGGCGCCGTTTCTGGTCCGGAAGCCGCCGGAGATCTTCTGTTTGACCTTCGGCATGCGAACCGCCTGCTCGGCAAGGTTGTTGGAGAACGGGACGCTGGGGTCAGAAGCGAAGCGCCAGACATCATCGGCATAGGTGCGCAAGCGCCAGAGGAGGTTGGTCGCCTTGCTCTGTCGTGTTCGTCCGCGCTTCCCCGATTTTTCCGCCTGCGGATTGAGGACCTCGCCTTCGCTGAGAATTTCGGTATATCGGTTACGCCACAGCGCAACGCGTTCGACGGGTAGCGAACCGCCCGCCTGGTTCACCTCATGGCAGGCAGCCACCAGAAGTTCGATCAGGCGGCCTGCCCAAGCCTGCTGGAGTTCCTCGAAAAGATAGGTCAATTCCCGCAGGTGATGGGCATTGCACAGCCCGTGCTTGCACAGCAGATCGCGGTAAGGTTTCCAGCCGTCGTGGATCAGTGTGCCCAGAAAGCCGGGGAGAATCCCCAGCGCATCGAAGGCCCGCTTGCCCCGTTTCTCGTGACAGCCGACCCAGGTGAGCGTCGCCGTCACCAGCGCGTGCATCCAGTGCAGCTTACCGGCCACCCGCATCCCGGTTTCGTCCGCATGAGCGACCTCGGCCGTTTGGATGGCTTCACCCATCAAGGCCACGGTCGGCGCCAGGCGAACAGCCGCCTCTTCGCTGGCCGCCAGCACCGTCGCCTCAGCCATCGGCAGGCCAAAGAAATCGCCCATCAACGCCGCCGTGCGTTGTACCGGCATCATGTGGTGGTGCGTGAGATGAACAGCGGCAGCCATGGCCGCCGGACCATACTGCACCGGCGCAGAAATGCCGGGAGGAAACTCGCCGCGGCAAATCTTGCCGCAGGCGCACTGCGCCGCCAGAACCTGATGCTCCGTCACCTCGAAGCGCAACGGCGGCAAATCGAACACCTGACGGGTTTCGACCACCGATCTCTCGGGCAAGGGACGCTGGCACTCTGCGCAGTGCGACGGTGGCGCATGCGTCACGATCCGATCCGGTTCGGCAACCTTCTTGAGACCATGCCCCTGGTGCCCTTTCTGCCCGCCCGTCGGGCGTTCCCCGCATTTGCGCAGAGATTTGGGCTGCGGCTTGTTCAGACCGTCCGAAGACGGTGGCTTGCTCGAATTTCGACTGTTGGTCGCCAGCCGCGCTTCCAGTTCCGTGACCTTCAATTGAAGGGCTGTCACTTGCGCCGCCAGATCACGAACCAGCGCCCGCAGCGGCCACAGCTCACGGATCAACTGCTCCTTCTCGGCAACGCTCAGCTTTTCAAGGTCGGGAAGTTCGTCCATGCCGAATTAAAAGCATCAAGCGTGCCAGCCGACCTGAGTAGTTACTTTCGAAGAAATACAAAAAAGACTTGACATGACGTGGGAATCGTGAGGTCGCCGCGCGCTGCTTGCGCAGGGTTCTCGCGCAAGCAGCGCGCGGCGACCAATGAGGGATCGTTTTCGATCCTGGACTTTCCCTCATGTCTCTCGCTGCCAACGTCTGCTTGCTACTCTCGGAATGGATTTCCTTTCTCCTGGTGGCGGTGCCACCGCGTTCTCGCCGGACCTTCGTCGAACTGCTGATCGGTTGCCTGCTCAACCCGGAAGGCTGGGTCACGCGGGCCATCGGGGCCATTCGCCGGGAGGCACACTGGACCACCTATTACAAGCTCATCGAGCGAGCACAGGTGCCGGTCACGGAATTGTCGCTGCGTTTGTTACAGCTGGTGCTGACGGTGTGCCCCACCGAACTGGTCACCCTGATCCTCGACGATACGCTGGTTCTGCGCGGCGCGAAGTCCGGGCCGGGGATCAGTATCAAGCACGATCACAACCACAAGGCCAATCGGCCGACCTTTCTGAACAGCCAGTGCTGGGTCACGCTGGCCCTGGTCGTGCGCGTCCGCCTGGGTTCGGCGCTGACGGTGCCGATTCGCTCGTGGCTGCTCGAAGAATCGGGTCAGCGCGGCAAGCTCTGGGGGGCACGCCAACTGATGGACTCGGTCCGGGGGCACGTCCAGGGGGGGCGCTTGCTGATCGATGCCTGGTTCATGCGCCGCACCCTGATTCTTCCGTTGCTCGAACAACCGGTCCGCATCATCGGACAGGTGCGCCGCGATACGGCCTTGTTTCTGCCGCCGGAACCGGAGCCGAAACGCCGAGGCCGCCAGCGCAAGTACGGCCAGCGGATCGATGCGGCGAGGCTCGAAACCTTGCCGGTGCAGGAGATGGAGCTGATGCTGTACGGCAAGGTGCAGCGGGTTCGGGTGCGTTCGGTCATCGCTGTGGCGCGATTCCTGAAGGGGCTCCCGGTACGCGCGGTGTGGTGCGAGATGCTCCTGCCCGATCACACCTGGTCGCGCCCACGCCTGATTCTGGCCACCGAGACCGACCTGTCGGCCCAACAGGTCGTCGCGATCTACGCCGAGCGCTGGGCGATCGAGCCCTTGTTTCACCACCTGAAGCGCTGGTGGGGCGTGGCCAATCTGTGGCAGCAGTCGAAGGCCGCGCTGGAACTGTGGATGCAGATTCGCTCCACGGCCTACGCGTTGACGCAACTGCTCGCCCTGCAGTTGTGGCCGTCCTTTCCGCTGATGGCCATCGCCCCCTGGAGAAAGGGTGCCATGATCACTGCGGGCCTTTTCGCCCAGGGGCTGCGCATGCAATTTATCGGACTTCCCGTGCGCGACGCCTACGACTCGAAGTCCGGTCAATTCGTGATGCCTCTCCCCGGTCAGGATCAGCGTTTGCAGTGTTGAGACGTCTCGCCCAGCGTCGATCGGCGCTGGGGAATGCCATTGTCTTGAAAGCCATCGCTCGCCTCCGCGAAAACCCGGCGAGCGGAGCACGCGTGTGTCTAAACTTCAGTCGAAGAACTTCCTCGATAGCGGCTTTTGGACTACTGATTGGGTGAGGAAGAGAGGATGTATCCGAGCGATTTGAGCGATAAGCAATGGGCCAAACTCGAGCCGCTACTTTGCCAGCGGACAACTGGGAAGCATGCGGGAGGGCGGCCGCGCCTGTATCCGCTGCGGCGTGTGGTCGATGCGGTGCTGTACGTCGTCAAGACAGGCTGTCAATGGCGACAGCTACCGAAAGACTTTCCGCCCTGGAAATCGGTGTACGAAGAATTCAGGCGATGGCGTCGAACCGGTTTGTGGCGCGCATTAGCCGCGCGCTTCGCAAGGAGCTTCGCCAGAAACTGGGGCGTTCGGAACAGCCCACGGTTGCCATCATTGACTCGCAGTCCGTCAAGAGGACCTTGAAAGGGGACGGCCGGGGCTATGATGCGGGGAAAAAGATCAAGGGGCGCAAGCGCCACATCGCCGTCGACACCCAGGGTTTGTTGCGGGCTGTGGGGGTCCATTCAGCAGGTATTCAGGATCGTGTGGGTGCCCCAGTCTTGCTGCTTCAACTGGCCGCGTTGTGCTGTACGATCCGGACGATATTTGCCGATAGTGCCTATACCAGTACCTTGGTGGAATGGGTTCGTGCCCTGTTCGACTGGACGCTGACCATTGTCAAGCGGACTGAAGCTCATCGCTTCGTGGTCTTTCCCAAATGCTGAGTGGTGGAACGTACCTTTGACTGGCTTGGCTGTTCTCGTCGTCTGTCCAAGGATGATGAGGTCCGCCCGGACACCGCTGAAGCCATGGTCCATATTGCTGCTGCTCACCTCATGCTCCGGCGCCTCGCGTAGTTTTTGGACAGGTTCCAAGTCAAAAATCACATCGTGTTCATCCCGAAGTGCCGACGCCCTACGCGGTATGGGTAGCTGCGTCGCTACCTCTGGGAGGTGTTTCCGCAAACTGGCTGAGCAGAGGGAGAGTCGGATCGAAGAGGGGCATCTGATGCAGGATCACGTACACATGCTGATCTCGACTCCATTGAAATACGCGGTCTCGCAAGTAGCCCGTAGGTTGGGGTGAGCTTGCGAACCCCAACATTTCCCCTCAGTCGCCCAACGCGCCCTCGTCACCCCTATCCGACGCCCACTCTGCGCACAGCCAACCGAGCCGAACATAGCGGTGAATCGACGAATACGGCCACTCGACCGCCCGTGTGGCCAACCCATGCTTGACGGGATTGAAATGGATGGAATCCACATGGCGCGCGAAGTCGCCTTCGTCCCGAATCAGATGCTCCCAGTAGCGGCGCTGCCAGATATCGCGTTCCCACTTGGCTATGCGGCTTGGCGAACGGCGTTCCGTCGGAAGAATTTGCCTGGAGAATCCTGCCTTGATGAGCACCCAGCGCTTGGCAAAGTCCGCATCGCCAGCCGGTAGCGTCCACAAGGCCTGTAGGTGATCGGGGAGAACGATCATCGCGTCGATGTGGAATGGGTGCGCGTCCCTGACACGCCGCAAGGTTTAGCGTCAGGCGTCAATAAGCTCGATGAGGACGCTCGACTGGCGGTCGGCGAGGTTGACCGTGACAAAGTACATCCCCCCGGCGACTTTGGCCCGGCGATAGCGCATCGCGAAATGATAGAGGATTGCTTGGCCGTTGGGGTTCGCAAGCTCACCCCAACCTACGGCGCTGCACCCCAAGGCGCTCAAGCTGGTCTGCACGCCGTGCCCGGCAAAGAAAAAGACCACCTGATCGCCACCGGTAATCCGGTCCACGAGCGTTTCCTCCGCCTTGACCATGCCTCGGTGGTTGAGGTTGTGGTGCTGCAGCACGTCGAATCCCGCAGTCTTGAGTTCGCGCGCGATGGCTGTTGCGTCGTTGCCGGCCTTTTCCAGTTTGGATGCTTTCTCGTAGGCATCGTTGCCGATGACCAGCGCGATCCGTCGGCTGCCCGGCGCGCCTTGTTGGGCGAGGTTGCGGGCCGGGGTCGAGGGCTCGGCCGGAGGGCTGGCCTCCGCGGCCGGGGTTTCGGACTGAGGCTGGAAGAATTTGCCGAGCGAATCGAACAGGTTGGGCGTCTGCTCGGCGGCGTATGCGCAAACCAGCAGCAAGATGGCCATGGCCGCGATCACCGAGACACGGAGTAGAGACAACAGGCGGCGTCCAGGCATGGAGGGAAGCCGTTCAGGTGGTCAGGGAAGGCGATGTTCCCCAGGCGCATCGCCCCGAGTCTTCCTGGTCGCCGCAACCAGTTCGACGAACCAGGCGACATTTATTGACAATGCGTCATCGCAAGACAATCTTGACAATAAGGGGGTGATTGAGGGTGCTGGTCGAAGCGCCTTGTTCGATCGAGAGGCGTTGACATCGGTGATCGCTTCTTCCCCCGTGCGGGGGGGCTTAAAAGTGTAGGTAAACGTCAGTTCGGGATAAGTTTGGGAGACGGCGAGAGCCGGCGGAAGTCCTGAAGCGGTAGTCTGGGCTTGTTGGGCATCAGGCCATAGGCGATGAGGCCAGCCAGCAAATTGACGGCGAAATGGATGGGCGAGCGAGGGCGGGTATGCTCGATCTGACAGAGGTTTTTCAGTTCGTCGATGACGGTTTCCACGAGGGATCGCTGCCGTAGCATCGCCTCGTCGAAGGGAGACAGGGCGACGGGCTTCCTGTTTTTCCTGACCTTGGTCACGAAGTCGATGCCGAGATCCTTCAGAAAGGGGGTCAGCCACTGGGCAATATCGCCCTTGTCCGCATACCGCTTGCCAAAGAGCCGCTCGGCAAAGTCGCACAAGGGCTTGCGGTCATCGACATTGCCTGGGGTCAGCTTGACGCCCAGCAGTTCGCCCAAGTGATTGATCACCCAATGGAGTTTGAAACCGAAATACCAGCCGGTCGAACTCTTGCCGCGCGCCGCCATGCCCTGGAACACCCGGTGGCGAGAAATCCGCAAGTTCTTGCAGACAGAGAGAGGAGTCGAATCCGCAATCGACACCCCGGAGCACTTGCCCGTGAGTTCCTCGAACAGGGCGGCCAGGGCGATCGCGCAGCGTGGCAGCAAATCGACACATCGCTGATAGGTGGGTAGTCGGGGAAACTCGCTACGCAGGTATCGGCCAACAGGGTTCAGATAGAAGGATTTAAACTGTCGGTAGCGAATCTGGTGGAATAGCACGACCAGCGTCATCAACTCCGGCACGGATAGGCTGCCTTTCCTCGACCGATGGCGCTTGCCATCGGTCAGCAGCCGGGCGTTGAGTTGAGGTTCGAACGCTTCGTAAAAGTCGTCCATCCGGCAGTCAGTCTCGGTCAGATCGTCCATGATGAGGCCTCCGTGTACGGGGTTGATCAGGTCATGCACTCAATGAATCAAGACAACGTTGACGATCATCCGTTTCTCATCAATGGGTTAGCGCCACATTTTTGGCCTCGTTATCCCGAGCTGACGTTACACTTGTAAGGGGGAGGGGCGATTTGTGAATCGCTGACGCGATTTGCACCCATCAAGGTTGTCTCACACCGCCCGCACAGGCGAGACCGGGAACGGCGACCCATCCGGCGCCTGGTAACCGGCCGCGCCGCGACGGGAACTAGCGACGCTCGTAAATCACGAAATCAAAGGCCGGGATACTCCCGCGAGTGGCCGTGGTCGGCGCCTGGGCGTTGCCGGTGCGACGGGAGATTTCCCGCCACTCGGCAAGCGAAACTTCGGGGAAGAAGCGGTCTCCCGGCGCATTCTCTGCGACTTCGGTCAGGTACAGACGTTTGGCCAGCGGCAGTGCCTGACGATACAGCGCCTCGCCACCCACGATGAAGACCTCGGCGGCGTCGCCTGCCAGAGCAATTGCCTCTGCGAGCGATCGGGCCGGCGTCGCGCCGCTCGGCAGATGATCGGGATTGCCGCTGACGACGATGTTGTGCCGCCCGGGCAATGGGCGAAAGGCGGTCGGCAGCGATTCCCAGGTCTTTCTGCCCATGATCACCGGCTTGCCGCGCGTCGTTTCGCGAAAATTTCGCAGGTCTTCCGGTAGGTGCCACAGCAGTTGCTGGTCCTTGCCAATCGCGCGGTTGCGGGCAACGACCGCGATCAGCGAGAGGATGGGGAGCCGTCCTGCTGCTGCCGGAGCCTGCGCACGCATCGGCCGCAGGCCTAGACGGCGACTACAGCCGCGATGTGCGGGTGTGGATCGTAGCCTTCGAGCACAAAGTCTTCGAAGCGGAAACTGAACAGGTCGCGCACTTCCGGCTGCAGTCGCATCGTCGGCAAGGGGCGCGGGGCGCGTGTCAGTTGCAGGAGCGCCTGTTCAAAATGATTGCTGTAAAGGTGCGCGTCGCCCAACGTGTGCACGAAATCGCCTGGCCGATAGCCGCAGACCTGTGCCAACATCAGGGTCAGCAGTGCGTAGGATGCGATGTTGAAGGGCACGCCGAGAAAAATGTCGGCGCTGCGCTGATAGAGCTGGCAGGAAAGCTTCGCCCGGCGATCCCCCTCTGAATCGGCAGGCGGCGCGACGTACAACTGGAAGAGCACATGACACGGTGGCAGCGCCATGCGCTCGATGTCCCCCGGATTCCAGGCTGTGACCAGGTGTCGGCGCGAGTCGGGGTTGTTCTTCAGGCCGTCGACGAGTCGTGCGATCTGGTCGATTTCACTGCCCTGCGCAGTCTGCCAGTGACGCCACTGCCGACCATAGACGGGGCCGAGATCGCCGTTGCGGTCGGCCCATTCATCCCAGATGCGGACGCCGTTCTCCTGCAGGTAGCGCACGTTGGTGTCGCCCTGCAGGAACCACAACAACTCGTGAATGATCGATCGCAAATGCAATTTCTTGGTGGTCAGCAGGGGGAAGCCGACACCCAGGTCGAAACGCATCTGCCAGCCGAACACCGAGCGCGTGCCGATGCCGGTGCGGTCTGCCTTGGGGGTCCCCTGTTCAAGGACGTGCCGCATCAGGTCGAGATACTGCTGCATGCCGTTTTGCCTGTCGATCTGTCAGCGCGCATTGTAAAGGAGAGTGCCGGCGAATGCTGCGCCGGCGTCGCTTTGGCAAGGGCCACGCATTGATCGGCAGGGATTGCGCTCCTGGTTTACAATCTCCGTCTCAACCCGGTCATCCCTTGCCAAGGCGGGCTCTACATGCTCATCAACCTGTTTCCGCAACGTCCTGATCATCCCCTCGCAGACGCCAAGGAGTTGAAACGGATCCTCGCCGAACTGCACGTCGAGAAGGCGGCCCATGCCGTCGATGAACTGGCGAGCTGGTTCGAGTCATTGAAGCACGCCAGGAACTTTCGCCTGGACCACTATTTTGACGTGCTTCGCCAGCTCGATGACGCTGGGCAGCCCCATCTGCGACGCCTGGCACGCGACTACCTTTACTCGCCATTCTTGTCGAGGCTTGAGCTGCAGCGCTTATGGGAGCGGAATTACGGCTATTGGACGGCAGTTGCTGCGCTCTACGCTCTGTGCACGACACGCGCCCGACTCGAACCCAAGGAGAGAGGTGCGGATGCCTTCAAAGTTTCCCTGCCGCTGGCAGACGCGCGCTTGCAGGCGGCACGTCGTACCCTCATCAAGTGGCTGGCGTATCGCTACGAGCCGGTTGAAGGAGAGATCTGGAAAAGTCTCGGGAGAACTTCCCTGCTGGCCGAAGCGGCGGGCCATGCGCAGAAGCCGGTTCAGCTTTATCCGGGTCACCAGGGTTCGAGCAGTGCCGGGCATCAATATCTGCACGCACTGGTATTTTCTACCTCCTCGATGGATGGCTTGCTGCCGCAACAGGTCGAACTGGCCGATCGGATGATCGCACATTTCTTGCCGGCCTTTGTGTGTTCGCCGGATTGCCGACCCGATAGCGTGTATTGGGTCGACGCGGAAAAGGGTTCGGCACCGACACGCTTGGCTCGTCATCCCGGCGCAGCCAGACCCGGCCTGCGCTTCTTTTCGCCGGGCCAGGCGCTCGCTGGGCTCGAAGAGTTGATCCATGTGGTCGAACGCGACGAAGTTCCGGGCAGCCTCAATCTCGGCGGTGAATTTCCGCAGAAGGCCTTGCTGCCGGTGTTGCGCCATTTGCGGGTTTGCTGGGCATTGAAACCGCCTCAGCGACGTCATCAGCGCCATGCGGTCAAGACAAGAATGGCTGTCTTGCCGGGTTTTGACCATAGCTACACGGTCTTTTCGGGCACTTCGGCAGACCTGCAGACGCAAACGCAAAGCTGGGTCGTCGAAAACGTCAGTCTCGGGGGACTGCGCACCTGCTTCGACGAATCGGCGACTGACCGGATCAAGCTTGGTTCACTGCTCTGCATGCAGGTGGAAGGGGGTGAGAACTGGCTGCTGGGGACGGCGCGGCGCTTCAACAGGCAGGCCGGTGGGCGCGCCAACCTGGGGGTGCAATTGCTTGCGCGGCAGGCGCAGGGTGTCGAGCTGCAACCACGCCGCAGTGGTTTCGCCGCAGCTGTCGCCATCCCCGGCATCTGGTTGCACGATGATGAAGTGCCTGGCATCGTACGCCTCGTGCTGCCCCTGGGCAGCTTCAGTGTGCGGGAAACCCTGAATTTCAGCCAGGATGGCCGTATCCATCTGCTGACGCCGATGGAAGTCGAAGCGAGTGGCTGCGATTACGAAATTGCTCGTTATCACGATCAGCCGTCACCGGCCTGACCCCGCTTTGGTAGAATGCGCCTTTGCCCCGGTTGCGCCCAACTCAATGACACGCCAGATTCTCGTAACCTCCGCCCTGCCATATGCCAACGGCGCAATTCACCTCGGCCATCTGGTCGAGTACATTCAGACCGACATCTGGGTGCGTTTCCAGAAAATGCGCGGGCATGAATGCTGGTATGTCTGCGCCGACGACACGCATGGCACGCCGATCATGCTGCGCGCCGAGCAGGAGGGAATCACCCCGGAAGCGCTGATCGAACGGGTCCATGGCGAGCACGCGCGCGACTTCGCCGGCTTCCTCGTCGGTTTCGACAACTACTACACGACGCATTCCGAGGAGACCCGCGCCTGCGCCAACGAAATCTACACGCGCCTGCAGGCGGCGGGTCTGATCGAGACACGCACCATCGAGCAGTATTACGACCCGCTCAAGCAGATGTTCCTGCCGGACCGCTTCATCAAGGGCGAGTGCCCGAAGTGCGGCGCCCACGACCAGTACGGTGACAACTGCGAGAGCTGTGGCTCTGCGTACACCGCCAGCGAGCTGAAAAACCCCTATTCGGCAGTTTCCGGTGCCAGGCCGGAACTGCGGCAATCGGAACATTTCTTCTTCAGACTGTCCGATCCACGCTGCCAGGCTTTTCTACGGCGCTGGACACAGAGTGAAGGCCGATTGCAGCACGAAGCCGCCAACAAGCTGCAAGAATGGCTGGGCAGCGAGAGCGAGAACAGGCTCACCGACTGGGACATCTCGCGCGATTCACCGTATTTCGGCTTTGAAATCCCCGACGCTCCCGGCAAGTACTTTTACGTCTGGCTCGACGCGCCAATCGGCTACATGGGCGCTTTCAGGAACCTCTGCGCCAGGAACGGCCTAGATTTTGACGCGTACTGGCGTCCGGATTCGACCACTGAACTGTATCACTTCATCGGCAAGGACATTCTTTACTTTCATGCGCTGTTCTGGCCGGCGGAACTCGAACATGCCGGCTACCGAACCCCCAGCAAGGTCTTCGCGCATGGTTTCCTGACCGTCGATGGCGCCAAGATGTCGAAGTCGCGTGGCACTTTCATCACCGCAGAAAGCTATCTGGCGCAAGGCCTCGACCCCGAATGGCTGCGCTACTACTATGCAGCCAAACTCTCGAGCTCGATGGAGGACATCGACCTCAACCTTGACGATTTCATCGCGCGCGTCAATTCCGATCTGGTTGGCAAATTTGTCAACATTGCCAGCCGCTCGGCCGGATTCATCGTCAAGCGCTTCGCTGGCCAGCTCTGTACCTGCGACGAATCGCTACCGGCGATCCAGGCCATCCGCGAACGACGGACGGCGATCGCGGATCACTATGAAGCGCGCGAATTCGGCAAGGCGATCCGCGAGATCATGGCCCTGACCGACCTCGCCAATCAGTATGTCGACAGCGTCAAACCCTGGGAACTGGCCCGGCATGAAGGTCGCGCAAACGAATTGCAGGCTGCCTGCAGCAATGCTCTGAATCTCTTCCGCCTGTTCGCGATTCTGCTCAAACCGGTATTGCCGGCGCTCAGCGCCAAGGCTGAAACCTTTCTCAACGTCGCCCCGCTGGTCTGGGAAGACAGCCGTACGGTCCTCGCCGCCGGGCATGCCATCAGGACTTATCAGCACCTGCTGTCACGTGTCGACAAGACACAGGTCGAGGCGCTACTGGCCGCCAACCGCCAATCGCTGGCGGCAACTTTGCAAACCAGCCCGCAGAGGCATGCCGAGCAGCAGGAGAAAGCGGCGGCCGGAGCTGTCGTGCAGGCCGCCATCGGAGCAAGCGTCAAGCCGCACATCAGCCTCGACGATTTCATGAGCGTCGACCTGCGTATTGCGCGCATCAGCGAAGCCACGCCGGTTGATGGCGCCGACAAGCTCGTTCGTCTGCTGCTCGACGTCGGCGCACTCGGCACCCGACAGGTCTTTGCCGGCATCAAGACCGCCTACGACCCGGCAAAGCTTGTCGGCCGGCTGACCATGATGGTGGCCAACCTGGCGCCGCGCAAGATGAAGTTCGGCCTTTCGGAAGGGATGGTGCTGGCCGCCTCCGACCCGGATGGCCAGATGCCGGGCATCTTTCTGCTCTCGCCGGATGCCGGTGCTGAGCCCGGCATGCGCGTCAAGTAGTCCGGAAGGAATGGACCGCCGGCGGCCTCTGAGCTCAGTTCGGAGGCCATCGTGAGAACTCCAGCCGTGAAATAATGCCCAAGCAACGCTGCCGCTGATGGTCAACGGCAGTCTCTTCAATTCACACCCCATCAGGAATCAGGAATCCACATGACAAACACAGTGACACTCGGCGGCAGGCCGTTTCAGGTCAATGGCAATTTTCCACAAAAGGGCGAGGTGGCAGCGGCGTTTACGCTGGTCGGCAAGGATCTGGCCGATGTGTCGCTAAGCAGTTTTGCCGGCCAGCGCAAGATTCTCAACATCTTTCCGAGCATCGACACACCGACTTGTGCGACCTCGGTACGCAAGTTCAACGAAAGGGCCAGCGCACTGAGCAATACGGTCGTACTCTGCATTTCCGCCGACCTGCCCTTCGCACAGAGCCGTTTTTGCGGTGCCGAAGGTCTGGACAAGGTGTTGACGTTGTCCTGCATGCGCGGTCGTGATTTTCTCGAAGCCTACGGCGTGGCCTTGAGCAATGGACCGCTGGCGGGGCTGGCGGCGCGCGCGGTGGTGGTCCTCGATGCCGATGACCGCGTACTGCACTGCCAGTTGGTTGCCGAGATCAAGGACGAGCCTGACTACGAGGCCGCATTGCAGGCGCTGGCCTGATCTCCGAAAGGAAACGATGTCCGAAACCAGTAGCGCTGAACCAGCCAAACAACGACAAGGCATCCAGTCGATTGAAGTCGGTACGCGCCTGCTGCGGGCACTGGCAGCCGGCCGGCGGGCAATGATGCTGCGTGATATTGCCCGAAACGCCGGCATGCCAGCCGCCAAGGCACACCGCTACCTGGTGAGCTTCATGCGCATGGGCCTTGTCGAACAGGATGCGAATACCGGCCGCTACGATCTCGGCGGGTTTGCGCTCGAACTTGGGCTCGCGAGTCTGGCCCGGCTCGATCCCGTGCGTCTGGCAGGGCCGGTGCTTGACGACCTCTGCGAGCGTAGTGGCGAAACAGTGGCACTCGCCATGTGGGGCAATCACGGCGCAACCTGTGTACGCTGGGTCGAAGCCGGCGGTCCGGTCACCATTACCCTGCGAACCGGCGTCGTGCTTCCGCTCACTTCGTCAGCGACTGGTCTGGCTTTCTCGGCTTTCTATCGCTCGCCGTATCTCAAAAAGATGCTTGACGCTGAGGTGCGGGCAACTGCCGAGGCAAGGAATGCGCAGCCGGAGGCGGTACTCGCCGCGCTCATGGCGCAACTCGACGAGATCCGCGGCCACGGCATCTCGCGCGCTTCGGGCAGTGTCACCCCGGGAATCAATGGCTTCAGCGCTCCGGTCTTCGATCACAGCGGCCGCATGGTCGCCGCGATCACTTCGCTGGGCATCATCGGGAACTTCGACATCGACTGGGAAAGCCCGATCGCACAGAGTACGCGCGAGGCGGCAGCGACGCTTTCCCGGCGGCTCGGTCACGGCAGCGTCGATGCTGACAGCATGGCGTGAATGCCGGCCCGCCTGCGCGGCCTGTTGCATCGCACCCTCGATCACAACCGCGATGCCAGGCCACCCCAACGGTAAACCGGCCGGCGAACACTGCGCGAATCTGACCGAAGACTGGCGCTGTGGTTTGTGGGGCCGCCCCGAGCGGCCGTCATGCTGCTCCGGACTGCAGCCCTCCGTCGAAATGTGCGGAGACCATCGACAACAGGCGATCGCCTGGCTAGCCGCACTGGAACAGGCAACCCGACCCTAGGTGCTAGAATGCCGCTTTTTGTCGAAAGCCCTCTGTGGACCTGTTGCTCCTGCTGAAAGCGCTGATTCTCGGTCTTGTCGAAGGCCTCACCGAGTTCCTGCCGGTATCATCGACCGGCCACCTGATCCTCGCTGGCGACCTGCTCGACTTCAACGATGAGCGCGGCAAGCTATTCGAGATCGTCATCCAGTCCGGCGCGATCCTGGCGGTGTGCTGGGAGTATCGCGCGAAGCTCTCGCAGGTCCTGCTCGGACTGGCCAGCGAACGTGCCGCGCAGCGTTTTGCACTCAATCTTCTGGTGGCCTTCCTGCCGCTGGCGATCATCGGCCTGCTGTTCGGTAAGACGATCAAGGCGCATCTGTTCAACGCGCCGGTGGTGGCGCTAGCCTTCATTGCGGGCGGTTTCCTCATTCTCTGGGCCGAGCGGCGCGAACATCGCATTCGCGTCGAATCGGTCGATGATCTGTCGCTGACCGACGCTTTCAAGCTCGGCTGCGCACAGGCATTGGCATTGATCCCCGGCACCTCGCGATCAGGAGCGACGATCATCGGTGGCCTGTTCTTCGGCCTGTCGCGCCGTGCAGCTACCGAGTTTTCGTTTTTCCTGGCGATTCCGACGCTGATCATCGCCACCCTCTACCAGCTCTACAGGGAACGCGCACTACTCTCCTTCGACGACCTGGGAATGTGGGTCGTCGGTTTTCTGGCCGCCTTCATCTCGGCGTTCTGGGCAGTGCGCGGGCTGCTTCGCTACATCAGTACGCACGACTTTTCGATTTTCGCCTGGTACCGCATTGTATTCGGCATCGTCGTGCTGCTCACCTGGCATTACAACTGGGTTTCCTGGACCTACTGAAGTGACGACTCCAAACATTCTTTATCTGCATGGCTTCTGCTCGTCGCCAGCGTCCTGGAAGGCCAGGTTGCTCGGTGAACGCTTGGCTGAGATCGGTTTTGGTGACCGTTTCCAGTGCCCTCAGTTGTCGCCGGTGCCGCTGACGGCGATTGCCAGGGTCGAGGCGCTGTTGGCCGGCAACGACGGTCCAACGACGCTCGTCGGCAGTTCGCTGGGGGGCTTCTATGCCAGCTGGCTGGCCGAAAAGCACGACTTGCGCGCAGTCCTGATCAACCCGGCAGTCATGGCACCGATGCTGCTCGACGGGATGGTCGGCACGCATCGCAACTTCCATACCGGCGAGACCTTCGAGTTTACGTTGGCGCACGTCGACCAACTGCGCGCGCTCGACACACCGATCGTAACGGCTGCGCGCTATCTATTGCTGATCGAAACCGGAGATGAGGTGCTCGACTACCGTCAGGCTGTCGCGCGCTACGCCGGCTGTCGCCAGATGGTTCTTGCCGGGGGCGATCACAGCTTTACACGCTTCCCTGATCTTGTACCGCAAATCATTGAATTCTGTAGGCTATAATCGCTGCAATGCATGTTCTATTCGAAGAAGAGGGGGCTTTCAAGGCAGCCACCATCGTGACCGACAACGAGACCTCGTTGCAGGTCGAAACGGCCTCGGGCAAGCGCAGCAAAATCAAGTCGGCAAACGTCCTGTTGCGCTACAGCGAACCGGCAGCGACGGGACTGCTCGATCAGGCGGAAGCACTGGCTGCCGATATCGAGCCCGAATTTCTATGGGAGTGTGTCGGTGACGGCGAGTTTTCTTTTTCTGATTTTGCCAACGAGTACTTCGGTCACATCGCCACGGCGCTTGAAGCCACTGCGCTCCTTCTGGCCCTGCATGCGGCGCCGATCTATTTTCATCGCAAGGGCAAAGGTCGTTTCCGCAAGGCACCGACCGAGATTCTCCAGGCCGCCCTTGCCGGCCTCGAAAGGAAACGCCAGCAAGCCCTGACCATCGAGCGCATGGTTGGAGAACTCAAGGCCTTCTCCTTGCCCCCCGAGTTTCTGCCCATCCTCAACCAATTGCTCTACAAGCCTGACCGCAACCGCAACGAGACCAAGGCACTCGAAGCAGCGTGTAGTGAAACGGGTTTGTCGGCAGTACAGTTGCTCGAAAAGTGTGGCGGCATCCGCTCGGCACACGACTATCACCTGAAGCATTTCCTGCTTGAACAGTTCCCGCACGGTACGGCTTTCCCGGTGACGGCGGCACCGGCACTACCGGTCGGTCTACCGCGTGCCGATGTGCAGGCCTTTTCGATCGACGACGCGACAACGACCGAAATCGACGACGCGTTTTCCCTGCAGACACTGCCTGGCCTGGGCTGGCGGGTCGGAATCCACATTGCAGCACCGTCGCTGGGTATCGCACCGGGGTCGCCACTGGACCACATCGCGCGCGCCAGGCTGTCGACGGTCTACCTGCCGGGCAGCAAGATCACCATGCTGCCGGATACGGTACTGGATTCCTTCACCCTTTCGAGTGGCCGCGACTGCCCCGCCATTTCGCTGTATCTCACGGTCAGCCCCGAGTTCGAGATTACGGCCCACGAGTCGCGCATCGAAATCGTTCCTGTGGTCGCCAACCTACGCCACCACGACATCGAACCGCTGTTCAACGAGCAGACGATTGCCGATGGTCTGCCCGAGTTTCCCTTCCATGATCAACTGCTGACCCTCTGGCACCTCGCCAACGCCTGCGAAGGCCGACGCGGCAAGCCTTCGGCGGTGCAAGGCCATTTTGACTACAACTTCCGGGTCGACGGCGATCTCGGAGATGCCGAGGCCTGCCGAATCGAGATTTCCGCACGCAAGCGTGGCAGCCCGCTCGACAAATTGGTCGCCGAGTTGATGATTGTTGCCAACAGCACCTGGGGCGGGCTGCTGGCAGCACGGGGCGTGCCCGCAATCTATCGCGTACAGACCGGCGGCAAGGTGCGCATGAGCACTTCGCCGCAGCCGCACGAGGGCCTCGGGGTAAAACAGTACGCCTGGTCGTCGTCGCCGCTGCGTCGTTATGTCGACCTGATCAACCAGTGGCAGTTGATTGCCAGCCTGCGGGGAGAGACACCACCGTTCGCGGCACGTTCCGACACCCTCTTCACCGCAATGCGCGATTTCGAGCTGACCTACAGCGCCTACGCCGAATTTCAGCGCAACATGGAACGGTACTGGTGCCTGCGCTGGCTGCGCCAACAAGGAATCGACCGCATCGGGGCAACGATCGGCCGCGAGAATCTCGCCAGGCTTGACCATCTGCCGCTGGTACAGCGAGTACCCTCGGCACCGGAACTCAAACCCGGCCAGCGTATCCGACTGCGTATCGAGTCGGTCGACTATCTGACCCTGGCACTGGGCTGTCGCTATCTCGAAACCGTCGCCGTGGCAGGAGCCCGTATCGAGAATGCCGCAGAGGAGGCTCCGGAGGTCCTGGAGGCGGTCGATTGAGGTGAGCGCCGGATCGCGTGAAATGGTTGTACGCTGGTTGGCAACACATGCTCTGGGGCTGGCACTCGCGGCCTCGCTGCTTCTGCATGGTCTGCTGCTGTCGCTGCACTTTAGTTACCCGGATCCCTCGCGCGTTATCAAGGACCGCGCCTTCGACATCATTCTGGTCAATAGCCGTTCAGCTCGCGCTCCTGCCGACGCGCAGGTGCAAGCGCAGGCCAATCTCGACCATGGCGGAAATACCGAGCAGGATCGCCGAGCCAGGACACCCTTGCCGGCTACCCCCAGACATCAGGTGGGTGACGACCTCGAACACTCGCAAAAGCGCGTCCAGGCCCTCGAAGCGCATCAGCAGCGACTGGTGGCGCAAAGGGAGAGCAGGACCATGGTCGCTGCGAAAGCCGAGAAGGAGGCACAGCCCGATCCGGTGCACAATGTCAGCGGTCGCGACCTGGCGCAAAGCGCCTTGGCGATGGCACGTCTCGAAGGCGAGATCGCCAAGGAACTCGACGACTACAACAAGCGGCCACGCAAGAGATTCATCGGCGCCAGCGCAGTGGAGTACCGCGATGCACAATACCTTGATGAATGGCGGCGAAAGATCGAGCACGTCGGCACGCTCAATTACCCGGAAGCAGCGCGGGGCAAACTGTACGGCAACTTGGTCATGACGGTGACTCTCAGGAGCGACGGCACGGTCGCCGGAATCGAGATCAACCGTTCCTCAGGGCACCGTATTCTCGACGACGCAGCGCGGCGGATCGTTGCCATGGCCGCACCGTTCGCCGAATTCCCACCCGCCATCCGGCACGATACCGACATTCTGACGTTTACCCGAACCTTCAACTTCACTCAGCGTGACAGCCTGGAAACCAAGGCCGGCAAGCGATGAGCACTGGTGACTACGTATTCGGCAAGCCGCTCGACCACTTCAAGCCCAAACCTCCTGCCTTCGCCATGGGGAGGGGCATCATGCGACGCGCCGGGGCTACGAAGGTCGTCACAACCGGATGAGTTTCGTGTTGCTGTGGGCCAAGCGGCTGCTTCTCGGCTGCTTCGCGCTGCTGCTGCTCTACCAGTTCTGGCTATTTGGATGGGTCCTGTGGTGGAACTGGGTCAACCCGGACACCACTCGTTTCATGAACATTCGCCTTGAGGAGTCGCAAGTCAAGGATCCACAGGCGCAACTAAAAAAGCAGTGGGTCGGCTACGAGCGCATCTCGATCAATCTCAAACGTGCGATCATCGCGGCCGAGGACGCCAAGTTTGTCGACCATGAGGGCTTCGACTGGGAAGGCATCCAGCACGCCATCGAAAGGAATCAACAAAAGGGACGTGTCGTCGCCGGTGGATCGACGATCTCGCAGCAACTCGCGAAGAACCTCTTTCTGACACCCGCCAAGACCCCGTGGCGAAAGGCTGAAGAGGCAGTCATCACGCTGATGTTAGAATCCGTATGGAGCAAGCAACGGATCCTCGAGGTTTATCTCAACGTCATCGAGTGGGGCAACGGTGTTTTCGGAGCCGACGCCGCCGCGCGTCATTACTATGGCGTTTCCGCCTCGCAGCTTTCACCCGAGCAAGCTGCGAGGCTGGCCGGAATGGTCCCCAGCCCGCGCTTTTACGACCGTAACCGCAACGCACCGGGATTGGCCAGAAAAACCGCCATCATCCTGGCGCGCATGCGCTCTGCGGATCCACCCTGACATCGGTGAAGCATAAGAGAGTGTTGACCATCATGAACGATTCAAGCGGCCGCGACTTCCCCGACGCGGAGACGGGAGAGCGGCTGATCGACGACCAGCAGTTTCGCGAGCTGATCCGCGCACGCTGCCGGCCACTGCTGGAACTCGTCCGCGGCCTGACTGCAGGGGGGGTCGGCGAGCTCGCTCTGACGCGGCTGCTGAGTGGTCGGCTACTACTCGAATCGAGCCAGATGGAAGAGCTGCTCGACGAATACGGAGCTTCCCAGAACCGCCGCTGGAGCCGCTTGCGGGCCCTGGTCGCGGCGCTGCGCAACTTCGCACGCATCGGACGGACCCTGGCGCATGTGCAGCGTCGCCTGCCGACCTACCGCCTGCTGGCGGTGGACGCCGATTTCCATGCGGCGACGGGCGAACGCCTGTGCCTGGTGGGCAGCGTTGTCAGCGCGGTGGCCACCAGTCTGCTGGAGGAAGCGCGGTTGCTCGGTGTCGCGATCGCCGACATCGTTCCGACTCCGGAGGATTTTGCCGAACAATTGCCGCCTGGTCGCCTGGCTCGCAATCGCGACGACCGCATCACCACCGACGCGAGCATCACCGTCACCTACCTGGCAACGGAGTTCCTCAATCTGGCGGCGGAAAGCGAGCTGTTGCGCACTTCGGCCCGCGTGCCGCCGCAGGACTATGCGCATTGCTTCCCGGATCCGGTCAGCGAGGAACGTCTGCGCCAGCTCAGCTTCCGTTTCCACAATCTGCAGTCACTCTACGATACCCATGTTTCCAGAACCTGGGTCGAGACCTCGGACCCGGAGCTGTCGATCCTGCGCGGCCACGCCAGCGTCATCTATCATCTTCTCAAGATCGCCACTGACCTGGCCCACTACTACGAGCGGCACGTCAGCCCGCAGACCGGCGATGGTCTGCTGTGCGAACGGCCGGTGGTCGATACCGACGCCATCATGGCCACCCTTTTCGCCTACGCCATGGCTTTCTCGAGCGATGTTCTGGACGGCGGCCAGCGCCTCAGCCAGAACATCCTGCGCCGCTACGCCGAGCCGGGGCGGCTGGAGGTTCCGGTGCCCAGCTACCGGGGCTTCCACGTGCGGCCATCGAATCTGGTGGCGCGCATCGTCGCGCATTACGGCAGCGAGGTGCAGATGGATCTGGACGGCAAGCTCTTCGACGCCGGCTCGCCGCTCGATCTCTTCCGCGCCAACGAAACCATCAATGCTCGCAAGCGGCGCTGGCTGGCGGCGGAAATCGCACGCGTTCATCCCGACCAGGATGGTGTACTGGAGCCCTCGGCGATCGCTGCCGCCGTGCTGGCCATCGTGCATCGGCTGTCCGGCGAAGGCAAGGTGATTCTCTACCGCCAGCCGCTGGAGATCTCTGACGAAATCGGTCGCCGTGAGGGTGGTGTCCTCGAAAACACCGTTGCCGAGATCGCACGCCTGCAGGCCACGGGACAACTCGACATCCGCACCGACCTGACCGTTACCTTCATCGGCGACAAGCGCGTCCTGGCCGATGTGGACGTCCTGGCCAGGGTTGGCTACGGTGAGGATGGTTTCGGCAACAACGTGGTGCTGCCAAAGGAACTGTCGTATCTGCGGCGCTGAAGGGGTCAGGCCAGCCAGTTGACCGAGAACCCACGGAAGTCGCCTGCCGGCCCGCACGGTGGATTGCCCGGCTGGTAAGGGGCCCGTGCCGACCCCTGCCATGAAGAACTTGCTCCCGCCATGAGAACATTGCTTACATTTACCCTTTTGGCATGGGCCAGTGTGGCCGCGGCGCTGCCGTTGGAAACCATCAAGTTGCCGCCAGGTTTTGCCATCGAGCTTTGGGCGCGTGTCGACAATGCCCGCCAGATGGCGCTCGGCGGTGTCGATGCCAACGGCGGCATCCTCTATGTCGGCTCGATGCGCGCCGGCAAGGTGCATGCGGTGCGCTTCGATGCCGCCTATCGCGCTGGCACCGTCACGCGCATCGCCGACGGCCTGCCATTACCGACCGGCCTGGCCTGGAAGAACGGTGCGCTATATGTCGCGGCGGTGAATCGCATCCTGCGCTACGATGATATCGACCGTCGGCTCAATCAGCCGCCGGCGCCGGTCATCGTCACCGATTCACTGCCGAAGGATACCCATCACGGCTGGAAGTTCATCGCTTTCGGGCCGGACGGAAAGCTCTACGTTCCCGTCGGTGCGCCGTGCAACATCTGCGCCCCCGGCGATCCCTATGCGGTCATCCTGCGGATGAATGCCGACGGATCGGGCCGTGAAATCTTTGCCCGTGGCGTGCGCAACAGTGTCGGTTTCGACTGGAGCCCCGAGGACGGTGTCCTGTGGTTCACCGACAACGGCCGCGACTGGCTGGGCGACGACACGCCGCCGGACGAACTCAACCGTGCCCCGCGCCCGGCCATGCATTTTGGTTTTCCCTACTGCCACGGCGGCGAACTGGCAGATCCGGAATTCGGCGCGCAACGCAGATGCAGCGAATTCGAGCTGCCGGCGCAAAAGCTCGGCCCCCATGTCGCCAGCCTCGGCATCCGCTTCTACACCGGCAGCATGTTTCCCGCCGAGTACGGCAAACAGATCTTCATTGCCGAACACGGCTCATGGAACCGTTCGAGCAAGATCGGCTACCGCATCAGTCTGGTGCGCGTGCAGGAGGGGCGCGCCGTCGCCTACGAGACCTTCGCCAGTGGCTGGCTGCAGAATCAATCGGCCTGGGGCCGCCCGGCCGACGTGCAAACTCTGCCCGACGGCTCGCTGCTGGTCTCTGACGATTACGCCGGAGCCATCTACCGCATCACCTGGCGCAAACCATGAAAGCGGCAATCCTCCTCGGTCAGCCTGCTGCGGAGCTCAGGCATGTCTGGTGGCGGGGCAAACCTGCCAGCTGCGCTGGCCAGCAAGACGCCAGCGCAGACACCGCTAGCAACAGCAGGCTATGGGATGCCAAAATGCCGGGATGCCGATTCTGCGCGTATTGTTGATGGCACGCCGGCGTGAACCATCGTTTATCATAGCGTCGTGAGGAGAGACTGCGCCGGGATTCCGGGATTGTCCTCGTTGACCAACACTGAGGGGAAAGTTTCGCCATGAAGGGAAAGACATTGCTGGTATTGCGGCACGGTAAGTCGGACTGGAGCACCGGTCACGAGGATTTTCAGCGCCCGCTGGTCGAACGAGGTCGTCTCGGCAGCCAGAAAATGGGGGCCTGGATCAAGCGCCAGAAACTGGTACCGGACGCGGTGCTCAGTTCCACGGCCGAGCGCGCGCGCGCCACGACGACGGCTGCCTGCAAGGCGATGGGGGTGCCGTTGAGCAAAGTGCGCTGGGACGACCGTCTCTATGCGGCGCCAGTCGAAGATCTGCTGGCGGCGCTGGCCGATTGCCCGAAGAGTGCCCACCGGGTGATGGTGGTCGGACATAATCCGGGGCTCGAAGAACTGATAGATTATCTGAACGAAGGCCAGATCGAGGTTCCGGACGATGGCAAGGTGCTGCCGACTTCGGCACTCGCCCAATTGGGAATGATCGAAGACTGGACGAAGCTCGAGCCAGGCTGCGCCACTCTGGTCTCGGTCACCCGACCAGGACAGGTGCCGGACGATCTGGCCATGGACGACGAGCCGCAGGGTCCGGTTCCTGACTACTTCTTTACCCAGTCGGCAGTGCTCCCCTATCGTCGGATCGATGGCCAACTGGAAATCATGGTTATCGCCTCGCGCAAGGGAACTCGCTGGGTGATCCCCAAGGGTGTCAAGGAACCCGAGCTGTCCTTGCGTGATTCAGCCGGCAAGGAAGCACTGGAGGAGGCCGGCGTGCGCGGTCGCCTCGACGAGCAGCCGATTGGCCATTACGATTACAAGAAATGGGGCGGTGTGTGCCATGTGGCGGTATTTCCAATGGAAGTCAGCGAAAGCGTTCCCGAAGACGAGTGGGAAGAGAGCCACCGCGAACGGCGCTGGCTGGAGGTCGGGAAAGCCAGGGGCATGGTCAACGAGCGGGCCTTGCGCAAGCTGATCGACAAACTGGCCAAACGGGTCGGCAAACGCTGAAGCGAAGAAGGATTCTGCAGACGGCTAGCGGTAGTGCATGCCGTCACTGTAACGTCTGGCCGCCGGTTTTTGCCGTCGAGGGCAGAGATCGTGGAAAGCGAATGCGCCTGCCGGGCATTTCGCCAGACGTTCCTCATGATTCAAGAGAGATTCGGGTCGAATCTATAAGCGCTTCCAGAAAAGTTCTTCGGCATTGATACGGCGGCATTCCTCGGGCTGGCGCTGTTGGAATGTCGGGAGACTGATCCGATGGCAACATGCCTGTCCCCGGAACTCTTGAGCCGGATCCGAAATTTGCTGACAATAGATGCCGCGCTAACCATACCTGTTGAGCGTATCTGGACATCGGACACCAGACCCTTTGCCACAGGGAGGAGCGGGCATGCATGATGTGAATGATGAACTGGTCTTCGTCGAAGACGACGGACCTTGGAGCGATAAAGACGGAGCGGCCTGTCCGTGGCGAATCCTGGTGGTGGACGACGATCCGGGAGTTCATGAGGCAACCCGCTTCGCTCTTGCCAATATCATCATTCTCGATCGTCCTCTGGCGCTGTTTCATGCCAGTTCGGGAGCCGAGGCTGTGGCCCTTCTGCGGGTCACGGAAAAAATTGCGGTGGTTCTCCTCGACGTGGTCATGGAAAGCGACGATGCCGGCCTACGCATGGTCGATATCATTCGCAACGAGCTCAAGCTGGCCAACTGTCGCATCATTTTGCGTACCGGCCAGCCGGGCCAGGCACCGGAAGCCGAAACGATCACCCGCTATGACATCAACGACTACAAGACCAAGAGCGAACTGACCCAGAACAGGCTGTTCCTCACCCTCACCACGGCGATTCGTTCCTACGACCAATTGCTGCGCCTGGATGCCACCCGCAGGGGTCTGGAAAAGATCGTCGCCGCCAGTAACCAGTTCATCGCCGAGCAGGGATTGCAAAGCTTTGCCGACGGCGTCATAACCCAGATTGCCGGTTTGCTCGGCGTCGAGCCGGAGGGCCTGGTCTGCTGTGCTGCCGCCCAGGACAGCCCCTTGGTCAATGGTCGCCGCGAGTTTCACATCATCGCCGCTGCCGGCCATTTTCGTGCGCTCATCCAGCGGCGCCTGTGCGAGATCGACGACCCACGCATTCTCGGTCAACTGATGATGGCGCTGAAGGAGCGCCGCAGCCTCATTGAACCCAACAACATCACGCTCTATTTCGCCAAGACCCCTGCAGAGGGTTTCGCGGCCTTTATCGATTCGGCCAGGCCCATCAGTGAGGTGGATCAGGAACTGCTCAAGGTCTTTTGCACAAACATCGCGCTTTGTGCGAAGAATATCGAGCTGGTGACAAAACTGCGCCGTGATGCCTTCTTCGACCGGCAGTTGGGCCTGCCCAACCGTACGGCACTGGTTTGCGAACTCGACCAGACGATGACGAAACAGGAGAGCGGCTGTGCCCTGGCCATCGTTGACATCGACCAGTTTGCTGTGGCCAATGATTTGCTCGGTCACGACTACGGCGATGCCCTGCTCAAGGCGACCGCCCAGCGTCTGGGTGAGCACCTGCCAGCCAACGTCTTCATCGCCCGCCTCGGTGGCGATGCCTTCGCGGTCATGGGTCCGAAAATTTCGGTCAACGGGGAAACCATCCAGGCCTGTTTTCAGACTCCTTTCGTGATCGAGGGAGTGCACCAACCAGTATCCGCCTGCGTCGGCATCACTCTGCTGGAGAGCGGTCTACGTTCCGGGATCGAGTACATCAGAGACAGCTACCTGGCTCTGAAACAGGCGCAGACAACCTGATCTCGGCGCCATGACGTTTGCACGAGTGGCATCACGAATCCGCAGTAGTTCATACGGTTAGCGCGCTGACAAAGCACTGGCGCGGGTTTATGGCGAGGGGCGTGGCAGATATTGCGAAGATACCGAAAATTGGCGATAGTCCGGTTTTTTGGCCGGCGCCACGCCGATCTTGCGGGAGAATCGGATGCCCCAACTGCTGTTGCCGATCTTTCCGGATGCCGTGACGCCGATCAAGGACCTGCTGTCTGTCGGGAAGCAGGACGGGCGAGTCGTGTATTTCCACGGCGTCCTGCCGGTGTTTAGTCATGGGGAAGAGGATTTGGCGACCTTCCGGATGATTACGGCGCAGTTTATCGCGCAGGGTCATCTTCGGGTGGTGGACGTGTCGCGCGCCTTCGGGGTGCCGGCGTTGAGTGTCAAGCGAGCGTTGAAGCGCTATCGGCAAGAGGGGCCGAAAGGGTTCTACGTTCCGCCGCGGCGCCGGGGTCCGGCGGTGCTGACGGCAGAGGTGTTGCAGCAGGCGCAGGCCCTGTTCGACGGCGGACAGACGGTCCCGAGCGTTGCGACAGAACTGGGGATCAAGAGCGACACCCTGTCGAAGGCGGTGCGTGCCGGACGGCTGCATGTTCCGGTGGGGAAAGGGGTCTGCGCGGTCGTCTCGAGCACCAAGAGCGAGCGGAGCGCACTCGACAGCGCGGCCCCGATGGGGGTTGGGGCGAGCAACGTGGTTGCCCGGGTGGCGGCCAGCGTGGGCGGGCTGAATGCCGTTGCTCCGCAGTTCCAGGCGGCCGTTGATGTACCGCGTGGCGGGGTGCTGTTCGCGCTGCCTGCCTTATTGGCGGTCGGATTGCTCGACGGGTCGGAGGGTCTTCCGCTGCCAGCGGGTTACTACGGGATCGACAGTCTGTTGATGTTGATTGCCTTCATGGCCCTGGCGCGACTGGAATCGGTCGAGTCTCTGCGCTCGTGTGCGCCAGGCGAGTGGGGCAAGTTACTGGGTCTCGATCGGATTCCCGAAGTGCGCACCCTGCGCGAGAAGATAGGGCTCCTGAGCCAGGGCGATCATGCCGAGAAATGGAGTGCCGACCTGTGTCGGCGCTGGATGGCGGCGGCGCCGGAACAAGCGGGCATCCTCTACGTCGACGCGCATGTGCGGGTGTATTACGGCGAGCAGACCCAATTGCCGCGCCACTACATCGCGCGGCAGCGGCTGTGCCAGCGTGCGACCGCCGATTACTGGGTCAACGCGATCGACGGGCAGCCCTTCTTCCGGGTCACGCAATCCGTCGACCCGGGCCTGATCAAGGTTCTTGAAGGCGAGATCCTGCCTCGGCTGGAACGGGACATCCCGGGCCAGCCGAGCGCCGAAGCGCTCGCGGCCGACCCGCTGCGCCATCGCTTCACCCTGGTCTTCGATCGCGAAGGCTATAGCCCAGAGTTGTTCAAGCGTCTGAAGGCGCGTCGCGTTGCCTGCCTCTCCTATCGCAAGTACGCCGGCGACGATTGGTCGCCCGAGGAATTCGTCGACGCCACGATCGAACTTCGCCGTGGCCAGCAGGTACGCATGCGACTCGCCGAACGGGGAACGCTGCTCGGCGGCGTGGTGTGGGTACGCGAGATACGCAAGGTCTGTGACACCGGTCGCCAGGTCGCCCTGATCAGCACGGATTACCAATCTGGCATAGGGCGCCTGGCGGCCACCCTGTTCGCCAGGTGGTCTCAGGAAAACTTCTTCAAGTATGCGCGTGAACACTTTGCCCTGGACCGCCTGGTGGATTATCAGATGGAAGAAATTCCTGATACCGCACGCGTTGTCAACCCAGCTCGCCGAACCCTCGACGGCCAGGTTCGCGCGCTGACCAGCAAGCTCAGCCGCAGGCTCGCCCAATTCGGCGCGCTTAACCTCAACGAGACGATTGAACCAGCGAAAGTCGAGGCCTTTGTCGCGAAAAAAGCCGCTGCCCACGACGAGATCGAACATCTGCAGGACGAACTCAAGGCCCTGAAGGAACAACGTAAAGAAACCCCCTCCCATCTCGCCCTCAAGGATTTGCCGGAAGAACAGCAGTTCCGCCGGCTGAGCACCCACAGCAAGCAGCTACTCGACACGCTCAAGATGATTGCCTATCGCGCGGAAACGGCCATGGCCAACGTCCTGGCACCGCTTCTCTCGCGCCCGGACGAGGCACGCAGCTTGCTGCGCGCGATCTACACGACCGAAGCGGACTTGCTGCCCGATCCTAACGCCGGCACCCTGACCGTACGCCTCCACCACATGGCCAATGGCGTGTCGGACCGCGCCGTCCGCAAACTCTGTGACGAGTTGAACTCTACCAAGACGCTCTTCCCACGCTCCAACCTCCGCCTGATTCTGCAACTCGGTACGTCGCAAAATCCGTGAGATCAGGTTGTCTGAGGCGAAAACGGCTGGCCTGGGGCAAACGGTGCTGTTCTCCCAGGAACTCGGCAGCGCAGTTCGGGAGCGCGCACATCTGCTGCGCGATCTTCGCCTGTCCTTCGAGCAGCAGCAATTGTTCCTTACCTATCAACCCCAGATCGAACTGAGTTCTGGCCGCATCATCGGCGTCGAAGCCCTGATGCGCTGGCGTCGCGAGGACGGTGCTCTGGTGCCGCCGGAAAGCTTCATTCCCATTGCCGAGCAATCGGGCCTGATTGTCGATATGGGGCGCTGGCTGCTGCAGACAGCCCTCCAGGCACTGCAGCGTTTTCGCGTCGTCGGCTGCACGGACCTGCGGATGGCGGTGAACATCTCGCCGGTACAGCTACGCCAACCGGGTTTCATCGAGTCGGTCAGCGAGGCCCTGCACTTGACCCGGAGCAGACCCGCCGATCTAGAACTGGAAATCACTGAATCGGTCGCCGTCGGTGGCCTCGAACCCGTCATTGCCCTGCTCAAACGCCTGCGTGCCATGGGAGTGACGGTGGCCATCGACGACTTCGGTACCGGTTACTCGTCCCTGGCCTATCTCGACAAGCTGCCGGCCGACCGTCTCAAGCTCGACCGCAGCTTCGTCCGCGCTCTTGAACGCGACGACAACGGTACCCGCATCGCCCGCATGATCGTCGTCCTTGGCCGGGAACTGGGTTTGCAGGTCATCGCCGAGGGTGTCGAAAACCAGAAACTGGAGGAGCTGGTCATGGCTCTGGGTTGCAACGAGACCCAGGGCTACCACTACGGCCACCCCATGCAGGAAAGCGAATTCATTGCCTGGCATGCCCGGTACAAAGGAAAACAGGGTTGAAATTCTCCAGTTTCGACCAATGGCCCGGGGGCATCCCCCAGGACGACAGCCTGGCAGATGCCGGTACCACCTTTACCATCAGCCTGTCCTCGTCGCACTGACCATACTGGCTGCCGTTTGAGTGCTCCCGCCCGGAACATTCATGCGGCCCGTGTTTTGCTGCCGACGCAAGCGCTCGCGGCCAGTCGATTGACGCCATTTACCAAGGCACGGATTGACGCGGTCACGATATTCGCATCGATGCCCACGCCGTAACATTCGCCAGCGCTGCCGGCGCGCGTCAGTTCCATGAACGCACAGGCGCTGGCATCGCTGCCGCTGCCGCTCATCGAGCGTTCTTCATAGCTGCGCACCTGCAAGATCAGACCGGCGCCACGCAGTGCCTGTACCGCTGCATCGATGGGACCATTGCCTTCGCCCGCCAGCAAGTGCGCCCGGCCGTCGATCTCGACGCTGAGGCGGATGCCCTGGGCGCTACCATGCTCGAAAAGGTGGTGTTCGATGTAGCGCACGGGATGATCGACGCCGAGATAGCTTCTGGAGAACAATTGCCAGATGTCGGCGGCGCTCATTTCTCCACCATGGCTATCGGTATGCGCCTGTACTATCCGCGAAAACTCAACCTGCAGGCGACGCGGCAGGACGATGCCGTATTCGGCTTCGAGCAGGTAAGCAATGCCGCCTTTTCCGGATTGGCTATTGACCCGAATGACCGAATCGTAGCTGCGGCCGACGTCGGCCGGGTCGATCGGCAGATAGGGAATGCTCCACGCGGCATCGGGCTGCTGAACGGCAAAACCTTTCCGGATCGCATCCTGGTGCGATCCGGAAAAAGCCGTGAACACCAGGTCGCCGACGTAGGGGTGGCGCGGATGGATCGGCAGACGGTTGCAGTGCTCGACGGTACGTGCGACGGCGTTGATGTCCGAGAAATCGAGACCTGGCGGCACGCCTTGCGTGTACAGATTGAGCGCCAGGGTGACGAGGTCGACATTGCCGGTACGTTCGCCATTGCCAAAAAGGCAACCCTCGACGCGCTCGGCGCCGGCCATCATCGCCAACTCGGCAGCAGCCACCGCCGTGCCGCGGTCGTTGTGCGGATGCACGCTGAGGATGATACTGTCACGGCGCGCGAGGTGGCGGTGCATCCACTCGATCTGATCGGCGTAGACGTTCGGTGTCGTTACCTCGACCGTTGTCGGCAGATTGAGAATCACCTTGTCCTCTGGCGTCGCTCTCCAGGCGGCAGTCACCGCGTCGCAGATTTCGAGGGCAAAATCGAGCTCGGTGGCAGTGAAGGTTTCCGGGCTGTATTCCAGCACCCATTCGGTCTCCGGTTGTGCGTCGGTGAGTTCCCTGATCAGGTGTACGGCGGCGACTGCCATGTTCACGACCTCGGTCTTGCTCAGCGCAAAGACATGCTCCCGGAACGGCTTCGAGGTGGCATTGTAGACATGCACGATTGCCCGCCGCGCTCCTTTGAGCGATTCGATGCTGCGACGGATCAGGTGCTCGCGAGCCTGCGTGAGCACCTCGATGCTGACATCGTCGGGAACATGGCCGCCTTCGATCAACTCGCGAACGAAGTCGAAATCGGTTTGTGAGGCGGAAGGGAAGGCCACCTCGATTTCCTTGAAACCGATCTTGCAGAGGGTGCGGAACAGGCGCATCTTGCGTTCCGTGTTCATCGGCTCGAAAAGTGCCTGGTTACCGTCACGCAGATCGGTGCTCATCCAGATGGGTGCCGTGCTGAGGGTTCGACCCGGCCATTGACGATCAGTGAGTTTGACTGCCGGGAAAGGGCTGTACTTGAGTGAAGGATTGTTCAACATGATCGTGGGCTCCTGAGTGTTTGCTGACAGGACAGATGCTACGCAGGATTGCCCGGCAGGTGTTTGCGTTTTTGTGCGCATTACACTACATATTTCGCAGATAATTGCTTATAATATAATAATAAAAGCAGATTCTGCGGTGAATCCTCTTCACAGGAGACTTTATGGTCCTTGATCGCTTTGACCGACAGATTCTGCAGGTCCTGCAGCAGGAGGGACGCATCAGCAATCAGGAACTCGCCGACCGTATCGGCCTTTCGCCATCCCCCTGTCTGCGTCGCGTTCGTGCCCTCGAAGAAGCTGGTCTGATCACCGGCTACCGTGCGCTGCTCGATGCCAGGGCACTCGGGCTGTCACTGATGGCGCTGATCCACATTTCGATGGACCAACATACGCCCGAGCGTTTCAGTCACCTCGAAGCGGCCATCCGGGAAATTCCCGAGGTCATGGAATGCCTGCTGATTACCGGCCAGGCCGCCGATTACCAGCTCAAGGTGGTGGTCAAGGACATGGATGCCTACCAGGACCTGTTGCTCAATCGCATTACCGGTATTCAGGGGGTGACCGGTGTGCATTCGAGCTTTGTGTTGCGCCGGGTGGTGGACAAGACCGCCTTGCCGGTTGGTGGCAAACCGTGAGGCCAGGCATTGCTTGGGACGCGCTTGCCAGTGCGTCAGGAGATCGCCTCTAACGCATCGGTTCAAGCTTCTGGCCATGGCTTCGCGACAGTCGACACGGTCATTGACGGCACCTCCTTCCCTGTACTGCTCAGTTCGCCGCAGTGTCCCCGATCGCCTGCCCGGCGCGTTCACGCCGCACGCGGTCGAGGTATTCGCGGCTGCGCGCGAGTTCGCTTTGCAGAATCTCGTTGTTGCGGCCCATCACCGTGATCGCCTGGCTGCGGAAGTCGTCGATCGCGTCCATCGCCTGATAGGTCTGGGCAAACATCTGCTTGATCTCTTCAATGCCCAACAGCGGGTTTTCGGCGAACCGGGTGGTCCCTGACACATGCGCGTTGAGTTGCTCGCCAGTTTGCTGAATCAGGCGACCGATGGTGCCGCTGACGCCTTGCAGCATGTCCATCACCTCGACCTGATTGCCGGTGGCGCGTGCCACCGTTTGTGCCACGGCCAGGGCGCTCATGCCGGTGGTGGCCACACGGGTGCAGCCATTGATCAGTTCGCGGCCGGTTTTCTTGATCACGTCCAGCGCCAGATAGCCATTGATGCTGACCGCCTGCTGGGTCAACATGTCTTGCAGATTCTGGCGGGCGTAGAACTGCACTTCCTGCTCGAGCGCCTTGGCACGCAGTGGATCGGTGACCCTGAGCCCCTCGACTTGCTGCGCCAGGCGGGTGTCCAGCATTTCAGCGAAGCGGATTGCCTCGGCCATTTTCTGCATGCCGTCCCAGATCTTGCCGCGCTGTGACTCCAGTGCAAGCAGGTCTTTCTGCACTTCGTCGCGCGCGGCATAGAGCTGGCCCATGATGACCTTGATCTGCGTCGCTGCCGTCTGGTAGCGTCGGAAATAGGACTGCAGTTTACTGCCCCAGGGAATCAGGCCCAGGAGCCGCTTGGGTTCCAGCAGATTGCCCTGGTTGCCAGGGTTGAGCTTGTCGAGTTCGCCGCGCAACTCGGAGATGGCCTGAAAAGCCGGCGTCTCCTTGGCGCTGACGAAATTCTTTTCGAGCAGGCGGCCTTGCAGCAGCGCGGCCGATACCGATACTTCCTGTCGACCCAGCGCAAACGTCTGATCAAGCTTGTCCTTGAAGTCCTGCGAATGCAGGTCTGCCGACATCAGCACACCAAGAAAGCTCTCCACCTGTTGTTCGATTTCGCTCAAGCGTTCGGGTTTGACGGTGACCAACTCCACGGCCTGGTCCTGATGCACCGGTGCCATCACCTCGGGCGGGGTCAGTTGAAACGCAGGTTCAGCGGCAGTGCCGGATTGCCGGTCAATGCGCATGGCCCAATCCTCCTGTAGGTTGCAGAAAATCCCGGCGCTTCAACGCAGCGCCTGTTTGCGCGTACCGAACTTTTCATCCAGAAAGCGCGAATGCGCCAGAAAAGCCTGCGCGTCCTGGCCGGCCAGATCATCGGCCAACTGCCCGACCTTGGCGGACAAGTCATCCAGCGCCAACACCAGGGTGTCGTGGGCGGTGCGGCCATTCTCGAGCAGGCGCTCGCTGGCGAAGTCCTTCGGGATCGACAGATAGGTCTTCAAGGCCTGTGGCAAATAGGCGCTGGCCAGATGGCGCGCATGAAACTCTTCTTCCAGCGACAGCGTCCCCTTGCTGCCCTCCCACTGGATCAGCAGACCCTCCAGTCGATCACAGAGGCCCAGCACTCGCTGCTGCAGGATATTCGAGAGACACTGATCGGGATTGTGCATCACCAGGCTGCGAATGCCACGCAAAGCAGTGTCTATCACCTGCCGGGCATCGCCATTGTCGTCAAAGCTCAGTTCGGCCTCCCAGGGCCTTTTACCCAGCACGGGAAAGCCGAACAGCAGTCCGCCCGCGATAAAACCTGCCAGATAGCCGCCCAGCGCGAGCAGGTAGGCCTCGGGGCCGAGCAGGCCCGCACCCTTCAACAACAGCGGTAGCGCGGCCAGGAGAAGCCCGCACCCGTTGGGCATACTGCTCAGGCCACGCAGGGCGCGGCAGCTCCAGTCTGGCCATCGGCTGCTCACTGGTAGGCCCGAATGTCCTTGAAGACACTGTAGAGCGGCGTATGGCGAGCATCAAAAACGAGCCCGCCGGTGACCTTGACCAGGGCTTTCAACTCGGATTCCTGGGCGTCACCGAATAGGATCATGAACACCGGAATCGCTCGGGCATCCTCGGACAATCGGGCATAGTCCTCCTGGAAAGCCTGGAAGCCACGGCCATGGGAGTTCTCGCCATCGGTGAAACCGATCACCGAGTACTGGTAATCGGGGTGCAGCTTCTTCTGTTCGGCCATCATCTGGAGGGCTACCAACACGCTGTCGTACAGCGCGGTGCCGCCGTCAGCCCGCAAGGTGTCGGCATAGGCACGCACTGCGGCCATGACCTTGAGCTTGGCGGCTGACTCGGGGTTGGCGGCAAGACCCTTGCCGGCACGCTTGCCGGCTGGAATCTCGAACAGCTCGGGCTTGCCTGGCCTGGTCGAGAACGGCAGCAGCCAGACCTTTTCGCGCTCGTTCAGGCGGGCGATGCGCCCGGTCAGCGAAGCGTCATCGCCCGCCACATAGTGAATCGCCTCGATCAGGCGCTCCAGCCGCTTTTCCCTGCCCATGCTGCCGCTCACGTCGAGCACGAAGGTCGACGCCACCGGCTTGCGAAACTCGTTCAGATAGGCCGAGATCAGCCCGTCGGCCAATTGCCGGTTGGGTGAGAAGGGCAGTTCCACGAGCAGGCCGGAGCTGGTAAAGCGGCCCGCCAATGACGCCGCCACTTCGCTGTTGACCGGCCGGCGCAGGGTCTGCTGCGCCAGCCAGGTCTGGGCTTCCTTGCCCTTCAGCCAATCGACCAGCTTGAGATAGTCTTCGCGCCGCGCTTCGTCGAGCAGCATCAAGGGATAATCGGCCGTGGCCACGCCCTCGCGCGGATAGACCAAGAGCAGCTTTTCGCGCAGCTTGCCGCTGGCGTTGAGACTCAGAAGCCAGCTTTCGTAGTTGATGAAAGCGTTCAAGCGCGGCCCCTGGCCTTCGATGAACTTCTCCGACAAATAGCTGGAGTTGTCGCCGCTCAGTTTGTAACCCTTCAGGAATGTGGCGATGGCTTGGCGATTCACATCCTCCGGCGCCAGCGCTTCGGCCTTGCCGGCCGCCGCCGCCACGACGCCCATCAGGGCCATGAACCCCTGGTTCGAAGTGGCCGGGTTGGAAAGGGCATAGAACAGCTTGCCCGCGCCAGCGGCCTCGGTGATGGTCTTCCAGGTCACCTTGGCGGCGACCTCGGGCCGGTCCCAGCCGAGCGCCCGGGCAGCCGATTCGCTGACTCCCACCGCAATCGGCGAGAGCATGATTTTTTCCTGCAGTTTGACGCGGCTCTGGCCCTGGCTGTCGCTGAGCAGGTATTTGGCATTGGCGAACCAGGCAGCGGCGGCATGGGCACGCCCGGTCAGCACCGCTTCGGTACTCTCCATCGTGCCGCCATAGCGGAACCTCAGATTCACGCCGGTGGCCTGCAAGGCCATTTTCTCCAGCGCCTGGGCATCCTTGAGGTCACTGGTGGCGAGCACCTCGAACACCGGCGCCGCATGGCTGGCGGGTGGTGAGGCCGGAGCAGGCGAGTCCTGTTTGCCGCAAGCGCTCAGGATGGCGAGCAAGCCGGCCAGCAAGGCAATCCTCAAGCAGATTTTCATTTCGCCATCTCCCGGGTCAGCACCTCCACCATCTCCGACATCAACTCGTAGGCCGGCGGGTCGATGACCTGGCTGATACGCTCCTGCACCCCCAGACCCGAGGGTTTGACGGCGGCCGTAAACAGAGCGGGGTCGGCGACGCGCAAACCGTATTCGACCGCAATCCTTTGCAATTCGGGGTTGCCGGCCAACTCGGCCTGCACGGCGCGAGCGCGCGCGCTGGTGGCGAGCAGGACGAACTTGTTGACGATCGTCGGTTCGGGGTACATCAGCACCATGTCGGGCTGAATTGCCTTGCTCCGGTTCAGTGCATGACCGACGATCTGATATTCGTAGATGAAAGCCAGCGGCGCCTTGCCCATGCCGATCTGCAGGTAGTCGTCGAAGTTGCCGTTGACATAGTTCTCCTGGTAGCCCTGACGCTTGAACAGCCCGGCCAACTTCTCGGCCGCGGCACTCGCGCTGGCGCGGTCGGTCACCACTTCGCCGAGCAGCGCATGGCTGGCCAGTGCCAGATACATGACCGCCGAATTGCTCTTGCGCACATCGGTGGTGGATACCAGCACCCCTCGGTTGACCGCAAAAGCCTCTGCCGCCTTGAGTTCGCTCCAGCGTTTCCTGGCCAGCATCGCCGCCACCAGGCGCTCCATGTTCAGTGCATAAACGCGCTCGCCGCTGGGTCTGGCGATGCCATTGGCCACCAGGATCGCAGCGATCGGCTGCCAGCTCGCCACCACCATCGGGCTGTTGAACGGTGCAGTCTGAGTGGCGTTGATGCCCGCCTTCCGGGCCTCGTCGGCGATCTGATTCGCCGCCAGCACGCCGGCCGGGAAGTAGAAATCGGCCACTCCCCCCGCAGGGCCGCCGCCACGCATCGCCGCAGCAGCGAGCTGGGCAGCCATGTCGCGGCTGCCGACGCGGGTCACCCTGACTGGCAACTTGCGCTCGCGCAGGATCTTTTGTACCCGGACGTCCGCAAAAAAGGGCTCCAAGTCGACGGACACCAGGCCGCTCATTTCCGTCACGCTGTCCACAGCGCCACGTTCCTGTGCCTCCGGCCGCTGCAGTTGCTGCCCCTGGTGCTCCTGCGTGGCATACCAGAGCGCCCCCCCGAACAGTGCCAGTACCAGCACTGTGGCCAGCAGCCTCTTTCCAGCCTGCATCACATCACTCGGCGGCATGGCCCGGTCATGGGGGCGAATCATTCGCCTCGATAGGTCACCTGGCTCAGGATCTCCGGGCTGCCTTCAATCCGGGTGACCTCCTTGTTGCGCGACCAATAGACGTAATAGGGCCCGGAGCTCGCCCACCAGTAGCGCCAGTACAGGACGTCGAGCCAGGGTGTCTCGTCGCTCTGCGGGTAGCCGGCGGCCATGATCACCTGTTCCCTGGTCATTCCCCGCATGACGCGACCAAGCCAGATGGCCTCGCGGATTAGCGGTGGAAAGGTGGCCAAGCGCGTTCTCGGATCGTCGAGAACGACCACCTTGTTGACCCATTGCTCGGTGGTTTCCTGGCCCCGGCCGTAATCCAGGCCCATGCGCATGGGTCTGCCGGCGACATCCACATAGGCACGATACCGATAACGGTCTATTTTCTTGACCGTGATCGGTGTGCCGACCGGGATGAAGGAAAGCTGCGTGTAATTGGAATCGCTGATCCAGTCGCCGCTGTAATGGAGGTTGCAGCATGCATAGCCGATACGCACCGGGAGCGCTTGTTCCGTCTGCGTCGACTGTGCGTCGCCGGGCCAGGTGCCCACCGGCCCACCGGCGCAGCCGGCAAGCAGAACAACGAAGGCGGCTACGGTCAAGCGTCCGAAAGATCTGAAAAGCGCTTTGTTGGGCATGCTTGGTGTCTCCTGCGTCTCCTGGTCGGTATCCGGATCATACACCCCTTCCCGGGTGCTGATGATGCGGGCAGCAGCGGCGTGGCGGCGTGCCCCCTGGGACGGGCGGCCGCCACCACTCAGGGGCAGGCCTGCAATCATGTCTGCCCGGCTAGCGGGTTTTCAGACGCAGTGTCCCCAGATAGTCACGCTTGCCCAAAGGGACACCCTTTGAACGCAGGATGTCGTAAGCGGTCGTGGCGTGGAAATGGAAATTCGGCAGAGAAAATGACAGCAGGAACTCTTCGGTCGTGAATGGCAAGCTGTTATTACGGAACTCGAAGATGACCGTACCACCTTCATAGGCATTGATCGCCGCGGGTGTCAGGTTCTTGAGCGCGTCGCCTGCGTCGACGATCAGTGCTTGCAGAGCCGGGTAGTCATGTGCCGGGAGGTCGGCTGGCGGCCGAAAGACGCCGTTCTTGATGCCCTCTATCGCACCCAGGGAATGATGAACAACAGACTGAACCTGGAAGCGAAACGGCAGCATGTCCGGGTAAAGGCGAGTCTCGACAATCTCCTCCGGGTCGAGATTCTTCTCCCGGCAATAGGCAAGACCTCGGTCCAGAAAGCCGCTGACCGCTGCCAGCGTTTGCAGGTAGCTCCTTACACTTGTGTCATAGAGCGAAATCGCCATGGTTGTTTTCCTGGTGGGTGCCTGGGTCGAGCTCCGGCGAGGAAGCTGCCGGCCAACGTCGGCGGGTGGGGGGAAGGTTGAAGGGGGGATCAGCGTGCTGGTCGGAAATATAGCAGATCCGGCCGGCCTGCAAATGCGAGAAGTTGCGGTTTCAGGGTGTATCGCCGAGCGTTTGCCGTACAGCAAAGTTGCTCTGTGAGAGCCGCCGGCCATGGTGTAGCGGAGCAAGAACCCCGGCATGGCGCAACTGGCTGACCATGCGCGATACCGTTTCCAGGGTCAGCGCGGTGATGTCGGCCATATCCTGCCGTGACGGCAGGGTCACCTGCAATTCGGCTGCCGCGTGGGTCGGTTGTTCCACAGCCGAATGTGCGAGGATCATGACCAGGCGACGGACACGGTCAGCGGCCTGACCACAGCGCAGGGCGATGACCTCGGCGGCGCGTCGCTCGGCTTTGGCCAGCGTACGCAGTAACGAATCGCTGACAGGAGAATCATGGCCTTCCGGCCATGATTCGAGAACGCAGGCGGTGAGCGCCGTTGCCGTAAAGCCGTATTTTCCGAACAGCAGTGTCTCGGCACCGATCACGTCACCTCTGATGGCGAGGTTGGCAAAGCTATGTTCACCGTTGGGTTCCTCGCGGTCCAGACGAACCGAACCGCTGACGATGCGCCAGGCAGTACCCTTGGTATCACGGACATGGATACGCTGGCCACGGTCGAAACGGAGCAACCAACGCTTTCCCTGGATCTTGGCGAACTGCATGGCGAACTTTTTTCCGGGTTGTGATCGCCGGGATTCTAGGAGATGAGGCTTTACCGGAAAATGCGGCATATCGCCGCACCCGCAGCGGTCGGACAACAGAATCGTGACGTGCTTCCGTCTCGACTGGCTCCCTGTTCAGTGGTCTTCCGCCTCCAGGGCCTCGCGGACGTTTGGTCGGTGCCGGACGCGTTCCTGGAAAGTCAGCAGCGTCGGCCAGCACGCGATGTCCAGGCCGATTCGATTGCACCAGGTAAGGACGGTGAACAGGTAGGCGTCAGCGACGGTGAATTGGTTGCCCAGGAGATAATTCCTGCCCGCAAGGCGGGCCTCGACGTAGCCCAGACGGCTGGCGATGATTTCCTGGAGGCGGAGCCTGTCATCCTCCGGGGTATCCGGCTTGAACAGTGGCGTGAAAGTCTTGTGCAGCTCGGCACTGATGAAGGCCAGCCATTCCTGCAACTGGTAACGTTCGAGAGTGTAAGGACGTGGCGCCAGTCCGCTCTCCGGAATGCGGTCGGCAATGTACTGAACGATGGCCGGAACTTCGGTGAGACGGACGTCATCGCCGATTTCGAGCACCGGCACGTAGCCCTTGGGGTTGATGGCGTTGAAGTCGCTGCCGTCGGCCAACTGGTGCTGGCGGATATCGACGCGCACCAGTTCGAAGTCGAGGCCGCATTCACGCAAAGCGATGTGCGCGGCTAGCGAGCAGGTGCCGGGAGCATAGTACAGCTTGACGTCCAGACTGCCGGGGAGCGACTGTGGCGTCGCCAGGGGTTTCTGGTCTTCTTCAGGGGACCAGGGGAGGCGGGTGACTTCGACGGTGAGGAAGCCGCTGTTGTTGCCATAGGAAAACGGGGAGTCGTTGGCGAAGAAGTACAGGAAACCCGCTTCGCTGATCTCGATTTCGCAAGCATTCGGGGTGGCCATCAGGTTGCTCTCGTCGTCGATGCGCGCGACGCCGTTGATGGTGCTTTCGACCAGCCCGGTGAGCACGTTTTCCGAGTCAGGGTTGTTCGCTTCCAGATCGGGTCGTGGATGGATGGCGGCAATCAGCGAGAACCACGGGCGTTCTTCCAGGCGGCGGCTGCCCTTCGCAAGATCCATGAACCAGGTGGTGGATTCGTAGCCGTCGGCACCTGCGGGCGTCCCTTTGTCGATCCACGCTCCGCTGGCTTCAATGCGGTATTTCTCGCCGACATCGACTTCGACCCCCGAGGCATTCCACCATTTATGCGCGTAGGCCGGAAAGCGTATCGAGCCGTCAATCGGCAGTTTGCGGAAGGGGAGGGGTTCGCGTTCCGGCTGCAACTGTTCCTCGGGAGGCGCCTCGTCCGTCCGGTAGAAGGTATTGCTGGCAGAAACGTCCTCCAGTGCCTTGGGGCGATAGTCGGCGCGCTCCTGCAACCGCAACAGCACGCTGGGGTGCAGTTCGGCATCGTCAGGAATCTTGCGCTCGTCATGTGGGCGTGACCGCCAGACCAGGTTGTGCGTCTCGTCGTGCCGGTCATCCAGGGCGTTCGGCGCCAGCGGCTCGCTGAGTTGCGCAGGCAACAGCCGTAGGCCGGCGTCGAGGTCGTTGACCTCGTTGATCATCCATTCGAGCGCGATGTCCGATAGGCCGTGGTGTTCATAGCCGCCACCGATGTCCGCATGCACACCGGCGAACCAGACCTGCTTGATTCCCTCGCGCTCGTTCCACAGAGTCGGCGGGAAGTCGGCCCGTTCTTCGTCCACCGCCAAGGCCTGGCGACCGTACTCGACCTGCCTGCTCAGTTCGCGGTCGGCGAACTTCATGAAACGCAGTTCGTCGCGGTCGAACATGCGCAGGCCGTTGAACTGTGGTACGCCGAATTCGCCAACAGTGTCCCAGACACCGATCATCCGGATCGGCATCTTGTCGTGGTGTTTCCAGAAACGTCCACCGCGTTTCATGCCACGGCCTTCCTTGTAGGCCAGCCAGATGTTTTCGGCCATGTCGGCGGCGTTGTCGTCGAAGGCATCGGCTGCCCAGATCAGGCCGGTGCGGGCGATGAAGGCGCCCAGGCTGCGGGCTGCCCAGGCGCCACGCGAGAAGCCAAACAGCCAGATCTTGTCGCCGCTCTGGTACACCTGCGAGACCAGGACATAGGCGTCGATCATGCAATCGTGTAGGCCGATTCCCTGCGTGCTGCCCAGCAGGCTCTGCGTGCGCCCGCCGTTGCCGACACTTTTCAGATAAAAGGCGGCAAGTTCCTCATTGCGCTTGCTGAGATGGGAACGGATCGGTCCTTGTTCCTCGACAAACTGTTCCTTGCCGGGCAGCATCTCGAACAGGCGATACACATTGGTTTGTTCGATCGGGTCGTTCCAGGTGCCATCCATGCAAACAACTATCTGTTTGGTCATTGTTTCTCCTCGTTGTCGCTGCGTTGGTGACCTCGTCGTACGCCAGGGTTGCCGTCCCTGCGCGCCGCGCCTTTGTTGGGGATCCGATAGGATAGCCTGCTTGTGGGTTGTCGGGGAGGCCATATGCGGCGACGGGTCTGACCCTTTCGCTGAGCGTGTCTCCTCCCGCCCTCTTTTCCCTGCACGGTCCTCGCCTTATACTGCGGCACACCAAACGGTCATGACTTTGCAAGACACCCCCCCGATGATGAAAGTCATGACCGTTTCCCTCTGCTCGTTCCCCTCCCTTGCGAGGGGGAGGGGAGATGCGTGAGTCGCTCACGACTTTCATAGTAATGTGCGAAATTGTCGAAGTATTACAGTCGGACGCTACCGATCAACCCCTCTTTTCCGGGAGTTGCCATGAAACCACTGTTTGCCGATGCTTCCCCCGCCAACAAGCCCTCCCCGCTGGCCAGTCCGACGGCCGAATTTCTGCCGGCTACGGAACCCTTGCCGGTCAATCCTCCGGTGCCAGTACCAGCGCGTGCGGTGATGCCGCTGGCGGCAAACCTGAGTGCGCCGTCAGCCAGGGTGACCGTCAGCGAGTCCGACCTTGCGGCGCTCGGCGACAAATCCACCCGGCGGGTGGCGGCGATTTCCGAGCAACTGCTCGGCATGGTGCGCGGGACTGGCGCCGACCAGTTCGGCATCTCTCTGAGCCAGCTCGTTGCGACGGCTCAGCAGCTCGATCCCAAGCTCCTCTTCGACAAGTCGCTGCTCGGCAAGCTCAAGGGGTTCTTCATTTCGGCCAAGGAACAGGTCAGGTCGCAGTTCCAGTCGGTATCCGGCCAGCTTGACGCACTCGTCGGCGAACTCGAACGCTCGGCACGCACCTACGAACAGCGGATTCGCGAACTGGATGACATGTATGTTGCCAACGGGGAAGAGTACAAGGCGCTCGGCGAGTCCGTCATCCAGGGCCAGGAGCTGCTGGCCGCGCTGCACGAGGAACTGACGGGCACGCCCGAAACAAGCGACCCGATGCAGGCGCAGGCCATCGCCGATCGCCGTCAGCTTGCTGTGCGGCTCGAAAAGCGGATCGACGATCTGAAGCGCGCGCAGATGATCGCCATGCAGACTGCTCCGGAGATCAGGCTGTTGCAGAACAATTCGCGGATGCTGATCGCGAAGTTCCAGGATATCGTTGCGGTGACGATTCCCGCCTGGAAGAAGCAGTTCTCGCTGCACATTCTGCTGCAGGAGCAGGCGAAGTCGGCCGAACTGGTGACAGCGGTCGACGACGCGACCAACGCAGCCTTGCGCCGCAATGCCGACCTGCTGCGCCAGAATACCACCGAGATTGCACGTGCCAATCAGCGGGCACTGGTCGAGATGGAGACCCTCGAACATGTGCAGAAACAGTTGCTCGGCGCTTTCGAGGACGTTCAGAAGATCAACGAGGAGGCCGCGGCGGCAAGGGCGCAGACCGACGCCAAGCTCGGTGCCTTGCGCGAAGAACTGATTACCCGCTTCCAGAAAACCCGCTAGAAAGGATTCGTCATGTCACTGATCGACCTCAAGAAGAAGACCCGAATCGTCCTCGAGAAGCGTGCGCTACCACAGCCGCCACGCTGCCGGGTGGGGCTTTGCATCGATATTTCCGGTTCGATGCACAACGAGTACCAGGATGGTCTCGTTCAGGCAACGGTTGACCGCCTGCTCGCCATCGCCGGCACCTTCGATGACAACGGCGAGATGGAGGTATGGACCTTCAACCAGAAATACTCGACGCCGCCGGTCGCGAAAGCCGCCGATTTCGGCAACTACGTCAAGAAGGCGATCCTCGACAACCCGAACGTGAACAAGTGGGGAGGGACCAACTACGCGCCGGTGATGAACGCGGTCCTCGACACCTACTTTCGCGGCGAACGCGTCGTCACTTCGAGCGGTTTTCTCGGCATGTTCAAGAAAACCGAGCAGCGCGCGCCCAGGGAGACGCATATCCCGGCGCTATGTTTGTTCATCACCGACGGCGACAACAGCGATGAAGCCGAGGCCGAGAAGATCCTGCGCGAGGCACGTCAGTACCAGATTTACTGGCAACTGGTCGGCATCGGCACCGACACCGATTTCCGTTTCATCAAGAAAATGGCCGACGACCTGCCCAATGCCGGCTTCTGCCATTTCCCAAACCTCAAGATCAGCGACGAGGCCATCTACGAGGCGTTGCTGACCACCGAACTGTGCGACTGGCTGCGCAAGCTCTGATCCGCAGGTCGCGGCGAACGCTGGGCAAGGCCTGCAGCAGCGATCCGCCTATCCGTTTCATTTCGAGCAAAGGAGTTCCACATGGCCATCAATCTGAAGAAGGGGCAGGGGATCAACCTGACCAAAGCCGCGCCGAAGCTGCGCGTCGTCCGGGTCGGAATCGGCTGGGACATCACACGGGTTCTCGGGCAGTGTGACCTCGACGTCTGCGCCTTCGTCCTCAAGACGGTCGGCGATGCACCGGTCTGTCTGTCCGATGGGCACTTCGTCTTTTTCAACAATCTGCAAAGCCCCGAGGGATTCGTCACGCATACCGGCGACAACCGTACCGGGGTTGGCGAAGGTGATGACGAAACGCTGAAGATTGACCTCGCCGTCGCTCCTGAGGATGCGGTTGAGGTTTCTTTCATCGTCACGATGCACGAGGCGCTCACTCGTCGGCAGCACTTCGGGATGGTTCAGAACGCCTATCTGAAGGTCTACAACGACGAGACTGGCGAAGTTCTCGCCGAATACGATCTCGACGAGGAGTTCGCCGGGCAGACCGCCGTCCAGATCGGTTCGTTGTTCAGGGTCGGCAATGAGTGGCAGTTCCAGGCGGTTGGCGCAGGCTATCAGCGTGACCTGCTCGACTTCGTGCGGGGTTATGGTCTCGAAGCCTGATTCACGGGTCCGGCCGCTGTTCCAGGATGCCGCGGCGGCATCCGTAGCACCTGTTTGTCCGCCGCTTGCATCGAATCCGGCCGAAGCGGCACCTCGGCCGGCCGAGCCAGAGGGATCGCCACCCGCGCGTCAGGTGCGACCGCTCGAGCTGCCGCCGGCACAGCCGCCGCCGCAGGCCAAGGCGCGTATTGCACCGTTGAGACTGCCCGAGCGCGCAGCCTTCTCCTCCCCGCTACCCGTGTCCACACCAGCACCGGTGCAGGCACTGCTGCTGCCGGAACGGGCACTGCCTGCGGCCGCCGAGCCGGCGTATGCGCCAGCGTCCCTGCTCTTCGACGAGGGTCGAGGCTCCGACCTGGAACGGCTGAAACGCCAGGCCATCGAAGCCTTGCCGGCGATATCCGCCAGGCAGCTCGATGCGCTCGACCAGGCGATTCGTGAGTTATTGCCGGTCGAAGTCGCGAACCTCGCCGCCTGGGGGAATCCCCTGCTGCGACGCGTCGAAGCGATGACCATCGAACTGCAACGACTGACTGCAGTGGTCGTGAGCTGGAACGCTGGCGAGCTGATCGAGCGGTGCAACCGGGCAATGGGCGCTGCCGGTCTATGGAAAATCTTCCAACGCAACTCGCCGGGATCGTTGAAACCCGCGCTCGAGCTGATTCTCGCGCAGGCGGCGCCGACGCTCGACGCTCTCGACGTCCTGGCCGGCCGCTTTGTACCCTGCCGCGATGACCTGTTTGCATCGCTGCTGCTGTTCAAGATCGCGCCGCAGGTGCTTGCACTACGCGACATCGAAGCCGAAGCGCTGTCGCGTCGCGGCCACTTGCTGACGCTCTCGGCCCAGCACTTCGATCTCCTCGAACCGCAGCTTGAGCAGCTCAGGCGTCAGGTGATCACCTGGCAGAGCGAGATCGAGCAGCTTGTCCGGGTCACCATCCCAGTCTGGGAACTCGCTCACGGCAAGGCCAGCGGTTGAGATGGCCGATGCCAGCCGGCCCGGGGGGGTGGTTCGCCGAACGCTGTGCTTGACTCGCTCGGCCATCGCCAGCGAACCTAGAGGGAAGCGCTGCGGTCGCTGTTGACGAAGCCCAGCAGGGGTTCGCTGATGCCTTTGCCGAGAGCGAGCACCTTGAAAAGCTCTCCCATTTCTGCTGGGGAGACCAGTTTCTGCGCTGCGTTGGCGAGCGGCAGGTAGCGCATCGGGTCGCTCGCCGGTGTTCTTGCCAGGATTTCGGTCAGGCCGCAGTTGAAGAGAAAGCTCGACTGCGTGGTATAGCCCAGCAAATCCAGTCCGGCTTCGCAGCCGGCTTCGACGATGGCGGTAAAGTCGATATGCGCGGTAATGTCCTGCAAGCCCGGCAGGTAGAAGGGCTCACCATGTGAGTGGTGGCGGTAGTGACACATCAGCGTGCCGGCATCGCGTTGCGGGTGGTAGTACTCGCGCCGAGGGAAGCCATAGTCGATCAGGAGCAGCGCACCGCGTCCCAGGATCGTTGCCCATTGCGCCACCCAGGCTGGCGCCAGCAATGCGATTTCACTCAGATAGCCGGGGGCTATCGCACATTCCTCGGCCAGCGCCTGTGCATGTTCGAGCAGCCGACCACCGGCTCGGCGATCGCGCCAGATGAACTGTCCATCTTTGACCGCGACACCGCGCTCGGCAATGGCCTCTGTGGCCCAGGTCACGAGATGGACCGGCATTGCATCGAGCACTTCGTTGGCCAGCACCAGACCATCGACATGCTCGGGCAGATAGTCAAGCCAGCGTACGCAGTGCAGGTGATGCGGCGCACGCTGACCAATCGTATTGCGCTGGCGGGCGCGCAATTCACCAGACACTTCGAGGATCTCGTAGCGCTTGGGGAGCTGGCCGCGCCGCGCAAGTTCGAGCAACAGGTCGGCGGCGAACTGCCCGCTGCCGGCGCCGACCTCGACGATGTGCGGAGAAGTCAGGTCGAGCAGTTGCGCGACCTGCACGGCCAGGGTCTGAGCGAAGGTTGCGCTGATTTCGGGCGCGGTCAGGAAATCTCCGCCGGCGCCAAACTTGTACGCGCCTCCGGCATAATAGCCCCGGCCCGGCGAGTAGAGCGCGAGGTTCATGAAGTGATCAAAGCCGATCCAGCCCCCCGCGGCTTCGATTCGCGCCGTAATGTCGCGGCTGAGCTCCCTGCTGCAGGCCAGCGCCTCGGCCGTAGGGACGGGCAGCGAGGCTGCCATCCGGGTAGTCAATGCTTCACTGTTCGCACACTTCGAAGCGGACCTGGCCGTACATTTCGGGATGCGTTGTCGCCAGCCAATGCTCCGCTTCCGATTCGGCACGCGCCCAGGTGGCTGCGCGCAAGGGCACGAACTGTTTGCGGTCGTCGGCTTCGGGCCATTCGAGTGTGTAGCTGTGGAAACCTCCGTGTCCTTGCAGGTGGATTTTGCGCGTCATACTCGGCGGTTCGCGATGCAGTCGGGCAGTCGTGTCCATCAGCAGCAGCCGGTACCGCGGTCCCTTGCCCTGGTACTGCACGATGAATTCCTGTTGCTCGGCGTCTTCGTCGATGACCTGCCACTCGGCACAACCTTCGATGATCGCCCCGATCGGGAGGTCCGCTTCATCACGAATGACCTCGGCGTTAACCATGTGGGTTTGTTCCGCCCTTCCTTCGAGCAGTTCATGCCAGGGCAAGCCCTGCCGGGTCGGCGGTGCAAACGGAAGGGCGTGCTTGCCCTGGCGAATACGGGCGAAGAGCGAGGATTTCCGAATGTCTTCGAGATCAATCGACGGAAAGTTCGAGCGTGGGTCGGCACGAAAGTTACCGGCTCCCATGTAGCCGACATTCCACAGGGTTTTCAACCATTCAGCGGTGTCGAGAGCGAGCTGTGCCAGGTGATCGTCCAGCTCGGCGCTATGCGCTTCCGTTTCTCGCCGGAGCGTTGCTTCCCCGGCCAGCAATTCAGCCTCGCGCGCGCGCGCGCGCAGTAACTCCTGCAGCAGGAGGCTGACCCATTCGGCTTCGGCGGCAGGGAGTTTGGCGATACGCTCGCTAATCGTCATCAGATCGTCGGCGTCGAGTGGAGTGTCCAGATGGCTCATCAATAATCTCCCAATGTCGATTTTTTTCACAGTTTACCGCGACCCCGATGGAAAGGCGCGTTTTTCGGAAGACGGTGGCAAGAATCCGTTAAAATCAAGGCTTGGTTGCTTTCCTGATCGTTGGGATAGCATGGGAATGGGTGGGGGATGAGCGGAAAAACGATCTTGGTAACCGGCGCCGCCAGGCGGGTGGGCCGCGCCATCGCGCGCGAAATGCACGCGACCGGAGCCAATATCATGGTGCACTACCGCCAGGCTTCGGCAGCGGCCGAGGCGCTGATTGCCGAACTGAATGCCCTCAGACCCTTCTCAGCCGCGTGTCTGCAGGCCGATCTGCAGGATCTCGAGGTCTTGCCATGGCTGGTGTCCTGCACCGTGGATCGTTTCGGTCGTCTCGATGCCCTGGTGAACAACGCCTCAAGCTTCTTTCCGACACCCTTCGGCAGTATTGACCAGGCGGCCTGGGATGACCTGGTGGGCAGCAATCTCAAGGCCCCCCTGTTTCTGACCCAGGCTGCCGCGCCACATCTGCTGGCTGCGCGCGGCGCCGTCGTCAACATCACCGACATCCATGCCGAAAGACCACTTGCCGGCTATCCCCTGTATTGCGCAGCGAAAGCGGGTCTGCTGGGGCTGACGCGTGCCCTGGCCATTGAGCTGGGGCCGCGGGTACGAGTGAATGCCGTTGCTCCGGGGCCGATCCTGTGGCCTGAGGAGGGCTTTTTTGACAGCACCACGCGTGCAGCAATCGTGGCACATACCTTCCTGGAGCGTGCCGGCTGTCCGCAGGACATCGCCCGAGCGGTACACTATCTGCTTGAAGATGCGACCTACGTGACCGGCCAGGTGATCAATGTGGATGGCGGTCGCAGCGCGCATCTGTAATTCATCATGCGATTGGAAAGGGCCTCTTTGGAACCGTCGAATAACCTGCTGCGCCTGAGAAAGCGCCTTGAGAGCAAGGCCGGCAAGGCGATTGCCGATTACCACATGATCGAGGATGGCGATACGGTTCTGGTCTGCATTTCCGGCGGCAAGGACTCGTACACGCTGCTGTCGCTTCTGATGGCCTTGCGCGAACGTGCGCCGGTCAGTTTTCGCTTGATTGCCATGAACCTCGACCAGAAACAGCCGGGGTTTCCGGCTGACGTGCTGCCGCGCTATCTGGCGAATATTGGTGTCGAGTACCGGATCGTCGAGCGGGATACCTATTCGGTGGTCAAGAGCAAGATTCCGGAGGGCAAGACGACCTGTTCGCTGTGTTCTCGACTGCGCCGTGGCATCATTTATCGTACAGCCAAGGAAATCGGCGCCAACAAGATTGCTCTTGGTCACCATCGCGATGACATCGTGCACACGCTTTTTCTCAATCTTTTCTTTGCCGGGCAGCTCAAGGCCATGCCGCCCAAGTTGGTCACCGACGACGGCGCGCATGTGGTGATCCGGCCGCTGGCCTACTGCGGCGAAACGGACATCGCTCGTTTTGCGCGCGCTATGGACTACCCGATCATTCCCTGTAATCTCTGCGGCTCGCAGGACAATCTGCAACGCCAGAAGATTCGCGAAATGATGGCTGATTGGGACCGGCGCTACCCCGGACGCACTGAGTCGGTATTTTCTGCGCTCCAGAAGATTGTTCCCTCACATCTGGCCGACCAGACCTTGTTCGATTTCAAGGATCTGCGTCCTGGGGCAGCGCTGACAAGCATGGCGGGCGGTGATTCGGTATTCGACCCGCAGCCTCTTGGCGATGACTGCTCATTGCTGCAGCCAATTCCGCTACAGGTATGGCGATGAGCAGTCATTCCACCGGCGATGATGAACGGTCTGCAGAATCGATAGGGCAGGCCGATGCACAAGGGCAAGACAGGGAGTGTGATGCATGAGCAGCAAGGAAAGAATGCTATCGGTCGTGTTTGTTGTGGTTGCCGGGAGCCAAAGACTATTCGAGAAACTCGGGGGTACCGAAGCCCTGCACGCCGTTGACCGTTGCATGAAACGCATGCAACGGGGCATCGACGGCTTTCACGGCCAGATCATGAAGGCCGGTCGGGACGATCTCGCCGCCATCTTCGCCAACGCCAACGATGCCTGCCAGGCGGCCATTGCCATGCAGCGGCGGGTTGCCGACCTGCCACCCGTTTCCGGAGTTCAGCTGGCGATCAAGGTAGGTTTTCATCAAGGTGCAGCAATCGAGGAAATGGGTGAATTCCTCGGCGAGTGCGTGAACACTGCCGAATCACTGGCGGGGCTGGCCAGCGCCGGGCAGGTGTTGACCAACAGCGCAACATGGGCGCTGTTGTCGCCGCATCTGCAATCATCGACTCGCCTCCTGAAGAACCTGTCGATTGCCGGGCAGCCTGCGGAACGGCAGGTCTTCGAAGTACTCTGGCGAGAGCATGCGAGCAATGCTGCCAAAGTGATCGTCGATCATCCGCAGGCCCCCGTCAAGGAGCAGGAGTTGCGGCTCTGCATACGTTATCGCCTCTCTGTGAAAGTGCTCGACAAGCACCGGCCCCACTTGCTGATGGGCCGTGATCTGAGTTGCGATATTGCGATTCACGATCGTCGTGCTTCGCGTAACCACGCGTTGATCGAGCGGCGAGGCGAGCATTTCGTAATCAAGGATACCAGTACCAACGGCACTTTTGTGACCATCAACGGTGAGCCGGAACTGTTACTGAAACACGATGAGTTGGTGTTGCACGGCAGTGGCGTCATCGCTTTTGCCTCCCCAATGGGCAGTCCAGGCGCTGACATTGCCGAGTTCGAGCATCTTTGAGTAGATCTGAGCGCTGTTTCTGCGCCTCATCCGGGCAGGCGACAGGTCGCATCGGAAATCCGTTCCAGAGCGACTGGCGATTACACGGGCATGGTGCGGGCGACGACCAGCAGTGCGACCTGCGCGGCGCCGTGCAACTTCAGCGTACGTGCCAATTCGTTCAGAGATGCACCGGTGGTCATCACATCGTCGACCAGGAGGAGTCGCTTGTTGGTGTAATCAGACGTGCAGTGAAATGCACCACGCACGTTCCTTGCTCTTTCTCGCCAGGGCAGGTCAGCCTGGATGGCCGTATGACGGATGCGGCTGCAACTGCGCGCGTCGATCGGAATTCGGCAGGCCTTGCCGACCGGCCGGGCGAGTTCGAGCGCCTGGTTGAAGCCTCGTTCGCGAAGGCGCAGGGGATGTAGAGGTAAGGGGATGATCAGGTCGGCAGCGGCGATCTCGCTCAGCCAGGCCAACTGGCGGCCGAAGTAGCCTGCGAGTGCCAGACGATGGCCATACTTGAATGACTGCACCAGCTTGTCAATCGGGAAGGCATAGCGAAAGGCGGCGGACGTGGCATCATAGTACGGTGGCCTGACGAGGCAGCGACCGCAGACTTCGCCATGTAGGGTTGGCAGCGCACAGCGTGGACAGGCTGGCGACGACGGTCGCGGCAAATCCGTCTCACAGGCTTGGCAGAGGAGGGTTTCGCCGCTGTTGGCGCCACACAGTAGGCAGTCCTGCGACAGCAGGTGTCCCCACGATCTGCGAATCAGTCCGGCGCTTTGAGTTAAGATTGACATCTCTCAAGTGCTCGCAAGGAATTTGTATTGTCGGGCCTTAATTTACCCCAACCCTTCAAGGTTTACAGACCATGAACGCAATTCCTCAAGCCGCCGCGCTTACTCCCGAACACACCGCTGCTGCAGCCCGCACAGCGCGCTGGACTGTCGCCGAAGTCGAGGCGCTATACCAGCTCCCTCTGATGGATCTGATCTTTCGCGCACAACAGGTGCACCGCAAGCACTTTGACGCCAACGAGATTCAGCTCTCGACGCTGCTCTCCGTCAAGACCGGTGGCTGTTCCGAGGATTGCGGCTATTGCTCGCAGTCCGCACGCTACAAGACCGAAACCGAGCGCGAAGACTTGCTGCCTCTCGACGAAGTCGTCGCCGCAGCACAGGCTGCCAAGGACAAGGGCGCCTCGCGCTTCTGCATGGGCGCTGCCTGGCGAGGTCCAAAAGACAAGGATCTCGCGAAAGTCAGCGAGATGATTCGTGCGGTCAAGGGCCTCGGCCTGCAGACTTGCGTCACCCTGGGCATGCTCAAGGACGGGCAGGCCAGCGAACTCAAGGAAGCTGGCCTCGATTACTACAACCACAACCTCGATACCGACGCCTCTTTCTATGGACAGGTGATTACCACCCACAAGCACGCCGACCGTATCGATACCCTGGGCCAGGTGCGCGAAGCCGGAATCAAGGTCTGTTCCGGCGGAATCATCGGCATGGGCGAGTCGCGCCGCAACCGTGCGGCATTGATTGCTCAGCTCGCCAATCTCAATCCGCCGCCGGAGTCGGTGCCGATCAACAATCTCGTCCCGATTCCAGGTACGCCGTTGGCCGAGGTGGCGCCGCTCGATGGTTTCGAGTTCGTGCGTACCATTGCCGCCGCGCGCATCACCATGCCGTCCAGTTTCGTTCGCCTGTCGGCCGGCCGTCAGGCGATGGCCGAAGAACTGCAGGCCCTATGTTTTCTGGCCGGTGCCAATTCGATCTTCTACGGCGATAAGCTGCTGACCACCGGCAACCCCGAAGCCGATCGTGATCAAGTGTTGTTCGAGAAGCTTGGGCTACGGCCGATCTAGTCGTCCCGCTCGTCGATGAAGACGCAGGCGCAGTTCGTCGAGCAGCGCCAGGTACAACGAAATTTTGCGCGGGCTGCGTCCACCTACGATGAAGTGGCGGTGTTGCAGCGCGAAGTCGGCAGGCGCATGCTCGAACGCCTCGACTATGTGCGCATCGAACCGCAGCGAGTCCTTGATCTTGGTTGCGGCACCGGCGCCAGTCTCAGCGCACTGCGCGAACGTTATCCCAAGGCATTGCTGTTGGGCGTCGATCTTTGCGAAGCGATGCTGCAGGCCGGACAGGCGCAGCGCTCGCGGTTGCGCTGGTTGCTCCCTTTCCTGCGCGGCAGGCCGCCACCGCTGCTGGTCGCAGATGCCGCCAGCCTGCCCTTGCCAGGACAGTCGATCGGTTTCATGTGGTCGAACCTGATGCTGCCCTGGCTTGACGATCCCATGGCCGTATTTCGTGAAGTGCATCGACTGCTTGCAGTCGAGGGGCTCCTGATGTTTTCGACTTTCGGGCCGGACACTCTGAAGGAATTGCGCGCCAGCTTTTGCGATGGTTACGTCCATACCCAGCGCTTTATCGACATGCACGACTACGGCGACATGCTCGTCAAGTGTGGTTTTGCAGATCCGGTGATGGATGCCGAGGTACTGACGATGACCTACGCGAGCTTCGACGACCTGCTCAACGATCTGCGTCGCAGCGGTTCAAGCTGTGCGATGCGCGCTCGACGACATGGTCTGATGGGACGATCAGCCTGGGCCGAGGTACGCGCCGCCTATCAGCAACTCGCGAACGCCGGACGGCTGCCGGCGACCGTCGAAGTGGTTTATGGACACGCCTGGAAGGCCCCGCCGAGAAAGATGGCCGACGGGCGGGCAATCGTCCGTTTTGACCCTAAACAGCGCGTGCGCTGATTCGGCAGGAAGGAGCAACGGACACATCATCAAATCGCTATCCATCCCGTTCCATCCCAAGATACAATCGCAGGATTCTTTTCGAAGGCATGCTTCCGATCAAAAACCCTCTCAGTACCCTTTCCGCTACTTTCCTCGTCGTGGCCAGCATGTTGGGTACGGGAATCCTCACTACGACAGGAATCATACTTTCTCTGCTCAAGGCGCCGGAGGCGGTGATCCTTGTCTGGGTGATGGGGGGTATTCTGGCCTGTTTCGGCGCCTTCTGCTATGGGGTCATCGTCAAGGCTTTGCCCAGGAACGGCGGTGAGGCGATCATCCTGCGGGAATTCTTTTCCCCGGTCCTTGGGGAGATTGCCGGCTGGACGTCCTTTGTCGTCGGTTTTGCCGCCTCCAACGCGGCTACCTCGCTGGCCCTCGCTGCTTATCTGGATGCCGCACTTCCTCAGCTTGCGCTGTCGCATGAGCTGGTAGCCTGCGGCACGCTCGTCTTGGTGACCGCACTGCACAGTATCGTGGGGCCGTCAGGCATACGTATCCAGACCTTGCTGGCCATCATCAAATTTTCTCTTCTGGCCGGCCTCGGTCTATATGGATTGATGTTGGCCTCTCCCCCCACGCCGGCCGATGTCGAGTCGGCATCCAGAATGGCGGGTTTCGGCCCAGACTGGGGCGTCGCCATGATGCTGGTCATGTTTGCCTACAGCGGTTGGAATGCCGCCATTTACGTTGCCGAGGAAGCACCCAACCCGGGGCGTACCGTGCGTAATGCGATGGTTATTGGGGCGATCATTACTCTTCTCCTTTATGTGACCCTCAACCTGGCGCTGCTCAACAGCCTGCCGACCACCGAAATTGATGGCGTCATCCCGGTGATGGCGATCCTGGTGAAATCGCTCTTCGGCACACAGGCCTCAGCCTGGTTCTCCGGAATCGTCGCTTTCGCTCTGCTTTCCTCCCTCGGCGCATCCGCTTTCATCGGGCCGCGGGTGCTGGCGACAGTGCTCTCCTGGTTGGCCCCCCAGAAACCCACCTCTTCGCCCTCGGCCGAGGTTTCTCCCCAGTTATTTTGGCTACAGGCAGGGCTCTCCATTCTGATGGTGATTACCGGCACCTTCGAGCAGATCCTCACGATCATGGGGTTCCTTCTCGGCGTCTTCCCGGTACTCTGCGTGCTGGGCATGTACCGGATCAAGGAACAGACGCCCGCTGTCGCCCGCTATCTGTTCGCTCCCTTGTTTGTTGGCGTCATGAGCATCATCCTGATCCTGGGTGCGGTGCAACGTCCCGCGGAAGTGAGCATTGCGCTGCTCCTGGTCTTCGCTTTTTCTCTCCTGCGCTTCGGCAAGTACCGATTCGCCTGATTCACTGGTTTCTGGAGATCCCTGCCCATGCCTCGTTCGCTGCGCTGCCATCGCCATCTGGTTCTGATTGGGCTTTTCCTGGCCTTGTTGGGCGCCGGCGGATCTGCCAATGCCCGTACCACCGATTCGCTGGCCCGTGCCTACGCTGGCCTGCCGGATTCCCGGCAAGCCACTTCGAACGACGTTCCGGAAGCCGGTGCGGCCTATGGCAAGACGGTGGACCAGTCGTGGATTGCTTACCGCAATAGTACTGGCCAACCAGCGGCAAACTGGGCAGCCAAACACATCGCTGCACCGGCGGGTGGCACGGTTTTTTATCCCTTCGCTGGCCCGGACCTGGTGACGGTTGCCCAGTTATTCCCTGCCGCTGAGCGCTATGTGCTGGTGGCCATGCAGCCTGCCCAGCCGCCGGTAGACCCGTTGCAGTTGTCGGAAGCCGCACGCCAGAATTTCTACCGGAAATTCAGTGGCGAGTGGCGGAAGTTCGGTCGCCTCGGTTTCTTTCGCACCAACGATCTGGATGCCGATGTCCGCGATAAGCAGGTCAGAATAGGTCTGACGCCTATCTTGATGGCCTTTGCCGCCCGCTTGGGATATACAGTCGTCGAGGTATCTCCGATTGCCCTGAGCCCGGAAACCGGCGAATTCGAGCCTCTCGTGAACGCGCGTACGGACGCCTGGAACGCTGTCCGGCTCACCCTCTCCCGGGCTGGGAAAACCGTGCGGGTCGATTATGTGCGCATGGATCTTTCCAATTCCTACCTGGAATCCCACGAATTGTCGCGGGTCTGGATGACACGCATGGCGCGCCATCCGGTTCTTCTCAAGGCTGCCTCCCATTTGCCCCAGAACGCTAGTTTTTCGATCATACGGGATGCGCTGGTGACTAATACCCCGCTACTTGTGCAGGATGAAACCGGCGTTGACTATCGCGAGTTGGGCAAGATCGGCGACGTGGCGTTGTATGGCCATTTCGAGCGGCCGCATCCCCTGTTCAATCCGAAATCCCAGCAATCCTTGGCAGCCGCCTATCGTGTCGGCAAGACCAGCGGCGAACTCCCGTTTGCCTTTAGTTACCAGAAGGGCAGCAACCAGCGATGTCTCCAGGTGGTTCGGCGGCGGGTCGTGGGAGCTACGGCACAAGTTTACTGAAGACCCGGAGAGAGAAGTTCCGGACCAGAGTGTTGAAATCATCCGCGGCCTCGTAGAAAAGCGCGTGACCGGCGTCCTCGTAGATTTTGATTTCTGCCAGATCAGGTCCACGCTTCCGACTCAGGGCGGCGGCTTGGTCACGCAGACGGGGCGTCACCGCGTAGAGGACCGGAACCTCTTGCCGGTTGACGATATCTCGCCAATAGGTACGCGGATAGGGTTGGGCGAGCAATTCCATTGCGGCCTTGGGCGGGACTCCCAGGGCTGAAGCCAGTACCGCCTGGCGTAAGGCCGGCGGCAGTGGCTGGCGGAAGATGGAGTCGCAGAAACCGGTGAGATAGGGGACGCGTCGCTGCGGATCGGCCAGATTCTCCTGGCGTCGGGAGGGTCGAGGCGGCGGAGGGTTGCCCTCGCCTATCGAGTTGTCAATCAGGATCAGACCCCGCAACCGGGCCGGTCGGCGCTGCTCGATGAAATCCAGGGTTTCCAGGACACCCAGTGACCAGCCCGCCAGGATGAAATCCCCCACACCCGCTGCCGCTAGCAGCTCATCCATATCCCGGAGGCGAATCTCGGGGCGATGGGATCCTGGGTACACCTGGGAAAGCCCCTGCGAGCGAGGGTCGAAGGCGATCACGCGGAACTCCCTGGACAAACCAGCCAGTTGCGCTTCGAAAACGGCCGCAGGCATCAGCCAACCAGGAACAAACAGCAGCGTGCGTTCACCTGAACCTGCCTCCAGGTAGTGGAGCCGCAATCCATCGGAAGTCTCAAAGTACCTGTCCATGGTAGCTGTCATACCCATCGCGCTGAAAATTCCTAGCGATACAAATACCCACACCTGCCTCAAAGCCAATCTGAGGGCTGTCCTGTTGAGTCGATGGCCAAAGTCTCTCATGATGCCCTTGCGCGCTGCTTTTATATAATGTGAAAGTCGCGTATGCGACTCACGAATCTCCCCTCCCCCCGCGTGGGGGAGGGGTCGGGGGAGAGGGATACGGTCATGACTTTCATGATCGGGGGTGCCTGGAAAAGTCATGACCGTTGGTGTGAAAGTCGCGTTGGCGACTCACCCGTCACCGCATCAGCAACCTGCCTGGCCCATCCCGTCAGAAGCTCTTGGCCCGTCTCCCGGAGGATTGCTGTCACGCGCCGCCCGGCTTCGTCGGCACGCCGTAGGTCTCTCTGGGCATTCTCCATCAGATCCAGCTTCTCCAGCAGCTTGGCCAACCTCTTGGGCTGGGCAGCCAGGCGGGCCGCCAAGACTCTCGTATCGAAAGCTTCGTCGCAGGAAATGAGGGGCATGGCTTCTCTCCGGGGATGGGAACGCTACTCTACCGCAGACTCCTCGCCAATTTGTCAAAGTTGCTGACTATTATCGGCGTAGGGACTCGTCCAACACTCTCATTCACACCCGCAAACGGCTGACCGCCACCGATTCGATGCCGCTGTCCGGCGTCAACGTAAAGGCGAATTCGTGCCGGCGGAGCGCGCCCAGGTCGTACATGCGCTTGTCAGCGGGGGGCAGTCAGCAAATCCCCGCACTTGAGGATGTGCTCTGCGTTTCCTCAATCGCCGCGAAATCAAACTCCTGCAACAGCTCGCCTGCCGAGAAGCAGCGCACCAATCGTGGATTCGGCATCTGTCGGAAGAAATCGCGGGTCGAGTAGTGGCTGGTCATGTCTCACTTCCATGGGACCGAACATGTCATGAATTTGGATTGTGCCGGACTTTCCGGTACATTACCGTACTTCCGCAGTACAAGCGCCACACAAGGAGAAACCATGGCTCCCGGCAAGACAGCCATCTTGAGTCTTCGCATCGAACCCGGTCTGAAGGAAGCACTGCGCGCCGCCGCCGAACAGGAACACCGCAGCATCGCCAACATGGTGGAAGTGATGATCCGCGAGTATTGCGGGCGGAACAGCGTCGCCCTTGCCGAACAACCTGCACCCATCTACAGCAAGCAGTCTCGCGCAGCCGACGAGACAAAATCGCCAAGAACCAAGAAAGACGCATGAACACCAAGGAAGTCATCGACCGGATCTTCAAGGAACCCGGCGTCCAGTTTGAACTGAGAGAGGTGGCCCCGGAAATTCGGACAGGAGGATAAGTGGTAGCCTTGCCCCCACGAACGGCTGCGGAAGCAGCCCCAACAGGAGCAAGAGCATGACAAGAAGGACGAGACGGAACCACACACCGGCATTCAAGGCACAAGTGTCCCTGGCGGCGCTGAAGAGCGACAAGACGCTAGCGGAGCTGGCGCAGCAGTATGACCTTCACCCGAATCAGATCACGGACTGGAAGCGGCAACTGACGGAGCGTGCGGTGCAGGTTTTTGGGGACACCGGCAGCCCGACGAACAGCGATCCTGACCTGACGAAGCTGCACGCCAAGATCGGCCAGTTGACGCTGGAAAACGATTTTTTAGAACATGCGCTCACCCAGGCGGGCCTGCTGAGCGCAAGACGATGATTGACCGCAACCACAAGCTCCCCGTATCGCATCAGTGTCCCCTGCTGGGGCTGGCGCGTTCGACCGCCTACTACACGCCCCGCGAGGTCTCAGCGGAGGACTTGGCGCTGATGCGCCGGATAGACGAGTTACATCTTGATCACCCGTTCGCCGGCGCCCGCATGTTGCGCGATCTACTCCGCCCCGAGGGCTTCGAGGCCGGGCGCAAGCACATCGGCACCCTGATGGCGCGCATGGGGATCGAAGCCCTCTATCGGAAGCCCCACACCTCTCGTCGGCAGCGGGGGGATGAAATCCATCCCTACCTCCTGCGCGGCCTCGCGATCGAGCGGCCCAATCAAGCGTGGGCGGCGGACATCACCTACATCCCGATGCGCCGAGGCTTTCTCTACCTGTTCGCCGTGATCGACGGGTTCTCGCGGCGGGTCCTTGCCTGGCGGCTTTCCAACACCTTGACGACCGACTTCTGTCTGGACGCGGTGCGGGAAGCCATCCACCGCCACGGCTGCCCGGAGATCTTCAACACTGATCAGGGTGGCCAATTCACCAGCGGCGAATTCACCGGTTTGCTCAAGGCGCACGACATCCGGATCAGTATGGACGGCAAGGGGTCCTGGCGGGACAACGTCTTCGTCGAGCGCCTGTGGAAAAGCGTCAAGTACGAAGAGGGGTATCTCAAGGCCTATGACAACGTCGCCGATGCGAAAGCCAACCTGGCCACGTATCTGCGTTTCTACAACGAGCGACGACCGCATCGTTCCCGGGAGGGCAAGACGCCGGACGTTGCCTACTTCGTGGCGCTCGCGTCGGCAACCCCAGGAGCGGCGTAAGACATGAGGAAGGGGCTCCGTGGATTTGTGGACGATGCGCTGTCGCGCACCGGGCCGCTTGCCGTGGAAAAGTCTGGCGACTTTCCCACCGCGCGTCCCTTCGCCCACAAGCTCCACCGAGCTCTATTCGTTTCGTATAATATCTTGGAAGGTCAAAACCAACCGCATCACCGGTCAGTCGACCGCAACTGGCAAGGTTCCACTTATCAAAGAACGTTTTCTGTCCAAACAAACGGGGCCACCTCTGTCTCCGGAAGGGAAACCTTACCGCCAAGCCAATTCCGCCCACCGACCCACTTACTGACGACAGCAAGGCTTGGGAGTATTTCGACGAGCTGAAGTTCGACGTGATCCTCGCCAATCCACCTCGCCGGCGAGATGAAAGACCGCAAAATGCTCGCACGCTACGAGCTGGCGAAGCCCGCACTGAAGCGCGCCGGCGATGACAAGCAGCCGAAGGAAGAGCGCGACGTACTCTTCATCGAGCGCATCCTGAAAATGCTCAAACCCGGCGGGCGTGCCGCCATCGTCCTGCCGCAGGGCAAGTTCAACAATTCCTCGCTGGCCTTCATCCGCGAGTGGATTCTCAAGAAGGCGCGGCTGCTGGCGGTCGTCGGCCTGCACCCGAACACCTTCAAGCCGCATACCGGCACCAAGACCTCGGTGCTGTTCGTCCAGAAATACACGCCGGAACAGCTCGCCCGGATTGCGCAGGTCCATGACCAAGTCGCCGGCGCCTGCCCGGATTACGAAGCGCAGATCAAGGCGCTGCTGGCGGCCCATGATGCGGCGGTCGACGTGCCCGATGAAACCATCCCCGAAGCGGTGGCCGACCTGATCGCCGAAACCTTCGGCGAACCGGAAGCGGACGAAGCGGCCAACGGCAACGGGGACGAGGAAAACGGCGAAGGCGGCTACGAGGATGTGGCCACTGCCGACCAGGACCGCATCGCCGCCGCCGAAGAAAGGCTGCACGCCCTCAAGGCCGCGCTCGTCAAGGCCAGGCAGCGGCTGATCAACCTCGACAGCGATCTCGAAGCGCTCGCGCTCAAGCAGTCGCAGGAAATCGACGCCTGCACGACGCAATGGAGCGGCGAAAAGAGCGCGCTTCGCCACCAGATCCAGGAAGTCCGCCAGCGCTATCGAATCAGCGTCCAGGAGATGAAGGAAGTGCAGAAAGCGCAGCAGCGAGTCATCAAGGTCGAGATCAAGGGGCTGGAGAAACAGATTCCGCACGCCGAGAAGGCGCTGCAACTGCTCAGCAATCGCGGACGGCTGCAATTGCTGCTGGCCGATGATGAACTGATCGGCACGCTCAAGGAACGCTGGATCGCCGCCGAAGTCGCCAAGCAACTCGACTACCCGATTTTCATGGCGGTCAGCGAGCGCGGCGGCAAGGACAATTCCGGGGACTACAAACACCTGCTGGATGAGCAAGGCAGCCTCGTCGAATTCCCCGATGGTCATCCGCAGGAAGGGCAACTGATCGTCGATCAGGATCTGGTCAATTACGACTTGCGCGCTGAAGACCTCGCCGACGCGGCCAGGATTCCCGACGAACAATTGTGTGTGGCGGAGGCATTCGTTCGCTTCGCTCAGGCGCAGAAGTTTCGCTTCTGGAGGGGCGAGTAATGGCGGTCTGGAGCACTGTCGATGTTTCCGAACTAGGGCATGCGCAACGTATAGAAGCCGACTATTACCGGCCGCACTATCTCGAAGTTTCTGCGCGACTGGAGGCAGTCAAGTCGGTCCCATTGACGCGACATCTTGGGTATCTGACTGATGGTACGCACGTAACACCAAATTATGTGCCGCAGGGCGTCCCATTTCTCTCGTCAAGTGATATTGACCCGTTCATTGTTTCTCCGGTCATCGAGAAATTCATTTCTGAGGCGGAGCATTTACGCCTGCGCCATTGCCAACCCGATGCAGGCGACATTCTTATGTCGAAATCCGGTCGAATCGGATCGTGTGCGGTAGTACCGGCGTCAATCAAGAAGGGGGACTGGAATATCTACGAAGGCGTTGCACTACTTCGGGTCGACGGAGTCGAGCCGCACTACGTTGCTGCCTTTCTGAACTCAAAATACGGCCATTCCCAGATCCGACGCGAGTTGAAAGGCGTTGCCCAACCGCATCTCCATTTAGAAGACATACGAAGACTGAAGCTCTTTGTCCCGGAACCTCACGAAATGGCTGAGGTATCGGCACTGGTGCTTGGCGGCACGGGACGAGCACAATGTGCTCATCGTCTTTTTCAAGACGCGCTGGCTGCTCTCGAAACTGAGCTTGGGCTGGACAAACTGACCATCCAGAAAACCGTGGGCTACGCCACTCAGTTAAGCAATATTGAGGTGTCTCGGAGATTCGACCCAGAGCATTACTTTCCAGCATTCAGCACTTTCTGCGCCGGATTGCCATCTCGTGTCGCCCTTTCACCGCTAGTGAATCACCTTGAGTTCTGTCAGCGTGGAAAGCAGCCGGTTTATGCAAAGACTGGCCTGCCGGTAATCAACTCAAAACACGTTCAGCCGAACCGGGTCATACTGGAAGGCAACCGTTTTGCCTTGGCTAATCCGGTCGATGATCTTCAGATTCGCGCTGGCGACACGCTCATCAACGGAACCGGGCGCGGAACCATAGGACGGGCAGCGCCTTACATCAGTGACACGCCTGCCGTGGCGGACAATCACGTCACCATCCTCCGATCGAGTAGCCTGGACCCGGCTTATTTGTCCCTCTATCTCAATAGTGCGGCGGGGCAGATGCAGGTCGAGATGCATCAACGGGGTACGTCGGGGCAACTTGAGCTGTACCCGTTCGATATTCGAAAGTTTCTCGTCTGGCCCGCGCCTGGCGAATTGCAGCGAGACCTGCGCGATCTTTACGACAAGGCGACAAAAGCAGAGCGGGAATCCAAGCGCTTGCTTGATCAAGCCAAGACCCGGGTCGAACAACTCATCGAAGCCGCCGTCCAGCCATGAGCGACGTGTTTCCCGACCCCGCCGCACCCGGCAAAGGCCAGTTCCTGGTCTATGAAGCCGAAGACGGTCGCATCAAGATCGACGTGCGGCTGGACGAGGAAACGCTCTGGCTGCCGCAGGCGCAACTGGCCGAGCTGTTCCAGACCAGCCAGCAGAACATCAGCCTGCATATCCAGCACATCTACGAGGAAGGCGAACTGCTGCCGGAGGCAACTCACAAGAAATACTTGTTGGTTCGCGCCGAGGGCGGGCGCGAGGTCAAGCGTCTCGTCGACCACTACAACCTCGACATGATCATCTCGGTCGGCTACCGGGTGAAGAGCCATGTCGCGACGCGCTTTCGCATCTGGGCGACGCAGCGCCTCAAGGAATACATCGTCAAGGGTTTTACGCTCGACGACGAGCGGCTGAAGAACCCGCAGCAGCCCTTCGACTACTTCGAAGAGCTGACCCGCCGCATCCAGGACATCCGCACCTCGGAGCGGCGTTTCTACCAGAAGATCACCGACATCTACGCGACCAGCATCGACTACGACCCGACGCTGGAGATCAGCCTGACCTTCTTCAAGACCGTGCAGAACAAGATGCACTGGGCGATCACCGGCCAGACCGCCGCCGAGATCGTGCATGCGCGCGCCGATGCCGACAAGCCCCACATGGGCCTGACTACCTGGCGCGGCGCCAGGGTACGCAAGCAGGATGTCGGTATCGCCAAGAACTATCTGGCGGAAGACGAACTGCGCGCCCTGAACAACCTGGCCGAACAATATCTGATCTTCGCCGAAGGCCAGGCGATGCGCCGCATCCCCATGCACATGCGCGACTGGATCAGGAAGCTCGACGGTTTTCTGAACATCAACGACCGCGACATCCTGACCCACGCCGGAAAAATCTCGCACGAGATGGCGCAGCAGCGAGCCGAGGCCGAATACGAGCAATATCACCGGCGGCGGATCGCCGAGCAATCGCAGGCCGTCAGCGACTTCGACCGCATGGCCAGGCAATTGACGAACAGCGAACGAGGCAAAAAGAAACCATGAACATGACGCCCGACGACGGCCGGCTGCTGGCGGATTTGTGCGAGCAGCATGGCGTGAGCGCCGACAAGGTGCGAAAGCTGCTCGATGCCGTGCGCGACTACGAATTCAAGGACCGGCGAACCGGGGTGTATGACGCACTGCGCGAGATTCTGAAGAGCAAGCCGGCTACCAAAACGGAGCGCCGGGCATGAGCGACGGTGTGGACAGGGATCGTTTCGTCAAGGACCCGGGCCTGCTGGTCGAACTGTGCCGAAAGGTGATCGACGAACTCGATTCCGGCGCCTGCGACTCCGGCGTTGCCGAACGTGAGGCGCAACTGCGCGAGATCGCGAAGACCATCGAGCGACTGGAAAAGGCCCAGTGGGTGAGGTATCAAATGACTCAGGACGGTACCCTGCGCGCCGATTCACCCTACGGGATTTGGGTGCTGAGGGAGAGCCCCCGATGAAATTCCGCAAGCTCACCCTCGAAAATTACAAGTCCTTCCAGTTCCCGACGGAGATCGTTTTCCCGATCGGCGACGATGGTCGCAGCATCTTCCTGATCGGCGGCATGAACGGCGCGGGCAAGACCTCGATCATGGAGGCAGTGACGTTCTGCCTGTATGGCGGCAAGGTCGACGACATTTACCGCAACATCAACCGGCGCGAGAAGGCCAAGGGCAATGCCAACGTGGCCTTCGAGATCGTCATCGTGATGGATGACGGTTCGGAGCTGGTGGTCAAGCGCTCCTGGACGGCCGGCGCGGTCAGCGAGCCGCGGGCGCGCGATCTGACTGAACGGCTGGTGGTCGTGCGCGACGGCAAGCGCGTGTCGGTGCAAAACCAGGAAATCTGGCAGGACTTCATCCGCGCGGCGATCCCGCCGGGCATCACGCAGTTCTTCTTCTTCGACGGCGAGAAGACTCAGCAGATTGCCGCCGACGATCATTCGGAGGTCCGCCTGAAATCATCGCTGGAGGCCGCGCTGGGCATCCAGTACATCAACCGGCTGGCCAGCGACATCGTCTATATCAAGCAGCAGGAGCGGCAAGGCTTTGTCGAGATTTCGGACGCAGACCTGGAATTCAAGCAGAGCGAGCTGAAGCGCGAGAAGAGCAAGCGGGCGCGCAAACATCAGGAGCGAGACGGCTTGCGCGTCGAACTGGACGGCTTCAAGGCCCAACTGGGCGATGCCAGGAAGCGCTTCGAGGCGTCCTTCCACGCCGCGCCGGAATCGCGCGAGGCGATGCGCGAGCAGGAGAAGAAGCGCGTGCTCGCGGCCAACCGGCTGGCGCAGGTGGACAGCGAGATTCGCAACCTCTGCGAAAAAGCCTTGCCATTCAGCATTGCGGGCAAGCTGTTTGGCGGCATCCGGCGGCAGATTGAAGCCGAGCGCGAATCGGCCAGCGGTGAGGCGATCAAGGAGAACGCCGCCTTGCTGGCGAAGCGCATCGTGCGCGTGGTCGAGGAACCAGAACCCATCTACCGGGAGAAATTGTCGGCCGAGCGCATGGCCGAGCTGGAACGGCGCATCTTCCGCATGCTCAAGGAAGGCGACCACAATGCGGAGGTGACGAAGGTTCTCGACCTATCCGATCGCGACGCGGCGCGGGTCCTGAACCGTATGGAAGCCCTGGAAAACAGCGATGTCTTCCTGCTCAAGCCATTGCTGGAAGAAGCCGACAGTCTCAAGGTGCAGCTCCGGCAACTGGAAGGTGTCGTTGGCCAGGTGGGTGCGTTGTCACCCACCGAACGTGACCTGTTCGACGAATTGCAATCGGTGATGGAGAGCTGTTCGACGCAGATCGGGCGGAAGACCGAACAACTGCGACTGGTCGAGGAAGATGTTCTGACCCTCGACAAGCGCATTGCCGCCATCGAGGTGGAGATCGAGAAGCTCTACGAGAAGCACAACGTCTCGAAGGAAAAGGTCGACTTCATCGAGGAGTGCGATGCCATCGCCAGCGTGCTGAACCAGTTCATTGTCCGCCTGCGCAAGAGCAAGGTGCATGTGCTGCAGGAGAAGACCTTCGAGATGTACCGGCTTCTTTCCAGCCGCAGCGGCCTGATCAAGGACATCACCATCGACGACAAGACCTACGAGGTCCGGATCACCGACCGCAACGGACACGAGATTCGCAAGTCGTCGATGGCGGCTGGCGAAAAGGAAGTGTTTGCGATTTCGCTGCTGTGGGGGCTGGCGCAGACCAGCGAACTCAAGCTGCCGATCATCATCGACACCCCCCTATCGCGCCTCGACAGCACGCATCGCGACAACATCGTCAACCACTACTTCCCGAATGCCGGCGAGCAGGTGGTGATCCTTTCGACCGACACGGAGATCGATACCAGCTACTACCGATCCCTCAAGCCTCGCCTCAGCGGCGCGGCGTGTCTTGAATTTGATCAGAGGCAAGAGCTGACGACGTTCCGGCAAGGGTATTTCTGGGAGACCCGCCATGGCTGACCGCCTTTACACCTCAAGCGAGGCCGATGAGGTCCTGAGTGCGCTGCGTTTTGAAACGAAGCTGGAGAAAGCGACGCTGGCGCGGATCGCCTTCGCACTTTCGCTGGTCAAGGACGGCGCAGGCGTTGCACCCAGTCCGAGTTTCAGCGGCGGCGAGATGAAGCGGCCGACCTTCGTCGGCGAGGACGAGGTATTTCTGCGTACCCTGGTCGCACAGACCTACGGCAAGCGCGACTTCAGCGAGGACGAGTTCTTCTCCAACCGCTCGGTCATCAAGAACCATATTGACAGCGGCGCGGCCTGGTTGGCGAGATTGTTTGAGGAAGCCGGCCGCAGTGGCGAGGCGCTGATTCGGCGGCTGCTGGACGAAGTGGAATTCGCCGGACGCCGCGAGCATTTGGGTAGTGGCCTGGACATCTTCATCGGTCGGACGCTGTTGCAGCGAACCGAGTTGGTCATGGAACTGAACAACACGACCAGGCATGCCAACTCGCACCTGGCCATCATGGGCATGCCCGGAGTCGGCAAGACGCAATTTCTGCTCAAGATACTCGCCGACATCCGCATCCAGTCGAATTACCAGACCCACTTCATCTACTTCGACTACAAGGGCGACGTGGTGGACAACGCCCGCTTTCTCGAAGTGGCGCGAGTGCAGCCCTTCCGGTTGCTACAAGGCGGGCAGAACCTGCCCATCAATCCTTTCATCTTGCCGGCCTACGACGAGCAGACCATCAATGTCTCGGCGCGCGAGAAGGCCGAGAGTTTTGCGTCGATCAACGGTAAGCTCGGCCCCGTACAAAAAGGGGCATTGACCGAAGCGATACGCGCCGCCTATGCCAAACGTACTGGATCGGCTTCACCCTACCCGGACTTTCCCGATGTCCTTGAAGTCGCCGCGGCGGCGTATGAAGAAGACGGCAAGAGAGACGACAGCCTGATCGAAGTGCTGCGCGACCTCTCCGACTTCGACCTCTTCTGGCGCCATGGCAACGAGGCCGCGCCCATGGACCGGGTAGCGAACCGCACGATGTTGATTGACGTGCATGCGATGCCGGTGCTCAAGGAATTGGTCGCCTATCTGGTGATCGAGCGGCTCTACAAGGAAATGGCAACGCTGCCCGACAGCCCGGTCACCGAAGGTCGGCGCACCATTCGGACCATTCTGGTCATCGACGAAGCGCACAACTATCTCAGCCAGAAGAACATGTTCCTTCAGCGCATCATCCGCGAAGGGCGTTCAAAAGGGGTGGTCGTGTTTTTCGCCAGCCAATCGCCCAACGACTACCAGCAGAAATTCTTCAACTTCCAGCAGTTGCTCAGTTTCGCTTACATTTTCCAGTGCGATGGCGTAGCGGCGGGATCGGTCCAGGACATTCTTGGTTGCAGTGCCAAAACGGCGAGGGACTTGCAGACGGAGATCGCTCGTTTGGAACCATGGCAGGTCATCGCGCGCAGTCAGGAGAAGACCGAGGAGTTCGTGAAGTTCACCGCCGAGGCGTTCTACAAGACCTACGCATGAGGCTACCGATTTCTTCAGGTGCGATAGCAGATAGCCCGCTGTCTCCCCCTACGCGGCCCTGATGATCGGTATGGCTGCACCGCTCACCTTCAGCCGCTCCAGGTAGTCGGCCCACTGCTGCATCATGGTCTGGCGCTCTTTCAGGAACCTGGTCCGGTTGTAGGCCGTGCCCAGGGCATCAGGGGCCTGATGTGCAAGCTGATGCCCGATGACATCGGGCTTGATGTGCAACTCCTCGTGCAGGATCGTTCGCGCCATCGCGCGAAATCCGTGCCCGGTGATTTCGGTCTTGGTGTCGTAGCCCATCCACAGACAACCTGATCTCGGCGCCATGACGTTTGCACGAGTGGCATCACGAATCCGCAGTAGTTCATACGGTTAGCGCGCTGACAAAGCACTGGCGCGGGTTTATGGCGAGGGGCGTGGCAGATATTGCGAAGATACCGAAAATTGGCGATAGTCCGGTTTTTTGGCCGGCGCCACGCCGATCTTGCGGGAGAATCGGATGCCCCAACTGCTGTTGCCGATCTTTCCGGATGCCGTGACGCCGATCAAGGACCTGCTGTCTGTCGGGAAGCAGGACGGGCGAGTCGTGTATTTCCACGGCGTCCTGCCGGTGTTTAGTCATGGGGAAGAGGATTTGGCGACCTTCCGGATGATTACGGCGCAGTTTATCGCGCAGGGTCATCTTCGGGTGGTGGACGTGTCGCGCGCCTTCGGGGTGCCGGCGTTGAGTGTCAAGCGAGCGTTGAAGCGCTATCGGCAAGAGGGGCCGAAAGGGTTCTACGTTCCGCCGCGGCGCCGGGGTCCGGCGGTGCTGACGGCAGAGGTGTTGCAGCAGGCGCAGGCCCTGTTCGACGGCGGACAGACGGTCCCGAGCGTTGCGACAGAACTGGGGATCAAGAGCGACACCCTGTCGAAGGCGGTGCGTGCCGGACGGCTGCATGTTCCGGTGGGGAAAGGGGTCTGCGCGGTCGTCTCGAGCACCAAGAGCGAGCGGAGCGCACTCGACAGCGCGGCCCCGATGGGGGTTGGGGCGAGCAACGTGGTTGCCCGGGTGGCGGCCAGCGTGGGCGGGCTGAATGCCGTTGCTCCGCAGTTCCAGGCGGCCGTTGATGTACCGCGTGGCGGGGTGCTGTTCGCGCTGCCTGCCTTATTGGCGGTCGGATTGCTCGACGGGTCGGAGGGTCTTCCGCTGCCAGCGGGTTACTACGGGATCGACAGTCTGTTGATGTTGATTGCCTTCATGGCCCTGGCGCGACTGGAATCGGTCGAGTCTCTGCGCTCGTGTGCGCCAGGCGAGTGGGGCAAGTTACTGGGTCTCGATCGGATTCCCGAAGTGCGCACCCTGCGCGAGAAGATAGGGCTCCTGAGCCAGGGCGATCATGCCGAGAAATGGAGTGCCGACCTGTGTCGGCGCTGGATGGCGGCGGCGCCGGAACAAGCGGGCATCCTCTACGTCGACGCGCATGTGCGGGTGTATTACGGCGAGCAGACCCAATTGCCGCGCCACTACATCGCGCGGCAGCGGCTGTGCCAGCGTGCGACCGCCGATTACTGGGTCAACGCGATCGACGGGCAGCCCTTCTTCCGGGTCACGCAATCCGTCGACCCGGGCCTGATCAAGGTTCTTGAAGGCGAGATCCTGCCTCGGCTGGAACGGGACATCCCGGGCCAGCCGAGCGCCGAAGCGCTCGCGGCCGACCCGCTGCGCCATCGCTTCACCCTGGTCTTCGATCGCGAAGGCTATAGCCCAGAGTTGTTCAAGCGTCTGAAGGCGCGTCGCGTTGCCTGCCTCTCCTATCGCAAGTACGCCGGCGACGATTGGTCGCCCGAGGAATTCGTCGACGCCACGATCGAACTTCGCCGTGGCCAGCAGGTACGCATGCGACTCGCCGAACGGGGAACGCTGCTCGGCGGCGTGGTGTGGGTACGCGAGATACGCAAGGTCTGTGACACCGGTCGCCAGGTCGCCCTGATCAGCACGGATTACCAATCTGGCATAGGGCGCCTGGCGGCCACCCTGTTCGCCAGGTGGTCTCAGGAAAACTTCTTCAAGTATGCGCGTGAACACTTTGCCCTGGACCGCCTGGTGGATTATCAGATGGAAGAAATTCCTGATACCGCACGCGTTGTCAACCCAGCTCGCCGAACCCTCGACGGCCAGGTTCGCGCGCTGACCAGCAAGCTCAGCCGCAGGCTCGCCCAATTCGGCGCGCTTAACCTCAACGAGACGATTGAACCAGCGAAAGTCGAGGCCTTTGTCGCGAAAAAAGCCGCTGCCCACGACGAGATCGAACATCTGCAGGACGAACTCAAGGCCCTGAAGGAACAACGTAAAGAAACCCCCTCCCATCTCGCCCTCAAGGATTTGCCGGAAGAACAGCAGTTCCGCCGGCTGAGCACCCACAGCAAGCAGCTACTCGACACGCTCAAGATGATTGCCTATCGCGCGGAAACGGCCATGGCCAACGTCCTGGCACCGCTTCTCTCGCGCCCGGACGAGGCACGCAGCTTGCTGCGCGCGATCTACACGACCGAAGCGGACTTGCTGCCCGATCCTAACGCCGGCACCCTGACCGTACGCCTCCACCACATGGCCAATGGCGTGTCGGACCGCGCCGTCCGCAAACTCTGTGACGAGTTGAACTCTACCAAGACGCTCTTCCCACGCTCCAACCTCCGCCTGATTCTGCAACTCGGTACGTCGCAAAATCCGTGAGATCAGGTTGTCTGATCCAGCGCAAGGCCGCGTTGATCGCCGCCTCGCTCATGGCATTTTGCGGATCGAGGCCGGGAAAAACGTGTCGCCGATTCCCGCTCAGTTCGTGCAATTCGCGGAGGATCAACACAGCCTGAGACGTGAACGGAACAAGGTGCTCGCTCTTGGTCTTGCTCACCAGCTCAGCCTTGGGAACCGGTATCGCGCCATTTAGGTCCGGGCAGGGGTCGAGTTCGGCCCGGCCTGTGGCGATCGCATAGCGGAAGGCTCGGCTGATTTCGCTGCGCACACGATGTGCTGTATAGCGTGGGATTGCAATAGATGACTTGGGGCTTACGTGGACAAAGAAAAGGCCAGAATCCTTGCTGTTGCTTGGAGTTCTGGCCTTTTGGGACTACCTTGTACTTGTTCTTGGTGCCCAGGAAGGGAGTCGAACCCCCACACCTTGCGGCGGCAGGACCTAAACCTGCTGCGTCTACCAATTTCGCCACCTGGGCACGGCCAACCCTGACAAGGGGTACATGCGCTGCACAGTCGGTCACTCGTTCGCCGGCGACCGCCGCTCGGCTGTTTATCGCATGAGGTCGATATTCTAACCGCGACAATCCTATACTGTCAGCTCTCCGCGATTCCGGTCAAGCCGGACCAGGCCAATTCCCTCCCCGATGCCCGTCGACCACTACGAAAACTTCCCGGTTGCCTCGCTGCTGCTGCCGCGACGCCTGCGTCGGCCGGTCGAGGCAATCTATCGTTTCGCGCGCGCTGCCGACGACCTCGCCGACGAGGGCGATGCCAGCGACGAGGTACGCCTGCGGGGACTCGCCGGGTATCTGGAGGAACTCGACGCCATCGAGCGCGGTGAACCTCCGGCCGGGCAGGATTTCGCGGAGTTGGCGACGATCATCCGGGAGTGGCATCTGCCCGTGCAGTTGCTGCGCGACCTGCTCGACGCGTTTGCGCAGGATGTCGTCAAGAAGCGCTATGCGGATTACCCGGAGCTCCTCGACTACTGCCGACGTTCCGCCAATCCGGTGGGCCGGCTGCTGCTGCACCTGGTCGGGCAAGACAACGAGGCGAACCTGCACCGTTCGGACTGCATCTGCTCCGCTCTGCAACTGGTCAATTTCTGGCAGGACATCGCGATCGACTGGCAAAAGCAGCGCATCTATCTGCCGCTTGGCGACCTTGAACGCTTCGGCATTGCCGAATCAGACATCGCTGGCGGGCGCTGGAGCGAGGCATGGGCAGCGCTGCTCGATTTCCAGGTCGAACGGACGCGTCGCCTGATGGGCGAGGGCGCATCGCTGGTCCAGCAACTGCCGGGCCGCATGGGCTGGGAGATACGGGTGACGGTACAGGGGGGGCTACGCATCCTGGAGAAGATTCAGCGCGTCCGCGGCAACGTCTTCCGGCATCGCCCTGTGCTCGGCGCCGGTGACTGGCTGTGCATCGGCGGACGCGCGTTGGCCATGTAAGTCATGGGAGAATGGCGGCCCTGTGCCGATCCCGAGATTGCGAATGACCCCCGACGAATATTGCCAACAGAAAGCCGCCCGCAGTGGCTCAAGCTTCTATTACAGCTTTCTCTTCCTGCCGCCAAACCGGCGGCGTGCAATCACGGCGCTCTATGCCTTCTGCCGGGAAGTCGACGATGTCGTCGATGAATGCCAGGAGCCGCAGCTTGCAGCGACCAAGCTGGCCTGGTGGCGACAGGAGCTGGCTCGCTTCAGCGCCGGCCAGGCGCAGCATCCGGTAACCCAGGCACTGCAGGCGGCGAGCGCCGAATTCCATCTGCCCGAGGAACAATTGCAGGAAATCATCGATGGCATGGAGATGGACCTGCAACAGTCGCGCTACCTCGATTTCAAGGCGCTGTCGCTCTATTGTTATCGCGTTGCTGGCGTCGTCGGTCTGCTCGCCGCGGAAATCTTCGGCTACCAGGATCGCAAGACACAGAAGTATGCGCACGATCTCGGCATCGCTTTTCAGCTCACCAATATCATCCGCGACGTCGGCGAGGATGCGCGCATGGGCCGAATCTACCTGCCGATCGAGGATCTGCAGCGTTTCGGGGTGACCGCCGCCGATATCCTCAAGTCTCGCCATTCAGAGAATTTCCGCCGTCTGATGGACTTCCAGATCGAGCGCGCCGAGCGTTATTACGTCCAGGCGATCGACGAACTGCCGGCGGCTGACCGCCGGGCACAGCGTCCGGGTCTGGTGATGGCGGCGATCTATCGCACCCTGCTGGACGAAATCAAACGGGATGGCTGTCAGGTCCTGACGCAGCGCACTTCGCTGACGCCGCTGCGCAAGCTCTGGATCGCCTGGCGGACCTGGGTGCGTGGATGAGAGCCGCGATCATCGGCGGCGGCTGGGCGGGCCTGTCCGCCGCTGTCGAACTGGCAAAAGCCGGTGTCCGGGTGACGGTCTTCGAAGCGGCGAAGCAACTCGGGGGCCGTGCCCGCAGCGTCGAGGTGCAAGGGCAGCAGCTCGACAACGGACAGCACATCCTGGTCGGCGCCTATCGCGAAACGCTGCGCCTGATGCAGGAAGTCGGCGCCGATCCGGAGCGGCTGCTCAGGCGCCTGCCCCTTGAACTGAGCTTCCCGGCCAGCCAGCCGCTTCCCTTTCACCTGCGGCTGCCGCGCCTGCCCGCACCATGGCATCTGGCGTGCGGATTGCTGGCGGCGCGCGGTGTCCGTCTGAGCGAAAAGATCAGCGCCGTTCGCTTCATGCGCTGGCTCAAGGTCGCGGCCTACCGGATCGGCGAAGACTGCACGGTGACGACCTTGCTCGATCGCCATCACCAGCACGGTAGCCTGCGCCGCCACCTCTGGGAGCCACTCTGTCTGGCAGCGCTCAATACCCCGCCGGCACAGGCCTCGGCGCAGATTTTCGTCAATACCTTGCGCGACAGTCTCGGCAGTGGGCGTGCCGCAACCGATCTCTTGCTGCCGGCAGCCGACCTCGATCGGCTGTTCCCGGCTGCCGCGGCGAACTTCATTCGCGCGCGTGGCGGTGAAATCCATCTGTCGGCCCGTGTCGACGCGATTGACACCGGGCCCGGCATTCGTGGCGAGTCCTTCGACCACGTGATCGTAGCAGCCGGCCCGCAGCACGCGGCGGCCTTGCTTGCCCGGCACGAGGCAACGATCGCCAGCGCGCAACTGCTTGCCGAGTATACCTTCGAGCCGATCGGCACCGTCTATGGGGGCTATCCGCAGCAAGTACGCCTGCCCTTGCCGATGCTCGGGCTCTATGATCGTGCTGGCGGTCAGGTCGGGCAGTGGGTTTTTGATCGCGGTGCGCTTTGCGGCACCGCCGGCGTCATGGCCTTCGTTCTCAGCGGCCATGGCGCCTGGGAAGCGCTCGACAATGCCGCGCTGGCCGCCCTTCTGCATCACCAACTCGCCGTCACCCTCGATCGCCGGTTGCCGGCAATGCTCTGGTTCCAGGTGATCCGCGAACGGCGGGCAACCTTCCGCTGCCGCCCCAATCTGCGCCGGCTCAGCGCCAGAACCGATCTCGCCGGCTGCTGGCTGGCGGGTGACTACGTCTGCGCCGAGTATCCGGCAACGCTTGAAGCGGCGGTCCGCAGCGGTGTCGCGGCGGCCCGCGAAATCCTGCTCAGCGAATCTCTTCCAGTTGCCCGGCGTGCATACGCAAGCGGCGGCAACAGCGCGCCGCAATTTCCTCGTCATGGGTGACGAGAATCAGCGTGGTGCCGCTTTCGGCATTGATCGCAAACATCAACTCGATGACCTGATGACCGGTGGCGGCATCGAGATTGCCGGTCGGCTCGTCGGCGAGCACCAGCCGGGGCTTCGGTGCAAAGGCACGGGCCAGGGCCACCCGCTGCTGCTCGCCGCCGGAGAGATGTTTCGGATAATGCCGCAGGCGGTGCGCCAGCCCGACCCGCTGCAACCAGTGCTCGGCCTCGGCGCGGGCGTTGGCGGTGCCGGCGAGTTCGAGCGGCAGCATCACGTTTTCGATGGCGTTCAGCGACGGCAGCAACTGGAAGGTCTGAAAGACGAAGCCCAGCAGGCGACCGCGCAGTACCGCCCGTGCATCTTCGTCGAGCCTGCCGAGATCCTCGCCCGCGAGCGCAACCGAGCCGCTGCTCGGCAGGTCGAGGCCGGCCAGCAGGCCCAGCAGGGTGGATTTTCCGGAACCGGAGGCACCGACGATCGCCACCGTCTCGCCGGGGGCGACGGCGAACGAAATCTCGTGCAGAATGGTTAACGGCTCGCCTCCGTTATCCACCCGTTTGGCGAGATCTCTCACCTCAACGACCATCGATGCATCTCGACCCATGTCCCGTATTCCAAACTGCCGCAGCCTGTTGCTCGCCGGACTCCTGTTGATCGCCCCGGCGGCACAGGCGGTACAAACCATTCTCGTTTTCGGCGATTCGCTGTCGGCGGGCTACGGCATCCGCCAGGACGCCGCCTGGCCCGTCTTGCTCGCCAAACGCCTGCAGCAAAAGAGGCTCGATTATAGCGTCGTCAATGCCAGCATTTCGGGAGAAACCACCAGCGGCGGCCGTACCCGCATCGACGCAGCGCTGGCCAGGTACTCGCCACAGGTGGTGATCATTGCCCTGGGTGCCAACGATGGCCTGCGTGGTCTGCCGGTCGAACAATTGCGCGACAATCTGACCGCCATCGTCACCAGCGCCCAGAAGAAGAACGCGCAGGTGCTGCTGGTCGGCCAGCGCATCCCGCCCAATTATGGTTCCTACGCCCGGCAATTTCATCTGGTTTTCGGCGAGGTGGCGAAAACCCGCAAGACCGCGCTGGTCGACTTCCTGCTCGAGGGCGTGGCAACCGAACCCCATCTGTTCCAGTCCGACAACCTGCATCCGACCGCCGAAGCACAACCCCTGCTGTTGAACAACGTCTGGCGAGGCCTCGCCCCACTGTTAAAATAGCCGATCGTAAACCCATGGCCTTCCCTGCATGAAATCTGACCTGGTCAGCCTCCAACGGCTCGGCGATCTTGCGGCCTTTGACGAGATCATCGACGTGCGTTCGCCTGCCGAGTTTGCCGAAGACCATATTCCCGGCTCGGTCAACTGTCCGGTTCTCGATGACCAGCAGCGTATCGAAGTCGGCACCCTCTACAAGCAGGTCTCCCCCTTCGCCGCCCGCAAGGTGGGCGCCGCGCATGTTTCCGAGAACATTGCCGGGCATCTGCGCAGCCGCTTCTCCGACCGCCCGAAGCACTGGCGACCCTTGGTCCTGTGCTGGCGTGGCGGCCAGCGCAGCGGCTCGATGACCTACGTCCTGCGGCGTGTCGGCTGGGATGCGCAGCAACTCGAAGGCGGCTACAAGACCTATCGTCGCCTGGTCATCGAGAATCTCTCGGAAGCCCCGCGGTCATTGCGGCTGAAGGTGATCTGTGGTGCCACCGGCAGCGGCAAGAGCCGCATCCTGCAGGCCATCGGGCAACTCGGAGAACAGGTGCTCGACCTCGAAGAACTGGCCTGTCACAAGGGTTCGGTACTTGGCGTCCTGCCGGACTGCCCGCAGCCCTCGCAAAAGATGTTCGAATCCCGCCTGCTCACCGCCTTGCAAGGCCTGTTCCCGGATCGGCCGGTGTATGTCGAGGCGGAGAGCCGCAAGATCGGTTTGCTCCAGCTCCCTGCCGCCCTGATCGAGCGCATGCGCGCTGGCGAGTGTGTGCACATCGAAGCGTCTTTCGACGCGCGTGTCGATTTCCTGTTGCGCGATTACGACTATTTCCTGGGCGCTCCTGATTCGCTGACTGCCCGACTGCAAGCCTTGCGGCATCTGCAAAGCACGGAAACGCTGCTGCGCTGGCGAGCGTACATCCATCAGGGAGGCTGGCGCCCACTGGTCAGCGAACTGCTGGCACTGCACTATGACCCGCTCTACCAGCGCTCGCAGAAGCAGAATTACGCCGGATTCAGTTCGCCACAGAGGTTCGACACCAACGACCTGACGCCCGCCGGCATCGACGCCCTGGCTCGCCGGGTGTGCGGCAGATGATCGTCGGACCCCGCTTCAGGCCCGGACGGAGGGAACTCCCGCCTCATTTCCACATCGCCCGCATGCGCGCCGCAAGGTCGATCGCCTGCTGCCTGGCGTCCGGATTGGCGGTTGGCGCTGCGGGCGGTGGTGGCCAGGAGATTTGTTCGAAATGCGCTAGCAGGGCATTGGCGATGAAACGCGTGCGCCCGGCGTAAACGTGACGGTCGCAGAATCCCGGCTGATGGGAAACATAAAAGCGCTGCGGCAGCATGAGTTCGAGGTGCTCCCTGGCACGCGTCATGGCCACATACAGCAGCCGCCGTTCCTCCTCGATTTCGACTGTGGAGCCGCTGGCCAGGTCGGAGGGGATGCAGCCGTCGACGGCATTGAGCACGGTGACGGCGGTCCATTCCTGTCCCTTCGCCGAGTGGATCGTCGACAGGATCAGGTAGTCCTCGTCGAGTAGTGGCGTTCCTGCCTGGTCGCTGCTGGCGTCGGGCGGGTCGAGCGTCAGTTCGGTGAGGAATCGTTCGGCGTTGGCATAGGTGACGGCAATGCGCGCGAGTTGTTCGATGTCGGCCTGCCGGATCGGCGCGTCTTCATGCAGACGCTCCATCTGCGCCTGGTACCAACCGCAGATGCGCTCGAAAGCGGCTGGCCAGGGGCTGCTGGCGCTGGCTTCGATGACCGTTGCAAAATCGATCCAGGCGGCTCTGGCCGCTTCCGGTACCGCGGCCTCCCCGAGCAGTGCGCCAGCCGGGTGCGCCGTGCCGACCCTGGCCAATACCCGGTCGGCGGTTTTCGGGCCGATGCCGGGAACCAGTTGCATGGCCCGGAAACCTGCCAGCCGGTCGCGCGGATTCTGTCCCCAGCGCAGGATCGCCAGCACGTCCTTGACATGCGCCGCTTCGAGAAATCTGAGACCGCCGTATTTGACGAAAGGAATGTTGCGTCGGGTCAGCTCAAGCTCCAGCCGCACGCTGTGCTGCGCGGTCCTGAACAGCACCGCCTGCGCCTTCAGCTTGATGCCGGCCTCACGGCGGGCAAGCGTCTGTTCGACGACGTAAAGCGCTTGCCCGATGTCGTCGTGCACCGTGACCAGCTTCGGTTTCTCGGAGGACGCGCGATCGCTCCACAGTTCCTTGGTGAAGCGCTCGGTGGCAGCGGCGATCACCTGGTTGGCAGCGGCCAGAATCGGTTGTGTCGAACGGTAATTGCGCTGCAAGGTCACCCGCTTTGCCGGGGGATCGAAATGATCGGGGAAGTCGAGGATGTTGCGCACGCATGCCCCGCGGAAGGCATAGATCGACTGCGCGTCGTCGCCGACCACGGTGAGACCGTGGCCAGCAGGTTTCATGGCCAGCAGGATCGCAGCCTGCAGGCGGTTGGTATCCTGGTACTCGTCGACCAGCACGTACCGGAAGCGTTCGCCGATTTCCCGGCCGATTTCGGGCTCGCCGACCATCTGCGCCCAGTAGAGCAGCAGATCGTCGTAGTCGAGCACTTGCTGTGCCTGCTTGCTCTCGACGTAGGCGAGGAACAGCCGTTGCAGATCGGACGTCCATTCGCTGCACCAGGGAAAGGAGGATTGCAGCACTTCGCCGAGCGTCGCCTGCGTGTTGATCACCGCCGAATAGATGGCCAGGCAGGTTCCCTTCAACGGAAAGCGTTTGCCCTTGGCCGAGTAGCCGAGGCCGTGACGAACCAGATTCATCAGGTCGGCCGAATCCTGCCGGTCATGGATGCTGAATGCCGCGTCGAGACCGATCCGGCCGGCGTACTCTCGCAGCAGGCGCGCGCCGACGGCATGGAATGTGCCGGACCAGGCCAGGGTGCTCATGCCTGCGGCTAGCGAACGCGTCCCGCCGCGCCGCGTCAGCAGGCGTTCGACGCGCTGGCTCATCTCGTTGGCGGCACGTCGCGAGAAGGTCAGCAGCAGGATGCGGGCGGGATCGGCCCCGTGGGCGATGAGTTGCGCGACGCGGTGAGCCAGGGTGCTGGTTTTTCCTGATCCGGCCCCGGCGATCACCAACAGGGGAGGGTGCATGCTGTCCCCGTCGACGCTGCCCGGCGCCTCCGTGATGCCGAAGGTGACTGCCGCGCGTTGCGCGTCGTTGAGTTGCGCGAGCGGGTCGACGGCACCGCCACGCGTGCCGTTCAGAAGGATTTCCATGGTCTTGTCCTGCCCGATCAATTCCCGGTCGAGTTTTGCTTGCCACGGTGATTATCGACGGTTTCCGGGCGCAAGGCATGATCAGGCGATCAGTTTCAGATCGAACACCCGTTCGACCAGCCAGATGCCGGCGGTGGCGATGACCAGCAGCGAGCCTCCCGCGAGAACGCCCCGTCGATAGATCCACTGATTCCGCACGCTCCACGCCAGCGGCAGGAACAGGGCGACGATCGCCAGTTGTCCGACCTCGACGCCGAGGTTGAAGGCGACCAGCGCCAGCAACAAGGCGTTCTGCGGCAGCCCGAGGTCGGCGAGGACGCTGGCGAAACCGAAGCCGTGAATCAGGCCGAAAGCGAAGGCGAACAGCCAGCGGCTGGCACCCGCCATCACGATCAGGTTGTTGAGCGCGGCGACGATGACCGATGCAGCGATCGCCGATTCGACCCAGCGCGACGGCAACTGGACGACTTCCAGCGCGGCCAGCGTCAGGGTGATCGAGTGCGCGAGGGTGAATGCACTGACCACCTTGACGACCTCCCAGAGCGCGTCCCTGAAGCGCGAAGCGCCTGTCCAGCCGCCGTCGACGCGGAGCAGGACCGCCGGCAGCAGCAGCGACAACAGAAACAGCAGATGATCGAAGCCGATCCAGATGTGCCAGACTCCGTGCGCGGTGTAGTCGATGAGCTGGCGCAGGCGGTCGCTTTCGGCGAGTTCGAATCGCTGCACCGGGGTCGCCGCGCTGAAGATCGCGGTGCGTGTCTGGCCGGCATGCTCAAGACGCAGCAGCCCGCGGTGCTGCGGATCGACATCGAAGAACAGCCGGTAGTGGGCACTCAGCACAGTCGGTTCGGCCTTGCAGCTTGCGCTGAAGCGCAACACGGCGTAGGCGCCGTCGCTGTGATCGTCGACCAGGTGTTCGAGCACCGCCGTCGTGCATGCCTCGCCATCCGCCGACAAGGCCAGCCGTGCCAGTGCGTAAGCGGCAATCTCGGTGTGATGGGCGCGCAGTTCGCCCCAGGTGATGGCGCCGTCCTGGTTGTCGTCGAGGCCGAGTGCGTAGTCGAGGTCGCGCAGGGCAATATCCCACTGACCTTGAATGGCCGTTTCGGTGACTTGCAGGCTGAGGTAGCTGTCGCTGGGCTTGTGCGCCAGCGCGGCCGGCGAGGCAAGCAGGATGAGCAGCATGGCGAAGCCTTTCAGCACCTGCAGCGAAACGAGGCGGACAGTCTGCATGGTCAATCCTGGCGCAGCAAGCGGTTGATCACGACGTCTTCGCTGCGCGCTTGCGCGAGCCATTGGCGTGCGCTGGCCAGCGTTGCGAGATCCCTGGTGGCGAGGGAAGTTTCCACGAGGAGGCGCAGATCGGGCAGTTCCTTCTGCACCATCCAGTTCTCCCGGGCCAGCGTCAGGGCCGCCTGGGGATCGCCGAGCAGTTCGAGTGTGAAGCGCGCCTGCTCACGCTGATGGACGCGGTCACCGCGCAACTGGCTGGCGGCAAAGCGGGCGCGCAATTGTTCGACATGGGCCGCCAGCTCGGGCGAGTTCAGCGCCTTGAGCGCCAGTGTGTAGCGCAGGAGCAGGGCGTCGCTGCCTTGCCGTGAAGTGAGCAGTTTCACGACCTGCGCCGGGCGGCCGTGGTCGAGCAGCCAGTCGGCGTAGGCGTTGAGGAGATAATGATCGGAACCGTCGATCGCCAGTGCTTCACGAAAATGGGCCTCGGCGGCATCGTCGAGGCCGGCGCGTGCCGCCATTTCGGCGAGCATGGACAGGACCCAGGCGCGTATCTCGGGGCTGACCTGGGGCTGCCTGGCGAGCAGGGCATGGAGTGCGTCATGGCTCTCGCGCAGTCGCCCGTTGACACTGGCCATGCCGTAGTTGCAGGCCGCCCAGACCAGTTCGGGGGCGAGACGGCGCAGTGCCGTGCATTCGGCGGCGGCAGCCGCGTAATTGCCCTGCACCTGCAGGACAGTCGCGCGTGTCAGGCGCGCCTGGCCGTCGCGGGGATTGCGCCGGATCAGCGCGGCCAGGTCCAGCAGCGCGGCGTCGAAATCGTGGTTGCGCTGGCGCAGCGTCGCCCGCAACAGAAGGACCTCGGAAGGCGGTTCGGACTGCTCCCACCAGTTTGCCAAAGCGGCCTGGGCGTAGCCGGCAAAACGCGGATCTCCCCGGACCCGCCCAAGCTCGGTGTAACGACGAGCGATCTCGACCGCGAGATCGAGCCGTTGCGGTTGTCGGGCGAGTTCCTCGCGCAGCGCGCGCAACTCGCGCGCCGAGGGATCGGTCGGCGCGAAGGGCAGGCGCTCCAGCACCTGCGTGTCGGATTGCGGGAGGTAGGGCACCGCCATGGCGGCCGTGACGAGGCACCAGCTTGCGGTGAAGGCCAGAAAAGTGCAGAAAATACGGGGCATGCGAATCCTCCCGCTTGAGGAATGGCGGGCAGGGCGAATGCGCCTGCCCGTCTGCTGATGCCGGCTTCGTTGCCAGGCCGGGTCGACTGAAATCAGTCGGTCGGGCAGAGTATCGGCAGGAACGGCGGCGTCGTCGAGACGCAGCCGGAGGTGCCGGGATTCTGGTGCCGACTGTTGCGGCCACTATTGGCGAAAGCCACGTAGGGGAAGCTTTCCTGGTAGGGGACATCGTTGCCGTTCACGCCATCGCCAATGCGGTTGTTGGGGAAGACGTTGAATGCCGGGTTGAGCACCCCGGTCACCACACGCGCCGCGATGTCGGTGGCGTCGTCCGAGAGTCGGCGGCCGTTGGGAAAACCGCCGAAATCGCCGGCCAGGACGCCGAGACGCTTGCGGATGGCCTTGGCCGTTGCCGGAATGCCGGTGTTGAGCCGCAGCAGGTCGGCGACGGGCCCGGCTTGTGCGGCCGTGCAGCCGGGGCAGATCGGTGCGCTATAGGTCACCAGCGGCAGCAGGTCGAGGCGCGGCGGGGTCGGAATGGCCACCACGCCACCGTAGGCGGCGTTGAGCACGCGGGCAAGCAGCGGATCGAGCAGGTAGCCCGCAAACTGGCTGTCGTTCTTGGGCTCGGACATGCTGAACTTGTCCTTGTCGCCAGTGCCGATCAGGAGTTCGTTGATCAGCGGATTACCCATGCGCTGGATCTGGACGAAATTGCTCGACAGCGAGGGCTTGCCGCCGGCAGTCGTCGGCTGTGCCTTGATGCGCGGGCGCGAGGTGGTGCCGTAAGTCCCGATCACCGCTTTGGCGTCCGTTGCCGGATGGACCTGGCCGTCGCTGGTGAGCAGCGTGGTCGGCAGTTCGACGACAATGCTGTTGACGTTGTAGCCGGCCACCGCATCGGGTGCGAAGTTGACCGTGTCGTCTGCATCCTGATCGTCGCTCAACACCGCCGGAATCCCTGTGGCAAAAGCGCCGGCGCGGAAGTTGAGGGTGTCGAAAGCGGCGCCGAGGTCGATGTAGAAGGGGTCGTCGACCGTGCCGGCGAAGACCCGGATGCCGCCGCCGAGATCATAAATACCCTGCGCGGCAAGGCTCGGATAATCGGGCATGGTCCGCGGTCCGACATTGGCGGGAACGGCGTAAAGCTTTCGACTGCCGCTGCTGAAGACGGTCTGCCAGACGCTGCCAACCTTTTTCTGGATGGTCACGGTATAGGTCTGACGCAGGCTCAGGCCGGCGGACCCCGGTCCGTCGAGGGCGGTGATCGCGGGTGGCACGATCGGCGTGCCGGGAGAAACCGGCGCCGGTGAATTGGCCGGTGTCGAAACGCCGCCACCGGCGCCGACGAAACTGGTAAACACGCCGGGTGCGCGGATTTCGCTCTGGAAGCGGAAAACGACCTTGACGTCTTCATCGCCATCGAAATTGTTATCGACCTTCATCTCGTATACGACCTCGGGATCGAAGGGATGGTAGTTCGGTCCATTGGCCGGTTCCAGCAACGGGTCGGTATTGAGAATCATGGTGACCTTGTTGGGATTGTCGTAGCTGACGAAGGCATACCAGTCGGTGATGTCCGCCTTGTGGTCCAGTGCGGTCAGCGGTGCCTCGCGGTGGCTGGCGGCGAACACCCCCGTGACCGGCAGGGCAAGGCACGCGGCTGCACACAGCAGGGTCAGCAGGGAACGGCGGTTTGATGCGGTAGCGGTCTTCATGTTCATTCTCCAGGATGGGGATGTGTCGGGGTCGACAAGCGAGCCTGCGCGGCAGCCTCGGTACGATGGGGTACGCAGGGATGGCGGCGGCGGATGCGTTGTCCACCGATCAGTGCCAGCCCAAGCGAGAACAGCGCGCCCGCGCCGGGTTCGGAAACGGCGATCGGGAGCGCTGGGCTGGATACGGTCGCGAACCGGATTTGCGCCCCTGGCGAATGATCAACGATCAGCAGCGCGTCCTGGACGGGGACCGGGTCGCTCGAAAAGTCCAAACTGGTATGGACCAGGGTCAGGTTGCTCCCGGCGTCGAGCAGCAGCAGCGACAGGCGATCCGGCGCGCCGTTGCCCGAGAAACGGGTGGTGAAACTCAAATCGAAGGAAACCGTCGTCCCCAGGGTGAGGTCCTGCAAAAACTGGCCGAGGCCGAAGGCATCGGAGATCGTGAAGGGTGGGCCACCGGTACATCCGACGCTGCAATCGTCACCGCCGAGCGTCCCGTCGGTGACGATTGGACTGATGGTGACGGTATTGTTGCCCAGGTCGCCATCGCCATCGAGCAGAGCGAAATCCAGGCGCGCAGAGGTGCCGCTCAGCAATGTGGTATCCAGATTGACCAGCACGGCATGCGCGTTGTGGTGAATGCCACCGAGAATGAAAGCGCTGACCAGCGCGGCCAGAGTGGCCGCGAAGCGGGTGCGTGGTCGACGCTTGACCATCGCCTGGCGTTCGCCAGCGGCAGTCCGACTGTGATTCGGGTTGGGATGTATCATGGCTTGAACCTCCTGACTGGATCTAGGGAACCCGGATGGACCGATCAGGCCGTTGCTCCGATACCACGATCAATGGCCTGCTTCGTCCTCCGTCATATGGCCTGACTTGATACCGATCGTCTGCGACGCGGCAAACCCCCCAGGTACCAACAGATACGCAGGAAACCCGGCAGCGGATGCATGCCAGGCCAACGGTCATGACTTTTCCAGGCACCCCCGATCATGAAAGTCATGACCGTTTCCCTCTCCCCCGACCCATTTCCCGCGAGTGGAGAGGGGAGATTCGTGAGTCGCTGACGCGACTTGCACATTAAAATCCGGGGGGAATCGCGGTGACTGGCGGCCGCCGCGCTACTCGCTGCTCAGGGGCCGGTGATCAGTTCGATCAGTTCGGCGGCGCGGGTCGTGGCATCGCCCCTGCCCAGCGCCAACAGCGACTGCACGAAGCCCTGCTCGAACAGCAAATAACTCGCCAGGGTGCCGCCGCCGCCCTTGAGCATTCCGAGGGCGCCCAGGGCATCACGGATCGTCGTCGGCAGTTCGTCCGTGTATTGCAGCGCCAGCGCGTCGAGCGACTGCGTCGGCGCCATCGCCAGCACTTCGATGGCCTTGTAGCGCATCGCCGAAACCGCCTCCTGGGGCAGTTCGTTGATCGTTTTGGCGACGCGTCGGGTCTGCTCGACATCGGCCTGCAGCGTATCGTGAAAGACGCTCGCCATCACATGCCCGGCCATGCTGCCCAGGCTCGGGCCGCCTCCAGGCGTTCCCGGCGCAGCCGCCAGCCACGGGCGTTCAGGCTGCCCGACGCCGATCACCAGAATCTTCTGCGCACCGAGGTGCATCGCCGGCGACAGCGGCGTGATCTGCCGCATCGAGCCGTCGCCAAAGTATTCTTCCTGACCCTCGACGGTCAGTGAAGTGGCCGGAAAGATGAACGGAATCGCGCTCGAGGCCATCAGGTGCGCGATCGTCAAGGGCTGGAACTCGGAGCGGCGGCCGGGACTGGTCCACGGTTGAAACGTCTCGCGGCTGGCCGTCTGACAGAAGGTCCAGTGGACCCCGCTGGTATAGCTCGACCCGGTCACCGCGAGCGCATCGATGGTTTTCGAGCGCAGGGCGCTTTCGATGTTGTCGAGCTGGATGCCCCGTCGCAGCATTTCCGCCAGGGGCGTGTTGTCGAGCAGCGCCCCCTTGGCCTGGACATGCTGTGACAATCTCAGGGCCAGCGCAACACGGCTGAAGCGCAGCCAGCGCGAGGTGTTCAGGCGGTAGACGTCGGTCGACCGCAGCCGGCCCCAGAACATCGCCAGTTCTTCGAATGCCTGCAGGCCCGCGCGCGCGCGCGCGGCCAGAAAGGCGGCGTTGATCGCACCGGCCGAGGTGCCGACCAGAATCTGGAATGGAAACGACCGCGCGCCACCAGGATGCGACTGCAGCATGTCCGCCAATGCGCGCAGTACGCCGACCTGATAGGCCGTACGCGCGCCACCCCCCATCAGCACCAGGGCCAGGGGCGGCCGTTCGTGTTGACGCATGCCGGCATGAATGATGGTCGCAAGGCTCATGGGGGTGCTCCGCAAGGGATCGGTGATCCGGGAAGAGCGTCGTATCTGTTCGAACGCTTTTCCGCGCCGCATCCGGTCTGCCGAACCGGACGATCACCCGCCGTGCATCGATCAGACGGCGGATGAGCGTCGTGACGCTGCCAGGCGCTGCAGCGCACGCTCCGGATTTGCTTTTGCCCTTGCCTCATAAGCCTCGACGAACCGTGGGGTGCTGAAGATCGATGTCCGGGCCAAGCACCCCTTCAGGATCTCCCGGCACCCTGGCCCGAAACACGATGCCTGGAAGCCAAGCATACCCGACAACTTGCGGCTTCTGTTCCGTTCCGTAATGAGCTTCCCCCGAAATTTCGTTTTCCAAGGGAGACGCGGTGCGTATTGCTACCCGGGCGCGTCGAGCAGGCTGCGAACGCCTCGCCCATCCCGCTTGAGCACAGGCGCGTAGATCATCGTCTTCGCGGCATCCGCATGGCCCAGCCGTTCCTGCACCGTGCGAATATCGTATCCACTTTCCAGCAGGTGGGTGGCAAAGGAATGGCGAAGCGTGTGTGGAGTCGCCAGCTTGGCGATCCCCGCTGCCGTCACCGCCTTCTTCATCGCCCGTTGCAGCAGCTTCTCGTCGAGATGATGACGCTGCCGCTCCACCCCGCTACGCGGGTCGACCGAGTCACTGCCCGAGGCAAAAACCTATTGCCAGCCCCAGCTCGTATTCGCCGAGGCGTACTTGCGCTCCAGGGCATCCGGCAAGTAAACGGCCGCTTTGCCCCTCCGTAGATCGTCGTCGAAGACTTGCCTTCGCCGCAGCAGGTGAGCACGGAGATCCGCCACCAACGAATCCGGCAGCATCGTGACACGATCCTTGGCCCCCTTGCCCTCACGAATCAGAATCTCGCCCTGCTCGAAATCCAGATCCTTCACGCGCCAGCGGATCACCTCCATCAGGCGCATCCCTGTGCCGTAAAGCAGGCGGGCGAGCAAGCCATGGACCCCGTCCATCCGCTCCAGCACCCGCTGCACTTCGAGACGGGTCAGCACCACCGGCAAGCGCTGCGATGGCTTGGCTCGCACCACGTCATCGAGCCACGGAAGCTCGACGCCCAACACCTTGCGGTAAAGAAACAACAGCGCCGACAAGGCCTGGTATTGCGTCGCCGAGGCCACCTGCTCGTCGACGGCCAGATGGGTCAGGAACGCCTCCACCTCAGTCGCGCCCATCTCACGGGGATGGCGCTTGTGGTGAAAGAGAATAAACCTCTTGACCCAGTGGACATATTGTGCTTCAGTGCGTATGCTGTAATGGCGCAAGCGGATCTGATCACGCACTTGGTCGAGAAGCTTGGGTTCGGAGGGGGAGTTTCCGGTTTTGGCAGGCGTGTTTTCCGGACCGGAAGGGGTGTCCCTCGGCGGTCCTGGGGTGTTTTCCGGTGTGTTTCCTGGTGTGTTCACGGGCAACAATTCGTTATGAATCTGTGCATTGTTCTCACGAGTTCGCAGTATACCCCTCAATGTGTTTCGGTATACACCTTGATGAGTCTGGAACTACCCCTTGGGAACACCCCTCGCGAAAAAGTAGATTGCACCGAAATCGGTGTTCACTATACGTTAGGCACAAATGATCATCTGGCGCAGGTGATTCTTGACCGTGACTTGAAAGGAAAGATGGCATCGCAATAAACTTTTTGTTACTTAAGTCTCAATGGAACCCAAACAATGGAGGATATCAATGAAAATCGGAAAGTATGTATCAGCGCTAGCTGCTATAGCCGTTCTGACGATGAGCACGTGTGTTCTCGCGTCGACACATGTTGCATTGTCCGGGAATTACTACAACCTCACTGCGATTACGCCGAATTCAGGAACATTCACGATCGATTTTGATGTTCCTACCGCACCCCCATCCTCATTCTATGTCGACGGCTGGTTCACGTATAGCAATTTTCCCATGCAGTTGCATTTAGCAGGTAATAGCTATTCGAGCACGCTCGACACGGCAGGATGGTTCTATTACACAGATATCGATTATAAGGGTATTGATGTTCGCTTCGAATCACTCTTTGAGCAATACGACACACTTCAGCTGATTCTAGGTACGCCCACCCCCCTCTTTAGCGGCCCGACTTCCAATCCTACAATTGACCCGATGTCACTCGGCAACTTATTTGGTGGGCTCTACTACTATTATCCAGTCTTTGGCCACTATGTATCCGGAAGCGTAGCAAATGGCACTTATTCTGCATCCGCCATACCCGAACCTGGTACTAGCGCACTGTTCTTTGTCGGCGCGGGTGCCCTATTAGTAATTGTCGCTCAAAAAAACCGGGGACAGACCACGGTTTCTTCTGCCTAACTTTTCATTCAACCCGGACTGGCGCGATAAAGCCGCGCCAGCCGGTTAATTCAGACGTTAGGCGTCGGAAAGCAGCAACGCCCGGGTCTTGAAGGCTTTCGCCAGCTTCGCGTCCGCTGTCACCAACTTCACGTCCAGGTACTCGGCGACAGAGACAAACTCGCAGTCGTAGGCTGAGCAGCCGCTTGCCTTTGCCAATCGAAGGACGTCTGAGGTTTCAGGGTTGTACTCCTCGGCGCCAATGAGATCCGCTGCGCGCCGGTGCAACGCGAGGGCATCGCTAACCTCGAGCCGCTTTGATCGCACATACGTCGCCAGGACATTCCGCAGTTCGCTTCGCCAGAGAAGGGGCGCAGCCCACTCTGGCTCGTCCAGCAAGAGTCGCTCTGCGGATTCCGTGTACTGCCCAGGGATCAGGAGATAGGCCAGAACGTTCGTATCGACAACGATCACGGCCGTCCCTGCTTCTTCAACGCATCGATCTCCGCATGGTCGAAGCCATCCTGTGGCAGCCTCGCCCGGATGGCTCGGATCGCTGCGAGGTGCTGCGCCGGAGTTGCCTTGCGCGGCATCAGCACACTCTCCAGGCAGGCGATCACCTCACTGTTCAAGCTTCGATGGCTAACATCGGCCGCCGACTTGAGTCTGGCATACAGATCGTCTGGAATGCCCTTTAGCGTAATGGTCGTTGGCATGGTTACCTCTACGTCAAAGGCACCATTATGCAACCGCTTCGGTGCCGCCGCAAGCCGACGCCTAACCCCTCGGTCGCAGAACCAATAGTGGACAGACCGTTCGCCGTGATCGGCGGTATATCCAGCGGGTTGAAGTCCCGTGAAAGGAGTTGTCCGTACGCCTTTCCAGCACCGGGAAGCGGCGTTCGAGTCATCGGAGGTCGTCAGTTTCCCAGGGCAAAGCAGCAGGCCGCAACGCAAGTGAACCTGGACGTAGCCTCGTCACACTAACTGGAGAAGCCGACCCTCTGGTCTGAAGGGGAAGTCCGCTGGATGTCGCTGAAATAACGGAAGTGGCGGCATCGACTCACGGGGTGGCAGGGGTGGCATGTTGTGGAGGAAATACCGTGCGGCATAGATGGCCGCCCCGGTATGTCAAGCAGTCATAAATGGTCGTCCCGGTATGTCAAGCAGTCACGGGAAGCCCCGCCGGATGGTGGACAGGCATCAACTGGGGCCTCGCGAGAATCGGACCGGGTTCGGCGGGGTGGCGGAGGGGTCCGTAGTACCGATGAAGCCGGGTAACGCCGGTGGAGGAAAGGGACCCTGGTTCAAGGCGACGCTTCTCGCGCGTCCCAGGATCGCCACAGCGATAGTTTACAGCGTGGGAGCCTTAAGTTTACAATTGGCCTCCCTTTGGTTCACAACCTAGGCAATGGCGAAACCCTCGAGATTCGAAGAGTTGGTCCGGACGGTCACCAGAGACGTTACCGAACACCCGCGCGACCTCACCCGGCACTACGCCGATCGGCTGGGCATATCCCGTGTCGCTGCGAACAAGTATATCCAGCGCCTTGAGCGGGAGGGTTGGATAGCTCGAAGCGGAGCTTCAACTCATCCTGTCTTCAGCCCCGGGTACAAGCGAAGGTTCGCGCGCCTGTACCCGCTCTCCGGTCTTGAAGAGCACATTGCCTGGGAAAGAGATTTCAGGCCGTACTTCAGCCTGACCCCAAACATTCATAGCATAGCGAGCCACGGTTTTACTGAAATGGTGAACAACGCCATTGACCACTCGGCGGGAGAGTCGGTCTTTATCTGGACGAGTCAAGACGAGAGCACGCTCCGAATCATCATCTCAGACAATGGTGTCGGAATATTCGCGAAGATTACAGCGGCACTGGGCCTGCCCGACATGAGACAGGCGCTCTTTGAGTTGGCAAAGGGGAAACTGACTACGGACCCAAGCAGACACACGGGAGAAGGGGTCTTCTTCACCTCGAGGATGTTTGACTCTTTCGAGATCAGCGCAAACGGACTGCAATTCAATCACGACGCGAGTTCACCTCACGATTGGCTACGGGAAGCGCCGGGTGTCTTCCCCGATGGCACGGCGGTCTTCATGCGGATCGCACTGAACTCGAGTCGAACTGTGGCAGAAGTCTACTCCCAGTTCACCGATGCCCCGGAGGATTACGACTTTTCGAAGACCATTGTTCCGATGAAACTCGCACGATTTGGTGACGAACAATTAGTATCACGTTCACAAGCTAAAAGGCTGATTGCACGATTTGATCGCTTTCGGACGGTAATTCTTGACTTTGCGGACGTGCAGGAGATCGGGCAGGCTTTTGCGGACGAACTGTTTAGAGTATATGGAGGTTGTCATCGAGAAGTTGAACTACTTCCAAAGAACATGACCGAGCAAGTTGAGCGAATGTGGCTTCGTGCTGTCGCACCGCGAGGCGCTTAGCGGCGAGGCCTAAGGCCATCGTCAGGGCCTCAGCATCCGACAATTTTGGCGGGAACCCTCGCTTGTGCGGATTTCCGCCGAACGACCCCGTGTTCAGAGCCTCGAAAACAAGGCAGTAGACCGTGACAAAGAAGGTTTCGATGGGCATGGCCGACTCCGGTTTGTGAAAACCGGTAGGGCAGGACAAGCTCATTGAAAGTTGCACATCGCGTTACGCTAATAAAACGCCCGGTTTCGCCTCACTTTGCGGTCCACTGGACGCTGCGCGATAAAGCCGCGCAGCGCGAGCTATCCGCGTTGTTCGGACGGAGCGTTGATCTGGTGCCGCGTGCTGGCCTCAAACCGGTGTCCGAAGCCTGGACTCTCGTTGCCGAACCCGTGCTCTCAGCGTCATCGGGCAGCACGGGATATGTTCAGACGTGCAGCCGACCGCCCATCAGGTCCAGCCGACGCATGTCGGGCAGCTCGATGAGGTCGCGATCATGGCAGGCGATCACCGCCGTGGTCCGGGCCGTACAGAAGCCGCGCAGCAGGTCGATGGTTTGCCGCCGCGATTCGGCATCGAGATTGGCCGTCGGTTCGTCGAGCAGCAATATCTTCGGTTTCAGTACCCAGGCACGTGCCATGGCCACGCGCTGCCTTTCTCCCCCGGACAGCTTCTGCGGCGGTATTGCCAGAAGATGCGTCAGGCGTGCCCAGGCAATCGCTGCCGCGACCAGCCGTTGCCGTTCGTTCGCTTCGATGCCTCTGGCACGCAGCCCATAAGCGATATTTTCGGCGACACTGGTATGAAACAGGTAGGGTTGCTGATGCACGTAGATCACTTGCCGGCGCAGCCAGTCGGGATAGGGCCGCCAGTCGAAGCGCTGTTCCTGGTAGTGTCCGAACCCGCTGTCTGGTGCTTCGATGCCGGCCAGGATACGCAGCAGGGTGGACTTGCCGCTGCCGTTCTCACCGGTCAGGACGTAGCTCTCGCCAGCCAGTAGCGTCAGCTCATCGATCGAGAACAGGCGTCGTGCCGCGAACGATTTGGTCAGCGTGGACACCCCGAGCAGGCTCATCGCCGTGACTCTCCCTGAAAGAAGGCGAAAGCCGAATTGATTCCCAGGGCAACGACCAGCAGGACGATGCCCAGGGCAATGCCCTGCGCGAACTCGCCCTTGCTGGTTTCGAGCGCAATCGCCGTCGGGATGTTGCGCGTCACGCCGGCGATGTTGCCGCCCACCATCAGCGAGCAACCGATCTCCGAGACGACCCGGCCAAAAGCGCTGCAGACCGCTGCCATCAGCGCAAAGCGCACTTCGACGAGCATCGTCCAGGCGATGCGCGGAGCCGATGCGCCGAGCCCGACGGCGGTTTCGCGGGCGCGCGGATCGGCGCCCTGGATCGCGGAGAGCGAGAAGGCAATCAGCACCGGCAGGGCGATCAGTATCTGGCCAATGACCATCGCAGTCTGGGTAAACAGCAGTTGGAGCTGCCCCAGGACCCCCTGGCGGGAAAGCAGCAGGTACAGGATCAGACCGACAACCACGGTCGGCGACGCCAGCAGTCCCTGCGTCAGGACGATCAGTGGTCGTCGGCCTGGGAACTCCAGCGTTGCCAGCAGATAGCCGATGCCAATACCCAGGGGCATGGCGATCAGCATCGCGCGCAGCGTCACCGACAGCGAAACGCCGACGATCAGCCACAGCTCGGGATCGCCGGAAAACAGCAGGCGCAGCGCCGCTTCGCTGGCATCGAGAAGTCCCAGGGCGCTTACCTCGCCGGCGTGACGAAGAACAGCTGCTCGCCGTTCGGCCGGAAGGCACTGATCGCCGAGCGCCCGGCGGCACTGCTCAGCCACTCGATCAGCGCCATGGCACCGGCGAAATGGATCTCCGGGTACCTTTTCGGATTGACGGCGATGACGCCATACGGATTGAATAGGCGCGGGTCACCCTGGACGAGAATCGCGAGGCCGGTGCGGGTCTTGTAACTGGCGAAGGTGGCCCGGTCGGTCAGCGTGTAGGCCTGCATCTCGCCGGCCATGGTCAGCACCTCGCCCATTCCAAGCCCGGCCGAGACGTACCATGGCGCTCCCTTGGTGGCAATACCGAGCTGTTGCCAATAGCTTCTTTCCATCCGTTCGGTTCCCGAATCGTCACCGCGGGAAACGAAACGCGCCTGCCTGGCGGCGATCTGGCGAAAGGCCTCGAGTACCTCCCTGCCGCCGCGTAGTGCGGCCGGGTCGCTGGCAGGGCCAACGATGACGAAATCGTTGTACATCACATCGCGTCGATTGACTCCGTATCCGGCCGCGACGAATGCCTCTTCGGCCTGGCGATCATGCACCAGCACGACATCGACGTCACCGTTCTCGGCCAGCTTGAGCGCCTTGCCGGTTCCGACCGAGATGATCTGCACCCTGATGCCCTGCTGCCATTCGAACTGCGGCAGGATGGCGCGCAGCAGACCGGAGTTGTCGGTACTGGTGGTCGTTGCCAGACGCAGGTCGCGGGCCGCGAGGTGGGTGGAGAAGAAAGCAAGCAGCAGGACCATGGCGGTTGCCAAGTGACCACAGCGGAAGAAAGCAGCGCGGGCCATGCCTGATTTCCTGTAAGAATTCATCGATAGTTGCACAGCCCCTGTGAGGGGCTGAACGGTGGGCGGTACGTGGTTTTTTCGCAGTGCCCCTGTTGCCCAGGGAGAGCGATCATCAGCCGCAAGGGGTGTCGCATCCTGGTCGTTGCGGCCGCCGCCACGGGGTATGCGGGCAGCGCAATGTCGGCGGATCGTCATCGGCAAGCGCAAGTATGGCATGAACCGCGATCTCATCGGTACACCAGCAATCCGCCCTTCTCTCCGTAGGTGCCAACGTGTTTGAGCCCGGAGCTACAGTGATGAGCAGGGTATCGAAGGTGCGACGCAACTCGCTGGGTACCGGAAGCGGCTATGCGCTTGCTCCTCGATCGTCAGAACGAAGCACAGGTGGAGTACACCCAACGATCAGACAGTTGCGGCGATGGTAGAGTGGTCCAGGCGGGTCAGGGAATAGCAATAGCCAACGACCTTCTTGATAAGATCGAACTGGCGCAGGCGTAAAGCTGGCGCGTGATGCTGGATGGCGAAATTTGGCGCAAGAAGGGGGCGAGGTCGGCGCCGGGGGATGCCTTTGTCGTACTGTGTGTCGCCCGCTTCGGCAGGAACCCCGGCCGGCGGGACCCGCATGTGTCTAAATTTACGTCAGTTCGGGATAAGGAAGCTCGAAATGTAGCGCTAAGAGGTTGATGTGAAACGGATGAGCAGGAATGCTGTCTTGGCAAGTTGGGTGCACAACCTGATCAACCACGTCACACGGAGGCTCTCATCATGGACGATCTTACCGAGACTTACTGCCTGATAGACGACTTTTACAAAGCGATCGAACCCCAACTGAACGCCCGGCTGCTGACCGATGGCAAGCGTCATCGGTCGAGAAAATGTAGCCTCTCCCTACCGGAATTGATGACGCTGGTGGTGCTGTTCCATCAGATTCGCTACCGGCAGTTCAAATCCTTCTATCTGAATCATGTGTGCCAACACCTGCGCGCCGAATTTCCCCAGCTTCCGACGTATCAGCGGTGTGTCGAGTGGCTACAACGCTGCGCAATAGCGCTGGCCGCCCTGTTCGAGGCGCTCACGGGCAAGTGCTCCGGAGTGTCGATTGCCGATTCGACACCCATCGCTGTCTGCGAAAACCTGCGGGTAACTACTCAGGTCGGCTGGCACGCTTGATGCTTTTAATTCGGCATGGACGAACTTCCCGACCTTGAAAAGCTGAGCGTTGCCGAGAAGGAGCAGTTGATCCGTGAGCTGTGGCCGCTGCGGGCGCTGGTTCGTGATCTGGCGGCGCAAGTGACAGCCCTTCAATTGAAGGTCACGGAACTGGAAGCGCGGCTGGCGACCAACAGTCGAAATTCGAGCAAGCCACCGTCTTCGGACGGTCTGAACAAGCCGCAGCCCAAATCTCTGCGCAAATGCGGGGAACGCCCGACGGGCGGGCAGAAAGGGCACCAGGGGCATGGTCTCAAGAAGGTTGCCGAACCGGATCGGATCGTGACGCATGCGCCACCGTCGCACTGCGCAGAGTGCCAGCGTCCCTTGCCCGAGAGATCGGTGGTCGAAACCCGTCAGGTGTTCGATTTGCCGCCGTTGCGCTTCGAGGTGACGGAGCATCAGGTTCTGGCGGCGCAGTGCGCCTGCGGCAAGATTTGCCGCGGCGAGTTTCCTCCCGGCATTTCTGCGCCGGTGCAGTATGGTCCGGCGGCCATGGCTGCCGCTGTTCATCTCACGCACCACCACATGATGCCGGTACAACGCACGGCGGCGTTGATGGGCGATTTCTTTGGCCTGCCGATGGCTGAGGCGACGGTGCTGGCGGCCAGCGAAGAGGCGGCTGTTCGCCTGGCGCCGACCGTGGCCTTGATGGGTGAAGCCATCCAAACGGCCGAGGTCGCTCATGCGGACGAAACCGGGATGCGGGTGGCCGGTAAGCTGCACTGGATGCACGCGCTGGTGACGGCGACGCTCACCTGGGTCGGCTGTCACGAGAAACGGGGCAAGCGGGCCTTCGATGCGCTGGGGATTCTCCCCGGCTTTCTGGGCACACTGATCCACGACGGCTGGAAACCTTACCGCGATCTGCTGTGCAAGCACGGGCTGTGCAATGCCCATCACCTGCGGGAATTGACCTATCTTTTCGAGGAACTCCAGCAGGCTTGGGCAGGCCGCCTGATCGAACTTCTGGTGGCTGCCTGCCATGAGGTGAACCAGGCGGGCGGTTCGCTACCCGTCGAACGCGTTGCGCTGTGGCGTAACCGATATACCGAAATTCTCAGCGAAGGCGAGGTCCTCAATCCGCAGGCGGAAAAATCGGGGAAGCGCGGACGAACACGACAGAGCAAGGCGACCAACCTCCTCTGGCGCTTGCGCACCTATGCCGATGATGTCTGGCGCTTCGCTTCTGACCCCAGCGTCCCGTTCTCCAACAACCTTGCCGAGCAGGCGGTTCGCATGCCGAAGGTCAAACAGAAGATCTCCGGCGGCTTCCGGACCAGAAACGGCGCCGATACCTTTTGCACGATCCGTTCCTACCTTGCCACCCTGCACAAGCAAGGGAGCAATCTCTTTCACGCCCTCACGCTGACTTTCCAAGGCCAACCTCCTCAGCCTCGTTTGGCTTGACCTACACAGCCCTTGGCTGGGGCTACTGAGTAGTTACAATTTCAGATGTAAGAAAAACCGACACGAGATTGCGCGCAAACAAGCAGACGACCAAGAAGGCCGAGTTTTTACCGGGAAAGTCCGCCGGCGACTCGTCGAGTCGCCGGCGCAACTTCCACGACAAGCCGGTTTGGGCGATCAGCGATGACGTAGGCCGACGATGCCGATCAGGCCAAGCGAGAGTAGCAAGATGGAAGCCGGCTCGGGAACATGAGTTACTGGGTTCCCCGGACCGTTCAGGACGAACCTATCGAGCGTTCCCTCGAAGACGGTGGAGTTGTACGGCTCGATGCTCGTTGCGTACTTGGTAAAGTTAAGGTGATTTCCTCATTTTTCTATACCTTTGTGTGCGATACTTAGAGTAGATTCTGAGTGGAGGGATGTTAGGGATGAAGCTCGGTACTGATGAAGGAAGTCACGTTCGTCTCGAGGCCAGTCACCTGGAAGATATCCAACTTGCTTCGAGCAAGATGACGGGTGCGGACCGCCGGGCGTTTCAGGCGGAGATGGCGTTGAAGTACTGTGGCGGCAATCCTCGACGCGCGGAGGACGTCTTCGGATGGAGCCGGAAGGCGGTGCAGCTTGGCTTGCACGAGAAGCGTAGCGGGATGGTTTGTTTGGGGCATCACCAGTTCTGCTGCGGAGCCAAATTGTGGGAAGAGAAGCACCCGGAGGTGGCACAGGCCCTCTGGGCAGTGGCAGGCAGCCATTCCCAACAGGATCCGACCTTTCGCACGACGCTGTCGTTCACCCGCTTGACGGCCGAGGAAGCGATCAAGCAGTTGCGGGCGCAAGGATTTGCCGAGGACGTGCTGCCCTCCAGGAGCTGCATGTCGGAAGTGTTGAACCGTAATGGGTACCGGCTGCGTCCGGTGATCAAGGCCAAACCCCAAAAAAAGTCCCCGAAACCGACGCCATCTTTACCAACCTCCAGCGACAGGACCGGGCTTGCGAAGGCAAAGCCGTGATGCGCTTGAGCATCGACTGCAAGGCGACGGTGAAGATTGGCGAGTACTCGCGAGGCGGCCAGACGCGGGGCGACCCTAAAGCGGCTGACCACGATATGGGATGCGAGGAAAAACACACCCCGTTTGGCGTGGTCAACGAAGACAGCGGACAACTGCACCTGTCCTTCGGAAGCTCGGCCAAGACCAGCGATTTCCTCGTCGACAGCCTCTACGCCTGGTGGAAGTGTCAATCGCCGGAGGAGCAGGCTCGTGTCACGGACCTGCAGATCAAGACCGATAACGGGCCGGAGAGCAGCGGCCGACGCACCCAATTCCTCAAGCGAATGGTCGGAGTTTGCCGATCACACCGGCAAGTCCATCCACCTTCTGTACTATCCGCCCTACCACAGCAAATACAATCCCGTCGAGCGTTGCTGGGGAATCCTCGAAAAGCACTGGAACGGCGCCAAACTGACCGATACGCAAACGATGCTCGAGTGGGCCAAGAGCATGACCTGGAAAGGGCTTCATCCCATCGTCGAGTTGAGCCGCACAGCCTATCAGAAAGGAGTTTCCCTCGGCAAAGACGCCATGCAAGCTGTCGAATCCAGACTGGAACGAAACCCGCTTCTACCCAAGTGGGACATCTTGATCCGACCGGCTTGCTTGGTATAAGGATTTGCGGAGATCACCTAAGGTCCATGGCAGCGAGACCCAGAACCCCAGCGAAGCGATGAACTCCGCTGACAGCGCAAGGTGTTCCTTGACGAAGAACGTACCGACGATGTTCGTGACACCGGACAAGCCGGCGGCCAGATAGATCGTCAGCGGCGGCAGGGTCTCACGCCAAGTCAGGCGCTGTTCGCAAGTGGCATCACCGGCGAATGCCCTAGGCATGCGAAGAGACCGTTTCGGTGCCCACCAGCGTCGCGCCGCGCATCACGCGCCTGTGGCATGCGAGGTCGTAGGGGGTCACCTTATGCATCGTCCAGCGGTTGTCCCAAATGAGTACGTCTCCCGGGAGCCAGCGATGGAGGTACACGAAACGATCGGCGCTCGCCCACTCGGTGAGTTCTTCAACAAGCGCTCGGGAGTTGTTGTACGACAGACCGTCAATGTGCGCCATGTAGGGCGGGCTTAGGAATAGCGACCGCCGGCCATCGGAATGGCGCCACACGAGCGGATGCGACGCTTCAGGCAGCCGAGCCGCCTCGAGCGGCGTGACCGGCGGCATGCCACAACACTCGATCATGTGCGCGAAGCTATGGCGACAGATCAGGCCTTCGATCGTCGACCTCAGCGTCGGCGGCAGAGTTACGTAAGCTAGTCGCAGGTCGGCGAACACGGTGTCGCCGCCAATCGGAGGTACGACAAGTGCGCGCAGTACGACGCCACGGTTGGGCTTCGCGCGGTAACAGCCGTCGACGTGCCAAAACCAGTTCATCTTTAGCAGCTTGACGCGTTCGTGACCGAGCGGCAGCAATGCGCTGTCATCGGCGGTGTTGGACGCACCATAGATGCACGAGCTCTCGGCCGCGCTAGCCCCTGAAGCAAAGATCGCCGGTGTGCCGAAGTGAGCGGCGAACGCCGCATGCGCGGGATCGTCGATCGACTGGTCGCGCAATAGCAGCACGCGGTATGACCACCAAGCATCCAGGATCTGTGCGACGTCCTCCCTTGGCAGCGGCCGGCGCAAGTCGATACCGTCGATCTGCGCGCCGATCGTGTCGGTGAGGGGTCGCACTCTCAGCGCCATGGAGGAGCTGTTTTCGGGCTCATCATTCCTGCGCGAGTCGGGAGCGCATCACGCCCGAGAACGTCAGCAGCGCCAGTGTCGTCACGATCCAGCCGAGCGTCGCATAGAGAGCCTTCAAGAACTGGTACAGCGCCACTTCCCAGTCCCGCGGGCGCGGCGTCGCCGCCTCGACCGCGCCGATATCACACTTGCCTTCTTCGCGCAGGTCCACTAGCGGTACGAACACATCAGCCGCGTAGATCAGCAGCCGGCCGAATGTGACAGCAATGGCTACCGCCGAGGGCTGCGCGGGCGATTTCTGGGTCAAGCCACAGGCGATGTCGCCAACGGCTGCATCGCTCGCATGCGCGGCAAACCTCGGTGATTCGCCTATCTTGACCCAACTCGCAACTGGCGTTTGCGCAATGACCATCGCGTTGCGGTGGTCCATCCAACCGAACAGACCCGCGCCGAGTATGATCGACAACAACAACGTAGCTAGCGCACTGATGGGCGAAAGGCCGAAATCGAAGAAAAAGCCGTAGAAGCGAGCCGCCACATATACAGGCGAGTACAACAAGCGGCGCGAGCATGGCTGGAGCTTCCAGCGCGACTTGGCGTCGAAGAGTGCCTTTCTCGATAGCACCTTCCAAGCACCAGCTTCGTTGCCATGGGCAGCTAAGACGCTAGCCAGCTGGGTGAATGGTTGCGGCCGATACGCTGACCGGGATTGGCCTACACGTTTCCCGGGGTCGCCCGGCAACCAGCTATCGAAGCGACCATCGATGCCGGATTCCCAGCCAGTGTTGTCTACGCGCCCGTATCGAAACCCATCGAGGAGGATGGACTTTGCGCCTGCGTACCCGGAAGGGCTGTCGCGCAACGATGCACACTGTGCGTCGCGAAAGTCCATGTCGCCGCGGAATTCGTTCTCGCTCAGCGAGATCGTGCTGCCAATATGCGCGCCGCTTAGGTCGAGGGACACTAGTCCGTCCGGTTCGCGGTGCTTGAACCATGTATCGAGCTGGTTACACCTGTCAACGCGCACATGCGTGATCTCAATCTTTCCCGCTACGTGCATGTCCTGGAGCCAAAGCCTGCCTTCGACGCGCACCATACCGCTTTGATCGCCGTCGACCGCTCGCTGGCCAAGCGTGAACCAGCTGCCGATCGCTGCCCCGGCTGCGTACAACGCGAAGCCCGATTCTGGAGCCAAGTGGGCGCCGTAGAGATCGAACGATCCGCTTATCTGACAACGCATCATCCAGATCGCTCCGGCGCATTTGAACATACTGGGCGTGCCGTGCAGACCGGCGATGGTCAAGCTCCCTGCGATGCGTGCTCTTTCAAGGGAGACCGCGTGCGCTCGGGCGAGACCCGCGACCCTCGCTGCACGCAGGTATATATCGCCATCGACGCTGGCCGCATCGAGGAGGATGCCACCCTCAATAGACGGGAGACGGTCGCCCGGCGCGTCCCGGCTCATGACCGCGCCGCCGATTCTACTGGCGCATAGGTTGAGAGCCCAGTCCCACTCCGACATGTTCGAGAACCGGAATCCCTCTGGAACCGATCGTTGGGGCGCGCGCAAATGGATGCCGTCGGCCAGAACGTCACCTTCGATGACAGAGCGCGACAGTTTGCACCAGCACAGCGCTTCGTCGCTGTCTCCGAACGGCTGCACTGCTTGGAGATCGACAGGTCCGTGCACACACGCCGCCACTGCGCGTAGGTGAGTGAGCCGTGAGCCTACCAAGGACAGCGAGCCGATGTGTGCGTCGGACAGATCCACATTCGGACGCCGCGCATTCGCTGGCTCATCGCCGTCGACGATGAAGCAACACTCGTTGAAGCACAACGCTGGCAGCGGAGCCTGGCTCGATCCGCACCAGCGCAGGTCGAGGGCACCGAAAATCGTCGCACCCCTCATGCGAATACTGGCGGCCTTGACTTGCAAGACTAGGTCCCGCAGTGCCGGTGCATCGATCAGCCTGTCAGACCGGTCCGAGTAGTCGGCCTCCAAACCCTTTTCGACGCAATCCCTCAGGTATTCGATGGCATCGGACATTGGGCTTCTCCCGGTTCAGGTTGCCAGCATTACTTCGCGCAGCGCCAGCAGCATGACAAACAGCTTGTCGTTGGATGGTCGTGCGAAATGCTCGGCGAGCGCCAGGAAGTAGCGGCCAGTTTCGGAGCTCGCGTCACTCGCATCGTACATCAACTGCGCGATGTGGTCGAGCCGCTCGCCGTACGCCGCGGGATCGGGTGACAAAGCATCGCGCTTGCCGATCAGGGAGACGTCGCGCAGGTCGCGAGCGCCAGCGGCCATGCGAGCAGCGATTGCGTCAAGATCAGCATCGCCCGTAGCAGCATACCCACTCTGGATCACATGGTCACGACGCAACAGCTGCAGAAACGGTCGACCCAGTGTGGTCAAGAGATTGGCAGTCGTTTGGCCTTCGATCACGCAGGGCAGATCAGCATCACTGACGAAGCGGTGAAAAGCATCCATTGACACAGGTCCGAGTTCGACCAAGTGCACCGCTGCGTTGCCGTGGCGCGCGAGCGCCACCCGCAGCGACTCGTCGAGGTTGCGCGACCGCTTCTTGCTGCCTACGCTTACCCGATGGACGACTAGCGATACGTCGCGGCAGCGAGCATGGAGCCAACGGCCCAGCTCGCGCGTGCGGCTCGAGAGGGTGTCCGGTCGCAATCGGCCCGCGTCGACATCGTCGGCGTGGCGTCGCGCCAGTGCGGTCGCGAGTGCAGGCAGCGCGTGCTCGCATGCCGCTAGATCCTGAGATAGCGCCTCGGCGAGATCCGCCCAGTCGGGCAGGTCCTCTGACGGATTGAACGAGCAAAGCAGAACCGCGCTGCGCCGTTGGTACGCGATGCATAGACCCAGAACCGAGCACGACAGGACGATGTTCGCAGCATCAGGTGCGAAGTGCTGGAGGCCGTAGACTGGCCAAAGTAGGAGGCGTCCGTTGCTCCGTGTAGTGAGAACCGTCAACGCGTTGTCCATGCGACGGGCCAGCTCCGCATCGAAGCTCTGCTGCCGTGCGTACCAACGCCATAACGACGACTCGGTTGGATAGTGCAGCGACGGTGGCGGCCGGATCGCCAGGGTCCGCAGTTCAGGCCAGGACTGAAGCGGATAGAGGTGGCGGCCGTCGGGTTGCTCGATGCGCGAGCACTCGTAGTACGCGTCACGGCGCGCCGCCGGCGGGTCGTCCCAGAGGTAGGGCTGTAGGCGCAGGAAGAAGCGCACGTTGAGCGCCGCCGCTGCGTTGAACGCAAGGTCATCAGCGCCACCAGTGAAACCGAACGCGATCGCCTCGCGTAGTTCTCCGGCGCGCTGCAGCGGTAGGAAGCGGATCTCGCCGCACGACCCGTAGCTGGTTAATTCGTCGTCCAGCCGCCGCGGGTCGACGCCCGCAAACATCAGCGCTAACTTGTCAGCCGTGCTGCCCAGCAGGGCACGCCCCTGGTCGGCGTAGACGACTACGACCCAGCCTCGAAACGCCGTCAAGTCGATCAACCGCCGCAGCAGCAGTACGGTCGAGGCCTGGTGCCCGAGGTTCTTCGTGCCATCAACGAATACGCGCCATTCGGTCTGCTCTGCCAGTAACGACAGCATCTCGCTGAGATCGCGGGTCAACGCGTCGCGCTCGGTTCCAGTGGTCCAGCTGCGGACTGCGGCCGCAAAGCGCGCCGCAGCGGTTGCGAGCGAAGGGTCAGTGTCCGAGGCCAGCACGTTCAACGCAGCTGCACGAAGCCCGGGTGGCGAAACGGCGCCCCCGGTGATTGCCTCGCCATCGCGGCCATCGGATCGTTGCACGCCTCCTCACCGGTGAGCTTGTCGACCTCGCACAGCCCCGCCTCGGGCCGTGCCGCGCAACACGCGTCGTCGCCAAAGAACCGCAGCGAGATCGTGCGCCGCCGTTCATTAGCGCGTGTGGGCGCGCCACCGTGCAGCATTGCTGGATGGAAAACGACGAGATCGCCGGGGTTTACGTCCCAAGACACGATCGGCCAGCGCGCGCGCTGCGCCTCGATGTCTGGCAGCGACGGCCATACTCCGGGAGCGAACATCGCCGCCACGGGGTCCACGGGGTCGAACGCGGTCGGGTTGTACAACGGCCCGCGGTGCGATCCGAGGACAAACTCGAGCGATCGTTCGCGCGGCACAGGGTCGAGGTTGAGCCACGCGGTGGCCAGGTGGTCGCCGGCCATCGGCACGTAAGATAAGTCCTGGTGCCACGGCGTGCGTTGCGTCTCGCCGCCGTGCTTGAGCCAGATTTGTTCGTAAAGGAGCCACAACGAGCGGCTCCCCATCAGGTCTGCGACCAGATCGGTCAAACTGGTGCCGTACAGTAGCGGCCGATAGGCAGGCCATGCGGAGGGGTTAGCGTGGTCCTGATAGAAGGAACCCGGTTGTCCACCGAGCACACGGTTGGCGTTCGGACCAGGGTGTTCCATCGACCATCGATACGCCCGTTCTGCGAGTTGCATGCCGCCAGGATCGAACGCACCGCGCACGACGGTAACGCCGTCACGCACGAATTCGGTGTGGTGCCGGCCAATGCTGGTCATAACCCGACAGACGGCTCAGCATCACAAGCGCCAGCAAAGAATTTGCTCCGTCGGCGGGGCGGAGTTGCTCGCCGTGTCGCTGGCGTGAGCTCACGCGGCGAGGCGATGCGAGTGAGTGCGAGGGACGAAAGCAGTGCCTCGCGCGCGCCAGCGGCGTGCCGGGCTAGCGCGCTCGCTGGCCCGAGGAAGCCGATCCACAGATCAGGTGTGACGATTGCCGGATCGTCAGAGGTCCACGCGCAGCAACCATCAACTTTGACGTGCAGGCAGCGTAGCGCGCGGGCGACCTTCTGCGCGCGGGAGTGTGCAAGAGCTGAGAACCGGGGTACTGCCTGAAGCATCTGCCACAATTCAAGGTGCCCGGCCAGACCATGGCAGAAGGTGGGCGTGCCAGCCGCCGGCGCGCGCTCGAGCGTGTGCACAGCCCAATCGATCTCAGCTCGCAGCGTGGGGTAGTCGCCAACACCGTTCAGCACCGCCCAAAGGTAGCCCGCGACGCCGTGACACCAGTTACCTACAGCGTGGTGGCGCGAATCGCCGGGTCCAATTCGTAGCGCGGTGCCATCGCTGGTACGCGCGCGCCGGGCAATTGCAGACCAGGTTTCGCAAGCCTGCTCAACAGCCGTGGTGTCGCCAGTGGCTCGGCCCCAAACGGCGTGTGCGAGCGCGATACCGGCCGAGCCGTGCGCGCAGCCGAAAAACACGGTGTCGCTATCCGGCGCGACCGTCCACACTGGAACACCATCGACTTGCGATTTTCGTGCGTGTAGGTAGTTGAGCGCATTGGCCACCAGATCGAGCGGCCAGTCCTCGCGCAGAAGGTCGCGGAGCAAGACGGCAGCCCAGATCACCCCTGCGATGCCCGAGAACAGGTCCACTTCGCGGCAGTCGCGCGCGGCGGCCTCGAAGCGCACTCGGGCCGAGCGAACGAGGCGTTCATCGCTTAATCGCTGCCCAGAGGCGGCGAGTGCTAGAGCGACACCGGCGTTTCCCGTGAACGGACCGGCGGCCCTACCGTCCGCACTGCGCGACGCGAGCCAGGTTGCGCCGGCCGCCACGGCAGCGTCGAAGTCCGTGCGCCTGCACGCGTCGCCGACGGCGAGCAGCCCGAGCACGATGCCTGCGGCACCGAGGTTGATCCCCTCACAGTCGTGCGCGCGCATGAAGTGCTCGTTACGCCAGCACGCACCGGCAGCGCGCGGCTGCACGAAGGCCATGCTCGCGTGCGCCGCTTCGATAGCGGCGCGCCGGCACCAACGCGTGAGGGCGTCGGCGGCGGGGAGGTCGCACTCGTCCACTACTTTCCAGTCGGATGCGCTCGTACGCAACACTTGGCCGACCGCGGCCGCGTCAGGTCGCAACGAGGCGTCGCTTGCCTGCCAGCGCTGCACGCAACGCGCGGCCTCATGCAGCCCCTCATTGCGCAACAGCGATGCCGCCCGGCCGATCGGCAGCAGGCCAGGCGGCGTATCCAGAAACGCCTGCACAACGCAACCACCGAGCGCGAAGACGTCACGCGCGGTGGCAGCGGGCGAGATACGTCCTCGAATCCCAGGGTCGAGGTAGCCGGGCGTTCCGCCCGGCCGCATCAACGCGCCTATGTGCGTTGCCAGTTCGAAGTCGATCAGGCCGACACCGCCAGCGTGTCGGATGGCGTTTTCCAGCTTGACATCGCCGTGGACCAAACCGGCCGCATGCACCTGTGCGACCGCTTCAGCTAGCAGTGGCAAGGCTGCAATGCGCTCGGTGCGAGATAGCTCGCAGACCAGCTCGCCGCGGAAATCGGCCATCACCAGCAACGGCTGGGATTCGTCGACAAACACGAGCGGAGCGGGCACGAGTCCGGGTTGGTGCTGCAGTAAGCGCAGCGCGGCGAATTCGTTGCGCATCAGGTCGCGGATGTCAAAGCCCATCGCATCGCCCGCGGCGCCGCGGCGCCCGGCTTTGATCACTACGGTTTGCAGCGATTGGACCTGGACCGAGAGCCAGGTAGCCGCGCGCGGCGTTTGCCCCAAGCGCACGAGCGGCAGGTACTCTGATCCGGCCAGCCAGAGCGGCTGGTTCGACATGACACGCGGGGGTTCCGGTGGAACACCCGGCAGCGGTGGTGCAGGTTTGTCGACATCCGTCTTCACGACGGCGGCCCCTGCGTCAGCGACGAGCGAACCATTGGGACCCCGCCACCCAAAGCGGTGCACGCCGACGCCGTCGACCACCTCGTCGGTGACGCGGTACACGCCATAACGGAACGATACCGCGCCGGCGGCGCGGAGCTGCCGATCCGTGATCACCTCCGGCCCCCGACTGATTGGCCACGCGGCATCGAGCGCGACTATCGCCGCGCGCGCACTGGCGATATCGGGGGAGTAAACGGTGAGCACCTTGCCGAGTTGATTAGCGCCAGCGTCGCCCGAGTTAAGCAACACAACATCTTCAAGATGCCGCAGCACCTTGAAGGGCACCCGCAGACCGGCGAGCAATCCGGCAAGTTCGCGCAGCATTCTTGCTGCCTCGGCAGCTGATGCACTGACGTGGATCTTCCAACCCTGCGCAAGTGACTCGCTGCCCACAGGATCGAAGAAACGCCATCGCAATGGCCGATCGACCCAATCAACGGTACGCCACCCGTGGGCGAACACCTCGCCCAGAAACGAGAGCGTGGCGCAATAATCCTGTGCCGCGCTGTCGTTCACGTCCGTGGCCGGCGCGGCTTGCATACGCCAGCCTCGACAAGTCGAAAAGTCAACCGTGGCGCGTCGCTTGGCAGGTGTGCCAGGGGCAGGCGTGGACTAGGCCGCCGCGATTCTCAGACTCCAGGTTCGCGGTGGGAGGTACCGATCTCGACAACGCGTCCAGTAGTTGTGAGCGGTCGCTGCATCCGGCGTACCCTGCGTCACGCATCTCATCCACCTTAGAACGAACCATATCCCGAAGTTGCTCCATTTTCCGATCTCCTTGTAGAGGAATGTTGCCCGTCAACCTGCTAAGCATGCCTGATCCACTTTGGCGGCGCGATGTTAGCATATTGCATGTATGATGTGATAGTCGGAGTGATGCAATAGGAATCGTCATGTGTCTGCCCGGAGAGCCTGCAAGCGCGTTATTGCCGATCTTCGATCCCGCCTTTAAGGCAGACCCTCACCCGTTCTATGCAGCGCTGCGCAGACTCGCCGGCGTAAGCAGGATGCGCCTGCCTTCCGGCACGGGGGTCTGGATCGTCTTGCGCTACGATCACGCGCGCAAGCTGCTAAGGGATCCCCGACTGTCGAAGGTGCCGCAGCGCGAGGACGGCGCCGCGCCGAAGCACGCGCTGTTCAACCACTTGCTGACAATGGACCCGCCGTCGCACGCCGTGGCACGCAGCGTCCTCGCCCCGTGCTTCTCGCCGCGTGTCCTGCGCGCGTTCGAGCCGCGCGTTTCAGGCCTCGTGGACGCGCTGTTGCAGCGCATACCATGCGACGACGAGCCGTTCGACGTTCTGACCGCATTTGCCGGACCGCTCGCGCAGTCAGTGGTGTGCGAACTGGTCGGCGTACCCGACGACGTGCGCGAATCGCTCGCGCGCGGACTCGACGACCTCGACCGCGCCGACTTCGATGCGCCCGATCGGGTACCTGGAATCACGCAGCACCTGTTCGATACACTGCTGGGCGTGTGCAATCGACGCGCGAGCTTGCCGCCCGAGAGCCTGCTGGCCACCCTGTGCGCAGCGCGTGACCACGGAAGCATCCCTCCTGAACAGGTGGTTTCGCTAACGTACCTCGTTTTGGCCGCCGGCCGCGAGACTGCAGCCAACCTAATCGCCAACGGCCTCCTCAGGCTGCTGACCCGGCCCCCCACTTGGGCTGAACTGGCGCGCGCGCCCCAACACGCTGGGGCGCTAGTGGAAGAGTTGCTGCGGCTCGAAAGTCCATTGGAGATGGCGACCGCGCGCTACGCGATCGCTGACATCGCGATCGACGACACAACGATTCGCGCCGGCGATACGGTATTCGTCGGACTTGCCGCGAGCAATCGTGACCCGCTCGCGTTCGAGCGGCCGGACGAGCTTGACCTCTCACGCACCGCAGGTAGCAAGCACCTCGCGTTCGGTTACGGGATCCACAGATGCCTCGGCGCGATCCTGGCGCGCATCGAGGCGCGCATCGCGCTAGCTAGGCTCGCCGCCCACTTCCCGTCGTTGGAACTCGCGGTACCCGCTGGCCAGCTTGCCTGGAAGCCGGGGCTGATCACGCGCGGACTACAGAACCTGCCAGTGCGCCGTGGTGCGCCCGGCCGAAAAACATTCGCCGACCTTCTCCCGGGATGAGTTGCGATGCGCGGAGTGCTCAAAGCGAGCTGCATATTCGCATGTTTTCGATAACCCGAAAGAGGCCCAACGACCAGGGGTGTGATTCAAAGTGATGCGTCGTTGAGATGACCCCTTTATGCGGCTTCTTTTTCGACACCCCGCCAATAGGCGTCCCATTCCCGGTTGGCCCGGTTAAGCCGTAGGGCTAACATGGTCTCGATATGATCTGGTGACCACCAAGCACCGGGAAGCTTGATCCGCTCCTGGATAACGTAGCGGTGGGCGCTCTCGATTTCCCCCGACCCAATGGGTAGCCCCTGCTTGATCGCGCCTTGGTAGTCCAGTTGATCCCGGCGGTTACGAATATAGCGGTCACAGGCGGTGGCGGGGTCGTCGCTATTGGTCTCTACGAACGGTGCCAACGCTTCCAGCACAGCACCGGATTGGTTCGCCTTGAGCCGACTTTTTTGTTCTTCCAACCAGGCTCGGGGATCATTGGCGGCGCAGACCTTGGACGCTTCGCCGAGGTACTCGCAGAGATGGAAGAAATCCACCAAATAGGCTCCTTGCGCACCGAATTGGATCTCCTCCTGCGTGACAATCCACGACGCGCCATCGCCCACCGCATGCAGGTAACTCCCCGGGCCAAACCCCGCTTTGGCCGCACAACGCCACCACTGTCGCCCGCTTTCCTCGACCCCACCGGCAAAATTTCCACCAAATATCGGGGTGACGCTGCCTTTCGGATGCACGAGACTCAGGCGAACTTCTTTCCAGGCCAAACGCTTCCCTTTGCGTTTGTCTTCGGCATCCGAAGAAATTTCCACCACCGGGACCATCGAACCATCCATCTCGCCGATAAAGGTGACTCCGGCCATCGTCCCGGCCACAATCTCCCGCTTGGCCTCTTGCTCGCAAATGATTGGCGGGTGATGTTCGGTGATCCGTTGAATCGTGCTTACCGGCATCTCGATCCCATAGTGTTCCTTCAGCTTTTCCGGCACCCGCCCAAAAGCCGCATCTGCCCCAAAATCACTCATCACCCGTTGCAACGGCTGCGAACTGCCCCGGCAACTGATCCCCGCACGGGTGCTGAAACGCCGCTCGATCCGTGTGCCATTCCGCCACAGAGGCTCTACCACATCGACTTTACCGAAGGTCGTGTGCCAATAGAGTTTTTTTACCCGCCGGTAACTACTCAGTAGCCCCAGCCAAGGGCTGTGTAGGTCAAGCCAAACGAGGCTGAGGAGGTTGGCCTTGGAAAGTCAGCGTGAGGGCGTGAAAGAGATTGCTCCCTTGCTTGTGCAGGGTGGCAAGGTAGGAACGGATCGTGCAAAAGGTATCGGCGCCGTTTCTGGTCCGGAAGCCGCCGGAGATCTTCTGTTTGACCTTCGGCATGCGAACCGCCTGCTCGGCAAGGTTGTTGGAGAACGGGACGCTGGGGTCAGAAGCGAAGCGCCAGACATCATCGGCATAGGTGCGCAAGCGCCAGAGGAGGTTGGTCGCCTTGCTCTGTCGTGTTCGTCCGCGCTTCCCCGATTTTTCCGCCTGCGGATTGAGGACCTCGCCTTCGCTGAGAATTTCGGTATATCGGTTACGCCACAGCGCAACGCGTTCGACGGGTAGCGAACCGCCCGCCTGGTTCACCTCATGGCAGGCAGCCACCAGAAGTTCGATCAGGCGGCCTGCCCAAGCCTGCTGGAGTTCCTCGAAAAGATAGGTCAATTCCCGCAGGTGATGGGCATTGCACAGCCCGTGCTTGCACAGCAGATCGCGGTAAGGTTTCCAGCCGTCGTGGATCAGTGTGCCCAGAAAGCCGGGGAGAATCCCCAGCGCATCGAAGGCCCGCTTGCCCCGTTTCTCGTGACAGCCGACCCAGGTGAGCGTCGCCGTCACCAGCGCGTGCATCCAGTGCAGCTTACCGGCCACCCGCATCCCGGTTTCGTCCGCATGAGCGACCTCGGCCGTTTGGATGGCTTCACCCATCAAGGCCACGGTCGGCGCCAGGCGAACAGCCGCCTCTTCGCTGGCCGCCAGCACCGTCGCCTCAGCCATCGGCAGGCCAAAGAAATCGCCCATCAACGCCGCCGTGCGTTGTACCGGCATCATGTGGTGGTGCGTGAGATGAACAGCGGCAGCCATGGCCGCCGGACCATACTGCACCGGCGCAGAAATGCCGGGAGGAAACTCGCCGCGGCAAATCTTGCCGCAGGCGCACTGCGCCGCCAGAACCTGATGCTCCGTCACCTCGAAGCGCAACGGCGGCAAATCGAACACCTGACGGGTTTCGACCACCGATCTCTCGGGCAAGGGACGCTGGCACTCTGCGCAGTGCGACGGTGGCGCATGCGTCACGATCCGATCCGGTTCGGCAACCTTCTTGAGACCATGCCCCTGGTGCCCTTTCTGCCCGCCCGTCGGGCGTTCCCCGCATTTGCGCAGAGATTTGGGCTGCGGCTTGTTCAGACCGTCCGAAGACGGTGGCTTGCTCGAATTTCGACTGTTGGTCGCCAGCCGCGCTTCCAGTTCCGTGACCTTCAATTGAAGGGCTGTCACTTGCGCCGCCAGATCACGAACCAGCGCCCGCAGCGGCCACAGCTCACGGATCAACTGCTCCTTCTCGGCAACGCTCAGCTTTTCAAGGTCGGGAAGTTCGTCCATGCCGAATTAAAAGCATCAAGCGTGCCAGCCGACCTGAGTAGTTACACCCGCCGAACGTAACTCAGGCTCCACTCGTGCCACTGCCACACTCTTCTCCACTCCACGTTCCGCCCAGGCGGCCAGAGCTTCGTTGCCCATCTGGCGGAGTTCTTCGATCACTCGACGTTCCGCTGCATCCGCCTTCTCCAAGTCTCCGGCAGCGTCTTCCACCACGCCCAGCAAGCTTTCCATACGGGCACGCAACGTAGGATGACGATTCAGACGCTCCAACAACATCTGGTCGCGGTCAGTGGCTAGCATGGCTGTTCCCTCTGGTGGCAAATGCTGAAATTATCGGGCTTGCATCACTTTGAATCACACCCACGACCAGTTGTAGAGAGGGGAGTATGTCAATTGACAAGCGGCACGCGTATCTGATCAGTTGTACGGCGTTGGGACTTGAGGCTGACTTCGAATCGTTCGAGGGCGCCACCGGTTATGCAGATGTCGAAGCGCTCTGGCTCCGCAATCTGCTCCTGGGCTTGCCATTAGCAAGAGATCATCACTCCGAGATAGGGGGAACTTCATGAGCACTATAAGCCCCTTGTTCCTCCATCTGATGGACCGGCCGCGGTCACTCCGTATGGCGTCAGCATTCGCCACGCTTGCATCGTCGGGGCGCTCGATCTATCGGGCTGTGGAACAGCAGATCGCCCATTGCCTGCCCTTACATGTCGGGATTGTCACTTTCGGGATACCGATGAGATAGAAGTGGGGACGGATGCCAACAAGGTATCGACGAGCCTCAATCTGTCACATGCGCATCTGGCACGGCTCTCGCTGCAGGGGTCTCGATTGACGCATCTACGAGGCATAGGCATGAAAGTGGATGTGGCGGTAGATATCTCTCGTATAGAGCCTCTCGACGATTTTCGTGAACAGAAATGGCCAGGCGTGGAACCGGGGGTATTCATCCGCGAAACAGAGGGTCAAGCTAAGGCTAGGCAGGAAGGAATCGACAAGGGGGGTTCCGCACTACCTAGCCCTCCGCCTCTCCCCGCGCAACTCCAAGCATGCTCGAACGGTGACTGGCCTTCTTCGTCGCGCGAACATTGCTGGTGTGATCTGTCGCGATCCGTAGTTGGGGGACAGTTCATTGCTGACGGAGCAACAAAACCCGCTCCTCCCCAAGTGGGACATCTTGATCCGACCGACCTGCCCGGTATGAATATTCGCAGAAATCACCTAAAGAAGCCGAATCCTCTGTCGTCCGAGGGCTGGAAGAGATACTCGATCGATTGGAACAGGCCGGTACTGGGGACGAAGTCGTTCGACAGGCTGTATACCTGTTGACGTGCTTCGAGCTTGGTTGGCCCACCGTCCTGTCTGACATGTCCGGAGACTTCCCCATAGGATTTGACCCACGCGTCATTGTAGTCTGGCACGGAGAAATCGCGGGTTACCGTTACCCCCATTGACAGTGACCGAGAAGCTGGCGGCCGAGGTCGCACCGTAAGACAGACCGCCGTAGGAATAGCTTTCGGTCGCACTCGACCCGTTGGCGGCATTTGCCGCGGGATCCGCGATCTCCGTCGTCAGACTGTACCCGCGACCCACCAGACTTGCGTACGCGGGACCGAACAGACCCAATCCGTCGACCCCTGTAAAGATCGTACCGCTGGTCGTGAAAGTCCACGGTGTCGCGGCTGCTGGGCCTATCGTGGCGAACCCCGCCGCAATTGTGACGCTGGTTATCCATGCGCCAAGTCTCATTACATTTCCTCGCTAGAACACGCGCAGCGGAATGGCGCTGTTCCGTCTGTGTGCTGCCCGCCCTTGCCCCAGCGCCATCGTCGCTGAGGCAACCGCAGGATGTCTGGTTGTAACAAAGAACAAGATCAGCATCGTTCTTCGTAAGCGTTCAGCGCAGCCATCTCTGAGTGGACGCAATTTCCGCCGGGTCAACCGTGTATCCGCCGGCGCAACAGCCGGAGGCCGGCAAGCGCGAGTCCCAACAGGGCCAGTGATGAGGGTTCTGGCACTCCAGTCGGTGGTGGGGGGGAGGCTCCGATCGCCCGCAACGAACCACCGCCCGCCAACGCATAGGCGGCGCCGCGCAGGTAGGCATTACGGCTGTCGCTGGCGTCGTAGTAGATGTCGATGCCGTTGCCGTACAAATGACTCAGCAGGGAAAGGTCATTTCCTTCGAGCAGCAGCGCATCGATGTACAACGCGGTGCCGTGGTTGTCTGTATTGCCGTCACCCAACCGCAGGATATCGCCAGCCCCGAGAAACAGCGTGTCCCACGCGAAGTTGTCGGCAAAGCCTCCCGCGCCGCGATCTTCACCAGCCAGCAGGAAGGTATGGTCACCGCCCCCAACGAATGCCAGATAGGCGTCGAGCGTGTTCCACAGGTCGCCCTGCCGGCTGTAGTTCTCGAAGTCGCCACCGACGAACCAGCGGTCACCGGTGCCACCGACCAGATAGCCGGCAGCCCCCACGACGAGTTTGCCGACATGGGTATCGGAAGGATCGCTGATATAGGCGCCGTGGTTGGTAAAGGTTCCGGTAAAGGTCGCGGTCGTGTCGGTGAGCTTCCATGTGCCGTGGTTGACGACATCGCTATTGAACACCGATCCGCCGGCGTTGTGCAGATGGACCTTGCCGCCCGTCTGGTTGACGACGCTGCCGGTGAAATTCAGGCTGCCGCCTCCGCCCACGTCGACCGTGCCGCGGTTGTCGAGCGCCGTGGCGAGAGACTGGCTGCCAGCGATGACGACGTTCATCGTGCCGCGGTTGTCGATGCTCGGGGTGTTCAGCGTGCCACCGGAGAGGTGCAGCGTTCCCTCATTCTGGATGCTGCCCGCGTTCAGCACACCGCCTGCGAGACGGTAGGTGCCTTTGTGGCCAGTTTCCAGCCTGTCGGTCGTATGCGTCCCACCGGTCTGTTTGAAGATGCCGGTAGCCGGAGCGTAATGATGCACTTCATCCCATGTGTCGTCGTCATGCCAGACATAGTCGATCCAGTTATCCTCGCCAACGACGGTTTTTCCAGTTACGGAAAGCGTACCGGATCCAGAAAGGTTGTACGTGCCCGTTCCACCCGACTGGCCGCCAGTTACCCACAAGCGTCCCGTCGTGTGCAGGCCTCCAGTATGCTCGAACGTGCCGCTTTCCGATCCGCCGATCTGTGATTCGGCGCGTACCGAAAGAGTCCCGCTACCCAAGCTGTACGAACCCTTTCCTCCATAGTTATGGTTGCCCACTTCTAGAAAGAATGCAGAGGTGCTCCCACCGTTCTGGATGAAAGTCCCGGTACCCCCATATCCGACAGAAACACTTCCCGCGGTCAGGTTTCCGTCATTCAGCCTATAGTCCCCTGTGCCATCGAACACGCCAATACTGAGAGAACGTATATCCGCACTTCCACCATCCTGGACGAACGATCCGCGGCCACCAGAGAATCCAACCTCTACGTTGCCTGCTGCTTGGAGAGACCCGGCTCCCGACAGACGATACACCGGCACGGACGCTGACGAAGCACCGTCGCTAGCTCCTACAGCGATCAACAGGAAATCCTTTACCACATGCGCCCCGCCGGTGTTGTTTAGCACGCCGTACGCTCGAAGATCGAGGCGGTCGCCTTCGAGCCTGCCGCCGAGCAAGTTATAAGTGGCGCCCTCGCCCCCTATGCTCAGGTAGTTCGCGTTGTTGTTCCCCAACGACTGTTGAACAACGCTACCTTTGTTCACGAGCATGACCCCAGAGTTTATCTGCCCTCCCGCCAAGACCAGACTACCGGTGCCGCCGCCGCCTGCTCCCACAGTGATCTGGCCACTCACGGACAACAACCCACCCCGGAACGTCGCTTCACCCCTTCCTCCGTCCCATCCGATATCGAGGTTCTTGGCCATGATGGTTCCGCCGGACTGATCCAGAATACCCGTCCCAGCGTGGCCGACCACCAGCTTCTTGCCAACGGTCAGATCTCCGCCAGCGACTATCGCTGTCCCCTCACCACGACCATCGATCGAGCCCCCGACATGGAAATCGCCGACCGTGGTCGAGGTCCCACCCGATTGCTTGTAAAGGCCGCTGCCGTATGGTCCGACGTAGGTATCGAGTCCCACCGTCAGGTTGCCGCCAGCCAGCGTATAAGTGCCGTCATGTCCCGACCACCCACCAAGGATAAGATAGCGCCCCACACTGTGCGTGCCGCCCTCTTGAATGATTACTCCTGTGGATGAACCGATAACATCAACATAATTGGTGCCAGCAACGACATCCCTGCCCACCGAAAGCGTACCGTTGGACAAGTGATAAGTTCCAGACGATCCGGCATCGTTGCCTACCCTCAAGTCCAAATTGACGACGTTGCTTCCCGCGCTCTGAAGATGGAACCCGACGCCCGAACCAGAACTGCCGCAGTCACTGTAGCAATTCACGCCGACCAGTTCGTAGGTCGACTGCAGAGTGCCGCCGAGTTGATAAAGCATGTGATCACTGCCGATTTGCAGTGTATGCAGCGCAACAGGAGCAACCCCATCGTGGTAGAAGACGAACGGATCTGTCCCTGCGCGGACCAGTAGCGCCTCATCGCCCGCGCCCGGAACCCCTGCGGTCCAGTTGCTTCCGTGGTTCCAATCGCTACCAAAAATGGGGTCGCTGGGCTCCCCCAGCCAGTACGTGCTAGCCGTCAGGGCCGGGGTGGCGTAGGCCAGCAGCAGGGCGGCAGCCAGTTTGTCAAGATGAAAGCGGCGCGTCGGACGCGACTTGAGGTTCACGTGGGATTCCTTTCTGAAATGAGCCTTGTGGTGGAAACGCGTTGAGGAGAGAAAAGCGGCGAGGACGATTGCCACATCACTTGGCTGGCATCTGGGCGATCATCTTCGCCACCTGTGAATCCTTGCCTACCGGCTCAAGCGCTACGATGTGGCGATCGTTGAGATACATGAGGTTTGGCGCGTGCTATTCGGAGCCGCGACGCAGCAGCACGTTCTTGACTTCCTTGGTTTCGGGATCCGTCTGGCGCTGGATGTAATAGACATCGCGCAGCAAGGGATACGCGCTGCCAGCCCCTTCAAGCCGCCCATAGAGCACCTGGCCGTTATCCAGATAGACAGCCTGATACTCGGTTTCCAAGTGGATTTTTGCGGCTTTCTGGTCGCAGCCGGCAAGCAACGACAAGACCGCGGCGAGCACAACAATGCCCCGTGTGTTGTTCATGATCTTCCCCATGAATTATTCTTGTTAGTGACTCATGGTTAATAAGCAATAATCATGCTAACAATTTATATTAATGTTAAATCATATGATTATGATCTTTCTTCTTCTTCTTCTTCTTCTTCTTCTTCTTCTTCTGCAGTGTAAAAAATTCCGACAGTGGGATCCGTATGGTCACACGCGATTCGCCTCTTGGATGGTTTGCGGGTGGCTGGCAGTCTTCTCCGCGAGTTGCGCTGCTGGTGATCGTGCAGAGGCTCGCCCGTCAGTCGGTTGAGACATGAACCCAGAAACCGAAGTTAGCCAACTCCATGCGCATCATTTACCAGCAACTGATGCCTTGGTTTATGGCCATCGAGCCTTGAAGCCAGGCAGAGACTCGTCTCAACGCCTCCCGCGCTGGCGCGAAGTGAGCAGGCAATCCGGTTAGGCGTTTAAGCGGGTGTTGAAACAAGCAGATTGGTGTGAGTGTTTGAACCCGGAGCCCGGAGCCACAGTGATGAGCAGGGTATCGAAGGTGCGACGCAACTCGCGTTGGAGATTCTCGTCGTGTGGATCAATGGCCTGGAGGTTCTTGAGTGGCGGTCCCAGGTGGGGTTTACCGGCACTGGCGAGAACGGGTTTGATGATTTTCTCTCGGAGGATGAGCTAGCTAGCGAGAATACTGTTGAGGGAGGGTGATCACCGATGTCAACGCCTCTCCATCGAACAAGGCACTTCGACCAACATTTTCATTCACACCCGCCGACATTGCCGGGCACGCGCGGCATGCTGCGATGCGGTAAAATGCCGGCATGTTCTATCCTTTTTTACGTCGCTTTTTCTTCGCTCTCGACCCCGAAACCGCCCACCTTGTCGGGATGAGCGGCGTCGATTTCCTCAACGCCACGGGCGCGCGCTGTCTGCTTGCTGCCGCGGTGCCGCCGGACCCGCGGCAGGTGATGGGACTGGTTTTTCCCAACCCGGTCGGCCTGGCGGCGGGTCTCGACAAGAACGGCGAACATATCGATGCTCTGGCCGCCCTCGGTTTCGGTTTCATCGAGATCGGTACCGTGACCCCGCGTGCGCAGCCCGGCAATCCGAAGCCACGCCTGTTCCGCATTCCGGAGCGGCAGGCGATCATCAATCGCATGGGCTTCAACAACGATGGCGTCGAGAAGCTGCTGGCCAATGTCGCCCGTTCACGCTTCGCTCGTACCGGCGGAATTCTCGGAATCAATATCGGCAAGAACTTCGATACCCCGATCGAGAACGCCGCCGACGATTACCTGAGCTGTCTTGAGCGCGTTTATGGCGTCGCCAGTTATGTGACGGTCAACATTTCGAGTCCGAACACCAAGAACCTGCGCGAACTGCAGCAGGACACCGCGCTCGACGCGCTGCTCGGTCGGCTGAAAGGCGCCCAGTCGCGGCTCGCCGACCGCCATGGCCGATATGTGCCGCTGGCCCTGAAAATTGCTCCGGACCTCGAAGATTCGCAGATCCAGGCGATTGCCGACCTGTTGCGCCAGCACCGGATGGAGGGCGTCATCGCCACCAACACCACGCTCTCGCGGGCCGCTGTCGCCGGCCTGGCGAATGCCGAACAGGCAGGCGGTCTGTCCGGTGCGCCGCTGCGGGCGATGTCCACCGCGGTGGTGAAAAAACTGTCGCTCGCCCTGGCCGGTGAAGTGCCGATCATCGGCGTCGGCGGCATCCTGTGTGGTGCCGACGCGGCCGAGAAGATCGCTGCCGGTGCCAGCCTGGTGCAGTTCTATACGGGCTTCATCTACCGCGGCCCTGGGCTGGTTGGCGAGGTGGCCGCGGCGATCGCCGGCCAGCGCCGTGTTTGATTTTGCATGGCGTGGTTGGCAACGTGGTTGAATGGACACACTGGCCGGGGGATAATCGCGGCGCCCCGGACCCCGTTGCCTCCTGCCCAACGGTCGTCGCTGCTCAGACCCCCCGGATCATGAAAACCATGAACGTTTCCACCAACCCCGCCCATCTCCCACTCGCTGGCGATGGGGAGATTCGTCAGTCGCCAGCGCGACTTTCAGGGTAAGCGGAACATGACTCACTACCTGTTCATCATTGTCGGTGCCGTCCTCGTGAACAACGTCGTGCTGGTGAAAATCCTCGGGCTGTGCCCGTTCACGGGGGTTTCCAAGAAACTGGAGACGGCGTTCGGCATGGGCGCGGCGACCACTTTCGTGCTCACTGTGGCGACCGGTGCCAGCTACGTCATCGATCACTACCTATTGATGCCGTTCGGACTCGAATATCTGCGGACCCTTTCCTTCATCTTCACCATCGCCGCCATCGTGCAGCTCACCGAGATGGTGATCCAGAAGACCAGCCCCTTGCTGCACCAGGTGCTCGGCATTTATCTGCCGCTGATCACGACCAACTGTGCGGTACTCGGCGTCCCCTTGCTGAACGTTGCCAACAAGCATGACTTTGTCGAGTCCCTGCTTTTTGGTGCCGGCTGTGCCATTGGTTTCTCACTGGTTCTGGTGCTCTTTGCGGGTATCCGCGAACGCGTCGAAGGGGCCGATGTGCCGACCCATTTTCGGGGAACGGCGATTGCCATGGTGACCGCCGGCCTGATGAGCCTGGCGTTCATGGGCTTTGCCGGACTGGACAAGTATCAATGATCAGCACGCTGTTGATCATGGCGCTCGGTGCCCTCGTGCTCGGTGCCGCGCTTGGCTACGCGTCGATCAAATTCAAGGTCGAAGGCGATCCGCTGGTCGAGAAAATCGAAGCCATCCTGCCACAGACGCAGTGCGGCCAATGCGGTTATCCGGGGTGCAAACCTTACGCGGCGGCGATTTCAGCCGGTGAGGCCGACATCAACCTGTGCCCGCCGGGTGGCATGGACGGCGTGCGCAAGCTCGCCGATTTGCTCGGCCGCGAAGTCAAGCCGCTGGAAGTCGAGGAGAAGCCGAAACAGGTGGCGATCATCGACGAGACGACCTGTATCGGCTGTACTCTGTGCATCCAGGCCTGCCCGGTGGACGCCATCGTCGGCGCTGCCAAACAGATGCACACCATCATCGAACCGCTGTGTACCGGTTGCGAGTTGTGCATCAAACCCTGCCCGGTCGAGTGCATCCACATGCAGCCGATCACCGAGAATCTCGATAACTGGAAGTGGAAATACCCGGTGATCGAAATCAAGCGCGCCGCCTGAGTTGCCGGCAATGCTCCAGCACCTGTTCGGTTTCAAGGGCGGTGTCAAACCGCAGACCAACAAGGCCCCGTCTGTGCAGCAAGCGATAGGCCAGGCACCACTGCCGGAGCGTCTGTACGTGCCCTTGCACCAGAGCATCGGCGGTTCGCCGAACCCGCTCGTCGAGGCCGGCGAGCAGGTACTGAAAGGGCAATTGATCGGTGGTGCCGACGGCTGGATGTCGGCGGCCGTGCATGCACCGACTTCCGGCATCGTTCTGGCGATCGAGCAGCATGTGGCGGCGCACCCTTCGGGTCTGCCGACGCTGACCGTGGTCATCGCGCCGGATGGTCGTGACGAATGGATCGCGCGTACGCCGCTCGATTACCGGAGCCTGGCGCCCGAGCGCGTCCGCGAAGCGCTGCGCGATGCCGGCGTCGTCGGCCTTGGGGGCGCCGTCTTTCCGAGCCACGCCAAGCTCACCGCGGCCAGCTCCGTCGCCGTCGAACAACTGGTCATCAACGGGGCCGAGTGCGAACCCTTCATGACCTGCGACGATCTGCTGATGCGCGAGCGCGCCGAGGAAATCGTGCGCGGAAGCGCGATCTTTCGTGAGCTGCTGGCCGCCAGGCGAGTGCTGATCGGCATCGAGGACAACAAGCCGGAAGCCGTCGCGGCAATGCAGGCAGCGGTGCAGCGGCTGGGCGAGGATCATGAGGTGGTCGCCGTTCCCACCCGCTACCCTGCCGGCGGTGCCAAGCAACTGATCCGCGTCCTGACCGGCAAGGAAGTCCCGGCCAGCAAGCGCTCGACCGAACTCGGCGTGCAGTGCTTCAACGTCGCCACCGCCTATACCGCGTATCGGGCGCTGGCCTACGGCGAGCCCGTGATCTCGCGCATCGTCACGCTGACCGGCAACGTCCTGCAGCCACGCAACTGGGAAGTTCGGCTCGGGACGCCGCTACGCAATCTGGTTGCGCTTGGCCAGCCGAAAGCCGACACCAGCAGTTACCTGATGGGGGGGCCGATGATGGGCTTCGAGATCCCGGACCTCGCTGCGCCGGTGATCAAGGCCACCAACTGTGTCATCGCCGGTTCGCCGACGCTGTTTCCGCCGCGTCCGCCCGAGATGCCGTGCATCCGTTGCGGCGCCTGTGCCGAAGTCTGTCCGCACGAACTGCAACCATTCGAGTTGTACTGGTTCGCGCGCGCCAGGAACTTCGGCAAGACGCAGGAGTATCATCTCTTCGACTGTATCGAATGTGGCTGCTGCAGCTATGTTTGCCCGTCGCACATTCCGCTGGTGCAGTACTTTCGTTTTGCCAAGAGTGAAATCTGGTCGCGCGAGCGCGAGAAACAGGCTGCCGAAGCTGCCAAGGCCCGCTTCGAACTGCGCAATGCACGGGCCGAGCGGGAACAGGCCGAGAAGGCCGAACGCCTGGCCCGGGCCGCCACTACCAGGAGCAGCGAACGCAAGCCGGCCAGCGTCGCGGCGAGCCCGCCGGTCGCGGTCTCGGAACCGGGCGTTGCCAGTGCCGTTGCTAGCGAGCCGGCCATTGCCCCCACTCCGGTCGATGCCGATGCGCTGAAGAAAGCGACCATCGTCGCGGCGATGGAACGTGCCCGCGCCCAGCGCGCTGCCGTACAGCCGAGAAATACCGAACAACTCACTCCTCAGCAGCAGCGCGAAATCGCCGCCATCGAGGCGCGCCGCGCCAACCTGCAAGCCGAGTCGCCGCCGGACGCAGTGAACCAACCGCGGCGGGCAGCGGAATGATGGCGTTCTCGACGCCCCCTTATGTGCTCGGGCCAGGCAGCGTGCGGCGGGTGATGCTGCAGGTGCTGATCGGCCTGTTGCCAGGCATTGCCGCTTATATCTGGCTACTCGGCGCGAGCATCGTCTTGCAGTTGTTGATCGCCACGGTCGCCGCGCTGGCTGGAGAAGCGCTGATGCTCTGGCTGCGCGGCAAGCCGCAAGGACTGTTCTTGAGCGATGGCAGTGCGGTCGTCACCGCCTGGCTGATTGCCCTGGCCTTTCCACCGCTGGCGCCGTGGTGGTTGATCGTCGGCGGCACGCTGTTCGCGATCGTCGTTGCCAAGCACCTCTACGGCGGGCTCGGTCAGAATCCTTTCAATCCGGCGATGATCGCCTTTGCCGTGTGCATCGTTTCGTTTCCGGCCCTGATGTCGCAATGGCCGGCACTCGGCCTCAAACTGACCCTGGTCGAGCAGCTCAAGTTTATTGCCGGTCTCATCCCGCGCATCGACGTGATGAGTGGAGCAACTCCGCTTGACGCGCTCAAGACGGCCCTGAAACTCGGCGAGGGCACGGTCGACGTGCCGACCCTTCTGGCGACGCAGGAGGTTTTCGGGAACTTCGCAGGGCGTGGCTGGGAATGGGTCTCGGTCGGCTATCTCGTCGGCGGTCTGTGGCTGTGGCAGAAGAAGATCATCAGCTGGCAGGCGCCGCTCGGTTTCCTCGGCAGCCTGTTTTTGCTGGCCGCTGTGCTCTGGATCTGGAGCCCGCAGCAGTTCGCCAATCCGTTCTTCCACCTGTTCTCCGGCGGCAGCATGCTGGGTGCCTTCTTCATCGTCACCGATCCGGTTTCCGGGTCGACGACCAGCCGGGGCAAACTGATCTTCGGCTTTGCCGCCGGTGTGCTGGCCTACCTCATCCGCGTTTTCGGCGGCTACCCTGACGGCATCGCCTTTGCCGTGCTGCTGATGAATCTCTGTGTACCACTGATCGACATGTACACACAGCCACCGATCTTCGGGATGAAGAACGAGCGATGAAACTTCTGCACAGGACACCCAGTGCGACCAGGATGGCGATGCGCACGGCGGTCATCCTGCTGATCTTCGTGGTGGTGTTCACCAGCCTGCTGGCAGCCGTTTTCCTGTGGACCCGGCCGGCGATCGAGGCCGCCGCCGCCGAGGAAAAAATGAAGCTGATCAGCGAGGTGCTGCCGCGCGAACTCTACGATAACGACTTGCTGAGCGACCGTTTACAACTGCCGCCCGACCCCGCACTGGGTGCCGACGAGGCGTCGACTGCCTACCTGGCACGGCGGGCTGGTCAGGCCAGTGCGCTGGTCTTCGAAGCGGTGGCTCCCGATGGTTATTCCGGAAAGATCCGCCTGTTGATCGCCGTCACCGCCGACGGCACGCTGCTCGGCGTGCGCGTGACCCAACACAAGGAGACACCGGGCCTGGGCGACTACATCGACCCAAGGAAGGACCGGAACAAGGAGCATCCGTGGATCCGTCAGTTCGACGGCCTCTCGTTGGCAACGGTCGCCGACCGCGAGTGGCGGGTCAAAAAGGACAGCGGACGTTTCGACTCGATTGTCGGGGCAACGATCACGCCACGCGCCGTGATCAAGGCGGTGCACAAGGCCTTACACTACGTTGCCGAGAATCGCCGGCAACTCTTTGCCACAGGAGGAGGGAAATGATCAGTCGCGAGGAATTCCGCCAGATCGGTGCCAACGGCGTCTGGCACCAGAATACCAGCCTGGTGCAGATCCTGGGCCTCTGTCCGCTGCTCGCCGTGACCACCAATCTGGTCAACGGCGTGATGCTGTCGCTGGCGACGATCATCGTCATGGCCATCGCCAACGTCGCCGTGGCATCGCTGCGCAACCTGATCCCGCACGAGATTCGCATCCCGGTCTTCATTCTGATCGTCGCAGCGCTGGTGACCGTGGTCGATCTGCTGTTCAACGCCCAACTGCATGAGTTGTACCTGGTTCTTGGCATCTTCATTCCCCTGATCGTCACCAACTGCATCGTGCTGGCGCGTGTCGAAGCCTTCGCCAACAAGAACCCGCCGCTGCAGGCAGCATTCGACGGCGTCTGCATGGGCATCGGCATGCTGTGGACGCTGGCGCTGCTCGGCGGACTGCGCGAGCTGATCGGCGGCGGTACGCTGCTGGCCGGGATCGACATGGTTTTTCCGGGGCTGCAACCCCTGCAGTTGCTGCCGGCTGACTATCCCGGTTTCCTGCTGGCGTTGCTGCCGCCTGGCGCCTTCATCCTGCTCGGCTGTCTGATTGCCTGGAAAAACTGGGTCGAGGCCCGCGCCGCGGCGCGCCGGCCGAGTTCGCCGCCGCTGGCACTGGGCGATGGCGTCTGAGAGTCGGCGACGATGGACCGTATTCAGCGCCAGGAACTCTTCGCCCGCCTGCGCGCTGCCAACCCGGAACCGACCACCGAACTGGCCTACGCCAGCACCTTCCAGTTGCTGATTGCCGTCATCCTGTCGGCACAGGCCACCGACAAGAGCGTCAATCTCGCCACCCGGCAGCTCTTTGCCGATGCGCCGACGCCACAGGCGATCCTGGCGCTCGGTGAAAGCGGTCTGATTCCTTACCTCAACCGCATCGGTCTTTACCAGGGCAAGACCAGGAACATTCTCGCCACCTGCCGGCAGTTGCTCGAACAACATGGCGGCGAAGTCCCGCACTCGCGCACCGCCCTCGAAGCCCTGCCGGGGGTCGGTCGCAAGACCGCCAACGTGGTTCTCAACACCGCTTTCGGCGAAGCCACGATCGCTGTCGATACACATATTTTTCGGGTCGCCAATCGCACCGGGCTGGCCCCCGGCAAGACGCCCCTGGCCGTCGAACGCGAGCTGCTGCAGGCGGTACCAGAGGAATTCCTGCATGCCGCCCATCACTGGCTGATCCTGCACGGGCGCTACGTCTGCAAGGCGCGCAAGCCCGATTGCAGGCGCTGCAGCATTGCCGATCTCTGTGCCTACCCGGAGAAAACCGGTGCTCCGCCCGCTTCGCCACCCCGATGAACGCCATCACGGCTCCGATCCCCCGCGCAGCCTGGAGAAGCCATGTTCAATCCCAGCCGTGAACAGGTCCGCCAGTTTTTCTGCGAAGCCTGGCGTAAATATCGCGAACGCGCGATTCTCGAAGGCGCCGAGGTCACGGCGGCCGACCTGATCCGGCATCACCCCGAATACCACGCCCTGCTCGAAAACCCGGCGCTGGCGCTGGAGCAGGAGTTCACGCCCGAGAGCGGGCAGATGAATCCCTTTCTCCATCTTTCGCTGCACCTCGCCGTTGCCGAGCAGATCAGCATCGACCAGCCGCCGGGAATTCGTGCCGCCTATCAGGCCCTGCGCACCCGTCTCGACGTGCATGCCGCCGAACATGCGATCCTGGAATGCCTGGGCGAAGCGCTCTGGCGTGCCCAGCGGCAGGGCGGGGCGATCGATGCGGCGGCTTACCTCGAATCCCTGCGGCGAGTGGCTAACGGTCATGACTTTTCCAGACACTCCCAATCATGAAAGTCATGACCGTTTCCCTCTCCCCCGACCCATCCCCCACGAGTGGGGAGGGGAGATTCGTGAGTCGCTGACGCGACTTCCACATTAACAGTCATGACTGTTCCAGGCACTGACGATCCTCACTTTCGCATGAAAGGCTGAAGCGCTGCCGCCCGACCCCTGTTGTGAAATTTACGGGTAGAATCAGACCCTCTTCGAGAGGATCACTCCCATGCGCTTTTCCGGTTCCGATACCTATGTCGCCACCCGCGACCTGACCCTGGCGGTCAACGCCGCGATCACCCTGCAGCGCCCGCTCCTGATCAAGGGCGAGCCGGGGACCGGCAAGACCATGCTTGCCGAAGAGGTGGCCGCTTCCCTGGGCTTGCCGCTGTTCGAGTGGCACGTCAAATCGACGACCAAGGCGCAGCAGGGGCTCTACGAATACGATGCGGTGTCGCGCCTGCGCGACTCGCAGCTCGGCGAGGCGAAGGTTGCCGACATCGGCAGCTACATCGTCAAGGGTGTGCTCTGGCAGGCGTTTGAATGCGAAACGCCGTCGGTGGTGCTGATCGACGAGATCGACAAGGCCGACATCGAATTCCCCAACGATCTGTTGCGCGAACTCGACCGCATGGAATTCTTCGTCTACGAAACCCGTCAGCAGGTGCGTGCGCGCCACCGGCCGGTACTGTTCATCACTTCGAACAACGAGAAGGAACTGCCCGACGCCTTCCTGCGCCGCTGTTTCTTCCATTACATCCGCTTTCCCGACAAGGAGACGATGACCAGGATCGTTAACGTGCACTTCCCTGGCCTGAAACCGACGCTGCTGCGCGAAGCACTGGAGGTCTTCTTCGAACTGCGCGAGATTCCGGGCCTGAAGAAAAAGCCCTCGACCTCGGAACTGCTTGACTGGCTCAAGCTGCTGCTGGCCGAAGACATTCCGCCGGAAGTGCTGCGCAGCAAGGATCAGAAGTCCGCGATCCCGCCGCTGCATGGCGCGCTGCTGAAGAACGAACAGGACGTACACCTCTTCGAGCGCCTGATTTTCATGGCGCGTCAGAACCGCTGAGGCCACTCGGGCAGCGACGATGCTGATCGACTTCTTCCTGCACCTCAAGGCGAGCCGCCTGCCGGTATCGATCAAGGAGTTTCTGACCCTGCTCGAAGCGCTGCAGCAGCATGTCATCGAGCAGAGCATCGACGACTTCTATGTGCTGTCGCGTGCCGCCCTGGTCAAGGACGAGACCCATTTCGACAAGTTCGACCGCGCGTTTGGCGAGTACTTCAAGGGAGTCGAGGCTCTGCCGGGGATGGACGTATTGATCCCCGAAGAGTGGCTGCGGCAGGCGGTCAAGCAGCATCTGAGCGACGCCGAACGCGCCAGACTCGAAAAACTCGGCTGGGACAAGCTGATGGAAACCTTCAAACAGCGCCTCGCCGAACAGAAGGAGCGGCATTCCGGCGGCAACAAATGGATTGGCAGCGGCGGCAGTTCGCCGTTTGGACACGGCGGCACGCATCCCGAAGGAATCCGCGTCGGCGGCAGGAGCGAGAACCGCTCGGCGGTCAAGGTCTGGGAGAAGCGCGAATACCGCAACCTCGACGATCGCATCGAAATCGGCACACGCAACATCAAGGTCGCGCTGCGCCGCCTGCGCCGTTTCGCCCGCCAGGGCGCTCCCGATGAACTCGACCTTGAAGGCACGATCACCGGCACCGCGCGCAACGCCGGCTGGCTCGACCTGCACATGCGCCCGGAACGTCACAACGCCGTCAAGGTGCTGCTGTTCCTCGACATCGGCGGCTCGATGGACGACCACATCCGCGTCTGTGAAGAACTCTTCTCGGCCTGCCGCAGCGAGTTCAAGCACCTCGAACACTACTATTTCCACAACTGCGTCTATGACCGTCTGTGGAAGGATAATCGACGTCGCCACAGCGAGCGCATCGCCACCCAGGACGTATTGCACAAATACGGCAACGACTACAAGCTGATCTTCGTCGGCGACGCGTCGATGAGTCCTTACGAACTCATCCAGCCCAACGGCTGCATCGAATACCACAACGCCGAACCTGGCGCGACCTGGTTGCGCCGCCTGGCCGACACCTGGCCGCACGCAATCTGGCTCAACCCCGAGGCGGAACAGTCGTGGCCATACCGGCAATCGACCTCGCTGATCTACAACCTGATGGGGGGGCGGATGTTCCCGCTGACGCTCGATGGGCTGGAGCGCGGGATGAGGTTGTTGAGCAAGTAGTTGAGCCAGGTCGCACCCGGCCCCTCCGCAGAACGCTGGACTCCTGAAGTGGCGCATGGGTGCCAGTGCACCGGGAATTCGACGTAGGCCGCCTGCAGCAGCGGTTGACCGCAGAGCCGCGAGCGCGCAGACCCCAGGTGTTCGATCTTCTTGCACCTGCGCCGCAGCCCGATTTCCAGCTCTGGCCGGGCTTCCAGCGGTATTTCCGCCACCGGAGAAGTCTGTGGATTGGCACCCGGAAACGCACTGCTGGGGTCTTGAAATCACGCATGCGTGATTTCAAGACCCCGTGTGTGTGACCCACTTCCGCCTATAACACAAGCACTACGGCAACCAGAAGTGTTGCTAAGCCAATGCCGAAGAATAGGAGCAGGTCGGATAGCTGACTTCCCGCAAGAAAGTAGTCGGCCGCCGAGACCTCAACCATGCCGGGTAGGTCAGGCCTCCACTTAACCCTGCAATCGCCCTCCAGAAATTCAAACGTGTAATTCGTTTGAGAAGCGTCTGAAGGGCTGGAGTAACTGAAGTAGAAATCTTCTCCCCATCTGCGAATAGCCCATGATTCGAATTCTTTGGTCGTGGGCATGCGGCCATGATGAGCGGCATGGTGGTTTACGAAAGCAGATGCTTCCTCAACCAATGCAGCGTGATGAAGACGCCGCATGATTGGAGGAGACTCTGTATTGAGCGCGATATACGTTCCGAAAATGAAAGCCAATAGGCTTGTGACAAGCAATAGTGCCGAAAATAGCCCGCGCAACACCATGATGAGTGCTAATGACGAATGAAAGGGACTTCCCCGTGCCGAGCGGAACGGGCGGCGAAAGCCCGTAGACCGTAGGTTGGGCTGAGGTACGAAGCCCAACGATCCAGGGTAACCATCTTGGCTGTTGGGCTTCGTACCTCAGCCCAACCTACTCCACTTGAATGGCAGCCCCCGAGCATTCTGATTCCGGCTGTCGGATTTTTAAACTCCGTGCAATGTTCTCTTCCCGCCCCTACCGGGGCTTTCAGCACGATCGGCTCGCTCCTGGATGCCATGCGGTCCATTGTCGCAAACCATTCATCGATGCGCTGGATCTTGAGTTGCTCGCGCAACCAACGTTCCAGTTGGGTCGACGACAGCAGCCCAGCGCGCTGGGCTTCCTGTGAAAGTTGGTCGGGTAATGTGATCTGAACCGTGGTCATGTGCTTTTTCCGTGGTAGATGTTCGGCAGCGAGAGCAGGCAGCGAGGTCTTGAAATAACGCATTGATAAAATTTCATGATCCCCCCGTCTTCCTTCGTCAGGCGGAACCGCTGACGAGTTGCAGGGTGGTTTGAGATGCGGTATTCCCCAGTTTCGATTCCCTGTCATTCCATCCGGGCTACGGGCTACTCTCGCTGATCGAAGACTTCGTTCAACGATTCGGCATCCAGTACCCTGATCGCCCAGGTTTCCAATTGATCGATGCTTGCGCTGGTCAGTCGGGCGCGGACAGCGTCAGGCAGGGGACCAAACCGGCGCGAGAGTTGGCGCTGCAGCAGGGCGACTTCGCCCTGCTGCAGCCCCTCTGCAGTCCCTGCTGTCGTCCTTTTTCAATTCCAAAGCGTTCGGCAGAAGTGATGTAGGGCATGGTGACGTTCCTTTCCCGTGTGTAGACTTCTTGCAGAAGTCGTTGCTCCAATTCGTTCGGCAATCGCATCAGCCAGTCGATGACGCCGAACAGATCGATGATGCGCTGCTTGTCCCAGTGGCGTTCTTAGAGCAGCTTGGCCAGTTGCCATTTTGCCGGGTACCGCTGTTCCAGGTCACCCCCTCGTTCTGCGGGTGAACAGGTGCGCAGCGGTGACCAGGGCGAAGGGATTGGGATCTTCCAGCAAGGCTTCGATCTGGCGGGCGTAGTCCAGGATCTGGACCGTTGGGAAGTGGATGCCGACCTCGCGGCCGTACAGTTGGTAGCCGTAGTGGGTGGGTTTCCAGCTTTCGCGGTCATCGGCCAGCACGGCCAGGCTGGCGACCGGGCGACGATAGCGGTCGTAGAGCCGGTAGTTGTAGGTGAACAGGCGCTCGGGGAAGGTGGCATCGTGTTGGCCCTGGACGAATGGGCTTGTTGAGCAAGTAATTACCTGCGTGCGTGCGTGCGTGAGAATTTTCACGGCAGGTTTGCGGTCCAGACATATAATGGCTTCACGAGACAAATGGCAAACGGGGTGAAAGCCCCGGACGCAAAGCTGCAGACCCTAACCTGGAATGACAGGAGGGTGGCTGGGTTACCTCGCTCCAGGCACATTCGTGCGGGTACTTGGTTTCCTTCCCACAGCTGAAACATGGCTCTCGTAAGAGAGGGCAGCAACGGCCTTGTTGAATTGATGCCGACTGTATGGCGCAACAACACTGACCACTTCTGATGCCATGTATGGTATGCGTTGAGAGTCTGAGGAAACCATGAAAACCTATATCGCGACGATCGAAACTCCTGGCGGAACCGAGACCATGAAACTGGCGGCGGCGAATATCCAGGAAGCCTACGGACAGGTGGCAGAACGTAGTCTGTCGGCTGCGGGCGCGTCGTATCATTACTCGATCAAGGAAGCATCGCCCGTTGCCTCGCCCCAGTTTTTCGACGGGTTTGCCAACGCCAGCTTCGCTCTCATGGCCTGCATGATTCTTTTCATCGTTTTCGACCACATGCTGCGCAAGTGGCTCAGGAGCTGATGCTGAATCAAGAGAGCCTGCATACGAACACTGCGGTTTCTCTGATCGAATGGATTGGCGAGCGGTGAAGGGGTCGCAGCAGTACGTTCAGCGGTCGCTGGGTACCAATGCTCGCCTTTCGTCAGGGGATGTCGTCGGTTTCAGATCGAGGCATTCTCAGCAGCCTGCCTCTGTGCTGCAGTAGAATGCCATCGATGAACGACGAATTTTTCATGCGCGAGGCGATTTCCCTGGCGCGAGCCGCCGAATGCCTCGGCGAAGTCCCGGTTGGCGCGCTGGTGGTTCGTGATGGGGTGATCGTCGGACGCGGTTTCAATTCGCCGATCGGCGAAAACGATCCAACGGCGCACGCCGAAATCGCCGCCCTGCGCGACGCCGCGCGCAATCTGCACAACTACCGTTTGCCCGGCTGCGAGCTGTTCGTGACGCTTGAACCTTGCGCGATGTGTGGCGGCGCGGTGCTGCAGGCACGCATTGCCCGGCTGATCTACGGTGCGCGCGATCCCAAGACCGGTGTGCATGGCAGTGTCGTCGACCTCTTTGCAGTACCGCGCCTCAACCATCACACAGCGGTCGTCGGCGGCGTCCTGGCCGACGAATGCGGGCAGTTGCTGTCCGGGTTTTTTGCAGCACGGCGTAGCCGCGAGTGAGCATGCACATCGAGATCTCCATCAGAAGACAGACGTTGACCCTCTCCGACGACTCCGGACAGGTGCTGCGTTGCTATCCGGTGTCCACCGCAAAAAATGGTCCGGGGGAAGTGTCGGGCAGTTTCTGCACGCCGCGCGGCAGGCACCTGATCCGCGCCAAGATTGGTACCGGCGAAGCTGTGAACACCGTTTTTTCCGCCCGCCGGCCGACTGGCGAGATCTATGGCAAGGAACTTGCCGAACGATTTCCGCAGCGAGACTGGATTCTCACGCGCATCCTCTGGTTATCCGGATGCGAACCCGGTCGAAATCGGTTGGGCCGGGTCGATACCATGCGCCGTTACGTCTATATCCACGGCAGCCCGGATACGACGCCGATGGGCTGCCCCGGATCGATCGGCTGCATTCGCATGCGCAACGCCGACATTGTCGAACTGTTCGATCTGGTGCCGCCCTACACGCCGGTCGATATCCTAGAGGACTGAAAGCGCTCGCAGACCTCGCCGGTGACCCGGGCGTCGACATCGAAACTTCGCTCGATCAGCGTGGTCTGCCCGTCGCGGTGCCTGCTGAGCAGCGTCGAGGCGCGCGTGCCGTAGTTTTCGGAGCGAACGAAGACCGCCGAGAGGATACGCTCCCATTCGAGCGGCACGCCGGTTTCGGGCAGGTGGGCATCGGGGACGATCTCCTGGTCGGCGAGCAGCGTGAAGAACGGCGCCGACGCCGGCAGTCCTGACAGGGCCGCAGCAAAGGTCGCCTTGGCGCTGGCCAGCTTCGGCCAGGGCGTGTCGATGAGGTGGTTGGAGAGGCCGTAGAGGCCAGGCTCCAGCCAGCGCGGCTGGTCGTCACCACGGTTGCTGAAATAGCCCAGGCACTGGTCGTCGCCAACGAACAGGTTGAAGCCGTTGTAGTCGGCGGCGGCGGCCGAGATCCCGGCCAGGTACGCCGCCGGACTGGCGTTGCCGGTCAGGAAATCGGCCACCAGTGCACCACGCGAGCGTGCAGCGGGGTCCTGTTTGCCGCCCTCACGATAGTTGGTCAGGGCGGCGAAACGTTGCGCACGACTGACGCCCAGCCAGGTACCGCCGGCCTCGAGGTCACGCCCGGCGAGCACCTGCGGGGCTTCCTGCCAGAAAGCGGCGGGCGCTGCAGGGCGGGCGAAGAACTCGTCGCGGTTGGCGGCGACGACCAGCGGATAGTCGGGGTGCGCCTGCCAGGCGAGGACAATCAGGCACATCGCGGCCTGCGCTCAAGGCGTAGTGATGGCGCGATGCACCGGCTGAAGATCAAGGCGCGGACCCCCCGGAGCACCGAGTTCCAGATTCCCGGCGCCGACGAAGTTCTCCTGAACGATCGCCAGGGCATCGTAGCCACCCGACGGCGCCGGTGCGGCGTTGGCTATCATGCCGCAATGGTGCTGGGGACTCGACGGCGAGAAGATCGCATCGCCGGCCGCCATCGGCGTGGTCGAGTGGGCACGGTAGAGATGGCGCTTGACCTTGCCGAGGTACTGCGTGCGGGCGACGATTTCCTGGCCGGGATAACAGCCCTTATGGAAACTGATCGCTCCGAGTTGCTCGAAATTCGCCATTTGCGGAACGAACTCCTCTCTGGTGCGCTCGCTGATCAGCGGCACGCCGGCCTGAATATCCAGCCATTGCCAGACAGCGGTGCCAACCGGTCGGGCCTGTGTGCGCAGTTCCTGCCACAGCGTCGGGGCGGTGTCGCAATGGACGAGAATTTCGAAACGGTGGCCATCGAGGCGGATCACGGCCCCAGCCGCGAAAACAGCGGTGTTCAAGGGACTTGCGGGGACTGGCAGCAGGACGGTTTGCAGTACCGCCTCGGCCTGCGGACCGGCGATCCCGATCAGTACGCAATCGCCAGACGGGTCAACGATGCTCACCTTGCTGCGTAGAACGAACATCTGCAGACGCTTGTGGATTGCCGGCAGCAGATCGGCGGACAGTTGCAACTGATAGTCGGGGCCGACGCGGAAAATCAGGAAGCTGGCGAGCATCCGCCCCTTGGCCGAGCACCAGGCCGAATACTGCGCAGCGTCACTCGCTAGATGCTTGACGTCGCTGGTCAATTGATGATGCAGAAAAGTGGTGGCTTCAGGGCCGCTGACCCTGATCACACCGAGGTGGGCCAGGGGCGCAACGATGGTCGTCGTAGCCGCCGCCGCCAGTTCTGTGGCGGCATCGCCAAAATCGTTGAGCAAACCGTTTTCGATGTGTGCGCCGGAAGATCCCAGAATGTCCTGCCAGATCGAGTTCATTGTTGCCTCATTTCCATGAAATCTTGAGCGTCAAAGCCTCTGGTCCGTGGCCTTCACCCGCGGTCGGCGATCCGCAGCCCGCGGGTCCGGTTCAGGGCAGGGCGTTTCGGCTATTATAGAGCCACTCTAGGTCCATTCCCTCGTTCCCGCCCCGCAGCCTGCCGGTTGCGCAGGATTGATGCGCAAAATCCTCTATCGCTTGGTCGTTTTTTTTGTGGTGGTGTGCGTGCTGTTGAGCGCGCTGTTCGCCAGCGTGCTGCTGACGCCGATCAGTCTGGAGCGCACGACGGTCGATTTCACGATCACGCCCGGCAGCAGCCTCCGCGCCGCGACCCGTGAAATTGCTGCGGCTGGTATCGAACTCGATCCCTGGGCGCTGATCCTGCTCGCCAGGATGCTGGGCGTCGAATCTTCGATCAAGGCCGGCAGTTACGAAATCGCCCACGGTGTGACGCAACTGCAACTGTTGAGGAAACTGACCCGTGGCGACTTCACGCAGGCGGAACTGGCCTTCATCGAAGGGTGGACCTTCCGGCAAATGCGCGAGCGCCTCGATGCGCATCCGGAACTCCGCCATGAAACCACGGGCGTTCCCGAAACCGAGATCATGCGCCTGCTGGGTGTGCCGGAGACTGCTGCCGAGGGACTCTTCTTTCCCGACACCTATCTTTTTGCCAAACGAAGCAGCGATGTCGAACTGCTGGCGCGCGCCTACCGCGCGATGCAGCGGCATCTGGCGCGCGAATGGTCCGCACGGGCAGCCGGTCTGCCTTATGGTGATCCCTATCAGGCCTTGATCATGGCCTCGATCGTCGAAAAGGAGACCGGGCGCGACCAGGATCGCTCGCTGGTGGCGGCGGTATTCGTCAACCGTCTGCGCCAGGGAATGCTCCTGCAGACCGACCCGACCGTGATTTATGGCCTGGGTAACCACTTCGATGGCAACCTGCGCAAAAGCGACCTGCTGGCCGATACGCCCTACAATACCTACAAACGCGCAGGCCTGCCACCGACACCGATCGCCATGCCCGGCCTGGCCGCCTTGCGCGCGACACTGCACCCGGCGCCCAGCGATGCGCTGTATTTTGTTGCCCGTGGCGATGGCACGAGCCATTTTTCAAATACGCTGCTCGAACACAACCAGGCGGTAACGCGCTATCAGAGAGGGGGCAAGCCTTGAGTCAAGGTGAGTACAAACCGCGCGGCAAATTGATCACCTTTGAAGGCATCGACGGCGCCGGCAAGAGCAGTCATCTGGCCGACGTCGCAGCCTTCCTTGGCAACCATGGCCGGACGGTGCTGGTCACCCGGGAACCGGGAGGGACGCCGCTTGGTGAGAAACTTCGGGAACTGCTGCTGCACCAGGCGATGCACTTCGAGACGGAAGCGCTGCTGATGTTTGCGGCTCGCCGCGAGCATCTCGAACGGGTCATCGAACCGGCCCTAGAACGCGGCGACTGGGTAGTCTGCGACCGTTTCAGCGATGCCACTTACGCCTACCAGAGCGGTGGTCGTGGCCTCGACAGGCTGAAATTCGTGCAGCTCGAACAGTGGGTGCATCCCCATCTGCAGCCGGATTTGACTCTGCTTTTCGATTTGCCGTCGGTCATCGCTGGTCGGCGCATCGCGGTCCAGGCACGTGACCTCGACCGTTTTGAACAGGAGCGGGCCGATTTTCATGAACGCGTGCGCCATGCCTATCTGGAACGTGCGGCCGCCGCACCACAGCGCATGCAGGTCATCGACGCTGCCCAGGCTCCGGAAGTCATCCGTAAACTGATTCAAGAAACGATTGCAAGACACTGTTTATGAATATCATCGAATTGCATTCAGCGGTCTGGCAAGAACTTCGCGCGCGGCGAGCGCAATTGCCGCACGCGCTGCTGATGGCAGGTCAGCGGGGAATTGGCAAGTTCGAGCTGGCTCGCGCTTTTACTGAATCACTGCTCTGCGAAGACCTCGCTGCTTCCGGCGAGGCCTGTGGCAAATGCCTGGCCTGCGGCTGGCTGGCGCAAGGCAATCACCCCGATCTGCGCCTGTTGCAGCCCGGCGCGCTCGTTGCCGACGTGGCGGCTGAAGCCGGGGAGGGTGAAGAGACGGGCAAGAAGAAGCCCAGCCAGCAGATCACGATCGATCAAGTGCGGGCGCTCGATGACTTCCTGCATGTCGGTACACACCGTCATGGCGTGCGCGTGGTGTTGCTCAACCCGGCCGAGGCAATGAATCGCTCGACTGCCAATGCGCTTCTCAAATCACTGGAAGAACCGATCGCTGCGACCCTGTTTCTCCTGGTTTCCAGCGAACCCCACCGCTTGCTGCCGACGATCCGTAGCCGCTGTCAGATGATGCCCGTGCGTAGCCCGGCGAATGGGGTTGCCAGGCAGTGGCTGCGTGATGCCGGGGTCAGCGATGCTGGAAGCTGGCTGGCGCTGGCTGGCGGTTCGCCGCTGCTGGCGCTTGCCCTGAGCGGCAGTGGTGAACGCGTGTTGCTCGATTCGCTGCTCGCGCAGCTCTCACGTGGCCGGGAACTCGACCCTCTGGTCGCCGCCGCCAGCCTCGACAAGCTGGTCAAGGCCGAAAAGCGCCCGGCACCTTTGAAACGCGTTGTCGACTGGGCGCAGAGGTGGCTGTTCGACCTCAGCCTGACGAGCGAGGGTCTGCCGCCCCGCTATTTTCTGGGGCAGACGCCGCTGCTGCAAGGTCTGGCGCAAACCACCGAAGTTCGCAAGCTCTTGGCATTGCACCGAAAGGCGATACAATACAAAGCTCAATGCGAGCAACCCCTGAACAGCCGCCTGTTTCTCGAAGAATTTTTCCTGAGCTACGCGCGGCTGTTCCGAACCCCTTGAGAAGGATATGGCAGAAGCAAATCCCGGCAAGCCTGTAGCCCCTGCTGCACCGCGCCCGAGCGTCTTGTCGCTGAACATCAACTCGAAGTCGGCGTTGTACGCGGCGTACATGCCGCTTCTGCGCAACGGCGGAATCTTCATTCCGACCAACCGCAACTATGGCATGGGCGATGAGGTGTTCATGCTGTTGTCGCTGATGGAGGACCCGGCCAAATTGCCGATCGCCGGTACAGTCGTCTGGATCACTCCGGTCGGCGCGCATAACAACAAGGTCCAGGGAATTGGAGTGCATTTCAAGAACGACGAAAGTGGCATCGAGGCGCGCAGACGCATCGAAGGACTGCTCGGCGGCGTGATGCAGTCCGGTCGCCCGACCCATACCGTCTGATGGGGATGCTGGTCGATTCCCACTGTCACCTCGATTTCCCGAAGTTGTCTGGTCATATCGAGCAGGTGCTTGAATCGATGCACGAGAATGGGGTGGGTTGTGCCGTGTGCATCGGCGTCACGCTCGAAGACCTGCCACGGGTGCTGATGCTGGCCGAGGCCTGGCCAACGATTCTGGCGTCGGTCGGCGTTCATCCCGAGAGCACCGGGGTTCGCGAGCCGACGCCTGACGAACTCGTCGAACTGGCTCGCCATCCGCGAATCATTGCCATCGGTGAGACCGGGCTGGATTACTACTGGCACAAGGATGCTCCGGAGTGGCAGCGAGAGCGTTTCCGTACGCACATTCGCGCTGCCCGTGCTGCTGGCAAACCGCTGGTGATCCATACGCGGGAGGCGGCGGCCGATACTCTGCGAGTAATGCGGGAAGAGGAGGCCGGCGAAGCTGGCGGGGTGATGCATTGCTTCACTGAGACCTGGCCGGTCGCCGAAGCGGCGCTTGATCAGGGTTTTTACATTTCCCTGTCCGGCATCGTTACCTTCAAGAATGCGCTGACGGTGCGGGAGGTGGCAGGGCGTGTGCCACTCGACCGCCTGTTGGTTGAAACCGATTCACCCTATCTCGCACCGGTCCCGTATCGGGGAAAGACCAACCAGCCTGCTTACGTGAAACATGTTGCCGAAGAGATCGCAAGACTGCGTGGCCTGAGCTACCAGGACCTGGTAGACGCCACCACCCGCAATTTCTTCCGACTGTTTCCTGATGCCCGCACGAAAGTTCCTCAATGAAAATGATCACTTTGCTGTTTGCCTTGCTGCTCCCCTCCTTGGCCGCGGCCGGAGTGTACGAAGACATGGAGGAGGCGCTGATCTCCGGTGACACGCCTTGGGCGATCCAGTTGATCAACCGCGGCATGGATGTCAATTCAGTCGATGCCTTGGGCAACACGCTGCTGATGCAGACTGTCCAGCGCAGCAACATGGATTTCTTCGATTACCTGCTCAAGCGCCGCGCCCGCATCAATAGCCGCAACCGCAACGGCGAGACCGCGCTGAGCCTGGCCGCCTATAAGGGCAAGCTGCCGTTCGTCAAACGGCTGGTTGAAGCGGGCGCAGACGTCAACCTGTACGGCTGGCCTCCACTGATCTACGCGTCGTTCAACGGCCATGCGGCGGTGGTTGACTACCTGCTCAAGAAGGGTGCCGAGGTCAATGCAACGACGGCCAATGGTTCGACGGCGCTGCTGTTTGCCGCACGCTTTGGACATCTCGAGGTCGTCGAACTCCTGTTGCAGAACAACGCCGATCCGAACATTGCCAACGAACGGGGTGCGACGGCCATCGACTGGGCGCTGAAGACCGAGAATACCGACATCGCCGACCTCTTGCGCAAGGCCGGTGGACATCCCGGCAATCCGGAGGCTATCGAGCGCTCAAGGTGAGAATCCGGGGCAGGGACGCACGCGCAGCTTGCCGGCTTGCAGGACCTTGTCGATGAGCCGGTAGATATCGGGGTCGAAGCGGCTCGCAGTTGGGCCATCACCCAGGCACGCCTGCACGGCTTCTTCGCTGTGCAGCGTGCCCAGCAAGCGCCAGCGATCGATCAGATGCAGGTCTTCGCGCATGCCGAATTCATCACGCTCGATCAGGACCACTGCTCCCTGGTAAGGCCAGGTCCTGATTCTGAACTTTGCCAGCGCGGTCAGCAGCCGGGCGCTGTGCAACCCGACGCCTTCCTTGCCGATGCAGACGCCGCGGCAGTTCTTCTGCCGGTAGGAGGTGCAGGCTTCCCCTGGTCCCGTTTCTTCAAGCCCGAGCTGCCGGTGGCACAGACGGTGTGCGTCGGCGAGCGTGCGCAAGCTGCGCAGCGCTTCGCGACGAGTCGGGTACAGGCCGAACAGATCATCGGCAAGTGCAAAATCGATGTCTTCGGCAAAAACGAGTTGCGGCCGGAAGTCGCCCTGGGCCTGTTGCCGTAGTTGCCACGAACAGAGTCCATTGGCTACCGTGTGTCGCTGCACAGCGTGATCCCCGACCGTCGGGCTGGCCTCTGGTATCGAGTGGGAAAGCTCGAGTTGGCGCAGGCGTGCGCCGAATTCTCCAGCTGCAGCACGCCACCCGATCTGCCAGGTGTCGCGGATCAGGGCCGTGTCGCGCTTGTCCGGCGTGAAATGTGCCAGGACCTGCTGGCGGAGATTGCTGCTGCGCCGGCTCAGCAGCAGGCGACCGTCTCTGCCGTAAAACGCATAAGCACCTGCCGCTTCGGGCAGGTCGTCGATCAGTGCAGGGTCGATCTGCGGCGGCAATTCGGGGCGACCGACAATCGCCGCGACCGCGCTTTCGATGGTTGCGGCGGGAAGTTGCCGATGCCAGCACCGCCACAAGTCCCAAAGTGCACGCGCGTCGGCTAGCGCACGGTGACGAGTACCCGCAATGCGGAGGCCATGGCGCATCATCAGGGTATCGAGGCTGTGGCGGTGATGCTCTGGAAACAGCTTGCGTGAAAGCTTGACCGTACACAGGCTGGATGCCCGAAAATCCACGCCGAGCCGTGCGAACTCGCTTTTCAGGAAGCCGTAGTCGAAGCGCGCATTGTGCGCGATCAACAAGCGCCCGCGCAGCCGGTCGAGCAGCGCCGGCGCGAGTTGCCGAAACGTGGGGGCAGAGCGGAGCATGGCGTCATCGATGCCGGTGAGCCCGGTGATGAAAGAGGACAGAGGTGTTTCGGGATTGACCAGGACGCTCCATTCATGTGCGCCATTCGCGTCGACTTCGATCAGGCCGACTTCAATGATCCGGTCGTTCGCAAAATTGGCGCCGCTGGTTTCCAGGTCGACAAAAATCAACGGTTCGGGTGCAAGAATGGCGTTCACTGGCTGTTGTGCCGGGGTGTCCGCAAGCACCCTACAGCCAATGTACGGGGGGCTGCTGCAGAGGAAACTGCGAGCGCGGGTAGATCAGCGTTCCGCCGCTTGTGCCACGCTGGCAATCGCATCGGCGAACACTTCGGTGAGGGCCAGCGGGAGGTCATGCGCGAGTCCCTCGATCACCCGCATCTGCGCGCCTGGGATGTGCGCTGCCACGTCGTAGCCACAAGCAACCGGAATCAGCGGATCCTCGGCGCCGTGCAAGACCAGTGTGGGCGCCTTGATCGTTGCCAGCAACGCACGCCGGTCACCACTGACCAGAAAGGCCGCCAATTGCCGTGCCACTCCAGGCGGGTGGAAGCCGCGCGCATGCTCTTCGGTGAGCACTTCCCGCAAACGTTCCGGACAACTTGGGAAATCGGGGCTGGCGACGGCTAGCTGGCGTTGGAGGGCGTCTTCGATCAGCACTTCCTTGTCACGCGTCGGCGGCAGGGGTGCCATCAGCGCCTGTGCAGCCTCGCGCGTCGGTGGCGGTAGGTCGGGGTGGCTGCTGGTGGACATGATGCTAGTCAGTGACAGTGTGCGCTGCGGATAGCGTGCCGCGACAATCTGCGCGATTGCGCCGCCCATCGACGCCCCCACGATATGCGCCTTTTCGATCCCTAGTGCATCGAGCAGACCGACACTGTCCGCTGCCATATCCTCAAGCGTGTAGGGGGCGACCAACGGTGTGCCGGTGCGCAGTGCCCGGCCCACTTCCGGAATGCCGGCTGCGTCGAGCTTGCTGGACAGCCCACAATCGCGGTTGTCGAAACGGAGCACGCGATAGTTGCGGGCGACGAGTGCCTCACAGAGTTCGATGTTCCAGCGCCCCAATTGCGCGCCCAGCCCCATGATCAGCAGGATCACCGGCGCCGACTCGGCGCCGAAGGATTCATATTCGATCTGAAGATTGTTGGCGGTGATCTGTGGCATCGGAAATCAGCCGAAACGGCGCTTTACCAGTTCACGTCGCTCCTGGGCTTCGAGGCAGAGGGCCGCCGTTGGCCGCGCCAGCAGCCGGGGAATGCCGATCGGCTCGCCGGTTTCCTCGCACCAGCCATAGTTGCCTTCATCAATGCGTTTCAGGGCTTCGCGAATTTTCTGGAGCAGTTTTCTCTCGCGATCGCGAACGCGCAGCTCGAGAGTGTGCTCTTCCTCGGCACTGGCACGATCGTTCCAGTCGGAACTGGTGGCGCTCTCCTGGAGGTGGCCGGTCGTCGCCTTCACTGCCGAAAGCAGGGCCTGTTCTTCTTCGAGCAGTCGTCGGCGAAAAAATGCCAGTTGCCCGGAAGACATGTATTGTTCCGGCGGGGCGGACAACAGCGTCGCCTCGGTTTCTGCGTCAACTCGTCCGGCAAGCTTGTCCATGTTCATCCCTCCTCCAGTTTCTGTTTGACCACCGATCAGGGAAAGCGCTTGAGGAGGCTGGTTCGACCCCGGCTCACCCCTGCGGATGGCGTGGCAGTCGCCCGCCTGGTTGCTGGCTTCAGCGATCCATGTTAGCGCATCGCGCGCCGGCAGCATAGCCTGGAACCAATGGTCGCCCAGCCCGGCAGCGGCGAAGTTCCGATTCCTGAACATGTAGCGGGGTTATGTCCAGGGGCAGTCAGGCCAGCGATGAAATTTTTCGCTTCTCCGGTGCGCACGCGATCCGCCGGCCGTCAACGAAAAAGCCGCCTGTGGGCGGCCTGTTCATGGCTTCCTGCGATTGAATACATTTCCCAAAGGCATCCGCTAAATGCCAGAGTGGCACTAACGATGCGATTGGTAGGCGCGATTGGACTCGAACCAACGACCCCCACCATGTCAAGGTGGTGCTCTAACCAGCTGAGCTACGCGCCTTCTTCGGAATCAACATTGCTGACGACTCCAAGGAAGTGCGCATTATACGGGGCTGGAACTTCAAGTCAAGCCACTGCGCACTGCTCATTCACCAATCACATCGGTATTGGCGGGCGGGACGAAGCGGAACAGCGAGGGAGCCAGGGGCGGGTTGCGCTCAAGGTGGGCAAAGCGCAGCAAGGTGGTCTGGCCGAGGCTGTCGAACAACTCCATTGCCATGAGATCCTTATTGGCAAAACCGAGACGGACCTTCTCGAAGCCGCTGTCCTGCACTTTGGGGATCGCTTCGAGCCATTCCAGCCCATCGTGATCACCCGCTTCGCGCAGGGTGAAGTTTCTTTCGATCGCACTGTCCCCACCGGCGAGCAGCGCCGCCGGCGTCCCGCCGATTGCCGTGCCGGTGTTCCTGACCGTCACCTGGCGCAGCTCCGGATCATGGATCCAGACTTTTTCACCATCACCCACCAGCAACTGGCTGTAGGGCTTCTTGATCTGCCAGCGAAACTTGTCTGGGCGCGAAAACATCATGACGCCGCTCGACGTTTGCGCCTGGCGTCCGTTCTTGGCGACCACCGTCTGCGCGAAATCGGCGCGTACCGTCCGCGTTGATTCGAGGAACTGGTGCAGCTTGTCGATCGCTCCGGCGTCGGCTGCCTGGGCAGCCAGCAGGCAGGCGGCGGCGAGGAGAGTGCGGCGAATCATGTCAGTCATTCATCTTCCCTGCGGGCCAGGACTTCGCGACCACCGCGGGCATCCATGGCAGAAACCAGCCCGGCTTTTTCCATGGCCTCGATCAATCGCGCCGAGCGGTTATAGCCGATGCGCAAGTGGCGTTGTACCAGCGAAATCGACGCGCGGCGATTCTTCAGCACCACTTCGACCGCCTGGTCATAGACCGGGTCGGCTTCGCCATCGCTATCCTGGTTTTCGCCACCGCTGGCGTCGTCGCCTTCGTTGTCTGCACCGGCCCCGGCGAGAACGCCTTCGACGTAATCCGGGACCCCGGTTTTTTTCAGGTAGTCGACCACCCGATGCACTTCTTCGTCAGCGACAAAAGCGCCATGGACGCGTGTTGGATAGCCGGTCCCAGGTGCCAGGTAGAGCATGTCGCCCTGGCCGAGCAGGGCTTCGGCCCCCATCTGATCGAGGATGGTGCGTGAATCGATCTTGGATGACACCTGGAAGGAGATGCGGGTAGGTATGTTGGCCTTGATCAGGCCGGTGATGACATCGACCGATGGCCGCTGCGTCGCCAGAATCAGATGGATTCCCGAGGCGCGCGCTTTCTGCGCGAGACGGGCGATCAGCTGCTCGACGGTCTTGCCGGAAAGCATCATCAGGTCAGCGAGTTCGTCGATGACCACCACGATGAACGGCAGACAGGACAGCGGTTCGGGGTGGTCCGGGGTCAGCGATACCGGGTTGGCGATTTTCTCGCCGTTCTTCGCGGCATCACGGATGCGTTGATTGAGGCCGGCCAGATTGCGTACGCCCATCGCCGACATCAGCTTGTAACGCTTGTCCATTTCGCCAACGCACCAGTTGAGGGCGTTGGCGGCATGTTTCATGTCCACCACCACCGGTGCGAGCAGGTGCGGGATGCCCTCGTAGATGGACAGTTCGAGCATTTTCGGGTCGACCAGGATCAACCGTACCTGGTCTGGTCCAGCCTTGTACAGCAGCGAAAGGATCATCGCATTGATGCCGACGGATTTGCCCGATCCCGTCGTTCCAGCCACCAGCAGATGCGGCATCCTGGCCAGGTCGACGACCAGCGGTTGGCCGCTGATATCCTTGCCCAGCGTCATCGTCAGCGGCGAGTCCATGTCGTGATATTCCTTGCTGGAAATGATTTCCAGCAGGCGGACCACCTGCCGCTTGGGATTCGGGAGTTCAAGTGCCATCGACGACTTGCCCGGTACCGTCTCGACGACGCGCACCGACACCAGCGACAGCGAACGTGCCAGATCCTTAGCCAGATTGAGGATCTGGGCGCCCTTCACGCCGACTGCCGGCTCGATTTCGTAGCGCGTGATCACCGGTCCGGGATAGGCGGCGGTGACCGCCACCTGCACGCCAAAATCGGCGAGTTTTCGCTCGATCAGACGAGAGGTGGATTCAAGCGTCTCGGGACTGACGCGACTGCTCTGCGAGGGCGCTGGTTCAAGCAGATGCATGGGTGGCAACGGGGACGCGGCGACGGCTTCCGGGAGCGGCAGTGGCCGTCCACGGTCGGTTCGCTTCTCCCCCTTCGACGGCAGCGGCGCGAGGGTTTCGGGAGCTTCGGTCAGGGGAGGGACATCATCGAGGGACTTCAAGGTTCCTGGTCGTGGCGAGGCAGGCAAGTCGTGCTCGTGGTGCAAGACCGGCTCGTCGTCGATGGGCTTGCCGGTTGTGGGCGGTAGCGGCGCAGGCAAGTCGCGCTCGTCGTTCAGGGTCGGCTCCTCCTGGCTGCGTTTGCCGGCCTTGACCGGTAGCGGGCGGGAACTGGCCAGCGCGGGGCTTTCGGACAGCGTGGGTTCCTGCGCTTCGCCGCGTTTTTTCTCGCCCTCGATGACGGCCTCACGCTCGCGTGCGACTTCGCGTCCGATGCGCCGGTCCTTCCGGCGTTCGAGCCACTGGTAGATGCCGACGACGATCGCTTCCAGGAGTGCACCGGCACGTTCGGCAGTGGTAATCCACGACATCCCGGAGAAGATGCTCCAGCCAAGCATCAGCAGAGCGAACAGGGTCAGCGTTGCACCGGTATAACCCAGATAACGCACGACCACGGCGCCGAGTTCGATGCCGATGACACCGCCGGGGCCAACCGGCAGCGTTGCTTTGAGCGTATAGAACCGCAGGTTCTCGAGTCCGCTGCTGGCGATGATCAGGACCAGAAAGCCGGCCAGGCAGATGTACAGCGGACGTCGATCGGTCGGGTGCTGGCCTTCGAGACGTCGATACCCCCGCCAGACAAAGACCAGCAGCAGAACGATCCACCACCACGCCGAACAACCAAAGACAAAAAGCATCAGATCGGCCAGCCAGGCGCCGCTACGGCCAGCCGGGTTGTGCAGCGTGACCGCGTGTACGGCGTGCGACCAGCCAGGATCGGATGGATGGTAGCCCCACAATGAAAGCGCCAGGAAGGTGGCGACAACGATCAGGATCAGCCAGCGCGACTCCTGCAGGAGTGCGGCGATTTTTTCCGGGAGCGGAGTCGGTGCCCTGGAGGGAAAGGGCATTCTGCCGGCAAGTTTGTTCAGCAAAGCCATCAGCGGGTTCTGGTGTAGGGAGTTACAGGAGGAGTGACAGGAGTTACGGTTGGGAAGCGGGACTTGCCGGGGAAGACAGGCGTTTTTCGAGAATGACGGTCCGACCTTCTTCAACCCGGAAGTAACCGCGGTTTTCGAGATCCTTCATGACTCGACTGACCATCTCTCGTGAGGCGCCGATCATCTTGGCAATGTCCTGCTTGGTCAGCCGTCGCCGGATCACGCGCTGACCGCGCTCCTCTTCGGAAAAATCGATCAGCAACTTGGCGACGCGGCCGTAGACGTCGAGCAGTGCCAGACTCTCGATGTTGCGGTCGGCCTCGCGCAAACGCTGCACGAGGCTTTTCATGATATTGAGGCAAAGGTCAAAGTTTTCGGCCAGGCAGCGCTTGAAGTCGTTCTTGGTAATGACCAGCAATTCGCAGGTCTCGGTGGCCATGACATCGGCCGAACGCGGGCTGCCGTCGATCAGCCCCATTTCTCCGAAGAACTCGCCGGGGCCAAGCAGGGTCAGAATCACTTCTCGTCCTTCTTCGTCGCTGTTGAGCACCTTGGCGCCGCCGCTGATCAGCACATAGAGCGAATCGGTACTGTCGCCGGCGCGGACGATGGTGGTCTGGCGTGGTACCCGACGATGGAAGGCAACCTTGGCGATCTGTTCGAGTTGTGCATCGGGAACGCCGGCAAATATCGGAATGCTGTGCAGCAAAGTCAGGCTGGGTCCTCTCCTGGGTTGCTCAACGGCAGTGTTCATGGGCCATTCTCTCATCAAGTGAAGTGATTTCTATCAAGGGCTTGCGCCGCGATTATAAGGCACTTCAAAGATTTTCGAAGAATTGCCGCACTGAACTTGGCCGCGAATGGGTCAGCGTTGCCGGTTATAATTTTTCCGTGACCCACGACCAGAGCCCATCGAAATGACCCAAGCCAACCGCCATTGCCGCCTGCTGATCCTCGGAGCCGGACCCGCCGGCTATACCGCCGCCATCTATGCGGCACGCGCCAACCTCAAACCAGTGCTGATCACCGGCATGGCCCAGGGTGGGCAGTTGATGACCACGACCGACGTGGACAACTGGCCGGCCGACGCACAGGGCGTGCAGGGGCCAGAGCTGATGCGGCGTTTCGAAGAGCATGCTCGCCGCTTCGAAACCGAGATCCTCTTCGACCATATCCATACCGCCCGGCTGACAGAAAAGCCGTTTGTGCTCATCGGCGATGCGGGTACCTACACCTGCGATGCCCTGATCATCGCCACCGGTGCTTCGGCCCAGTATCTGGGACTGCCCTCCGAAGAAACCTTTGCCGGCCGCGGCGTCTCCGCCTGCGCCACCTGCGATGGCTTCTTCTATCGTGACCAACCGGTCGCCGTCATCGGCGGGGGCAATACCGCGGTCGAAGAGGCCTTGTACCTGGCCAACATCGCCAGTCACGTCACCCTCGTGCATCGCCGCGACAAGCTGCGCGGTGAAAAAATACTGCACGACAAGCTGTTTGCCAAGGAAAAGGCCGGCAAGGTCACGATCCGCTGGAACTGCACGCTGGACGAAGTGCTCGGGGACCCGTCCGGCGTGACCGGCATGCGCATCCGCGACAAGCTGACCGGCCATACCGAAGACCTGCCGCTGGCGGGGGTTTTCATCGCCATCGGCCACAAACCGAACACCGACTTGTTTGTCGGCCAACTGGCCATGCAGGGCGGCTACCTGCTGACCCAGTGCGGGCAAAACGGCAATGCCACGGCAACGTCGGTCGCCGGCGTCTTCGCTGCCGGCGATGTGCAGGATTACATCTACCGACAGGCCTGTACTTCGGCAGGCAGCGGCTGCATGGCGGCACTCGACGCCGAACGTTACCTTGACAGTCTTGGACTGGCCGGCTGAGGCATTGCCGGCGTGAGGAGCGAACTCTGCGATGACGCTGCGATCGCAACCCAGTCCGGAGGACCTGGCCGCTTTTCGCGCCGCTGTCGACGGCGCGACGCCTTTGCGCAAGCCCGATCGGGTCACTCTGGAAGCGCCGAAGCCGAGTCCGCGACCACGGCAGCGAGAACTCGACGAAGCAGCGGTTCTGGTACAACTTCTGCAGGCCCCCCTGGCGATCGACGACTGGCTCGACCTTGGCGGTGCCGATTCGTTCCTGCGTAGCGGGCTGCCGCGCACCCTGTTGCGTGACCTGCGCCGCGGTCGTTGGAGCATCCAGGATCATCTCGATCTGCATGGCATGAATCGCCACGAGGCGCACGCGCAGGTTTCGCTGTTCGTTACTGAAGCACTGGCTGCCGGCAAGCGCTGTCTGCGCATTGTGCACGGCCGCGGCCACGGCTCGCCGGGGCGGGAAGGGGTTCTGCGCCACCTGGTCAAGGCCTGGCTAAGTCGCTACAAGGATGTGCTGGCCTTCTGCCACGCTCCCCCCAGCGACGGGGGTGATGGCGCCTTGTGGGTTTTGCTGAAGGGGGGCGGCAGATCCCGCTAACGGTCATGGCTTTCAAGGCCGATGACCCGACCCTGCGGCTCAATATGGTGGCAGCAGGCGGCGCAGCCCGTGCATCAGTACCAGCGCAAAAAAGAAGACATTGCGCAGCAGCAGGCCGGGAAGGTTCAGCGCGAGCGGTTGGGCCAGGGCCTGCGGTGTGCGAGTCCGGGCGAGTCGTTCGCCGAGCAGGGTCAGCCACTGGACCGTACGCGGCCATTCGACGAGGCCATCGAGCAAAGACGCGGGGAACCTGTCGGGGCCAACGCGGGCGCCGACCAGAGCGCCGACGATGGCGGCCACGCTGTCGGTGTCGCCACCGCAGACGATCGCGGCCGTGAGCGCTGCCTGCAGCTCCTCGGGATGCGACAGCCAGGCATGCAGCGCCACCGGCACGCTGTGCAGCATATATCCGCTGACACCCTGGCCACAGCCGATGCAGGCGGCGAAGGCCGGCGTCGACTCGCCCTGATGCACGCTTTGCGCCGCGAGGCGGATCAGCGCGGCGAGTTCACGCCCCTCGGGGGCAAGAGCCGTCGCCAGTTCCTCCCCCACCCGCAGCGCGGCGGGAGGATCGGCTCTGGTCGCGCGCTGAGCAGCCAGAGCCACCGCCAGGGCGCCCTGTTCGGCAAGCGGGTCGGTGTGCGTGATGCGGGTCGAGGCACGGATCAGTCGGCGCAGGTACGGCGAATCTTCGCCCGCGAAGATGCCGATGATCGGTGCGCGCATGGCCGGCCCGTTGCCTGCGGAATACACGCCAGAGGTCTCGGCCGACCAGCCGAGCCAGAGTTTGAGGATGGCGCGGCCGGTCGCCAGCCCGACGCCGGCCGGCAGCCCCAGCAGCCAGAAGCGCAGCCGCCGGGCGAGATTGCCGGCGAAGACCCGCGCGGCGTGGTCACGAGGGACGGCACTGGCGGCAAGAAGAGCCTGCACCGTCATGCAGGCGTGCTCGGTATCGTCGGAACACAGGCCGCGACCGAAGAGCAGGTGGTAGCGCGTGCTGTCCGGATAGACGCGGGCCAGCCGCCGCTTCGAGAGTCCTTCGCCGGCCAGTCCCAGCGCATCGCCGACGGCGGTGCCGAGCAGGCAGCCGACGGCGGCATGGCGGAGCGCGGTATCGGGCGGCAACACGAAAGGATGGGAAGGGCTCGCCATTCCGGTCTCGGATGGTCTGGCTGCGGGAGCAGGGCTTGCGTGACAGGCCATCACGGAGGAGGGCATCCGATGGGGGGACGGCTGGATGCGTTTCATGGGGGTTCTATCTTCCGGTTACGGGGCTTGAAAAGGTTCTTGCGAAACGTGGTGGTGTGGTGTGCCACATGTCGCCATACAGGGAATGCGGCGTCAGCAGGTGGTCGGCCTGTCCGAGCCCGTTCGCACGGTAGCTGTTCCAGCGACCATGGGCAGGATTATCGACCATCCTGGCGCGTACCGGATTGAGTTCGAGGTAACGCTGACAGCGCAGCAGATCAATCCCGGCCTGAATCAGCGACGACTTCACGCCACAGGATGAAAGTCGTGGAAACGACAAGCTTGTCGAATCAACCCGCGGACGAGGGTGCAACTATAGTGGCGGCTCGCCAGCCTCTTACGGAGCCACAACGTGCCCAGCCAAATATTCGAAACCGGTGTCGATCAGCGCGGCACGACAGGCCGCCAGCGACCCGCCCGCCGCCGCGAAAACCCTCGGAATCGCGCCGCCCAGGGCGCCTATGTTGCCGCCGCCGGCGTGGCGCGCGGACGGGTACGGCGGACGGTGAAGCATGGCGTTCGTGCCGGCAGTACCGGAGCCGGTGCGAAAACAGGAGCGGTGCCAGGGGCCTTCGGCGGGCCGATCGGCATCGCCGTCGGCGGGCTGGCCGGTGGCCTGGTCGGTTCGCTGGCGCCCGACGGCTTCTCGAAGCGGTGGAATTGACAAAGACCTGCCGATGAGCACGCTGCCAACGCCATCGTCCACCGATCAGGATTCGCCGCCGCCGTTCTGGACGCTGGCCCGTCTGGCCGAGGCGCTGGAACATGTCTCGGCCAGACAGGGTGGCGCGGGCGCCGACGAACAGACGCTGGCGGAATTTGCCGCCGATGCTGAAGCACAACTCGGTTTGCTGGCGCTGCAACTCACCCAGGGCAGCTATCGTCCCGCGCCCGCCAGGCTCATTCCGGTGGCAAAGCCGGGCGGCGGCGTGCGCGAACTGCTGCTGCCCGCGGTACGTGACCGGATCGTTCAGTCCGCACTCGCCAGGTATCTGGCCGATCTCCTGGAGCCCGACTTCGGCGAAGCGAGCCATGCCTATCGTCCCGGCCATTCGGTCGCAACCGCCCTGCACCGTCTGCAGGCGCTGCGCGATGGCGGTCTCGTCTTTGTCGCGGTGTGCGACATTCACCACTTTTTCGACAGCGTGGACCATCGGCGCCTGTTCTCCCTGCTCGACGATCTGCCGCTCGAACGGTGCCTGCGCGAACAGATGAAAACCTGCGTGCGCATCGAAGTGGCCGACGTGCAGGGACAAGGCGCCTGGAGCCTGGCGCGCGGCCTGGCGCAGGGGTCGCCGCTTTCCCCGGTGCTGGCGAATCTCTTTCTGATGGCCTTCGACGCGGCCTGCGCGCGCGCCGGACTGGCGCTGGTGCGCTACGCCGACGATTTTGTACTCGCCTGTGCCAGCGAAACAGAGGCGCAAAGCGCTCTGGCTTTTGCCGCCGACGCGCTGGAAAACATCGGCCTGGCGCTGAACACGCGGAAATCCCGGCTCGCTTCCTTTGCCGAGGGCTTCGAATTCCTCGGCGCTTTCTGCGGCGCCGAAGGGATGCTCGGCGGGCGGCCGGGCGAGGCGGCATGCCTGCCGCCGACCACTGGCCCTGTCCACGAAGCGGCGGCCGCCGATGACGAACGTCCACCCAGCCACGGCCACCGGCCCCGTTTGCGCACCCTGTATCTGCTGGAAAACGGAGCCGTCCTGAACAAGGAGGGCGAACGCTTCATCGTTGCGCGCCACGGCGAAGTGTTGCTGCAGGTACCGATGATGCGCATCGACCAGATCATGGTGTTCGGCAACGTGCAGATCACCACGCCGGCCCTGCACGAATGCCTGGAGCGTGGCATTCCGGTCATGCTCCTTTCCGGGCGCGGCCGGTTCTTCGGGGTGATCGACCCGCTCGACGCGCGCAGCGTGCCCCTGCAGCGCGCCCAGTTTGCGCTGGAGAGCGACGAGCCCGCCCGGCTGGCGCTGGCCCGTCCGCTGATCGCCGGCAAGATCCTCAACTGCCGCACTTTCCTCGGCCGTCTGGCGCGGGCGCGGCAGACGAACATGGATGCGCCTCTTGCGGCGCTGAAATCGGCGGCGCAGGCCGCTGGGCAGGCCGCAGACCTGGAGATCCTGCGCGGCATCGAGGGCGCCGCGGCGCGCACCTATTTCGCCGCCTGGCAGACGGTGCTGCCGGCCAAGTGGCAGTTCACGGGGCGCAACCGCCAGCCGCCTACCGACCCGGTGAACGCGCTCCTCTCCTATGGCTACACGATCGTCTTCTACAACGTCCTCGCCCTGGTGCGGGCGCGGGGCCTCAACACGCACGTCGGCGTGCTGCACGATGTCCGGCCCGGCCATCCGGCGCTTGCCTCCGATCTGATGGAGGAATTCCGCGCCCCGGTGGTCGATGCGGTGGTGATGCATCTGGTGTTCGACGGCAAGCTGCAACCCGGCGACTTCTCCTGGCCCGAAACACCGGGTCAGCCATGCCTGATGGCCGATGGTTCGCGCAAGCATTTCATCCATCTGCTGGAGCAGAAGCTCAATACCACCGTCAGCCACGCCGGACAGCGGCTCGATTACCGCCGCTGGATGGACATGCAGGTGCTGCAGTACGCCGCCGCGTTACGCACGCCGGGCCTTCCGTACGTGCCTTTCGCTATCCGCTGAAGCCCCATGGAACAGACCTGGCTCGTGACCTACGACGTGAGCGACGACGGCTGTCGCCGGCGGGTCGAGCGCATCCTGCTCGGACACGGCGAAAGGGAACAGTACAGCGTCTTCCGCTGCCGTCTCTCGTCCCGCGAAGTGTGCGACCTGCGCGCCCGCCTGGCCGGTCATCTGAAAGGCAGCGACAGCATCCGCTATTATCCGCTCTGCGCCGCCTGCCTGCCGCGCCAGCCGCAGCGCACGCTGGTGGACTCGGCGGAAGCCGGCATTGCCTGGTACTTTGCGGTGTGAACACGCTGTTCGTTTTCATTTCCTACGACATCGCCGACCCCGGCCGCCTGCGGCGGGTCGCCACGCTGTGCGAAGGCTACGGCGAGCGGGTGCAGAAGAGCGTCTTCGAGTGCCACCTCAAGCCCGCCCAGTTGCAGGAATTGCGTGATCGCTTGGCGCGGATCGTCCGTCCTGACGAGGACAAGCTGTTCATCGCCACCCTGTGCCGCGCCGACGCCGCGCGCATTCTGGTGGACGGGCACGGCCATATCGCCCGGGACTGGGATTACTGGCTGGCCTGAGAACTTCGGGGCATATGGCGCTGGTGCACATTTTGCCGGACATGGCTTTTTGGACAATGGCTTGCGAAAATACTTCGGCATACGGGCGCCGCGTGTTGATTTTCAAGGGAAAAGAGGATTTTCGTGCGCCTGGACGGGAGCACGGGAGCGTTGTTTCGCCCGCGCCCCGAAAAGAGCCGTTAAATTCCTTGACGATCATCGGGTTGTGGAAGTAGAGTGAAAACTAAGCCCTGCCGATAAAGGGATTGAGACATTTTTTACTCTCTTTCTTTTACTAAGTTTTTTTGTGAAAACTAAGCCCTGCCGATAAAGGGATTGAGACCGAATATCCTTTTTCGCATTGTCTGGGATATCGATCGGGGTGAAAACTAAGCCCTGCCGATAAAGGGATTGAGACCGAATTCGTATCCGGCATTGGTTCCAGGACCCCATGTGAAAACTAAGCCCTGCCGATAAAGGGATTGAGACACGATATCGGATCCACGATCTAAGCGCTCCTTGAGTGAAAACTAAGCCCTGCCGATAAAGGGATTGAGACTTAGCGCCTTGTTCCATAGTTTCTCCTCTAACGGAGTGAAAACTAAGCCCTGCCGATAAAGGGATTGAGACGTTAGTAGGTTGTCTCCATTACCGGTCAGATATGATGTGAAAACTAAGCCCTGCCGATAAAGGGATTGAGACTCACGGTTAAGGTCTACTTCGTCCGCCCTGTCGACTAGTGAAAACTAAGCCCTGCCGATAAAGGGATTGAGACGTGTCGGCCATTACCTCAGCAGCAGCTTTAGCTGCGGTGAAAACTAAGCCCTGCCGATAAAGGGATTGAGACAAAACATTGCTGACCCTATCAGAAATGAACAAGGGGCGTGAAAACTAAGCCCTGCCGATAAAGGGATTGAGACTTTTCGTAACCCGCGAAGGGATACTTCGAGAGCAGTGAAAACTAAGCCCTGCCGATAAAGGGATTGAGACCAGTCAGCGATGAATGACCCAGGAAGCATCTCCCAGTGAAAACTAAGCCCTGCCGATAAAGGGATTGAGACATGATGAGCGATGAAGTATAAGCCACAGCTTGACCTGTGAAAACTAAGCCCTGCCGATAAAGGGATTGAGACCCAATAATCGCTCTGTTGTAAGTCGAAAAGCAGGCGGTGAAAACTAAGCCCTGCCGATAAAGGGATTGAGACTCTGAGGCCTGGTTGGCTTGGAGGTTTATCACCCTCTGTGAAAACTAAGCCCTGCCGATAAAGGGATTGAGACCCGCCGGTCTCTCTCTGTCCCTTCTCTTTATTTCGTGAAAACTAAGCCCTGCCGATAAAGGGATTGAGACAATGAGTCTTAAAGCGCAGCGTGCTCGATTCACCTTGGTGAAAACTAAGCCCTGCCGATAAAGGGATTGAGACATGTTACGTGAATCCCGAAAGGCGAATTCAAGAATTCGTGAAAACTAAGCCCTGCCGATAAAGGGATTGAGACCTCAGTTCGTTCGCCAGCTCATGATTCTCGTCCCACGTGAAAACTAAGCCCTGCCGATAAAGGGATTGAGACGTAGCTGAGGAAGCTACATCGGGAACCCCCTGCTGGGGTGAAAACTAAGCCCTGCCGATAAAGGGATTGAGACCCATACGTCAGGGTTTGATTGTCATCTTCACTGTGGTAGTGAAAACTAAGCCCTGCCGATAAAGGGATTGAGACGCGAATTCAAGAACTCGGTTAGCCAGGCGAACAGTGTGAAAACTAAGCCCTGCCGATCAGCCTATTTTTCCCAGTTGAACGCTCAAGATCTGTTGCAAACTGAAGGCTGGTGAGGGTTTCGGGCGAGAATGGCGGGTCACCCAATGGGTGACTTGGATGTTGATCGAAAAGAGTTGGCCAAGGCGGTGGATGGAGCCTTGCAGGAGATTGGCCAAGGAGCGGGGGAGATGGGTGTTGCGACGCCTGGGGGGCGATTTCAGGTTCGCTGGGACGAAGGGGGAAGGGCCACGGCCCTGGGGCAGTTGACGTTCTTTGCCGAGTTTCTGGAAGTGTCGGGTCTATTCGCTGCTTGGCGGGACGGATGCCCGATGGCCTAGACGAGCCCGAACGCGCCTGAAGTGGTCTCTGTTCTGGGGACGTGACGGTTGTCGATTCTGGATGGCCAGCGTCGCTATGCGCACGTGACAGGACTGCGCGGTGTCGAAGAGGCGCCGCAGATTCTGGGGATGAGGAAGATCATCAGCGCTGAAAGCCTGCGCCGCGCCCTGGCGCATCTGGCGCCGAGTCAACCCTGGCACTGCGCTGACGAAGAACGCGCGGCCCGCTCGGCGCAACGGGCGAAGAGTGCGGCGTGGATGGACACAGCTCTTTCGCAGAGCAGCCGCGAAGCGCTGCGTCCGCCCTGGATTCTCGACATCGACACCCCGGTCAGGCTGCTCTACGGTCGCCCGGCAGGCGCCGAGGTCGGGTATAACCCCAGGAAACCGGGACGACCCAGCCAGACGCTGCCCACCGACTGGATCGGCAACCGGCGTCTGGTGCGGGATGTGGAAGTACAAGGAGGCAAAGCCCGTGCCGGAAAATACAGCCGGCCCCGGCGATGTCAGCTGCCTGAGCCGCTGGCTCCCGAGGAGCGTCCCGCCCTGGAGCGCGGCGATATCGCTTTCGGCAACGAAGGCAGGATGGCCGAAAGAGGGGACGCAGCCCGCTCTCTTCAAGCGCAAGCAGACGGCCGGGGTCAGGTGTCTGATCGAGCGGCTCTGGCGGCGCGGCGACTGGCAGGAGGTCGGCCAGGGGTTTGACGCCGTGGAAACCCCCTTCCAGTGAGTGGGCTGGACGCGCCCGCGGCGTGTCGTGGTGCTGCGACGACGCGTGAAGTCGAACCTGGCCGCCGACGTGAGCCCTGACAAGCGGCAGCCTGAGTTGCCGTTCCTTGACCCTGCCGAGGCGACCAAGCTCTGGGAATACGCCGTTCTGGTCAGCCATGCCGACGACCCGATACCCGCCATCGGCCAGTTATCCAGGGATCGGGCTGATTCGGAGAATGGGTACGACGAATTGAAAAATCAGGGGGGCTGGGGCGGCTATGCCACCCAGGATCTGGCGCGTTGCAAGCTCTCGGCGCGCGCGGTGGCGCTGATCTACAACGGGTGGAGTGGGGATGTTCGTCTGGTCCACCCGAAGACACGTCTGAAAGCGATCACCCGTCGCCCGATGTGGCTCGCCGGCGTCGGTCGACTGACCACGCACGCCGGCCAATCCCGCTTGCTGATCACGCTTTTCCATGCCGCAGTAGACCCAATCAGGGCGATGATCGTCAATGTTCGCAAGGGCCTGGACCATGTCCTGGCAAGTGCGCCTCAGTTGCCCAAAGCCAGCCGGAGGCCGGCCCTGTCCGCGACATCGTCGACAAAATCATCAACTCCAGGCCAAAAACCTTGTTTCCTGTCCCTCTCGCTCTCACGAGGCCCGCTCTTGCACTGGTAACAGAGGATTTTGCCTTATAAATCGCAGAAAGGGAGCGAAGACCCCATGCCCCCATTCCATCCGTGTAGGCGATCGCCCGGATGTGGCGATTGACCTGGCGTACGTAAATACGTACGATGTCGTTCTCATTGGAGATCAACCATGATCACACTCACCGCGAGCGAAGCCCGAGCCAATCTGTACCGCCTCATTGATCAGGCCGCCGAGTCCCATCAGCCGATCCACATCGCTGGCAAGCGCAGCAGTGCAGTGCTCCTCTCGGCAGAGGATTGGCAGGCCGTCCAGGAAACGCTGTACCTGCTCTCGGTTCCCGGCATGCGCGAGTCCATCAAAGAAGGCATGGCCGAGCCTCTTGGCGAAAGCGCCACGAGGCTCGACTGGTGAGTTGGCAGGTCGTTTTTTCCAGACATGCAGAGAAGGATGCGAAGAAGTTGGCCGCGGCAGGCCTGAAGTCAAAAGCCCAAGAGCGGCTTGCAGTGCTTGCCAACGATCCATTCCAGAATCCGCCGTCCTACGAGAAGCTGGTTGGTGATCTTGCGGGTGCGTATTCTCGGCGCATCAATATCGAGCATCGCCTGATCTACGAGGTTTTCGTCCAAGAACGCGTCGTGCGCGTGCTCGGGATGTGGACGCACTATGAATAAGCGCGGCCCAGGCGCACGTTCCAAGATGCCTTTGCCTGGTCAGGATCAGCGTTGGTCGTGTTGACTCGCGCCGCCTGACTCCAGGCCGTCTCCGAAGCTCGCCTTTTCTTATTTGTCATTGGCCGTCGCCAGCCAAAGCACGGTCGGCGCGATCCGGGTGGGTCTAAACTCCGGTTGCAAAGTCATGACCTTGGTAATGAGACACGTCGTTGAACAGGCATAGCCTGGGGCGGACCTCACTCATGAAATCGAGGATGCTCAGGGCGGCCGGGCTCTGGTCCAGGCGGTCGCGGTAGCCGCGCATGTCGAACCCCAGCAGGCTCCCGATCAGCAGGCGATTGGTTCCCTTGTGCGAGACCACCACCACCGTGCGGTGCCGATGCCGTTCGACGATACGCCTGACGAGGGGCAACGCGCGGTTCAGGACATTGACACCGGATTCGCCGCCAGCCGGCGCGATGACGAACGGATCTTCCTGCCAGATCGCGTATTCGTCCCGGAACGCGCTTTCAACCTCCGAGCGGCGCAGTCCCTCCCAGTGTCCGTAGTCGATTTCCCGCAGTCCCGGCTCGGCGATCGGTTCGAGACCGTGCGGGACGCCGAGGATGCGCGCTGTCTCGACCGTGCGCTGGAGTGGGCTCGCGTAGATGGCGTCGAGGTCTTCCCCGCGCAGCCGTTCCGCCAGGCTGGCGACCTGTCGGCGTCCCGTATCGGACAAAGGCACGTCGGAGGAACCGGCGAAGCGGTCGTCGGCGGTCAGGTCGGTCGCGCCGTGGCGCACCAGATAGATTCGGGTTGGCATTGCGTTGGCTATTGCAGGTCGCGGGAGAGCATTCAGCTCACTCTGCCTGTTCAGGTTTCTCGGCGGGAATGAAGGGAATCAGGCCTTTCTCAAAGGCCATCCGCTGCAACTCCACCGGCGCGCGGCGAATGTCGACTATGATGTCGTTGACCTGCAGCATCCACACCATGGGATTGTCGGCGAGCCGGCTGGGCAGGGTCCATTTCGGCGAGAAGTTGTCCATCTTGAGAGCTTCCCGGATTTCCTTGGACTTGTTCTGCCCGGTGCTCTCGGCAATCCCGAAAAACTCGTAGATCACTCTGGATTTGCAGTGCGGTTTCTGGGATGGGTCATCGAGAAAGTTGATCCGCCCAACGGCATGTACCGCAGCAGCGGCCCAGACCTTTTCCATGCCGCGCAATAGGGGAGATGGCCGCTTTCTGGCAAGCGCGCCGACCACCGCCTGGATCATCTGACGGTATTCCTCGTTGAGCATCTTTTCGCAGAAGGCGTCGGTCAGGCTCGTGATGGCCGCGAACTTTTCTGCCATCGCTTTGGGAATTTGCTGGGTCATGAGGGTGAGCACCTGGAGATGTGTAGAGGTGACATTCTTGCAGATTCACCTGCAAACAACCAGCAGGTATGAGTACGTCTGACTGATTCGCACCCAGCGCTTTCCTTCACGCGATCGCCGCCGGCAAGCCGGTCCAGAGGATTCCCGCGGGCAGGCTGGCGCGTCCGATGCGGCCCTGAAAACCGCGTATCGGCAGCGCATAGCAGCGCAGGTCGTCGTCCTGCGGCTTGATCAGCGCGTCGACCTCCCGCAGGCAGCGATCCTTGGCGGCGTTGCTGCCGACCAGCAGGAAAATGCTGTATTCGAGCGGGGAGGCGTGCTTGCACATCTCGCGGTGGACGCGCAACAGGCGGCGCGGATGGCTGATGTCGTAACCGATGACGAAAGCCTGTTCAGAAGTCATCGTCGTCTACCTCGGCGTCGGTGTCGGTGGCCGGGGCAGTGCTGCCGGCCGGGCATGGCGCACCCGCCGCACCCGCTGCCGAAATCGCGTTCGCCACGTCGCAGATGCTCTCGGCGAGCAGCTTGCGCAGGCGTGCCGCCAGTGCCTCCCACTCGGCGTAGAAGCGCGCACGGCCGGCCTTGCCGAGCAGGCAGCCGCTCTGCGTACTGGAAAAATCCTCCGGGCGCAGCTTCTCCGAGCGAAACAGCATCAGCGCGTGCTGGTCGACATCGACGCGCAGCGGTTCGACGAGGTCGCAGGCCAGCGACTCGCGCCCGAAGTCGAGGGCGTGGTAGAAACCGATGAACGGATCGAGCCCGGCGCCGTACAGCGCCAGCACCGCCTCGGCGTGCAGCAGCGTGTAGCCGAGCGAGAGCAGCGCGTTCGCCGGATCGCGCGGCGGCCGGCGATTGCGGCCATTGAAGTGCAGGCGAGCCGGCAGCAACTCGGCGAAACCCTCGAAGTAAGCAGCCGCGCCGGCGCCTTCGAGGCCGCGCAGCGCTTCAACGGCGTCTGGGCGCGGCTCGGGCGTATCGCCCAGGCCGCAGAGCTGCCGACGCGCGCTCGTGAGCGCCTGGCCAAAGCGCAACGTCTGACTACCCAACTGCTGGCCACCCTCACCTTTTTCTTCGCCACCCTGCCGTTGCAGATCAAGGCCCTCGCGCTGCACCCGAGCTGGAGCGCGCCCTCGTCGAACAACTGATTCCTGCCCTGTATCTGGAGCGCGTCGCCGCGCGCAGCACCCTTGCCGAGCCGCGTCACCGACTGCGCGCGCTGAGCCGCCCGTTGCTCGAACCGCTGCGCCACGGCGACCATTCGCTCCAGGCCTTGCCGAGCGCCGAGCGAGAGCGCCTGGAACAGGTGGCCGGCGACTGCACCGATCGCTTCCAGCGCAGCAGTTCCGGAGTGGCGGGCCGTAACGGACAACTGGCCCTGCATCACCAGGGCCGCCATCGCCTGAGCGACCGCAAGCTCGCGGCGCTCACCGCCGTGCACAACTACTACATCCGTCGCGCCGACGGCACGACCGCCGCCGAGCGCTTTTTTGGCCGTGCCTACGAAACGTTGTTCACGCAGGCGCTCCAGCGCATGCCGTTGTCCCCACGATCCGCGCGACGGCGACCTCGACCGCACAAACCGCCCTATCTGATGCCGCTGGCGGCGTAGGGGGGTGGCCGGAACGATGATCAAGGCCGATGCCGTGATGCGCAGCTGAGCGAGACATGATCGAGCTGAAAGACATCCGAAAGGCTTTCAACACCGGTAGGGAAAACGAGTTCCATGCCCTGAACGGCATCGACCTGCATCTGCCGACGCAGCGCGTCACCGCGTTTTGCGGGCCGAGCGGTTCGGGCAAGACAACGCTGCTGTCGATCATCGGTTACCTCTCACGGCCGACCATCGGCCGCGTTCGCCTCGGCGACCGGGACATCTCGGGGCTGCCCGAGCGTTTCCTGACCGACATCCGCCGCCAGACCTTCAGCTTCATCTTCCAGCCGTTCAATCTGATCAAGGATCTGTCGGCTCGGGAAAACGTCATGCTGCCCGCGTACCCGCTCGGCGGCAACTGGCGCGCATTGCACGAGCGGGCCGAGTCCCTGCTCGGCGAGTTGCACCTGGCACATCGGTTTGCGGCCGCCATCGAGCACCTGTCGGGCGGCGAGCAGCAACGCGTGGCGATCGCGCGGGCGCTGATCAACGACCCGCAGATCATCATCGCCGACGAACCGACCGCCAACCTCGACACCGCGCTGGCGATGGAGTTCATGGCCATCCTCGAGAAGCTGCACGGCATCGGCAAGACGGTGATCCTGACCAGCCACGACCCGCTGGTCGTCGATTCAGCGATCGTTCATCAGGTGATCGACATGCGCGACGGCCGCATCGTCACGCCGTTGCCGATTGCCGTCATGCTCTTCCAGCCGGTGATCATCGCGCTGCTCAATCTGCATGGGCACTTCCACGGCCCCGTCATGGAGGGCGTCGTCGCGGCTGACACCGCCGGCACTGCGGCGTTTCACGAAAGCCGTGCGAGCGAGCGGAAGTTGCTCGACGGAATGCAGGCCAGGGTCCATCGGCGCCTGCTGCGCGCGCTCAACCGCAGTGCTATGCTCGCGCCGGAAGACGCCGGCACTATGACGAACCGGGAGCACGCTGGCGGGCGAGGCGGACGTGCAGCAGCAGCCCGCCGAGTACGATCAGACCGGCCAGCATCACCAGCAGCGAGACGTGCACCGCAGCCTTACTCGCTGCGTAGCTGACGCTCGACCACGCCAGCCAGGCGCACGCGGCGCAGAACACCATCGGCGTCAGCGGGTAGAGCGGCACACGGAACGGCCGCGAAATGTCGGGGTGGCGCATGCGCAACCGGAAGACGGCGAGCCCGACCATGAACAGGAAGGTCCAGAAGACCGGCGCCGTGAACTCCACCATTGCCTCGAAGCCATCGGCCTGGAACGCGCCAAGGACGACCAGCGCGAGGCTGAGACCGTCTGCAAGACATAGGCGTTCACCGGCGCGCCCCGTCCCGCCTGCCAGCGGCCGAGGCGGCGCAGCAGCGCCCAGTCGCGGCCGAGAGCGTAGTTGCTGCGGGCGCCGACTATCATCGTCGAATGGATGCTGGTCAGCGCGGCGAGCGCGACGAGCACGCCGAGCAGGCGCTCGCCCCAGGCGCCGAAATGCAGGCCAAGCACCTCGGCGCCAGCGGCCTTGCTGGCGGCAAGTCCGCTCAGGCCGAGGCCGTGCAGCAGCGCGAGATTGGCGAGCAGGTAGAGGGTGGTGATGACGCTCAGGCTGAGGATCAGCACATGGGCGACGGCGCGCGGGCCGCCGTGTAGCTCGGAAGAGAGGTAGGCGGCCTCGTTCCAGCCGCCGAAGGTGAGCAGCACGAAGACCATCGCCAGCCCGAGCATGCCGGCCGGGGGGTGCTGGCGAACCAGGTCGGCGCCGGATGCGACGTCAGTTCAGTGGCTGGCGCGGTGAAGCCGGCGGCGACGACGGCCGCCAGCCCGCCGACGAGCAGCAGCACCATCGCCGTCTGCAGGCGGGCGGCGATGGTCAGCCCGAGGATGTTGGTGACGGTGAGCATGATGATGATGGCGGCTGCCCAGAGCGCCGAAGAATGCGCGCCGAGATCGACGACGCGCGTCATGTAGTCACCGAAGACGTAGGCGAGCAGGGCGATCGAGCCGGTATTGATCACCATCGCCTTCGACCATGCGTAGAGGAAGGCGAGGCGCTTGCCCCAGGCGCGGCTGAGGAAGTGGTACTCGCCGCCGGCATGCGGATGTGTCGCGCACAGTTCGGCGTAGCACAGCGCGCCGGCCAGCCAGGTGGCGATCAGCCAGCCGTGGTCCTGGGTGATGCCGGCGACCATGGCCGGTGTTTTGAAGATGCCGGCACCGACGACGATGGCGACCGCAGCCGTCGTGTGCAGCAGGGGGCGGGGGTTGTCGGCGCGGGCGGGCATGGTCGGCAGGCGTGTCGGATACGGTAGGGGCGCAGGATTCGCTGAAGTATAGCCGCAGGCGCTGGTGGTCCGCCTGCGTATGGATCCAAGAACGAAGCGCAGCCTCAACCGGTACCGGAATACGGATTCGACCAGCGCATTGCCGGGTAGCTGTCACTGCGCAAGGGTCCACACAGAAATGTACTCTCGTGCCAGGATGGTGACAAAGGCAATGACCGTCAGCTCATCCCATCCCTGTGGCTGTCCAGACTGGCATTGCTACCGCCGACCCCCGCCGCAGCGTCAGATGGTGCCTGGTACCAAGAGCGGGGCGGCCGTGGTCACCACGACACTGCCATTGCTCGGCGTCGGAAACTTCAATCAGTTCAGGCGAAAAACTCTTGGGATGCGAACCCAGGCTTCGACCGCCTGCTCACCCCGGCGGGCAGGTTGGAGCGCGGCCGGCGGCGCCACCACAGCGGTTGCTACTGCAGCCGGGTCCGCCGTCGCAGCTTCCGGCAGCGTGCCACCTGCGCCCATTCCCGCAGGGCCCGCTCGGGGTCAGCCAGATGCGGCACGATGCCGCCGGCGTGCAAGGCGTTGACGCTGCCAGTGGCAATCGGCAGGCAGTGAACGTCGGCAAGCATGAGTTGCGCGGCATCTGCGCGACCAACCGCGCGCGCTACCTCTCATCATGGACGATCTTACCGAGACTTGCTGCCTGATGGACGACTTTTACAAAGCTTTCGAACCCAACTCAACGCCCGGCTGCTGACCGATGGCAAGCGGCATCGGTCGAGGAAAGGCAGCCTGTCCGTGCCGGAGTTGATGACGCTGGTCGTGCTGTTCCATCAGATACGCTACCGACCTATCAGCGGCGTATCGAGTGGCTGCCACGCTGCGCGATCGCCCTGGCCGCCCTGTTCGAGGAACTCACGGGCCAGTGCTCCGGGGTGTCGATTGCGGATTCGACTCCTCTCTCCGTCTGCAAGAACTTGCGGATTCCTTGCCACCGGGTGTTCCAGGGCATGGCGGCGCGCGGCAAGAGTTCGACCGGCTGGTTTTTCGGTTTCAAACTCCATTTAGTCATCAATCACTTGGGCGAACTGCTCGGCGTCAAGCTGACCCCAGGCAATGTCGATGACCGCAAGCCCTTGTGCGACTTTGCCGAGCGGCTCTTTGGCAAGCGGTATGCGGACAAGGGCGATATTGCCCAGTGGCTGACTATCTTTCTCAAGGATCTCGGCATCGACTTCGTGTCCAAGGTCAGGAAAAACAGGAAGCCCGTCGCCCTCGATCCCTTCGACCAGGCGATGCTACGGCAGCGATCCCTCGTGGAAACCGTCATCGACGAACTGAAAAACCTCTGTCAGATCGAGCATACCCGCCATCGCTCGCCCATCCATTTCGCTGTCAATTTGCTGGCTGGCCTCGTCGCCTATGGCCTGATGCCCAACAAGCCCAGACTACCGCTTCAGGACTTCCGCCGGCTCTCGCCGTCTCCCAAACTTATCCCGAACTGACGTTAAATAAATAACAGGGGTCACGGACACCGCCGAAAAATTGTCTTGTGTTTTCCCTTTGCGTCTTCTACCCTTCAAGGAGTGTTGATTAGCCGTTTTCTTGGGTCGGGAACGTAACGTATCGATTGTGTTCAGGCGTGGACTTTTCGAGCCGATTCAGCCGGTAATTTTCCAAGCAGCTTGATTACGAAAGGAGATCATTGATGTATGCGATGCGGGGTTTCGTCCTGGTGACGGCTGTTTGTGGGGCAGTGGCTTCTCCCTGTCTGGCGGAATCCCCGAAAACAGTCCCCCTGCCCGGAGTGCAGTCCCTGGTTGAACGTCACAACAAGGCGTTTGACGCGCAGGATCTCGAGGGCGTGATGGCGACCTATTCCTCGTCGCCCGGTGCCGTCCTGTTGGGTACCGGTGCTGGCGAAGCCTATCTGGGCGGGGAAGGGATCTCCGCTGCTTACGCTCAGTTCTTTACCAAGTTCAAGCCGAACAGCATCAGTTTCAGCAACCAGTGGATTTCAACCGGTGCGAGCGGTAACATCGCTTGGTTTGCGATGACCACCACGATGAAAGCCCCCATCGACCAGGAAACGCGGGAACGCGCCTTCAACATGTCCGGAACCTTGCAAAAGGAGAAAGGCCAGTGGCGTTTTGTCAGCATGCACTTTTCCCGGCTGGGTGCCGAGTAGTAGGGCCGGCGAAAGCATCTGAGGAACGTTCAAAAAACAACCTGCGGAAATTCATTGCTGGACTGGGAAAACGCGGGGATTCCATTGATCAGCTTTCGCAAATTGTTTTTGAAACCTTCCAGAGTGAAGCGCATGAGGCCGTCGAACCGATCCGCATGGTACTTTGCCTCTGGTTTGAGACCAGTTCCTATGGGGTCATGGCCGGATTTTTGCGAGCAGGAAACCGAGGTTGAATATGAAAGACGATATGAAATCACAGCAGGGAACTGACGACAATACAGCCGACGACACGATGTTGACGGGGCGGAGAGACTTCCTCCGCAGTCTCAACAAGTGGTCCAAGGTCGTCATCGGCAGCGCCCTCTTCGGTGGGGCAATGTTGAAACTGGGTGCTGTGCCGGACGCCGAGGCGGGCGCCTGGGCCAACCGCGCGGGCGGAGGCGGTGCCTGGGCCAACCGCGCGGGCGGAGGCGGTGCCTGGGCCAATCGTGGCGGCGCCTGGGCCAACCGTGGCGGCACTTGGATCAATGGCGGCGGTTCCTGGGTCAACCGCTTCTAGCCGCTCACTCTTTTCCCCTTCCCGTACTGCCTGGCGCGGGAAGCGGGATAGCAGATGCATACGTCTCGGTTTCCGCGCGTCACCACGGGAAGACGATGTCCTCGGTCAATCAACGGCGATATCCTTGGTAGTCCGCGAAAGTACGCCTCTTGACTGATTCACTCTTGTACAACGTCCCGCTTGCCTTGGTCGATGCCTATCGGGGACGTCATCTCGTGGTTCGTTCCCGGGATCCCGACCTGATCAGCGCAGCACTCTCGACGAAGGACTGCGACGACCTCGCCTATGTGCAGATCCTCGGCCTGAGTGCGCCGGTGGACGGCCTGTTGCGCTGGGAATGCGGGACTCCTCTCGATCTGGTGGTGGAAAAGCCGACCGAAGAGTTGCCGCTACTCTACAAGTACTCGCCCTTGCTGACCGACCGACCAGTTCGGGTTTCGGTGCCTTTTGCGCCTGGGTTCGGCAAGGTGGTGAGGCTGGCGATATCGCTTGATTTCGCAGTGAAGCTCGAAGGATCTCAGCCAGCGCATTCCCTCGCCGAAGAGCTGCTTGGCGTGGCCAGCGATTACCTTTACCGGCCGAGTGTCTCGGTGCCCGTCGAGTTCTTCCACAGCCTCTTCCTGGCTTTTTTTCGCCAGGAGCCAGTGAGCCTCTGGGCCGTGCAGGAGGAAGATCCTCGCCGGATCCGCTACGTAACCGACCAGAACGAAGAGACTGTCGGCAAGCGATTCATCGGCATGGCGCCGCCATCCGATTTCAACGAATTTGTCAGCGCGCAGATTGCCGGGTTGATCACGGAAGGGGGGGAATGCCGAGGATGCGAATTCGTCGATAGCTGCTCCGGCTATTTCAAATGGCCCGCTAGGAATTATCGCTGCGACACCGTCAAGGTCCTATTCCGGACGCTCGCCGAGGCAGCAAGGGAGTTGCGGAGCGATCTCGCTGCATGCCCGACGAACGGGACAGGAGCTGCGTGAAGCCTCCTTTTTCCCTCATCCTGCTGCCCACACTGCGCTGTAACGCCGATTGCGAGTACTGCTTCGAGACCCGAACCGAAGATCGACTTACCCTGAATCAACTTGCCGTCGTGCTCCGGAAGGTCCTTGACTACATGCAGGACCGGCAGATCGACACCTTGTCCATCTACTGGCAGGGCGGTGAGGTGATGACCCAGCCACCCGAATGGTTCGAGCGCGCCCATGAACTCGTCCAGGAGATTGCGACCGCCCGGGAAAAGCGAATAGGCAATTACCTGCAGACCAACATGATTGGTTACGGCCCGAAATGGAAACCGGTCATCACGGAAATGTTTGGCAACAGCCTGGGGACTTCGATGGATTTCCCCAATCTCCACCGCCGCGTCAAGGGTGGCACGCCGCAACAGTATCAGGACCTGTGGGAAAGAAAGGTTCTCGAGGCCAGGGAAGCCGGCATCGAGATTGGCGTCATTGCGATACCCAATGCCGGGACCGTCGAAGCCGGAGCGGAGGCCTTCTATTCCTATTTCGTCGACCGTCTTGGAATCCGGGATTTTCAGGTCAATACGCCCTTCCCGGGAGGCATGTCGAAAGCGGTGAAGTGTGCTCATCCTCTGGAAACGGAAGACCTCAGCCGCTTTCTACTGGAGCTGGCCGATATCTGGGAGAAACGAGGTAGGGACGCAGGTGTACGAATCGGACCCTTCGACAAGCTGCTCGCCTACTTCGAGCAGGGCACGAAAGACCTGCTCTGCATCTGGCGCGAGAACTGCGCAAACGAATTTGTCTGTATCGATCCCCGTGGGCACGTAGCCCAATGCGACTGCTGGGTCAGCAGTTATCCCGAGTATCGCTTTGGCAACATTCTTGATCCGGTCAGCCTCTCGGATCTGCTGCGACGGAGCGATGCACGCCGGGAGTTCCAGATGAGACCCGGTTCTCTGATACAAACCGAAGAGTGCCTGGATTGTGACTACCTCGCCATCTGCCACGGCGGATGCCCGGTGAGAGCCTACAGCGTTCACGGCGACATTCTTACGAAAGATCCCTATTGTGACCTGTACAAGAAGATCTTCGCCCGTATGGAAGCAATGTCGGGAGGGGGCTGCCACACAACGGCCGGAATTTCGACGGAGCCGACCGTGCCGTAAGGCTCGTACAGGCCGGCTCCCTCGACCTCATCGTCTGCAGCTCCGGATTCCGCGACCCGCACGGCGCCGGGCAAGTCTTCGTACAGGTGATTGAGGAGGAAGAAGCAGACAAGAGGAAAGAAGCCATGACCATGATGATCATTCGCATGGATAAGGTAGTGGGCTTCTTTGCATGTGCGCAAGAGGCGGCAAGCACGCAGGCGGCGGGTAGAGTAGAGGTTTTCGCCTGCCCTCCCTCATCACACCGTGCATGCGATTTTCCCGCACACGGCTTTCCGATGTTCTTCATGCCAAGGCATGCGCCGAGTTCCAGCCCGCCTTCGTAGGAACTTTGTACAGCCCGTAGCCCCCGTAAAGATGAGCACTTGGAAACCGGCGGAAGCCAGTTCCTCGATCCTTCACCTTATGACGCTTCATCAAATGGGTTCGCAACCGGTCTTCCGCATGGTTTCTGACTTTGTTCGTAAGCGTCCAGCCCACCCACCTGTAAAACCCTCGAGATATGGAGCAACCTCTGGGTTTTCGACAGGAGGAGGTGGTGGACAAGGCAAGGGAACTGGAAGCGCACTGGCGAGGGAAGGGCGGCAGGATCAGGTCAGAAGTCCTACTCCCGATCAATCGCCCACCGCTGGCCGACGCCGGTCCCGACCAGAGCGTCGCCATTGGCAAGCTCGTCAGCCTCGACGGCAGCGCTTCGCGGGATCCCGAAGGAGCGACGCTCAGCCACGCCTGGCCGCTGATCGACAGACCGGCGGGAAGCGCTGCCACCCTCACCGCCGCCAACAGCGTTCGTCCGACCTTCACCGCCGACGTGCCCGGTCAGTACATCGCGCAGTTGATCGTCAGTGACGGTCCATTCGCCAGCGCCCCGGACACGGTGAGGATCACGGTCACCGACCCCGGGCTGACGATCCTCTATCTGCACGCGGATCATCTCGGCACGCCGCGAGTGGCGACCAACGAAGCCAACGTCGTCGTCTGGCGCAATCTGCCGATCAGCTAACCGTTCGGAATGGCGCTGCCCAAGGAGGATCCGGACGGCGACGGGCAGCCGACGATCATCAACCTGTGCTTTCCGGGGCAGTACTTCGATCGGGAGACGCAGTTGCACTACAACTACTACCGCGATTACGATCCGGGGGGAGGGAGGTATTTTCAGTCGGACCCCATCGGCTTGCAAGGGGGGATCAACACATACAGCTATGTCAACGGGAATCCGATGACGCGGGTTGATCTGGAGGCCTTGATCATCATTCCGGCCAAGGCCAAGTGCTGAGCGTGGTGAAAGGAGTGGCAGAATCCTCGAAACCTCGTACCCTTGGAAGTGCAAATTCACCGAGGGAGAAGGAAGAGGCTCGAAAGTCCTGCCGGGATGGACTATAGCCCAGATACGAGGCCTGTGCCACCGCGCGCGGCACGGGCGTCGATGGATGGTTGGTTGTGATACGCCGCTCGCGCCTGGAGCGGGCGGAGCAGCTTGAGACGGTCAAAGCGCGCCTGGCGGCGAGACAGCCGCAACGGCGGGTAGCCGCCGACCTCGGCCTGGCCCGCAGTACCTTGCAGGATTGGCGCAAGCCGGTTGCGGTCGGCGCGGCCCCAGCGGCCTTGGCGGCGTGGAGACCGCGGAGGGCGTACGGTGGCTGCATCAACGGGGGTTGGCGGCGCATTTCAGCATCACCCTGCAGGGCGCTGCCGGCATTCGGATGGTGTGCCAATTCCTTGAGTTGAGCGGACTGTCGGCCTTCGTCGGTGCCAGCTACGGCACCCAGCAAGGCCTCAATGCGGCCCTGGAAGAGACGCTGGTCGCTGTCGCACATGAGCAGCACGCGGCGCTGGCGCGGGGCATGCCGCACCGGGATCTCACGGTGTGTGAGGATGAGACTTTCCATCCACCGATCTGTCTGGTGGCGCTGGAGCCGGTGTCGGGCTTTCTTCTTCTGGAACAGTACGCGGCGGATCGTCAGGCGGCGACCTGGACGCAGGCGCTCCAGGAAGCCCTGGTCGGCTTGAACGTCGCCGTGATCCAAGGCACCAGAGACGAGGCCACGGCGTTGCCTCGGCCTGTCGAGGTGGACCTGGGAGTGCATCATTCGCCGGACCTCTTCCATCCATGGCCAGCATGAGGTTTCGAAGGCCACCAGCCTATCCCTGGCCCGCCAGGTTCGGCAGGCCGCCGCGACGGTGGTGGCCGCTCAGCAGGCTTGGGCGGTCGAGCGGGCGGCCCAGCAGGCGGACGAGAACCCGTCGCCACGTCCCTGCGGTCGCCCACCCGCGTTCGCCGCCCGCCTCCAGGCCGCCGTGAGCGAGGTAGTGCAGGCCGAAGTCGCGCATGCCGAGGCGCAGGCGCGTCAGTGCGAAGCCCGCGAACGGGTGCGGGAGCAGGGCATCCTATATCCCCCGTATGACCTGAGCGCGGACAGACACAACCCGTCGAACAGGTCGCGCAGCGCTTCAACGGCGTCTGGGCGCGGCTCGGGCGTATCGCCCAGGCCGCGGAGCTGCCGACGCGCGCCCGTGAGCGCCTGGCCAAAGCGCAACGTCTGACTACCCAACTGCTGGCCACCCTCACCTTTTTCTTCGCCACCCTGCCGTTGCAGGTCGAGGCCCTCGCGCTGCCCCCCGAGCTGGAGCGCGCCCTCGTCGAACAACTGATTCCTGCCCTGTATCTGGAGCGCGTCGCCGCGCGCAGCACCCTCGCCGAGCCGCGTCTCACCGACTGCGCGCGCTGAGCCGCCAGTTGCTCGAACCGCTGCGTCACGGCGACCATCCGCTCCAGGCCTTGCCGAGCGCCGAGCGAGCGCGCCTGGAACAGGTGGCCGGCGACTGCACCGATCGCTTCCAGCGCAGCAGTTCCAGGGTGGCGGGCCGTAACGGACAACTGGCCCTGCATCACCAGGGCCGCTATCGCCTGAGCGACCGCAAGCTCGCGGCGCTCACCGCCGTGCACAACTACCACATCCGTCGCGCCGACGGCACGACCGCCGCCGAGCGCTTTTTTGGCCGTGCCCACGAAACGTTGTTCACGCAGGCGCTCCAGCGCATGCCGTTGCCCCCACGACCCGCGCGACGACGACCTCGACCGCACAAACCGCCCTATCTGATGCCGCTGGGGCGTAGGGGGTGGCCGGAACGATGATCAAGGCCGCCATAATGCCGGAGTCTCAATCCCTTTGATTTCAGGGCTGGTTACTGACTGCGCCTAGGTGATTGTAGCTTGTTTTTCAACGAGTTGGCAGGGGTGTTCGCAAGTTTTCAATGGGCCTGTCGAGATGTCTCCCGTCAGGCCGTCGGTGAGCGTGTATCGCCCCAGTCCGAACACGGTTTCCTTGCCGACATGCAGCCATTCTCCGAGTTGCAGCAACGGGGCGAAAGGCGCGAGCGGACCTTCGAGCCGCCAGGTTCCGACTACCCCGCCGAGGCTCATCTTCTGCTGCTGTCGCGACGAATAGCGGGTCCAGTCGAGCCAACGGAGGTTCTTCTCCTCACGGATGCCGGTACAGGCAGCGCGGAGCGTCGCGAAGTCATCGACCAGAGCACTCGGTGAATAAAACTCGGCAAGCAGGTTGGCGCGCCGCGCCAGCGCCATCAGCAGTGTTCGTGCCTGTAGTCTGTCCGGTGGCAGGGCACGGCCGTTCTGCTGTAGGCGCAGGGGGGTTTCAAACCGGAGTGTGGCCGTGCTCGTCCGCGAATCGTCGGATTCGCCGACCAGCGCAATCCCCTGGTCATGCGTCGCAATCGTGCCGACTTCGGGGCGATGAATTTCCTGATCGCCGTGCTCACTGCAATGGACGACGCGGACGAGATCCGCCGTTCCGTCACCCGCACCGATGCCGCGTGCGAGGGCGCGCCGCCAGGTGAGGAGGATTAGCGGCAGTTCCTGCAACGCCCGCCCGATCAGCACCTGATGAAAAATCAGGGTCTCGCCCGCCGCCAGCACTCGACATCCCCAGTCCGACGGCTCGATGATGTAGGGGGCGGGAATCTGTGAGAACTTCTGCAGGCGATGCGCCGGGGGAGGGGGCGGGGCGAAGATCGCCGGATACGGGCAGGTGGCGAGCAGCGGACAGCCGGCACACTCCTTCTGCCGGGTCATGCAGGCAAGCTGGCGCAGGGCGTGGCCGAAGGCGCCGCGCAACATCGATCCGGCGTAGTCAGGCAGGCGGATGGTCTGCCGCACCTTAAACTCGAAGCGGTAGCGGGCGACCGGGAAAGTGTTGGCGGCGTTCATGAGGCACGCAGCACCGAGAGCTTGAGCTTCTTGCGCTCATCCTTGAGGTCGACCCTGACGACCTTTGGCAGCCAATGCTCGATGGCGTCGGCGGCGGCCTGTCGCTCGGCCTGCGGCCAGGCGGCGGCGTCGCCGGCGAGCGCCTTCGCCTTGGCGTGGTCCTCGCCATTGGCGTTTACCAGTTTGCCGCGCAACTGCTCGGCGCGGGCGGCGAAGTCGCTCTTGAACGCCTCGATACGGCGCTGGTTTGCGGTCATCGAGGCAAGACCGCGCTGCCTTTCCTGCTCGGCCGCGGCTTCGGCACACTCGGCCGCGGCTCTGGCCTGCTTCTCGCGGGCGAGGTTGGCCGCGGCTTCGGCGCGCTGCGCCTGTTCTTCCCGGAGGCGAAGCAGGCGATCCTGATGTGCTTCGCGCAGGAGTCTGCTGCGCGCCCCGAGTTGCTGTTGCACGGCGTCCGAGAGGTGGCGGTGACGGTCGTCGCAGGCGTCGACCCAGATCCAGCCGAAAGGCAGCAGCCCGCTGTCGCCGGCTCGGGTGAGGCTGGCGTAGCGCTTTTCGGTGGTATTGGGGCGAAAGTCGAAAGTTTGCCTGCCGTTGACGCGCGGGCCGAGGATTTTGATGCTGCGCAGGCCGCCGAGGGTCACCGATTCAGCGCCCGAATGGTGGCCGACGCGCAGCAGGAAACCCTGCCGTGCCTGGATCAGTTCGCCAAGTTCTTCGCCGAGAAGGCGGGAGATCAACCGCGCCCAGTCACGGTCGAGCAGCGCGCCGAGCACCGGGTGCTGCAGTTCGGCTTCGAGCTGCGGGCGGTAGAAGCCGTTGCAGGCGTCGCAGAGGGCTTCCCAGCGAATCGTCGCGCCGGGGCCGAAGCGCAGCTCGCCGAGGAAGGACGCCGGCAGCGCTTCCGGGATCGTTTCGAGGAACACCTTGAGTTCCGGCGATGGCCGTTCGTCGTCGCGTGGCGGGCGCTTCTTCTTGCTGATCGCGTAGAGCACGCGCGTCGGTGGCGGCGTGCTGTCTTCCTCGGGGTGCGCGTCGGCGAGCGCCAGGTGTCGGAAAGGATCGTTTTCGAACTTGCCGGCGGTGTAGCCGAGCAGACGCTGTTCGAGGCTGCGCGCGGCGCCTTTTTTGTCCTTCTCCTCGGCCGGAGTGAGTGGTGAATCGGCGTTCAGATGGTGCAGCCAGGCGGTGCGGATGCTGCCCTTGAGCGAGCTGCCGGGCAGATACGGGGTGCCGTCGAAAGGCCGGAAGGCGGTACGGGCGAACTGAAAGCTGTTGTAGGTGGCTTCGCCGCCGGGGTCGCGCTGCGTCGGCCGGCCGGCCTTTGTGGCGTATTCGCGAGCGAGCTCCCCGGCGACGGCCACCTGCTGCGTGGCGAGTTCGGCAAAGCGCGCGGCGCCATCGCGAAAGAAACGCTGGATGGCGCCGATCGGGTCGCGTTGGTCGGCCATCGCGGCGAGGCGCTTGCGCTCGCTGTCGCTCAGCGATTCGGCAAGGTCGGCCGGGTCGAGGACGTGCAGCAGGTCCTCGTGAATGACGAAGCCGCTCGGCTCATAGACTTCGCCGCAGCCGATGTGAACCGGCGAGAGGGTCGAGAGGGCCAGCGTGGTCACGGTGCGGACTCCAGAGCGAGGGGAGCAACGGGGGCATAGCCCTGTTGCACGGTGGCGGCTTCGGCCTTGGAGAGTCTGCCGGCGCCACCGAGACCCTGGCCGATGAAGGGACGGGCGGCAAAGCCGCTGGCCGGGACCAGTACGGCGCCGCTGGCGGCGAGCAGCACCGGCGTCTTGAACGGCTGGCCGGCGACCGCCAGGGTGTTGCCGTGGCGGCCGAAGCGGGTGAGCACGCGCCAGTAGCTTGACGTGCCGACGAAACCCTGGCCCTGCGGCGCGCACGGGGCGAGCGTCCAGTAGGCGTTGGCGCCAGCCGGGGCAGCAAAGGCCGTGGGTGCGATGCCTTCCAGCGTGAACTTGCCGAGGCCGACGCTGGCGTCGCGGCCGAAGCCGCTGCTGCCGATCGCCAAGAGCAGGCTTGCCGCCTCTGCCGCCGTGAGGCGTTCGCTATCGAGCACCAGGTAGAGATCGATGCGCTGTCCGGCGCTGTGGCAGGTCTGCGGCACGCTGTAGGGGGCAAAAGCGCCTTCTCCGGTGCTGCCGGTGAGGCGGTTGAGCGTGTTGTGCGCCTGCATGCTGCGCTGCGGCGCCTGACCGTAGGCCGTGGCGTCATCGACGGCGTTGGCGAGCTGGATGGCCAGACGCTCGCCGCTGCGCGCGGCGGCCAGCCAGCGCTGCCGTTTGGCGGCCTTGCGCTGTGCCGGATCATCCACGGTTGGGGAGAAATGCTGCGGCAGCGTCGGTCGCGGCAGGTAGCCCGCCGGGAAGCCATCAGAGACCACCAGCCAGGGACTTCCCTCGGTATAGCCTTGGAGGCGGCGGCGCAGTTCGGCCTCGCCGGCCGCTTCGCGCAGCGCCCAGCAGAGCTGGCCGAACAGCGTGTCGCCGGCGAGCGGCGTGCCGAGCGGGGTGTGTAGCGCCAGCGTGGCGCGATGGAGGACATGCGGCATGCTTCAGGCGCCCGTCGGGAAAAGGGGGAGGGCATCGAAAGTGGTCTGGATCGGGGTCCCGTCGAGTGCCAGCCCGCTCAGGGCCACCTTGCCGTAACCGCGCGAACCGGAACCGCCGAGACTGTCGGCGGTGAGCAGCTTCAGGCCGCGCAGCAGCAGCGGCAGCAGATCCTCGTCGTCGATGACCTTCAGCGACAGCCGGAAATCGAACTCGGCACCGGCGATGACGCGCTCGGTGAAGCGCGGGTTTTCAGCGACGCCGGCGATGCGGTTGATCGAATTTTCGCTCTTGGCCTCGGTGCTGAGCAGGTTGCGCGCGTGGGCCTTGGCCAGCCACTCGGCATTGAGCAGGCAGTCCCAGAAGGCGATGCGGGTCGGTCCGATTTCATTGACCAGTCGGTCGACCTCGCCGCCAGGCGCGCCGCCGAACAGGCGCAGCAGATCGCGTGCTTCCCGGTTGTCGTGTGTGGCGAGGTGCTGGAACGAGAAGGGATGGCCGTTGCTGATGCCGACCAGGCCGAGCTGCCATTCGAGCAGCGAGCGGATCTTGCCTTTGAGCGATGATCCGGGGATGTACGGCTGGCCGTCGAGCGGATTCTTGACGACCGGGTTGTCGGTGCCGCCGATACGCATTTCGGTATCGCCGGCGCCGATGTGCAGGCCGGTCTTGAGGGTCAGTGTGGCGGTGAGCTGCTTGATCCGGGTGAGTTGCATTGTGTTTTTCTCCCTGGGGGTCAGGCGCGTAGCGCCTTGAGGAAACCGAGGACGGCTTCGAAGTGGAGGCGGAAGTGGTCGAGTGCCTTGGCGTTGGTGGTGGTCTTGAGGCAGTCACGGAACCACGAGACGAATTGCTCATCAACCAGTTGGCGCCCTTTGGCGTAGGCCACCTTGGCGTTGAGCATGCGGATGAAGGCCTCGTACTGGCGGAATTTCTCGTCATCGCCGTTGATGCGTTCCTGCCAGCCGACGAGTTCGTCATAGAAGCGGCGAATCTGTGTCGGCTTGTTGAGATGGCGGGCGGCCTGATCGAGTCGGGTGGCGACGTTCTCCGCTTCCGTGTTGAACAGTTCGGCGTCGGGTGGAATGGCAGCCAGATTGATGGGCATCGTGGGTTCTCCTTGGGGTCATTGTGCGGCAAGTGGGCGACAGAATCTGCTACGACAAGCTTGCGATGTGCGTTCTTCGATCACTCGCGCTGACGGTAGAGCAGGACCGATAGCGGCAGGCGGTAAGCACCCTTGTAGGTGCCGAGCGCGCCGCCGATTTCGCGAATGGCGTCGGCCAGCAACTGCTCGCGTCGATTGCGCGCGGTTTCATCGCCCTTGACACGGTCGCGGAAGAAGCGCGCCAGCCGGTAATGGAGCTGCGAGCGCCAGATGGCGTCTTTCGGGAGGGTGCTTTCGGCACGGTCGGAGAGCTGCAGCAGGGCGTAGATGAGGCCGCTGGAAAAGCTTGCGCCGTGGCCGCCGGCGCGTGCCATGAGCGCTTCGAGCGCGGCCCGGCGCTGTTCCATCAGGGTTTGCCACTCGGTCCACGAGACGCTGCGCTGCCAGAGCGTGACGGCGTTCTTGCCAGGACGGTTTTTGGCTGCTGCCAGGGCCTCTTCGGCGTTGCGAGCGAGCTGGCGGATCGGAGTTTTCGGGGGATTCATCGAGAGACCCGCCGAGAAGGTGATCTGTGGGTTGGCGACATAGGCCGCAAATCTCTCGCGTAGCGTTGTGGCCAGTACGAGCGTCGAATCCCAGGGGCCGATCAGAAAGAAGTCGTCGCCGCCGGCGAAGACGGTATAGGTGTTGCGGTAGCGGGCGATACCGTATTCGTCACGACCGTGTTCGCAGAACCACGGTAGCCAGAGTGCGAAGAAGGCATTGACCTGGCGCGACAGCGAGGCCATCTTGGCGAAGGTCGGTTTTTCAAGGCCTTTCTGGAAGATCTCGCCGAGATTGTCTATGTCGCCCTTGATCGTCACCAGCGCGATTTCGCCTTGCCAGCGGTCGCCGCCGGTTGCCTGGCGGTCTTCGCAGGCGATCAGGTTCAGCGTCTTGATCGCCGCGCTTTGCGGCTCCGCCTCGACTTCCCAGCGGCCGTATTTGCCGGCGGTCTGCGCGTCGCCGGCGTCGAAGCGCGGCACGTAGCTATTGACGAAGCGCCGCGCGTAGCCACGCCAGAGCGTGCCGTCGGCTTCGGCGGCGTCGAAGTCCCAGACGCGCAGCAGCGTACCGTTGCGGGCCAGTTCGCCGTACTTGCCGGATTCCTCGGCGCAGGGGACGATCGCCAGACGGTAGCCGAAATAGTCGAGGCCGAGATAGTCGAGGCCGAGCACCGGTAGCGATTCGGCCACGCGGGCGACGAGCAGGCGGGCTTGCCGGGTCAGTTGTTCGCCGATGCGGATCTGGTCGTCGGCGAGCAGCGATAGCGCATAGCCGCGATTCGCCGAAGACACGGGGTCGGCCGGGTGGCGGCCGTTGATCTCGCAGACACCGAGCGTGTTGTCGAAGCGGTCGAGAAAATCGTCGAAGGTGCTGGTCGCGTCGGCGGTGCAGAGGTCAAAACGCTGATGCTTGGCGGTGTCGAGCGCGGCGAACAGGCGTTTGGTGAGTCCACCGAAACGGTCAGCGGTAAAGTCGTTGCATGAGGCCGGCGTGCTGGCGAGGCCGACGCCGATCTCGCCGTAGGTGTGCTTCAGGCACCAGTCGTTGAGTTCCCGGCGGCAGCGCGCAATGGCGGCATGCGCGTCGGCGGTGTTCGGGGCGACGATCAGGAACTTGCCGGCGGCGTTGATGATCTGCGACGTTGACGGCAATTGCAGTGCTTCGAGCAGCTTGAGGGCTGCGCATTCGGCGAGCAGCGAGACCTGGAACGAGCGGCCGCGCAGCAGTTTGTGCGCGTGCTTCTGCGTTGCGCCGCCTTCGGCGAAGATGAAGTCCTGGATGCCGAAGAAGTCGCCCAGGACGAGCAGGATCTTTGCTTCGCTCCAGCCCTCGCGAACAGCGCGCGCGTCTTTGCTTCCCTGCTCGTGATGCCAGCGCCAGAGTGCCGTGGCCAGGGCGGCGGTGGCCTTGCTGTGATCGTAGAGCGAGACCTCGGGCTTGACGCCGAAAGCGGTGGCCGACGGGATGGCGTGCGTCATGGTCAGCCACAGACTGTCGAAATGGTCCAGCCAAAGCGGTAGCAAACCCAGATGCGCCTTCGGGATTTTCCGGATGCCGCTGAGCAGCGCTTCCCACAAGGCGAGGTACTCGGCGCGGGCACTGGCGTTGTCGTGCGGTGTGCACGCGGCGGTGGCTTGCGGGAAGATGCTGGCCGGCGAAAGCGCTTGCAGCGGGTAGCGCCATTCGAGCTTGCCTTCCTCGATGCTGGCCTGGCCGATCTGTTCGAAGAGCGTCAGCAGGCGGGCACGATAATGGTTCTCGCGCTCCTTGCTGTGGTTGTACTTGACGTCGAACTCGTCGCGTTCGAAGCCGGAAGCGACGCGATCCGCGGTAGCCACGATCCATTGCAGGAAAGTGTCGGGCCGGTGGTGCGCGCTGGCGGCGTTGACCGCCGAGTCGGTGGCGTTGCCCTCGGCCGCCGTCGAAAAAGGCCGACAGTCGCGGCGCAGGTCGGGGAAGTGACCGGTTTCTTCGAGAGCATCCCAGGCCAGGCCGGTATACGCGGCGTGGATGTGGCTGTGCCAGCCGGCACGTGGGTTGCTGCCTTCCTGGTGCCAGGGGCAGTACAGCGTCTTGTGGGCGTCGAGCCGGCCGTGATGCTCGATTCCGGCGCGTTCGGCGAGTTTGCCGACGTCGTGCATGAAGGCGGCCAGCGCGACGCGGGTAGACGGTTCGAGGAGGTTCATGGGGTTATTGTCTCCGGGTTACGGCTTGAAGAGTTTGTTGCGCAGCGCCTTGAGCGTGGTGTGCAGGCGGCCTTCGTCGTCGAGGGTACGGGCTTCCTGCTCGGCACGCGGTCGGACGCCATGCGCGAGAGAATTGCGCAGGTATTCCAGCTTGGCGACCTCGGGCTGCTGCGCGCGCGCACTGGCGTAATTTTTCTTGCGCAGTTCGAAGTCGGTGGGGTCGTCACTGCACTGGTTGCAAGCACGCGTGACGAAAGCTTCGTACATGAAGGTGGCGGCGCGCAGGTAATCGCCGCGTTCGCGGTAGGCGTCGGCGAGCGACAGTTCCCAGTCGTCGCGCTTGCCGCGGCGAAACCAGCTGATGCGTTTCGTCAGCGTGTCCCTGAACAGGCTGCCGAGCGCCCCGACATGGGCTTCAACCGCAGAAAAGGCACTGTTCAGCGTTTCGCGCGCACGCACGGGATTGCTCGTTCTCTCGAAGTAGGCAGCACGTGTCAGCAGGCGGGTTTGCCCTTCATCCATCCCGTCTGCCGCGAGCAGCGGTGCGAAAACGCCATAGTCTCCGTCCTTGTCGTAAGTGGCGAGCGCGTCGACCCAGTCGAGCATCTGCAGCAGGCCGCCGAGCGTGAGCACCGGCGTCTCGCCATCGGGCGTCGTCATTTCGAGGGCACCGTAATAGAGTTGCTCGACCTTGACGCCGACGACGCGGGAAAGGTAGCGCGCAGCCACCAGTGCGAGCATCGGCAGGTGACGAAAACCGTGTGTGACGTCGAGGAAAAGGCTCTCTCCGGGCTGCACGATGCTGGCGAGCAGGTGGAGGATCTCGGCCTGCTCGGCGGCGTCGCGGGCGTAGGGGATGAGCAGACAATCGACGGGTATGCCGAGCTGCTGCTCGAGTTTTCGGCGTGGCAGTTCGAGCATGTCACGCGTGACCTCGCCGGCCTCGACGGCGGCCATCAGCTGCAGTGTGGCATCGTCGTCGCCTCCGGGTGGGAAGAAGACATCCCACATGCTGCCGGCGGTGCCGACGAGAACGAGGCGATCGGGCTTCAGGTATTCGGTCAGGGCCATGCCGAAGAAAGCGACACGGCGGGAGAAGCCGGCTTCGAAGCGGTAGGTCGCGGTGCGGTAGCCGGTCTGCGGGTCTGCTTTGCCCTTGCCGAGAAAGCTGATGAGAGTGTTGATGGTCATGCTCCGGGAAGAATGTTGCTGATGGTGGCACCGATCTGCTGTGGCGCCTGGAAGGTGTCGTAACTGACCGCACTTGGCCGCAGGCCGAGGCTGTAGCGGCGCGGCCGGCTGCCGCCGTCGCTGATCAGGTAGGGCTCGGCCGCCGGGCCGAGTTCGCGCCTGAGAATCTTCTTGAGCTTCGAGAGGTGCGCCGAGAAATACTCGCCATCCATGCCTTTGCGCAGGGCACGCTCGGTTTCGTCGAGATCCTTCATTGGCCCGGCGATCCAGCGCAGTTCGACGAGATAGCGCTTCTTCCAGTCGGCATCGGCAAGTTCCTTGGCCGGCGCCGGCAACGGCGCTTCGCCGCGCAGCGCGCGCCGGGCGAAGACGCTGAGCAACGCGAGTTCGGCCGGCGGCAGCGCGAAGATCTTGCCGGCAGCACGCACGCGGCGCGCTTCGAGGTCGATCTGCAGTTCTGCCGGCGCCAGAGCGTGGCGCGCCGCTTCGACGGTTTCGTTGTAGCTCGCGCGACCGGTGAGCAGCGCTTCGGGAAGGCCGTGACGCAGGCTGACGAAGGGCAGTTCGGCGAGCGTGATCTGCGCTTGTGCGCTATCGACGAGTCGGCCGCCGGGCATTTCGAGAACGTGGCTGGCCGGCGTCGGGTAGTAGAAGCCGAGGCTGGCCTCGAAGGGCTCGGAAACCAGGACATGCGACAGCTTGTCCTGCGGGCGGCCGTAGAGCGACAGCGCATAGCCGAGGAAGAAGCCCATCGTCTTGCGGCCGCCGGCGATCGAGACATGGAGCGCACAATCCGGGTCGGCGGTGAACTCGCGGATGATGCCGGTGATGCCGTCGGCGGCGCGGCGGTTGTCTTCCGGCGAACGGATGTCTTCGAGCGGCTTGCCGTTGACGTCCTCGAGGACGTGGATGGTGTCGGCGCTGAAATGGATCGGCGGCAGCGCGTAGTCGCGGCTGAGACGGTGGAACCAGCCCGGTTCCTCCGAGAGCAACGCCAGGCGGGCTTTTTCGGCGCCGCTGCGCGTGCTGATCAGATGGATTTCGGTGGGAATGAACGGACTCGCTGTGGGCGCAACGGCCAGGGCGTAAAGGGTCTCGGTAACGATCTGCGGCGACAGGCCGGTGACGGCGATCAGGATGCGGCGAGGATATTCGTGGGGGTTTTCCCGGGCGTTGGGCATCGTCTTGTCTGAGCGGGTAGGGACAGACGGTCATTGTCCCTGTTTTTCTCCGGCAAGGACGGATGGCAAGCTTGCGGCTTGCGGTGGCCAGGCTGGGGGCTGGCCGGTTCGTGGCGATCGAACAGGACTGGCCGTGGCCAGCGATAGCGCGAATGCCGCAGCAGGGGCCCGCCTCGGGCGGCCTGCTGCAGGTGGTCAAGAAGCCAATGTGGCTCTTGAATGGCCAGGCTTTGATGGGTGGTTCATACGCCGTGCTGCCTGAACCAGGCCTGCAGGCGACGCCAGCCGTCGTCGGCCTCGGTCTTGCGGTAACTCGGCCGGTAATCGGCGTGGAAAGCGTGCGGCGCCTGGTCATAGACATGGATCGTCGAGGCCTTGCTGGCCGGATCGGCCGATTCGGCAAGGGCCTTGCGCATCTTCTCGACGCTGTCGAGCGGGATGCCCTGGTCGAGTCCGCCATAGAGCCCCAGCACCGGCGCGTACAGCTTGCCGGCGATGTCGAGCGGGTGCCGCGGGTTGAGTTCGCTGGGCACGCCGACGATCCGGCCATACCAGGCGACACCGGCCTTGAGCCGCGGATTGTGCGCCGCGTACAGCCAGGTGATGCGGCCGCCCCAGCAGAAACCGGTGATGCCGAGGCGGGCAGCATTGCCGCCATGCGCCACGGCCCAGGCCACGCAGGCGTCGAGGTCGGCCAGCACCTGCGCATCGGGCACCTTGCTGACCACCTTGCCGAGCAATTCCTCGATGTTGCTGTACTGGCGCGGGTCGCCCTGGCGTGCGTAGAGTTCGGGGGCGAGGGCGAGGTAGCCGAGCTTCGCCAGGCGGCGGCAGACGTCCTTGATGTACTCATGGACGCCGAAAATCTCCTGCACCACCAGGATGATCGGCCAGTTGCCGCCGCTCGCGGGCTGTGCGCGATACGCCGGCATTTCGCCATCGCCGGTCGTCACCTTGATCTCGCCGGTGCTGAGGCCGACGCTGTCGGTCGTGATCACCGTCTGTGCAACGACCGGCTGTACCGCCAGTGCGAAACCGGCACCGATGGCGCTGACCATGAACTGCCGGCGGTTGAAGGGAACGGCAGGAAGCAGACTGTCGAAATCGCTGTAGTCACGCATGGCTTTTCTCCTCTGATCGATGTGGATTTTGTGTATCATGCCACGATCTGGAGCCCTCGGACCAGACAGACAATGATCCATTCACCAGGAGCTTGTTACCGAGCCATGAACCCGCCGATCAGTCGTTTCCCCGTTCCCGAACTCGATCAACTGCCGGAGGACATGCGTCAACGCATCCTCGAGGTGCAGGAAAAATCCGGTTTCATCCCCAATGTCTTCCTCACCCTGGCGCACCGCCCCGACGAGTTCCGGGCCTTCTTCGCCTACCATGATGCGCTGATGGAGAAGCCGAGCGGTCTGAGCAAGGCCGAGCGCGAAATGATCGTCGTCGCCACCAGCGGCGCCAACCAATGTCAGTATTGCGTCGTCGCGCACGGTGCGATCCTGCGCCTGCGCGCCAGGAATCCGCTGATCGCCGACCAGGTCGCGGTCAACTACCGCAAGTCGGACCTGACGGCGCGGCAGCGCGCGATGCTTGATTTTGCGATGAAGACCGCGCTGCGTTCAGCCGAGATCGGCGAAGCCGATTTTGCCGTGCTGCGCGAGCAGGGCTTCTCGGATGACGACATCTGGGACATCGGCGCGATCGCCGCATTTTTCGCGATGTCGAACCGGCTGGCGAATCTGAGTTCGATGCGGCCGAACGACGAATTCTTCCTGCTCGGCCGTCTGCCGAAATCCTAGACCACCCAGGCGCTGCGCCGCCCGCCGGGGGCTCTCAGAGCCGCGTGGCGAGAATCCCGGTCAGCTCGGCATCGCTGAGCTCGATCGGATTGGTCTTCATGCTCGAGCCGCGGCTGGCGGCGACGATGCGCGGCAGATCGGCTTGGCCGATGCCGTAGGCCGACAGGCGGGGCAGCGCCAGTTCCTGCTCCCAGCAGCGCAGCGTGTCGACCAGAAAGCAGCGGGCGTCGGGGCCGTTGAGACCCTTCTGCATCGCGAAGCGACGGCCGACCTCGGCATACTTCGGCAGCGCCGGGTGGTCCGGTGCGCGGGCTTCCAGGGCGGCAATGTTGCCGGCGGTCGCGCTGGCCACCAGCGTGCCGCAGACGACTCCGTGCGGAATCGGGAAGAAGGCGCCGAGCGGGGAGGCCAGGCCATGTACCGAACCGAGCCCGGTCTGTGCCAGGCAGATCCCCGAGAGCAGCGAGGCGTAAGCCATTTGCGCGCGCGCCGCGGCGGACTGCTGCCGATGCAGCGCGGGCAGCGCCGCGCGTGCGGCCATGATTCCCGAGCGGGCCAGCGCATCGGTCAGCGGGTTGGCGCGTGTCGACACAAAGGATTCGAGGAGCTGCGTGAAGGCGTCGAGGCCGTCGGCAGCGATCAGTTCCGGCGGGCAGGTGGCCAGCAGATCCGGATCGACGATCGCCCATTCGGCGACCAGCCGGTCGTCGCGGAAGGATTTCTTGAAACGGCCGGGCACGCTCAACACGGCATTTTTCGTGGCCTCCGAGCCGGTACCGGCGGTGCTCGGCACGGCGATCAAGGGAATCGCCGGTCCCTGGTAGGGTCGTTCCGGGCCGACACCTTCGAGATGCTCCATCACCGAATTGCCGGGCAGCAGCAGTCCGGCGATCGCTTTCGCCGCATCGAGCGCGCTGCCGCCGCCGATACCGACAACGCAGTCGAAGGGTCTTTTCCGCCAGGCGGCGACGGTTGCGTCGATCCACTCCGGCGACGGTTCGCCGGATACCCGCACCTGTTCCCAGGACAGCCCGCGCTGCGCAAGTTGCGCGAACAGCCTTTTGCCCGCGCCGGATTCATCCAGGGAGCGCAGGCCGGTGACGAGCAGAAGATTGTGGCCGTAGCCGGCGGAGATGTCCGGCAAGCGGGCCAGGGCGCCGCTGCCGAATTCGATGCGTGGCAGGCGGGCGATCGCGAAGCCCGGGATCGCCGGGAGAGCCGGGAAGGCGTCGCTCATGCGGGAAACAGCCCGTTCATCGGCTCACCCCGCCGTGGTTCGGCCATCATATCGGCGACTGCCGTTCGCCAGGCGAGATAATGCGCCGTTTCCTTGTGCGCGGCTGCGTCGGCGGCCGAGGCATAGGCCTCGTAGAGGATGAAGCGCGCCGGATCGTCGGGCGCCTGCAGGACATCGAAGCGCCGGTTGCCCGCTTCGCCGACCGAGGCTTCGTGGTTGGCGCGCGTGGCGGCAATGAAGGCGTCGACCGACTCTGGCCGGACGCGCACATGGACGAGTGTGACCTGCATGGTAGCCTCCCGAATATGAACCGGGCTCATTGTACCGTACGCTCGGAGCGTCGAATGCGTCAGCGGGAGGGATAGCCGCCATGACCATCACATCGGGCACGGCCTGGTTCGGCCGTGGTCATCCCTGATTTTCGGGACGGGTCCGTTCCGGCTGCGTCCGTGTCGACCGGACGGGCGAGGCGGGCGAAAACGCGATCACTTCCCGCAGCGAGTCGCCGCCGACGGCGAGCATGATCAGGCGGTCAAGTCCGAGCGCGACGCCGCTGCAATCGGGCAGGCCGGATGCCAGCGCCGCCAGGAGTGACTCGTCGATGGGGATGGCTGGCAGGCCCAGCGCCTCGCGTTCGCGCAGGTCGGCGGCAAAGCGTGCGCGCTGTTCGTCGGCGTCGAGCAGCTCGTGATAGCCGTTGGCCAGTTCGACCCCGCGGTGATAAAGCTCGAAACGCGATGCCACGACCTGGCCTTCGTCGTCCAGACGCAGGCGGGCGAGGGCGGCCTGCGAGGGCGGATAGTCAACCACAAAACTCAGCGTGTCGATGCCGAGGGTCGGTTCGATGACCTGGCTCATCAACAATTCAAGCCAGGTGTCGCGGTCGGCCTCGTCGAAGGCCAGGTCGATATGTCGTCTCGCGACGGCACGCAGCTGATCGATGCTGCAACTCAGGGGGTCGAGGCCGAGCCGGGTGCGGAACAGGTCGCGATAGCGGTGGCGCACGCAGCGCGTTTCACCAAGCGCGAGGCAGGCAACGGCGGCAACATCGTCGATGAGCTGATCCGGGGTGAAGCCGACGCGATACCACTCGAGCATCGTGAACTCGGGGTGATGCCGGCGCCCCATTTCATCGGCGCGGAACACGCGGGCGATCTGGTAGATCGAGCCACTGCCCGCAGCCAGCAGGCGCTTCATCGCGTATTCGGGCGAGGTCTGCAGATAACCGTGGCCAGGCAGCTGCATGCTGTGCAGGTGCGGATCGGTCACCGTGGTCGGGCAGAGTTGCGGTGTTTCCACTTCGAGGACCTGCGCTGCCGCAAAGTAGGCTCGAATCCGCGCCAGGATCTGCGCGCGACGGCGCAGGTTTTCGAGGGGGGCGCCGGGTCGCCAGTCCTCGGTTGACATCGGCGTCAGTGGAGGGCTGTTTACGCCTTCACGCGCGACACATATTCACCCGAGCGCGTATCGCATCGGATGATTTCGCCCTGGTTGACGAACAGCGGCACCTTGACCGTCGCGCCGGTGGACAAACGCGCCGGTTTGGTGCCGCCGGTGGCGGTGTCGCCACGGACACCGGGCTCGGTTTCGACGACTTCCAGTTCGACGAAGTTGAGCGGGGTGACGGCCAGCGGGGTGCCGTTGTACAGCGTCACGGTGCACAGGTCCTGTTCCTTGAGCCAGAGTGCGGCGTCACCGACGGTGCTGTTGCTGGCCTGATGCTGCTCGAAGTTTTCCGGTTCCATGAAATGGTGGAAATCGCCGTCGTTGTAGAGGTATTGCATTTCGCAGTCAAAGACGTCGGCGCTTTCCAGCGAATCGCCGGATTTGAAAGTCTTTTCCGAGACGCGGTTGGTTTTCAGATTGCGCAGTTTGACACGGTTGAAGGCCTGACCCTTGCCGGGTTTGACGAATTCGTTTTCGAGGATCATGCAGGGGTCACCGTCCAGCATGACCTTCAAACCCGATTTAAATTCGTTGGTAGAATAGCTCGCCATTGCATCCCTCGTGAGATCGTCGATAAATATGAAGGGCGCCATGATAGCGCGAAGCCTCGCCAAATGGCAGGGCGAGGATGCACAGGCCGAGCCCTGGCAAGGGGCGCTGCGGACGGTGATCCGCGATGGCGACGAGTTGTTGAAGCTGCTCGGCCTTTCTCCGCAGGCGCTGGCCATCGACCGCCGTCAGGCCTTCTCCCTGCGGGTACCGCGAGCCTTCGTTGCACGCATGCGGCCAGCGACGCCCGACGATCCACTGCTCAGGCAGGTGCTGCCGCTGCTCGCCGAAAGCACATCGCAACCCGGCTTTGGCTGCGACCCACTGGCGGAGGCCGAAGCCAACAAGGTTCCGGGGCTGATCCACAAGTTCCATGGACGCGTGCTGCTGATCGTGACCGGACATTGCGGCATCCATTGCCGCTATTGTTTCCGCCGCCACTTTCCCTATGCGGCAAGACAGGCGTCGCGGGCGGACTGGTCGCAGGCCTTCGACTACATCCGCCGCGATGCCTCGATCAGCGAAGTGATCCTGTCGGGTGGCGATCCGCTGGCGGTGGCGGATCGCCATTTGCAGTGGATGGTCGGCCAGATCGAGGCGATCCCGCAGGTCAGCCGTCTGCGCATTCACAGCCGCCTGCCGGTGGTGATCCCACAACGCATCACCCCCGCGCTGCTCAGCCTGCTGACCGATACCCGCCTGCAGGTGAGCCTGGTGCTGCATGTCAATCATGCGCAGGAACTCGATGACTCGGTGGCCGCCGCACTCAAACCCTTGCGCCATGCCGGGATCGCGCTGCTCAACCAGACCGTGCTGCTGGCGGGCATCAATGACGACGTGGAGGTGCTCGCGGATCTGTCGGAGCGCCTGTTCGCCATCGGCGTCCTGCCTTATTACCTGCATCTGCTCGATCACGTGCAAGGTGCCGCGCATTTCGAGGTCGCCGAGCAAAGCGTGCGTGCCCTGCACGAAGCCTTGCTCGCGCGTTTGCCGGGCTACCTCGTGCCGCGCTTCGTGCGCGAGGTCGCGTACGCGGCGTCGAAGATTCCGGTGGGTTCGGTCGCGCCTTGAGGGCGCGATTTTTCGTCGGGACGTTCTTACAGGAGGATCAAGCCATGCGTGCTCATCCGATCGTTCAGTCATTGGCCTGGGCTGCTCTGCTTGGCACCGCACTGCCCTTGCCGGCAGCGGAGACTCTGCCGCTGTTGCTGGCTGAAACCGAGCAAGGTCAGGCCGATGTCGCGCTCTACCTGGTCAGCGAGAAGCTCGACGGTGTGCGCGCTTTCTGGGACGGGCAGGCGCTGCGCACGCGCAACGGCCATACGATCCAGGTGCCGTCCTGGTTTGTCGCCCGATTTCCGGCGCAGCCGCTCGACGGAGAGTTGTGGATGGGCCGCGGCGAGTTCGAGCGGCTCTCCGGCATCGTCCGTCGGCAAACGCCGGATGACTCGCAGTGGCAGCAGGTGCGCTATCTGGTTTTCGAATTGCCGCAGTCGCCCGGCACCTTTCGCCAACGGGCGCTGGCCCTGCGCGAGCTGACCGCCAGACTGGCGCTGCCCTGGTTGCAGGCAGTGGAACAATGGGAGTTCGGCTCTCGCGAGGCGCTCGACAAGAAGCTCGAACAGATTGTCCGGGCCGGTGGCGAGGGACTGATGCTGCACCGTGCGGATGCCGCGTACGTCACCGGGCGCAGCGATGTCCTGCTCAAGCTGAAAGCGTGGCACGATGCCGAGGCGACGGTGATCGGCCATCAGCCCGGCCGCGGCAAGTATGCCGGAATGCTGGGCGCCCTGCGTGTACGGACCGCTGGCGGGGTCGAGTTCATGCTCGGGACGGGTCTCAGCGACGCAGACCGTCGCCAGCCGCCCCCGGTCGGCACCTTGATTACCTTCCGTTATCGCGAACTGACCGCTCGTGGGCTGCCCAGATTCGCCAGCTATCATCGTCCGCGCGATCTATAGGCTGCTCGTCAGCATCGCCACCACGCTGCCGCAGGAGAGGGTCGCCAGGGTGCCCGAGATCAGCGTCAGCGGGCCGAGCTGTACGAGTTCGGCGCGACGTTGCGGGGCGATCGCGCACATGCCGCCGAGGAGAATCCCGAGACTGCCGAGATTGGCGAAACCACACAGCGCATAGGTCATGATCACCTGGCTGCGGGGCGCGAGCGTATCCGGCGGGAGCTGGGCCAGGTCGATGTAGGCCAGCAGTTCGTTGAGCACCGTTTTGGTTCCCAGCAGCGAGCCGGCAACCGCGCACTCGCTCCAGGGAATGCCGGCCATCCAGGCCACCGGGGCCATCAGCCAACCCAGGAGACGCTGCAGCGAGAGCGGCCGGCCATCGACGCCGGGCAACAGGCCGAGCGCCTGATTGGCCAGGCTCACCAAGGCCACCAGCACGATCAGCATCGCGACGATGTGGATCAGCCGGTCGCTTGCGGGCGACCGGTTTTCCGGCCTGTTCGAACTCCGGTCGGATCTGGCTGGCTTCGTGCCCGAGGCATTCGAGGTGTCGGATTTTTTTACACCTGCAAGGCCATTGCGTCTTTTGAAATCCAGGAAGTCCATATATCGAATTGATTTAAAACTGTTTCTAAACTGATATCGGAAGATGGCTCGAAACTTGCTTGGTGGAAAAAAAACCGTTTCTGTGATGGTTGAATCGGGATACCGAAGAATACCAACAAATCTCAAGGCGCATTTTTTCTGATGAAAAAGGCACTACGGTGAGATCGGGAGAAACCGAACAGAGCACGCATGCCGGTCGTCAACCTGCCGGTATGACCGCCCATACCCGATCATCGTCCTGGGGCGCCGAAAACCCCGTGGCATGTGGCACGCCTTCGACTTTGCCATCTACAGTACAATGGGTAATCCTGCTGCTTGACCGCGTCTCCTCATACATAAGCGCCACCAGATAAGTTCTCCGATCTTCAGAGGCTCCTAGGCTTGGAAAAGTGTGCATCGAAACACGGAAGACTTTTTGCTGACCGCTTAGTACCCGCAGCGGTCTTGCGGATGAACGGGAGACCGACCGTATAGTCGTGCTTACGAAACAAGTTTGTTGCCTTCTGCCTTCTGCAGTTCTTGCGGTAACTTCTTTAATCCAATTCCTTGGGAGGGTTTCAAATCATGGCAAGTGTTCTCCATAATATTATCAACGGTAGCGATGGTGTCGATGACACCTTGTATGACACGGACCTGGACGATGAATTGAATGGTTTCGGAGGCAATGACTCTCTCATTGGGAGCCTCGGCAACGACACCCTGAATGGCGGCGCGGGAGACGATTATTTTTTCGATTGGGCGGGGACCAATACTTTCGACGGGGGCGAGGGCAACGATCATTTTTATCTGTCGACTCTCTTTCCTCCTCCTTTGGGTTGGTCTGGCGATCAACGGGTCACCGGCGGTGCCGGCAGCGATGACTTTCGTTTGTCTTACTACCCGTTTCCAGACCCGCTTATGGGCCCGCCTCCTCAAGTCGTCATTACCGATTTCACCGTGGGAATCGGGGGCGATTGGTTGAGTGTATCTGATTATAGTTATGACTTGGCAGGTTATGGCAACCCGTTTGATCCCGCACTCGGCTTTCTCGCTTTTTCCCAAGTGGGTCCGGATGCCGTATTGTTGTTTGATTATGACGGCGCGGCTGGGCCGCAATCCTGGGTGTCCATAGCCACCTTGCAGGGTGTCACGGCGACCGACCTTGTCGAAGACATCAATATCGGTTACGCATCGTTCGTTCTCGGCGGCTCTGGTACTGCTCCGGTGGTGCATGCACCTGTGAGCGCCTATATTCTGTCGGGTGTCACGTTCTCCTTTGACGGGGCCAATGCCATCAACATTACCGACTTCGACGCGGGCACCAGCCTGGAGCAGGTCGATTTGTCGGTCAGTCACGGCCTGTTGACCCTGGCATCGACCGAAGGCCTGACTTTCACCGTCGGCGATGGATCGGCGGATACGGCCATGCGCTTCAGCGGCTTGCTCGCCGATATCAACGCGGCGCTCGCCACCGCGACATATTCCCCTGACAGCGGCTACACGGGCGCCGACCATGTCGCCATACAAGCATTCGACGGCACCGCGACAGCCGTTGCAAGCATCACCCTGATGGTCACTTCTTCCGCAACGATTAGTGGTGACGACAATAACAATACCCTTTTCGGTACCGAGGGTGCGGAGGTCATCTTCGGTCTGGGAGGCTTCGACGTCCTCTACGGCAACGGTGGCGACGACTACCTCGACGGCGGAGCGGGTTACAACCAGCTCCATGGCGGCGATGGTGACGACGTGCTGGTCACGACCGGCGGGTATGGAGATTTGTACGGAGAAAGCGGCAACGATACCTTGATTGGTGGTGACTGGGGGTCCAATCTGGATGGCGGCTCCGGCGACGACAGGCTGGTGGGTGGTGAAGGATTTAACTCTTTTTCCGATTCCGAAGGAGCGAACGTTTTCGTTGGTGGACCCAACGGGAATTATTTTTCGCTCGACGTTTGGAACGCCGATCTGCAGGTGACTGCCGGTGCTGGCGTCGATACCCTAGGCGTTGCTTATTTTGGGTGGTGGAATCCGTGGACCGCCGTGGTTTCCGGTTTTACCCCCGGTTCTGGCGGCGACCTCCTGAATTTCAATGATTTCATGGATGATGCCGCGGCCAACGGTTACTACACGGCGGGGAATCCCTTCGGGCTCGGTTACCTGCGGCTGCAGGCAGCGGGTGACGATACGCTGGTGCAGGGCGATCTGGACGGCGCCAGTGGCAGCTTTTATGACTGGCAAACCCTGTGCATCCTGAAAAATGTGGCGACAACAAGCATTGTCGATGCCAACATCGATCCCGCCAATTTATATCCGTTGGATGGACACACCGATCCCGGCATCGACTGGACCGGCACCGGGTTTAGCGATTACAAAAATGGAACCACGCTGGATGACTACCTGCGTGGTGAGAATGGCAATGATTATCTGTACGGTTTTGGCGGCAACGATACCCTGGACGGCGGCGCGGATGCTGATTATCTAACCGACGGTCCGGGCGATGACCTGTTGGTCGGAGGACAGGGCGACGATTACCTGTACGCAGAGTCTGGTGATGACGTACTGCAAGGTGGCGACGGCAACGACAACCTGCATGCCTATTGGGGCAGCAACGTCCTCGACGGGGGGGCCGGCGACGATCTGATTTCGGTGTACTCCCGGGACGGCATGCAGACCGTGACCGGCGGCCCGGGCAGCGACACCTTTACCTACCTGGTGGCCTACAACGGCAATTACGCCTCCATCACCGACTTCACTCCCGGTGCTGGTGGCGACATCCTGGATTTTGATCTATTTTTGAAGTATTACGCTTCGGGGTACGACAAAGGCGATCCCTTTGGGTCGCTGGGCTATCTGCGTTTTCAGGAGTCGGCAGGCGACACCCTGGTACAAGCGGATTACAGTGGCGCAGCCGACGGCGAACAATGGCGTACCGTGGCCGTGTTGCAAGGCGTCCATCCGGCGGCCATCACGACCGAGAATGTCCAGGGGGGGTATTACACGCCGGTGCATGCACCGCGGGCCGCCGATTACGGCGTGACGATGGCCGCGGGAGCCGATCATGTCTTCACTGCGGGCGAGTTCGGCTACTACGACAATCAGGATCATCCGCTCGACCATCTGGTCGTGGTCACCGTCCCCGTACACGGGAACCTGTATCTCGACAGCAACAGCAGCGGCTCGATGGACCCCGGCGAAGCCGTGCCCCCCGGTACGACGGTGGCCGCCGCCGAGATCGGCCACCTGACGTTCGAGCCGGCCAGCGGGGAATCGGGGGCGCCTTACGCCAGTTTCGACTTCAAGGTCAATGATGGCGTCGTCGATTCGAGCCAGGCCTACACCCTGACGTTCAATGTCTTCAGCGAGTCGGCCGTGCCCACCGGCGACGGCAACGGCGACGGCGTGGCGGACGACACGCAGCCCAACGTCGAATCCTTCCAGGCCGCGGTACAGACGGCGCCGGGCACCCCCGTCGTATGGGCCACGCTGGCCGCGCCCGGCGGGACGATGATCAGCCATACCACGATTGAACCCGTTCCTGCCGACGCTCCAGTCACCGCGCGCTTGCCCTACGGCATGTTCAGCTTCGACCTGGCCGTGCCGGCGCCCGGCATCAGCGAGACCCTGTCGATTTATCTGACCGGCGACTGGCAAATGGTGGGCGACGGCGATTTCAGGGACCTGGATACGGGTTCCCAGGTCAACGGTTACTGGAAAAAAGGCGCGGACGGCATTTGGCACAATGTCGCCCGGCTCATTACCACAGACCACGGCAAACTGCGGATTGACTTCACCCTGACCGACGGCGACCCCAGAACGGACTCGGATGGCGTGGCGAACGGGATCATCGTCGATCCAGGTGCGGCAGGCTTCATGCCCGCGCCGCAATTGCTCGAACCGCCAGCGGTCTTGCCGGCGGGCAAGGAAGACACGGCGTATACCGTGTCCACCACGCAGTTGCTGGAAGGCTGGAGCGATGCCGACAGCGAGGTGATCAGCGTGATCGGTTTGAGTGCCGATCATGGTTCGGTCGTCGACCATGGCGACGGCACGTACGACATCGTTCCGGTGGCTGATTACAACGGCCCGGTCATCCTCAGTTATCAGGTGAGCGACGGTACGCTGGCGACCGGCGCGACGCTGGGCTTCCAACTGGAGGCAGTGAACGACGCTCCCAGCTTCACCGCCGGGGCGAATCAGACGGTTCCTTTCGGTAGCGGAGCGCAGACGATCCCCGCCTGGGCAAGCAATCTCCGTGCTGGCCCCACGGACGAGAGCGGACAGACCCTGAGTTTTACCGTGCTCAATGACAACGCCGCGCTGTTTGCCGTGCCGCCGGTCATCGACGCCGGAGGCCAGCTCAGCTACACGCCGGCGGCGGGAGGCAGCGGCAGCGCCACGCTGACGGTGACCCTCCAGGATGATGGCGGCACAGCCAACGGCGGTGACGATCGCTCGAACCCCGCAGTGTTCACGATCACGGTCGAGGAGTCGCTGAATACCCCGATCGGCCAGGTCAATGACGGCAACCCGGCCAACAACGCAGTCGCTGAAAACTCGCCCAACGGAACGACGGTAGGCATCACCGCGACGGCAATCGATGTGGACGCCAGCGATACGGTGAGCTACAGCCTGAGCAATGACGCTGGCGGGCGCTTCACCATCCATCCCGGTAGTGGCGTGGTGACGGTGTCTGACGGTTCCCAACTCGATTACGAGGCGCAATCCAGCCACACGATTACGGTCTTGGCGACCAGCAGCGACGGCACCTCCAGCCACCAGAACTTTACCATTGACCTGCTCGACGTGGTCGAACCGACGCAGACGATCAAGATCGGCGACGCGCCGGCGCAACTATTGCGCAGCGCACCCAAGGCCTGGTTGGATGCTTGGACGAATTCCGCCGTGAGCCTGGCGATTTCTCACAAGGCCAACTATGCCAACGGCGCTGAAGCCTGGTCGGCGGTCACGCTGGATGGCTTGAACGGCGGTGTGCTGGGTGGCGGCGACCTGTTCGGCGGCGATTTGGGGGTGAGTGGCCAGAGTGCAACGACCAGCGCGACCAAGCAGGAAATCGACGGCAGCGAAGCTTTGCGGTTTGCGGTTGCACCGGGCGTCCATGCCGGCACGGCGACACTCAAGCTGGCCCGTTTTTATGCGAACGACGACGGTTCAGGCTATCGCGAAGCCGGCAGACTACAAGCCTTCAAAGGCGGCGAGCTGGTCGGTGAAATCAGCTTTACTGCGGACAACGCGGCGGGTACCAAGCAAGTGGAACTCTCGGTGCCTTTCGGTTTTGACACCCTGGTGTTGACCAGTGGTGCCTACGACGGTGATGGCCACTTCGTGGCAGGCGCCTACGCCCAGGCCGACGGCTCCTATGGACGCGCGCCGTACAGCAACGCCAGCGGCGCACACGGCAGTGATTTTCTGGTCGACGTGCTGCTGCTGGGTATCGCGCCCTTCGCACTGGAGGAGGTGTAGTCGCCCGGAATAACGACGCGCATCGAAATCATCACCTCGCGATGCGGTGTGAGTCGGGTGCGCGTCACCCTTACCCCTTTTTGATCAAGAGTGATCTGGAGCTCATCGATATGTCCTTCAAGCAAATTTCTTTCAAGACCCCTCTCAGCGCACTGGCCCTGGCCCTCGTCACCAGCACGGCGATGGCCGGCTCGCTGTTTTCCCAGGCACCGATCGACGGCGGTGATGGCGGGTTTTCCAACGTCTCAGCCGGCGCACAAAACGCCGACGGTTTTACCCTGAGCAATGCGGCCAGTATTACCGACCTGCGCTGGTGGGGCAGCTATGACACGGTAGATACGGACAGCTTCCTGATCCGCATCCTGTCGAATTCCGCCGGATCGCCGGGTGCCATCAAGCAATCGTACACCACCACGGCGCCAGGGGCCGCTACCTCGCTGACGGACATCGCCGGCGCAGTCGTCTATCAATACGATTTCCACTTGCCTTCGGCGCTCGCTCTGACGGCGGGAAACTATTATCTATCGGTCAGTAACGAAACGACCACTGCCTCCTGGTACTGGCTGTTTGGCGGCGGCGGTGATTCGAAGAGCTGGAATCGGGCGGCGGACGGTGACCCGTGGGCGCTTGCCGCGAGCGATTTCGCGATTCTGATTGAGGGCGAGATCAGCTCGGTTCCCGGTGCAGTTCCCGAACCGGAGACGCTCGCATTGCTGGCCATTGGCTGGGTGGCCATGGGTGCGGGTCGGGCAGCCAGAAAGCGCCGCAGCGGCCGTTCGGCTACCTGAGGCTGAGGAGGGCGGGGCGGGTCTTAGCTCTCACGATTCGACTCGCCCCGTCACAGCAGCATCGCCACCACGCTGCCGCAGGAGAGGGTCGCCAGGGTGCCCGAGATCAGCGTCAGTGGGCCGAGCTGGACGAGTTCTGCGCGACGTTGCGGGGCGATCGCGCACATGCCGCCGAGGAGAATCCCGAGACTGCCGAGATTGGCGAAACCACACAGCGCATAGGTCATGATCACCTGGCTGCGGGGCGCGAGCGTATCCGGCGGGAGCTGGGCCAGGTCGATGTAGGCCAGCAGTTCGTTGAGCACCGTTTTGGTTCCCAGCAGCGAGCCGGCAACGGTGCACTCGCTCCAGGGAATGCCGGCCATCCAGGCCACCGGGGCCATCAGCCAACCCAGAAGACGCTGCAGCGAGAGCGGGCTGCCATCGACGCCGGGCAACAGGCCGAGCGCCTGATTGGCCAGGCTCACCAGGGCCACCAGCACGATCAGCATCGCGACGATGTTGATCAACAGGCTGACGCCCTCGCCGGTCCCGCGGGTCACCGCTTCCATGCTGCTGCTGTCGGTCTGCGGCAGGTCGAGATACCGCCCGGTGGGCGGTCCCTCGGGCGGCTCCATGATCACCGCAAAAACGATGGCCGCGGGGGCGCTGATGAACGAGGCGGCCAGGATATGGCCCAGCGCATCCGGGACGACCGGACCGAGAATGCTGGCGTAGAGGGCCATGACCGTGCCCGCGACCCCCGCCATGCCGCCGGTGAGAATGATGAACATCTCGCCGCGACTGACGCTCGCCAGGTAGGGGCGGATCAACAGCGGCGCTTCGATCATGCCGACGAAGACGTTGGCCGCAGTGGACATGCCGATCGCCCCGCCGACTCCAAGAGTTTTTTCGAGGACCAGCGAGAAACCCCGCACCAGTAGCGGCAGCACCCGCCAATGATAGAGCAGTGCTGACAGCGCGCTCATCACCAGCACCACGGGCAGGGCCTGAAAGGCCAGGACAAAGCTGGCTCCGGGCGTGGTTTCCGCATAGGGCAGCGATGCTCCGCCCAGGAAACCGAACACCAGTTGAGTTCCTGCGCGGGTCGCCGCGGCAATGGCCAGCAAGGCGTCGTTGCCGGCCGCGAAAATCTCGCGCACGCCGGGCAGACGAAAGATCAGCAGCGCCAGCGCCAATTGCAGGCCGATGCCGCCGATGACCGTCCGCCACGGGATCGCGCCGCGCCGGGAGGAGAAGGTCCAGGCCAGGCCGAGCAGCAGGAGATAGCCGACGACTGACTGCAGCAGCGGGTTCAATGCCCCGACCTCGGGCTGGCGGCCAGGCGGATCACGGGTGGGAGACCGGCTTCCCGGCCTGTTCGAACTCCGGCCGGATCTGGCTTGCACCCCGGTAGCGCGGCTGGATGTGGGCTTCCGGGGTGGGCGGCACGTCGCGCGGCTGCGCTGGCACGGGCAAGGCCGGCGGATTCGGCGCAAAGCGTTGGCCGTAGTTGCGCTCGTAGCGATCCAGGAAGCGCCGTAGCTGTTCGTAGTTCGGGCAGCCCGCGGCAGAAAGACAGCGGCCGTACGAATCGTAAACGATCGACGGCGGGGGCACCGTCCATCCGAACGGCGACCCGATCAGCAGCTCGCCGCGCAGCATCACGTCGGCAGCGGCAGCCTCGAGCGCCAGCGAGGCGCAAAAAGTAGCGAACAGGGTACGCATGGGTCGCCAGTGTAGCACTTGCCCCTGGGTGTCCACCCTCGATAACTTCGGTAGTACACTTCGTACTTTGCTGCATCGATCCGCCAGACTTGCTCTGGCGTTTTTGTATTTGGCCAAGGTGGCCTGCCGGAGAAGTCAGCGCAATGAGTTATACCGCAGAATCGATCGCTGTCCTCAAGGGACTGGAGCCGGTGCGCCATCGCCCCGGCATGTATACGCGGACCGATTGCCCCCTGCACATCCTCCAGGAAGTGATCGACAATGCCGCCGATGAGGCGCTGGGCGGCCATTGCAAGCGCATGACGGTGATCCTGCACCGTGATCATTCGGTCACGGTGCAGGACGATGGGCGGGGCATTCCGGTGGAAATGCATCCGCTCGAAAAGGTGCCGACGGTCGAAGTGGTGTTTACCCGCCTGCACGCCGGCGGCAAGTTCAACAAGGACGATCAGTCTTCGGCGTACCGCTTTTCAGGGGGGTTGCACGGCGTCGGTGTTTCGGTGACCAATGCCCTGTCGACCCGGCTTGAGGTTGAAGTGATCCGCGACGGCGCGCGCCATCAGATGGCTTTCGCCGGAGGCGAGGTCGTCGAGCCGTTGCGGCGGGTCGGCGATGCACCGAAAAAGGCCAGCGGCACGCGCGTGCGCGCCTGGCCGGACCCGACCTTCTTCGACTCGCCGATGATCCCGCTGGCTCAGCTCGAACGCCTGCTGCGCAGCAAGGCACTGCTCCTGCCCGGCCTGCAGGTTGCGCTGAGCGTCGAGGACGGCGGGGCCACCGAGTGGTGCTTTGCCCAGGGTATGCTGCAGTATCTGAGCGAGCTGATCGACGGGGAAGTGGTGGCGCCGGTGTTCAGCAGCGAGAAGTACGCGACCAAGGGCGACGAGAACTTCCCGGTCGGCTCGGGGGCGGCCTGGGCGATCTGCTGGACGGCCGAGGGCAGTCTGGCGCGCGAATCCTACGTCAACCTGATTCCGACAACCGCCGGCGGCACGCATGAGGCCGGCCTGCGGCAGGCCACCCTCGACGCCATCCGAAGCTTTGCCGAACACCACGCGCTGCTGCCCAAGGGCGTCAAGCTCGCCGCCGAAGACGTCTTCTCGCGTGCCAGCTTCGTTCTCGCGGTACGCATGCTCGATCCCTCGTTCCAGGGGCAGACCAAGGAACGCCTGAACTCGCGCGATGCGCTCGCACTCGTCGTACGCATGGTTCGCGACACTTTCGAGCTGTGGCTCAACGAGCATCCGGAAGCCGCGAAGAAGATCACCGAACTCGCCATCCGGGCGGCGCAGGCGCGCACGCGGGCCAGCCAGAAGGTCGAGAAGCGCAAGCAGACCGGGGTCGCGATCCTGCCCGGCAAGCTCTCGGATTGTCAGAGCGAGGACACCCGCCGCAACGAAATTTTTCTGGTCGAGGGCGACTCTGCCGGTGGCTCGGCGAAATCGGGGCGCGACAAGGAACTGCAGGCGATCCTGCCACTGCGCGGCAAGGTGCTCAATACCTGGGAGGTCGAAGCCGGCAGCCTGTTTGCCAACCGTGAAGTGCACGATATTGCGGTGGCGCTCGGCATCGATCCGCATCCGGCGAACGCGCCCGATTCGGTGCTGCTCAACCTGCGCTACGGCAAGGTGGTGATCATGACCGACGCCGATGTCGACGGCTCGCATATCCGGGTTCTCCTGTGCACGCTCTTCTATCGCCATTTTCCGAAGCTGATCGCAAACGGTCATCTCTACTTTGCACAACCGCCGCTGTATCGCCTCGATGTCCCCGGCCAGGGCAAGACGCGCCCGCCGCGCAAGATCTATGCGCTCGACAACGACGAGCGCGAAGCGGTGATCGACCGCCTGCGACTCGAGGGCATCAAACCGGAGGCGGTGTCGATCTCGCGTTTCAAGGGACTCGGCGAAATGAACCCCGAGCAGCTCTGGGAGACGACGATGTCGCCCGACACACGCCGCCTGATGCGCATTCGCATGCCCGGCGCCGAGGCCGCCAGGCCGGTGATGAACCTGCTGATGGCCAAGGGCGAGTCGGCCGGCCGGCGCGCGTGGATGGAAGAAAACGGTGCCCTGATCGGCGCCGAGGTCTGAAGGTGAGTTTCCTCCCACCCGCCCAGGGTGCGCGGTGGCCTAATAGTCATGGCTGTTGCAGGCATCCCTGGTCATCAAAGCCATGACCATTTCCCTCCTCATGGATGAATACGAAAGAGTGAAGAGTGTGGAATCCGTTAGGATTTATCGGACAGGCGAATTCAGAATTCGGCAAAGACGACCGGGATCATTGCCACGCGAACGCCAGTTTCCGACTGCTACCTATAGTCTGTCGCCTTATAGTCGTCATTTGCGGACAATCTCGGCCTGATCAGTGAGGGCTTGAGCATGGTCAGAAAATCGAGCGACTCTCTCCGCACGGTATTAGCTGAGAACATCAAGACTTTTCGTAGAGAAAAGGGTTTTTCCCAAGAAGAACTCGCCGAGCGATGCGGCTTGCACCGCACCTACATCGGCTCAGTTGAACGTCACGAAAGAAATGTCACACTCAGCACGCTTGAGGTTCTGGCCTCAACTTTGGGTGTGACCGTTCCCGAATTGCTCACCGAGCGCGAAAGCCCATCGAATAACGAACAGATGGGAAAACTTGAGTGAGTCTTTCGGAAAAGGAAATCCGCGAAATCGTTGAGGCGCTACGTCGCCTGACTCCTGCGCAACAGACATGGGTCAGGTCGGCTATCCATGCGTTTGGGGCGGCTTGCCAATTCGACCGCGCCTCTGATTCCGATGTGGTAACGGATGCTGTTCTTGCCTTCCTTGGTGATCGCTTGTTGAGCCACCACGCAGGGAGCCGGCAGGCCCTGAGTAAAGATCGATTCGAGTTTACGTTTGAGTCTGCGCTAAACGCCTCTGGCATTCCGGCCCAGCTCGTGAAAAGCCGGACGAACCGAGGCCACGACATGACCATTCGTGGAATTCCGGTCAGCCTCAAGACAGAAGCCGCGGCCAATATCAAGGACGAATCGATCCACGTCAGCAAGTGGATGGAGCTTGGCCGGGGTGAATGGAAATTGCCTCTGCTGCGGGATTTGTTCCTTGAGCACATGCAAAGCTATGACCGCATCTTCACACTCCGACGCCTGAAAGATGACGGTGCCAAGATCCGCTACGAACTTGTCGAGATCCCCAAAAAGCTGTTGCTCGAAGCCGAGAACTGCGAACTAGAGGTTTGCGCGGACAGCAGACAGAAACCGCGGCCGGGCTACGGTTATGTCAAGGATGCAAGTGGGCAGCTCAAGTATTCGCTGTATTTTGATGGGGGCACTGAGCGCAAGCTCCAAATCAAACACCTGCGAAAAGACCTCTGCAAGGTGCACGCGACTTGGATTTTTGGCTCAGCGCCCGCGTAACAACCGTTCACGCGCCAGTTCTGCATATTCCGCGTTCAGCTCAATACCGACGCACTCCCTGCCCAGCTCATTGCAAACAACGCCAGTAGTCCCTGACCCGAAGAAGGGGTCAAGTACCCGGCCATTCTCGCGGGAACCTGCCGTTACGCAGAGGCGAACGAGCGCCCGCGGATAGACGGCAAAGTGACTGCCAGGGTAAGGCTCGGTATTGATGTTCCAGACAGTGCGCCGGTTCTTCGACTTCTGTTTAGGGTCCGCCGCAGTTTCCATGATCGCTTGCCAGTCGTAGTAATACTGCTCTGACTTGGAAAACAGGAACACGTATTCATGGGCGCGGGTCGGGCGATCCTTCACGCTTTCAGGCTGGCAGTTGGGCTTGTTCCAGATAATGTCCGTGCGCAGATACCAGCCGTCTGCCTGAAGGGCTAACGCCAACCGCCAAGGAACGCCGATCAAGTCTTTCGGCTTCAAACCCTCGGGCGTCGGGGCACGATAATCCATTGCCCGCCCCTTGTTCTTGGCGTCAGCATCCCGCCAGGTCCTGCCCCCGGAGGTGTAGCTGTCACCGATGTTCAGCCACAGGGTGCCGTCATCGGCGAGGGTGCGCCGAACCTCCCGGAACAGGCGCACGAGGTCCGCAATGTACTCATCAACCGTAGTCTCTGCACCGATCTGCCCGTCGATGCCGTAATCTCTCAACCCCCAGTACGGGGGTGAGGTCACGACGCACTCAAAGTGCCCCTCGGGCATCTCGTGCAGGATTCGGCGAGCGTCGCCCACGACAATTTCGCAGCGATTCGTCGTTCTTTCAGCCAGTTGAGCCCCCAGCGTTCTAAGGTCAGCATCAAACAAGTCGAATACTTGGGTAGTTTCATCCATAATGACGGTATTTCAATGAGTTAGCGCCAGAACCAATTGACCCTGGAGGGGTTGTGCCCATGAGATATTTGCTACTTATAGTATTCATACCCTGCCCATCTGTCAAGGCCGAGTGCAAGGCCCAACAGGGCAAATTTGTTCTAACAGCCCACCGTCATTCCCGCGTATGCCGGAATCCAGATTCGTTCATCCGATTAAAATGTTAAAGGAACCGTTTGAGAAACGAACTGGATTCCGGATCAAGTCCGGAATGACAGTATTTCAATGAGTGAGCGCCAGAACCAATTTGCCGTGCAAGGCCCAAAACGCCGACAAAAACGCCCAACGAGCCGTTCCAGCGTACGCATTAAAGCGCGCCGCTGAGCTCGAACGTGCGCATGCCCGGCGCCGAGGCTGCCAGGCCGGTAATGAATGGATCCGACCCTTTACTGAGGATTGCTCTTGATTGCCCTGATCTATGCCCATCCGCATCCGGCGCGGTCACGCGCCAATCGCGTGCTGCTCGAAGCGGCGCGCACCGTGCCGTCGGTGATCGTCCGCTCGCTGTACGACCGCTATCCGGATTTCGAGATCGATGTCGAGGCCGAACGCAAACTGCTGATCGAATCCCGGCTGATCGTCTGGCAGCACCCGTGCATGTGGTACTCGGCACCGGCATTGCAAAAACTCTGGTTCGACACGGTGCTCACCGAAGGCTGGGCGATTGGCGAAGGCGGCACCGCGCTGGTCGGCAAGTCGTGCCTGTGGGTGACGACCACCGGCGCAACGTCGGAGGGCTACTCGCCAGGGGGAACGCACCGCTTTCCGTTCACCGCCTTCGCGCCGGCCCTGGAAATGACCGCGCGTTTCTGCGGCATGCACTGGTTGCCGCCGCAAGTCGTGCACGGCGCGCATCTGATCGATGAGGCCACCCTGCAACAGCATGCCGCGCAGTATCGGCAGCGGCTACTCGATTTTGTTGCGGAGGTCGAGCATGGCTGACTCCCTGTTGCGCGACGCCCTGGTCTACCTCGGCGCGGCGGTCGTCTGCGTCCCGATCGCCAAGCAGAGCGGCCTCGGCTCGGTCCTCGGCTATCTGATTGCCGGTGCGCTGATCGGCCCGTGGGGACTCAGGCTGGTCGGCCACGTCGAATCGACGCTGCATTTCGCGGAGTTCGGCGTCGTGCTGATGTTGTTTCTGATCGGGCTCGAACTCGAGCTGAAGCGTCTGGTCGAGATGCGCCGTGCGGTATTCGGTGGCGGCACGCTGCAAATGGTCGTGTGTGGCGCAGCCCTGGCGCTCGGCTTGATCGCGCTCGGTCTGAGCTGGCAGGCAGCCCTCGCCGCCGGTCTGGCGCTGGCGCTGTCGTCCACGGCGATCGCCGTGCAAACGATGAACGAACGCAACGTGATGGCGGCGCCGGTCGGCCGCAGTGCTTTCGCCGTGCTGTTGTTCCAGGATATTGCGGCGATTCCATTGATTGCCCTGGTGCCATTTCTGGGGGCGGCCGGTGGCGAAGGCGGCAGCGGCTGGCTGGGCGCCGGCAAGGCGATGGCCGCGATCGTTGGCGTGGTGATCATCGGCCGCTTTCTGACGCGCCCGCTGATGCGCCTGATCGCCCAATCCGAAGTCCGCGAGATCTTCACCGCTTTCGCCTTGTTGCTGGTGATCGGCATTGCCCTGCTGATGGCCGGCGCCGGCCTGTCGATGGCCCTTGGGGCCTTCCTGGCAGGGGTTTTGCTGGCCAGTTCCGAGTACCGGCATGCCCTTGAAAGCGATATCGCGCCGTTCAAGGGGCTGTTGCTCGGGCTCTTCTTCATAGCCGTCGGGATGTCGATCGACTTCGGCCAGGTCATCGCGCGCCCCGGCCTGCTGGCGATACTGGTGGTCGGTCTGCTCGTGCTCAAGGGGAGCATGCTCGCACTGATCGCGCCGCGCCTGGAGGTTCCGCGCTCGGAACGCTGGCTGTTCGCGGCGCTGCTGGCGCAGGCGGGCGAGTTTGCCTTCGTCGTCTTCGGCGTGGCACGCACGGCAGGTGTCCTGCCGAGTGTCTGGGAAGGCCTGCTGACGGCGGCCGTGGCGCTGTCGATGGCCGCCACGCCGTTGCTGCTGATCGCTTTCGATCGTCTGACCGCGCGCCGTGCGCAGACGCAGCGCGAAGCCGATGCCATCGACGACGACAGCGCGGCAGTGATCATCGCCGGTATGGGGCGTTACGGGCAGATCGTCGGCCGCGTGCTGCTGGCGCAGGGGATTCACATCACCGTGCTCGATCACGATCCCGATCAGATCGATATCCTGCGCAAGTTCGGCTACCAGGTCTTCTATGGCGACGCCACGCGCCTGGACCTGCTGGCTGCGGCAGGGGCCGCCAAGGCAAAGCTGCTGGTCGTCGCCATCGACGATGTGGCCGACAGCCTGGCCCTGATCGACCTGGTCAGGGAGAGCTTTCCGAACCTGGCCATCGTCGCGCGCGCGCGCAACGTGCGGCACTGGCTGGAACTGGCCGATCGCGGGGTGACCGCGATCGAACGCGAGACCTTCGAGTCGTCACTGAGGAGCGCCCGTGCGGCCCTGACCGTGTTGGGCGTCGAACCCTATGAAGCGCGCGAGATTGCCGAGGCGTTTCGCCGGCAGAACCTGATCACGCTCAACGCCCTGTTGCCGCACTTCCACGACGAGGCCAGGACGGTCGCGATTGCCAAGAGTGGCCGGGAAGAACTCGAAGAAAACCTGCGCCGCGATCACGAGGCTCGCCAGAAGGCCGGCGCCCGCGGCTGGCATTGAGGGCAATCGGGCGCTTCGAGCCCGTGCCCGTACCGGCCTCAGCCCACCGAATGGTTCTTCCAGCCCGCCGCTGTCCAGGGTGTGCGGGGTGATCCCGGCGGCTCGGGCGGCGGGTGATCGAATCCTCGTCCCTTCCCCGTCACGCCTTCTCGGGCGGGTTCAACGACAGACTCAGATCGAGCGTGCCGCGATCGGCTCCGGTGGTGACGGTGAAACCGAGACTGCGCGCGAGACGCTGCATGCGCAGGTTTCCGTCCAGGGTCTCGCCGCGCAACTCGGCGATGCCGCGGCTTCGGCAGTAGCCGAGCAGGCATTGCAGCAACAGCTTGCCCAGTCCTTGGCCCTTGATGGCCGAAGCGACAACGATGGCAAAGTCCGCGAACGTACTGCCGGGATTGGCCACGGCCCGCACCTCACCGAGCGCATGCCCGGTGCCATCGTTCCCACGCTCGATGGCGACCAAGGCCATCTCGCGGTCGTAGTCGATCTGGGAAAAGCGGGCCAGACGGGCACGCGGCAGGCTCTTGATCGAGTTGAAGAAACGCATGCGCGAATCCTCGGGAGCCAGCGAATTGAGCAGTTCGCCGAGCATGTTTTCATCCTCCGGTCGAATCGGCCGGATCAGGAGCCGGCGACCCTGCCAATCCACGGGCTGTTCGAGTTCCTTCGGATAGGGGCCGACCGCGAAGCGGCGATGGCCGAGTCTGCCTGCGCTCTGCCCGACGCCGATACGCGCGCCCAGCACGACGACCCCCGAGGCCTCGGCGTGCAGCGGGTCGAGGTCGATGCCTGTCACCTCATCGAGGTCGGTGAGCAGTTGCGAAAGACGGACCAGGGCATTGCTCACGGCGGCGTGCAGCGCCGGACGATCCTCTTCCGGCAATCCCTCGGCGAAACCGCTGCGGGTCACCAGATCACCGGCCAGGATCAGGTTGAGTGGCGGCAGGGCAACCACCAGGCGGCCGCCACGAAAACCCGTGGCCAATGCCGGGCCAAGGAAAATCACCGGACCGAACACCGGATCGTCGGCGACGCCCAGACGCAGTGCGGGCGCGCCACTGCGGGCCGCACCCGGTCGCAGCCGGTAAGCACCGACGCGGCTGCCAGGCTGCTGGGTACGTACACGGCGGCGAAGGTCGCGCGCCGCGATGCGGATCTCCGCCGGCGACCGCAGACCCGCAGCACCCTCCGGAAACTCTGCTCCACTGGCCAGCAGCAGGGCGAGATCGACCGGGTAGCCGATCGCATCGGCGCAGGCAATCGCCTTGTCGATACTGCCAGCCAGAGGATGCTCGCCAACGGCCAGACCATAGGCCTGCAACAGTCGTCTTGCCTGACGTACCGATAGCTGGCCCGCACCAGCCGCCATCGCTTCGCCGAGGGCGCTGCGGGCGGCTTCCATGTCCGGTGAGAAACCCTCCGCGAGCGATGGCGGTATCTGCATCAGCAAGCGGCGATTGCGCCGATAGCTGACAACGCCGAGAAAGACCGTGATCGCCATTTCCGGCGACTCATGGCTCAACATGCCTTGTGCCGCCATGATCTGTTGCGCCTCCAGCATGGCGGCGCCGCCCACCCAACAGGTGAAGATATTGTGATCGCTTTTCCGGGACACCTCGCAGATTGCCGCGGCGACTTCGGCACTGGGGGCAAACGGGGAGGGCGAAAAGACGGTCAGGACATTCTCGGTATGCTCGTCGGCCAGTACAGTTGCCAGCACGGCTCCCCAGTTCGTCGCCGTGATGTCCGCCGGCAACGCCAACGGATTCGAGAGTATTGAACGCGTCTGCAACAGTTCTTCAAGACGCTTGAGGGTGGCCGGCGACAGCCTGCCGAGCTGGCCGCCGGAACGTGTCAACCGGTCGCCGGCTATCCGCCCCAGGCCATGACCGTTGGCCAGGATGGTCAGACTCTCGCCGCGCAAGCGGCGCACCCGCGCCATCGCCTCGACGGCGGCGAACAGGTCCCCGAGCGTATCGATGCGCACCCAGCCTGCACGATGCAGGGCCGCTTCGTAAACATCGTTGGCGGTGAATGGCCCGCTGCTCTGCGCTCTGCCCTGCCGCGGGCCACCGCGGATGGTCACCACCGGCTTGTTGCGTGCGGCGGCACGGGCGGCCGACATGAACTTGCGGCCGGCCGTGACCTCATCGAACTGCACCAGGATCGACTCGGTATCGGGGTCCGCCGCCAGCCAGTCGAGCACGTCGGCGAGGTCGACATCGAGGCTGGCGCCCAGGTGGAGCACCGTCGAGAAGCCGATTCCCTTGCTGTAGGCGCGATCGAGCACGGCCGCCGTCACGGCGGTCGACTGCGCGACCAGGGCAATCTTCCCAGGCTTGATCGAAACGGGGGTCGCGCTAGCGTTAAGCCCTCTTGCCGGCACCACGAGACCGCCGCTGCCCGGCCCAAGAACGCGCATCAGATACGGCTGGGCGGCTTCGAGAATGGCCTTGCGCGCCGTCGCGATCGTCCCATTGCTCATCTTGTGCCACATCCACGGGCCGACGATCACCGCGCGGGTACCGCGCGCGCCGAGTTGGGCGATGATCGGCGGCACCTGCTCCAGTGAGGCGCAAATGATCGCCAGATCGGGCACCCCGTCGAGTTCGCCGAGGCGGACCTCGTCACCCATGAAGAACAGGGCGCGTTTCCTGGCGCTGACCGACATGACCGTACCATTGAATCCGCCCGCCGCGAGGTTGGCCAGCACCACTTCGGCGTAGCGACTCGGCTCGTCAGGCTCGGCGACCACCGCCACCGAGGCGGGACGAAAGAGGAATTCAAGGTTTCGGACAGTCATGATTACCTGCGATGGGGGTGGTCTCGATGTTCGCCGAATACCTCGGCTACGAGAGAATCAAAGGTGACAAGCCGACAATCAGCGTTGAAAAACGGCAACAAGATCGTCGGAGAAATAATGGTTCTGGGGCATCCATCGAACAAGGCACTTCGACGAACACGTTCATTCGCATCCAAAGTCCGACAGGTTGCCAGCGTACGCGAGCCGCTATAATGGCAGCGATCGCTGTTGAAGCGACATGGCGTCGGACGAGAAGAAGAACATGTTTGCGGTCTATGGTTTGAGTGGTCCAATCTACCAGGGTACCTTCGAAGGCCTCAAGGATGTCGCCGGGGTTCATCGGGGAGCTGCTGTCCGACCCATTGCCGAGGGCGAGCCGGCACCCGTCTTCAGCGCTCCCGTGGCGCAGGCCGTGAGCGCTTACCGGGAAATGCTGCGCAGCGATCCTGAGCGGGGTCCGCTGTACCATGCCTATCAGATCATGCAACGGCAGATCGTCTCGGTGACCAGCAGCGATCCCGTCGAGCGGGCGTTTCGGATACTGCTCGAACGCCGCATCCACCAGGCGCCGGTGCTCGACCCGACTTACCGACTGGTGGGTATCGTCAGTGAGCGCGACCTGCTGACCGTTGTCAACGTCGAAGACGGGCGCGTGCGCGATGTGCTGGCGAGGAAGGTGAGCGACGTGATGACGACGCCCGTGGTCAGCGCCGACCCGATTACCGACATACGGCGGATCGCCTGGGTGATGCTCGAACACCAGGTCGATGGCGTGCCGATCGTCAATGAAACGCAGGTACTGGTCGGTTTCGTATCGCGCAGCGACATCCTGCGTGCGATCATTACCGATCCGCCGCTAAGCCTGTGGCGCTAGGCCGGCTGCCTGCCTGCGGCGTCACCATTCGCGATCATCTTTGCCCGAGGAAAACAGATGAGCCATGCGTCCGTCCGCATTTACCACAACAACCGCTGTTCGAAGAGTCGCGCAGCATGCCAGTTGATCGCCGAAAAGGGTATCGATGCCGAGATCGTCGACTACCTGAAGACGCCGCCGAGCCACGAAGAGCTGCGCGAACTCCTGCGAAAGCTCGGCATGCGGCCATCGGAACTGGTGCGTCGTGGCGAAGCGGTGTTCAAGGCGCACTACGCCGGACGCTCCCTGAGCGAAGACGAATGGCTGCAGGCGCTGCTAACGCACCCGATCCTGATCGAGCGTCCGATCGTCGTGAGTGGTGACCAGGCAGTGCTCGGTCGACCGCCGGAGAAGGTGCTCGAGCTGCTGTAGCAAGCGCTCGGGATGGCTCCCGCAAAGGCCATTCGCGGTGAAGTTCAACAGGGTCGGCGCGCCGAAGCCGTGCCGCGTGTTCAGGAAGGCGACGATTCCATCTCGCTGATCAGACTCCGGTGATTGTCCAGCGCCATCGGCTGCGGCCATGGCAGGGCGACGGGTTTGAGCAGCGGGTGACTGCGCACCAGTCCCAGGGCCGTTGCCACGAGGACGCCGCCGGACGATCCGGCGCCCCGCCATGAAGTCAGCGCGGAATCGAGGACGCACCATGGTTTCAGTTGCACGGACTAACCCCCCGCGCCCGCCAGTAGGTATCGACATTCGCCAGTGCGAGCAAACCCGGTGGGGCCTCTGGCAAACCTGGGGCCTTTCCGTGCTGCGTGGTCTGACCCCGGGTTCCCTGCAGCGCCAGCTAAGCGCCGCCCTGCCGCCCGCCTGAACGAATCCTTCAGTCCGGCAGGCTGTTGAGCATGAAAATCGCTCGCAGCACCTCGCTGGGTTCGCCCAGCGGCTCGAACCAGCGCTGAATGATCTGCCCGATATCGCCGCTGCGATAGAGCCGTGACAGGGAACGATCGACAAGCAGCCGGAAGTCGGCATCACGGCGCATCATCAGGCCGTAGGGCTCGTAGGTGAACTGGGTCTCCGAGACTTCGTAGGAACCCTCTTCGCCCTTCACGACGGCGATCGTCACCAGCACGGTGCGATCCGCCGCATAGGCCGTGACGGTTCTGTCCTGCAGCGCCTTCAGGGCGGCATCGTGGTCGGCGACCTTGAGCAGGCGGATACCAATTTTCTCCGCGGATACCAGTGCGTCGAAGACCTTTTCGGTCGTCGTGCCCGCAACGACGGCGACGCGCTGGCCGTTGATCTGTACCAGGGTCTTCGGTTTCTCGCCCTTCAGGAAGAGCAGGCTGGCGCCATCGACGTAGGTCATCACGCTGAAGTCGAAGTCGGCACGGCGCGACAGGGTCTGCGTGGTGTTGCCGCACTCCAGATCGATCTTGCCGCTTTTCAGCGACTCGAAACGGTTCTGCGCCGTGACCGGCACCCAGCGCACCTGGAGATTCGGCATGTTCAGCTGTCTGGCCACGTCTTTGGCAACGATCTCGCACAAATCGATGCTGTAGCCGCGCGGCTTGCTGTCGCCGGCGATGAATGAGAACGGCATGGAGTTCTCGCGGTAGCCGAGTTTGAGGACGCCGCTTTGCTTGATTTTCGCCAGGGTGGATTCGGCGGCAGCCGCGGGCAAGGCAATGGCCAGGCTCGCGGCAAGGATGGCAACGATCAGCTTGCGCATGGGGGTTTTCTCCTTGGGGTGGGAATGGAAGTAAGTGTAGCGCGAGTCGGTCCGCTTGCGTTAAGGATAGGAAATCCCAAGATCCCACGATACCAACGAAAGTCCATGAGCCTCCATCAAGCGACGTCAATCTCGCACTTGGCCCCGGGAGCCCCTGACCAGTCATCCGAATTCCAACAGGCTGCCGCTGGCGGTATCCAGGCGGACGAGCGAGGATTCCATGTGCTGCAGATCGTACTTCTGGTCTGCCAGCGTTCTCGGCGCACCGCCGTTGGCGACGATCAACGGGCCAGCGGCGTCGAGCGCGAGCGGGTGGGGATCGATGCCGTGCGTATCCCACTCGTCGAGCTTGCGGGTTTCCCAGTCGGCGACCATGGCGCCGGCGAAGCAGGGATCGCCCGGGTTCGGACCGAGCCAGGCGGCGGCCGCGACGGCCTGCCGGGGAGTCGTGGCCAGCGCAATCCCCGGAAGAGCGCTGTCGGCGACTCCGGCAGCAACCGCGGCAAAGAATCGCCGGTGATTGGTCGTCATGCCTGCCGCTTCCCTGCTTATAACTTCAGCTCGCCGGTGAGGATGGTGGCACGTCGCGTACCCGGTACCGTGCAGCCAGCGTTGTCGTAGATCGAGTCATTTGATCGAATCGAACGATTCGTTTAAATTATGCGCTCCATTTCCTGCGTATGAGATCCGTCATGCAAACCTTCACCGCCAATCAGGCCAAGGCCCATTTCGGCGAGTTTCTCGATCTCGCCCAGCGCGAGCCGGTGCGCGTGATGCGCCACGAGCGCGTGGTCGGCGTGATGGTCAGCGCTCACGATTACGAGGCAATGCGCGCCTTCTACGCCGACCGCTTGCAGCACACGCTGGACGAGGCGGCCGAAGCGGCGGCGGCAGCAGGCCTGACGCCGGCGGCGGCGGACGCCCTGCTGGCCGATGAGTCCTGAGGCGTCGCGTCGTCGGCAACGCGTCGTCCTCGACAGCAACGTCTGGATCAGCGCGGCGCTCAGTCGTCAGGGGGCACCGGCCCAACTCGTTCGCCGCGTATTGGCAGCGGGCCTCCCGGTGTTCTCGGCAGCGACCTTTGCGGAGCTGGAAGCCCGCCTGTGGCGTCCCAAATTCGACCGCTACCTGAGCCTGGAAATGCGCCAGCGCCTCCTGCACGACGCGAATGCCGTCGCCCACTGGGTGGATATCCCCCCAGCCCTGGCCAGCCAAACCTGGTGCCGCGACCCGGACGATGAGCACTTCGTGCGCGCCGCGCTGGCTGCCGAAGCCCGGTGGCTGGTGAGTGGCGACCGCGATCTTCCCGACATCGAACCGCCCACCGGGCTGCGGATCGTCACCCCGGCCGCGGCGCTGGACGACCCGGGATTCTGCACCTGAGGCTCCACTCCGAGGTGCAATGGGTGGCGCGCTGAGACCAGTCGTTGGCGTGATCCATTCAACTCGGCCGACAGGCCGCCCCCCCAAAGACACCCTTGGCCCGATCAATAAAAGCCACTCGCGGCGAAGTCTGACCTGGCCGGCGAGCCAAATCTGATCGGTCCTGGGCCTTCAGCAAAGCGACGCTCAGGTCTCGCTGATCAGACTCCAGTGATTGTCCAGCGCCATCGGCTGCGGCCATGGCAGGGCAAGGGGTTTGAGCCGCGGGTGGCTGCGCACCAATCCCAGGGCCGTGGCGACGAGGACGCCGCCGGACGATCCTGTCCCCCGCCATGAAGTCAGGGCGTAAGCCTCCTCCATCCTGACCAGCGGCATCATGCGTTCGCCCGCGGCGGGGTGCCAGAGCTGGGCGAGGCCGATCTGGTTGCTCGACAACACGAAGCCGCCGTTCCAGGCAGCCGCGATGTCGCCGGCGTAGCCGATGCCGTCGTTGGCCCGGGTCGGCACGAACAGGCGGTCGCCGTCGAGGACAGCGAGGATCGGGGCCTGTGCGCGCTGCTCGCGGCGGTCATGCTCGGCCTGGAGGGCAATGCCGAGATAGGCCTCATCGTCGGCCGGCGAGTGGCTCCACGCGAGATGCCGCAGGCTGAGGCGCGGGTCGTCCAATCGCCACTGGCGCAACAGGCTGCCGCTGGCGGTATCCAGACGGACGAGCGAGGATTCCATGTGCTGCAGATCGTGCTTCTGGTCGGCCAGCGTTCTTGGCACGCCGCCGTTGGCGATGATCAACTGGCCAGCGGCGTCGAGCGCGAGCTGGTGCGGATCGATGCCATGCGTATCCCATTCGTCGAGCTTCTGCAGCGTCCGCCGGTCGCGCACGCCGATGCGGCCACGTCCCTTGCCGTACTCCGTTTCGGTGGTCAGCAGCACTTCACCGTTCGCGGCGACGACGGCGTGGCCGCAGAAACGCCGCGTCGACGATTCCCCCAGCGAGACCCGCTGCTGCACCTTGCCCTGCGTGTCGCAGCGCATCAGCCAGGTGCCGGGGCGTGCCGCCACGACCAGCATGCCGCCATCGGCCTCCGGCAGGAGGGCGTGCGGCCGCGACGGCAGTGGTACGGCGTGGCGGATGTCGAGCTTGCGGGTTTCCCAGTCGGCGACCAGGGTGCCGGCGAAGTAGGGATCGCCCGGGTTCGGACCGCGCCAGGCGGCGGCCACGATGGCCTGCCGGGGAGTCGTGGCCAGCGCAATCCCCGGAAGAGCGCTGCCGGCGACGCCGGCAGCAACCGCAGCAATGAACCTCCGGCGATTGGTCGTCATGCCTGCCGCCTCCCTGTTCAAAACTTCAGCTCGCCGGTGAGGATGGCGGTACGTCGCGTACCCGGTACCGTGAAGCCGCCGTTGTCGTAGATCGAGTCGTAGTAGAGCCGGTCGAACAGATTCTTGATGTTCAGACGCACGCCCCAGCGCTTCTCTTCATAGGCGACCATGGCATCCCAGCGCTGATAGGCCGCTGCCGTGTTCGGTGCGAACTGTCCGTTCACGAAGGCAGCGCTGACCGCCTGTTGCGGCTGGTAAGCAAAGCGCTGGCCCTTGGCCTCGACGCCGCCACCGACCTTCCAGTGGTCGGTCAGCCTGTAGGTTGACCACAGGTTGAAGGTATAGACCGGGGCATTGCGCGCGCGCTCGCCGACGAGACGTGGGTCGCCCTGGGTGACGGCGCCGGTCGTGGCGTTCACGTTGAGCGCAGTTTTGAGAATCGTGGCGTTCATCAACGCCAGGCCGGAGAAGACTTCCCAGCGCTCGCTCAGGCGGCCGGCAAGCTCGACCTCGAAACCATCGGTACGGCGCTTCCTGGTCAGGATGGCTGCCGTGGATTCCAGGTCGGTATTGCGTTCCCAGTTCTTGTTGGCGCGGTAGAGGGCCGTGCGCAGCGCGAGGTCGCCGCCGAGCAGCAGCCACTTGGCGCCGAGTTCGGTGACCTGACTGCGCTCGGCCGGCATCGGCGCGACCGTCAACTGATAGAGGTCTGCCGTTGGACTGAAGGAGTCGCTCCAGGCGAGGTAGTAATGCGCTTCCTCCTGCGGCTGCCAGGACAGCGCGGCCCGTGTGCTCCATTCGCCGTACTTCAGGCTTGGCGAGGTGGTGCTGGAATATTTTGCGTCCATCTCGTCACGACGCAGGCCGACGGTGGCCTTCCAGTGCGGGATGAATTCGATGCTGTCCTGCAGGTAAATCGCGTAGGAGTCGCTGGTGAATTTCGTCGGTGTGCCGGTCAGCGCTTCCTGGTAGGGATGGAACAGCGGCGGGTTGGCATTGGTCGTGCCGCCGAAGTTCTGCAGGCCGTGGCGGAAGCTGTCTTCCTTCAGGTATTCCATGCCGGCCAGGAATTCGTGGCCGATGTCGCCGGTCCTGAAGCGCGTCGAGTAGTCGGACTGCAGTGTGACCGTCTCGTAATGGGACGAGCGTGTGACGTTGCCGCCGTTGACGCCGTTTGCGCTTGGCGGCAGGGTCAGGTTCGGTGTCTTCGCCCAGTAGCTGCGCTGATAGTCGGCAACTCGGACCTGTGTGCGCAGCATCGATTCAGGGTCGAAAAGATATTCGTTGACCAGTGTCGTGATCGTCGTGTCGCTGTCGTCGAAGGTCTTGTCGGTGCCCCAGTAGGAGCGAGACGGGAAGCGTTCATTCGGGCGGCGCGTGACACCATCGAAAGCAATGCCGTAGTCGGGGTTATCGCGGGTCTTCAGGTAATAGTGGTTGAGCCAGAAGCGGTTGTGCGAATTCTGGTTGAGCGCGAGGCTGATCGCGGCCCCCTGGCGGTGCACTTCCGGCTGGTCGCCGTTGGCGAGATTCTCGCGCCAGCTTCCCTCGTCGCGATTCATCAGGTTAACGCGCAGGCCGACATCGGCGCTGAAGCGCTTGTTCAGGTCGGCGGTCACTTCGCGGTAGCCGTTGGTGCCGATGCTACCGGTCAGCTTGTATTGGTCGATCAGCAGGGGAGTCTTGCTCACCTGGTTGATGACCCCGCCGGCCTGGCCGCGGCCAAAAAGCATTGCACCGGCACCGCGCAGGACATCGATCTGTTCGTAGTTGAAGGTCTCGCGGTTGTATTGGGCCGTGTCGCGGATGCCATCGAGATAAATGTCACCGAAGGTATAGAAGCCGCGCAGGTTCATGTTGTCGCCCGAGCGGCCGCCCTCGGCGGCGTTGAAAGTGATGCCTGCGACGTTGCGCATCGCCTCGCGCAACGAGCCGACCTGCTGTTCTTCCATCAGCGCGCTGGTCACCGTGGTGATGGCCTGCGGAATACTGTGCGGATCCTGTTCCACCTTGCCGACGCGGGTGCGCGTGGCAAGGTAGCGATCGGGCTCTCGCTCGGCGGTGTCGGTGACGACCACCGGTGCCATCGTCTGTTCGCCAGCGGTTTGCGCGCCGGCACCGAAGGAGAGGGCCATCAGCGCGGCCAGTGGCAGCCGGCGGGGCAGGGAAGGAATCGGTGCGCAGGAGCGCGGGCGGGCGCTCTGGCGCGAGGCGTTAGCAGGCATGCAAATCTCCGTGGAGTGAGGTTTGGTGGCTGGCTGAACGGCATCGCGTCTGGCTGGCTGGTCAAGGGATGTATCAAGGGATGTAACTTGTATCTTTTAAAAAGTCATGAACGTTCTGATGAGCGCATTTGCTCGGTCACCGCGCGCCTGCCGGATCGGTTATGAACCCGATGCGCAACAGGCCGACTCTTGCGGCTTCCGACATGACCTGCGCAACTTTCTCGTACGGCGTCGTGCGCTCTGCGAGGATGTGCAATTCCGGCTGCGGCTGCAGGGCGCTAACGGTCTGCAGTCGTTCGGCCAGCACGGCGGCATCGACCGGCTCGCCGTTCCAGAACACCTGGCTGGAGGCATCGATAGCGAGCTGCACGTTGTCCGGCCTCGTCTGGTTGACCGAGGACGAAGCCTTCGGCAGGTCGACCTTGACGGCATGCGTGAGCAGGGGGGCCGTGACGATGAAGATGATGAGCAGGACGAGCATCACGTCGATCAGCGGCACCATGTTGATTCCGGTCAGCGGCGCCTCGTCGTCGCCGGATTCCATGCTTGCGAAGGCCATGTTCTGTCCTCCTCAGCGAAGGGCCAGGCCGGGGTGGGTCGGCTGACATTCTGCGCCGGCAGCGACGCCCTGCGCGCGTGCCATGGCGATCACCTTTTCGCTCGTCGTGCGGGCATCGGTCAGCATCGGTGAGGTCTTGACACCGGTGGCGAGAAAGGCAAACACGTCGTAGGCGAAGGCGTTGAGCTGCGACAGCGTCCCGCGGTTCTCGCGGGCAAAATGGTTGTAGGCAACGGCAGCCGGTATGGCGACAGCCAGCCCGATGCCGGTCATGATCAGTGCCTCACCGACCGGGCCGGCGACCTTGTCGAGCGTGCCCTGTCCGGACATGCCGATGGCGATCAGCGCATGGTAGATTCCCCAGACCGTGCCGAAGAGGCCGACGAAGGGTGCGGACGAGGCAACCGTGGCGAGGAAGGTCTGGCCGAATTCGAGGCTCGCCTTGTCTTCGTCGATGGCGCGCTTCAGCGCGCGGGTGAGCAGATCTTCCGGGTTGCCGGCGTTGACCAGGTTGACGGTGCTGCATTCGCCACCGCTCTTGCAGCGGTTGTGCTGCTCGATGGCGGTGAAACCGTGGTGTACCAGATGCGCGAAGGGTTCGGTCGTGCCTTTCTCGCGGATGCGGGCGGCAACGGCTTCGAGGTTGGGGGCTTCCCAGAATGCGGCGAGAAATTCGGCGCTGCGGCGGCGCGTGCGCAGCCCACGGACGCCCTTGGTGGCGATCAGGTACCAGCTGCCGATCGACGCGATGAGCATCAGACAGAGCACGATGCGGGCGACGATGTCGGTGTGGGCAAGAAAATGGGCAAAGCCCAGCGGGTTTTCCATGACGGCCTTTCAGTTCTTCAGGTGGAATGTAATGGGGACCAGAACCCACGCGGCGAGGGCTTCCTCGCCGCGTTTGGCCGGAACGAACCGCCAGTGCCAGACGGCGTCCAGTGCTGCCTGGTCGAGACGTGGGGAGCCGCTCGATTTCCTGACTTCAATTTGCGACGGTCGACCGCTGGTCTCGACATGAACCCGCAGCACGACCTCCCCTTCTTCGCCCATGCGGCGAGAAAGGGGCGGGTAGGTGGGTGCGGGATTGGAGAGGTAGTCGGCGGCGAAGCGGGGCTGGCTGATGGTGGCCGGGGCTGGCGGGGCGGGTAGGTCTGGCAGGGTGGGTGGAGGGGGGTCCCTGACGATCGTCGTTTCTGAAAAGGCGGCAGGCGAATGGGTCTGCGCTGCCAGGATCTGCTGCGGTACAGGGCTTGTCTGGCGTCGCGGCCTTGCTTCGACGGGTGTCGGTTTCGGCGGCTTCAGCGGTTCAGGCGACTTGGTGACGGGCAACTCCGGGCGGAGGATATCAACCATCAGTGTGCTGACGCGCTCCGGCATCGGCACGATATCCATCATGGTGAGCAAGACGAAAATGCAGGCATGGATCGCGGCGATCACGACCACGGCGCACAAGGACAAGCTGGGCGTGTATGTGGTGTATGGATTGGCGGCGTGAGTGATGGTATTCATCTTCTTTGGCGGTACCTTCTGCCCAATCCGTCGAGAGCGCAAACCTGTGGCTGGCGGACCCGGCAGGGATTGCTGGCTGGCGAGAGCGAGGGAGGCGGTGGTCGATCGCTACGGAGAGATGCAGGGTGATTACTTGGTCAGGATCAGCTTGTTGTCCCTGGTGATGCGTAGCGTATAGCGCTGCTCGCCATGGGCGATCTCGACCGTCTTCTGGCCGCGGAGAATCTGGCTGCTGTTCAGGCTCGACGGTAGCTCCGGCTGTGCCGTCGTAGTGGTCTGTGTCGGCAAGTGCGGCGAATGCGGGGTCGAGGTCATTTCGGGTTCCATAGTCATGGCGTGGGCTGTACAATACGAATTCAAATGAGAATGGTTCTCATTCTATAGTAATCGGTCGGAGCGTCAAGCGATTTTTCGTCCCACCGGATTCCCGCTTCCCAGCACCGCATTCCCGTTGTGGCAGGGTAGCGGCCCCAAGGCGGTATAATTCCGGCTTTCCGTAAAGGCTTGGGGGCGTACCAACTCGGAGTCACAGTACACCGGGCACTACCCCGAACCAGGCTGGGTGGAATCAGGCGCTGGCACGTTCCAAGGCCTGGGCACTCGATGACGAGTGAGCGGCACCCATGAATCTACGTGACAGCAATATCGGCAAGCTGGATCAGCGCGTCTACGACGTGCTGATCATTGGCGGCGGCATCAACGGCGCGGTGTCTGCTGCCGCCCTGTCGGGCAAGGGCGCGGCCGTGGCGTTGATCGACAAGCGTGATTTTGCCGGTTTCAGCAGCCAGCAGTCATCGAACCTGGCCTGGGGGGGCATCAAGTATCTCGAAAGCGGCGATTACACGCTGGTCAGAAAGCTGTGTCTGAGCCGCAATCATCTGATTCGCCACTATCCATCGCGAGTCAAGGAAATTCGCTTTTTCTCCACGATCGAAAAGGGTTTCCGCTTCCATCCCCTGATTCTCTGGGCGGGTACCTGGGTGTACTGGCTGTTCGGGAACGGTTTCACCAGGATGCCGCGCCGCTTTTCGAGGCAGGCCATAGCGCAGGAAGAACCCCTTGTCGACACGCGCTACGCCGCGGGCGGCTGTGAATATTCAGACGCCTACCTGTACGACAACGACTCCCGCTTTGTTTTTCAGTTTGTTCGCTCGGCGATGGACCGCGGCTGCATCGCGGCCAATTACGTGGAATCGCTCGGCGCCCGCCGTGCAGGCGGGTACTGGCGGACCAAGGTGCGCGATGAGACCAATGGGCGGATCCTCGAAATCTGTTCGAAGGTGCTGATCAACGCTGCCGGTCCGTTCGTGGACGAGCACAATGCACTGACTGGCGAAGAAACGGATCATCATCATCTGTTTTCCAAGGGCATCCACCTGATCGTGCCGCAGATCACCCCGAAGCAGCGGATCCTGACCTTTTTCGCCGACGACGGGCGCCTGTTTTTCGTCATCCCGATGGGCGTTCGCACCTGCATCGGCACCACCGACACACGGGTGGACTCGCCGTTCACCGAGGTAACCGACGAAGATCGTCAGTTCGTTCTCGACAACATCAACAAGCACCTCAAGATCGCGCGGCCACTGAGCCGCGCCGACATCATCGCCGAGCGTTGCGGGGTGCGCCCGCTGGTGGTCAAGGCGAGAGGCGACGGCGGGCTCCGGGACTGGATGCAGTTGTCGCGCAAACATGAGATCGATGTCGATTGGGCCACGGCTCATCTGAGCATCTTTGGCGGCAAGCTGACCGACTGCGTCAACGTGGGTGACGAGGTATCAAAGATCGTCACCCGGCTTGGTATCGCGCTGCCGTATCGGCAATACAAGTGGTATGGCGAACCGCACCCTTCGGTACGCGAGGAATACATGCATCAGGCCAGGCTGATGAATCTCGACAGCTATACCTCGCCGGAGTCGATCGAAAGCCTGAGCAGTCGGCTGTGGCGGCGCTACGACCAGCAGGCACTGGCCCTGCTCGCCGAGATCCGCGAGAACCCGAGACAGGCGGAAGTCTTGATCAAGGGTACCGACTACATTCGCTGCGAGATTCGGCTGGCCAGACATCAGGAAATGATCGTCAAGCTCGAAGACTTCCTGCGGCGCCGCTCCAAGATCGGCTTGGTGGTGCGCCGGGAAGACATCAGAAACGCCGACGGGCTGATGGAGGCGTGTGAAATCCTGTTCGGCGATCAGGCCAGGGAGAAATACGACGAGTATTTCCTGGAGCGATCAGACGCCGGGGGATAGCCCACCCTCGAGCTTTCCGAAGACCCGCCCTTGCCGAGAAACAGGCAAGGCGCACAACGACGTCGAGGAGAACTCGGTGAACCGGCTTCTTGGCGAAGTCCTGGGGATGAGCCCGGCAGTGGTCTGTTGACTGGTGATCAAATGAACAGTAGAGTGACCCGCATCCTGACGATCATGACTTTCCCGGCCACTGATCATGAAAGTCATTATCGTTTCCCTCTCCCCTGGCCCCTCCACCGCGAGGGAGAGGAGAGATTCGTGAGTCGCTGAGGCGACTTTCACATGAAGGGCGGAACGGAAGCATAACAATCATGTCTCGACTGGAGGGGGTGAGGCACGAGGACGTCATCTGGCTTCTGGGCAGCCTCAGCGCACTGTACCGCCTGCCGTTCGAAGCGAGTCTGATCGAGCAGGAGTTTCCGCCGCCGTACACCCTCGCCACCTTGCACGCAGCAGCACGCGCGCTCGGCTTCCGGACTGGCGTGGTTGCGCAGGCAGACGTCGATTGGCAGAAGCTGCCGCTGCCGGCCATTGCGTTTCTGCAGACTGCGGCTGTCCCGGACGGGCCACCACCGGCCTGCCACCCGGTTCTGATCGTAAACACCGATGGCCAGTCGCTGCTCTGCTTCGCAGCAGGCAAGCAAACTCCCGAAACACTGCCGATTGCCGAAGCATCCCTTCGTCTCGAAGCGGAAGTCATTCTGCTTGCCAGAAACGCCGCCGCCGGCCACCCGGAAACGGCCGACCCTCACGATCTCATCTGCGCGCGCAAGTCCTTCGGTTTTGGCTGGTTCGTTCCCGAACTCGTCAAGCACCGGTCGATCTGGCGCGACGTGTTGCTTGCCAGTCTGGCGATCCAGTTCGTCGGCCTGGCAACGCCTTTGTTCACCCAGGTGATCATCGACAAGGTGGTCGTCCATCAGACGCACGGCACGCTGATCGTACTGGGTGTCGCACTGCTGATGTTCATGCTCTTTTATTGCAGCATGACGTGGTTGCGCCAGTATCTCATCCTGCACACCGGCAACCGCATCGATGCCGTCCTCGGCGCCCAGGTCTTCCGGCATCTGCTGCAACTGCCGCTTCCCTACTTCGAACATCGCTCGACCGGCACACTGGTCGCGCGCCTGCAGGGGATCGAAACCATTCGCGAGTTCGTCTCGGGCGCGGCCGTCACCCTGATTCTCGATCTTCCCTTTCTGCTGTTGTTTCTGGTGGTGATGTTCGCCTACAGCTGGCAGCTCTCGCTGATCGCCATCGTCCTGCTCGGGGCGATCGCCGCCATCAGTCTCCTGGTTGCACCGCTGTTCCGCACCAGGCTCAACCGGCAATTCCTGCTCGGCGCCCGCAACCAAGCGTTCCTGACCGAGTACCTTGCGGGCATGGCGACCGTCAAGTCGCTGCAGATGGAACCCGACATCGATCGTAAATATGGCGACTATCTGGCCCAGTACCTTGCTGCCGGCTTCGCGACCCGACAGGTTGGCAATACCTACAACGTGGCGGCCAACGGACTCGAACAGTTGATGACCCTCGCCATTCTGATCGTCGGCGCGCTGCTGGTGATGCAGAACGACGGCTTCACCGTCGGCATGCTGGTCGCCTTCCAGATGTTCGCCAGCCGCATGAGCCAGCCCCTGCTGCGAATCGTCGGTCTATGGCAGGAGTTCCAGCAGGCCAGCATCGCCGTCAAGCGGCTCGGCGACATCCTCGACATGCCACGCGAGCCGCACACGCTGGTTCCGCATCGCCAGAAGCTCGATGAAGGTCTGCTGACCGTCGACAAGCTTGCTTTCCGCTACTCCGAACAGCATCCCTGGCTGTTCAGAAATCTCGACCTAGTTTTCACCCCGGGTCAGCTGACCGTCGTCACGGGTCCCTCAGGCTGTGGCAAGAGCACGCTGGCAAAACTGCTGCTCGGCTTCTATCAGCCTGTGGAAGGTTGCATTTCGCTTGACGGCAAGGACATCCGTCATCTCGCCGCCAACGAACTGAGAGCGGCTTTCGGCGTGGTACCGCAGGAGACCGTGCTGTTCTCCGGCACGCTCTACGACAATCTGCGCATGGCGCACCCGCATGCCGGATTCGAGGAGATCGTTGCCGCCTGCAAGGCCGCCGAGATCCACGAAGTCATCGAACAGTTGCCGAAAGGCTATCAGACCGAGATTGGCGAACGCGGGACCGGGCTTTCCGGCGGACAGCGGCAGCGCATCGCCATTGCACGGGCACTGCTCAAGCGCCCGCGCATCCTGATTTTCGACGAAGCCGTGTCCAACCTCGACCCGCAAACGGCCGGACACCTCGCGTCAACGATCAACCAGCTGAAGGGGAGGGTGACGATGATCTTCATCACCCACCAGGTTCCGGCCGGCCTGCAGGTCGATGAGGTATTCGCTTTTCAGGTCACGCCGGGCGCAGTGTCGGTCAAATAAAGCGCCGGCAATGAGTGCTCGTGTCGTCACGGAACGGCGTCCGGCGCATCGGTGGGCGACAGCCGCAGTGGCTGCTTGCCCGTCGGCATCACGGATCGTATGGCAGCAAGCGGCTATCTCGCTTGACGCCTTGACTTTTTTCTGATGCTGAACTTAAGTACAGTTTCCGAAAACACCCAAGACCATGAGGCACGCCATGGACTCGTTTGCTGCGCTTTTCGGCAGGTTCGTCAATGCCGTCCGTTCCCAGGCGGCGACTCCGTCACCTGTGAAGCGGTTGAACCGGATCAGCAAGCACAGGCGTGCCCGTCGGCATCGCCCGCCGTTGCCGCCATTCTTCCTCGGTTGTCCTGAAATTCTGTATCCCACGAGCATGCCGAGGACAAGCGGGGCTTGCTCGGCCGTGTCGCTTTCGGAAAAGGCTCTGAAGGACTGACATGCCAGCGAAGCCGATTGCCACTCTTCTCAAGTTCGGCCATCCGCAGATGGCCGCGGAAGCCTTCCTGATTGACCGGGATACCGGTAAGAAGCTGTTCCGGGACGAGGATCTGAATGGTGCGCCGGAACCTGGCAACACCCACTCCGCAGCAGGAAAGCTCCCCGCTGCGGCCGAACGTCATGATTGGATCGCCGCATGAACCCGCGCGCGCTTCTCGCGCTCATTGTCTGCCTGACGGGCTGCTTCTCGCCGAATGCGGCACGGGAAGCCGATATTGCTGCCCGCCGCAGTCGTCTGCAGACGGCCGAGGCGATGTTTCAGGATCGCTGCAAGAAAGCGGGCGTCACCATCCATCGCACGGCCGAGAACGTGGAAGGCGTGTTTCTCATGAAGCTGCGACCGGACAAGATCAATTTTGGCGAGCAGTTCACCCTGGACGATCCATATGGATCTGACCTGGACGGCGATGGATATATCGTGAGTTTTCTGCGTGGCAGTTACCAGGCGAACACGCGCGGCACCCCCGCTCCCGGTTCGCCACCGCGCTTGGGCTATCTCTACGTCGAAGCGGTTGATCCCAAGGATGGGAAGCGGTATCGCTATACCGGTCGAATTGAAGAGCCATGGCAGTTCGACAAGTCCTACCTGAAGGGATATAAGCGATTTGTCATGGAGCGTATCGATGCCCCTGGCCCAGCTCCCCGCTACGGCATCACCTACGACGACATCTCGACGCGCGAAGAGCGTGAGTACTGGATCGCCGGCAGTTCGTTGCGCGTCATCGACCTCAAGACCCAGGAAGTGATGGCCGAGCGTATCGGCTACATGATGGATCGTGCTCAAGGCTCCGGTGCTGGCGGGCGGTCGCCCTGGCTTTTCGCTGCCGATCATGCCTGCCCGAGTTTCGGCACCCGCCACAGCTTCACTCGTCAAGCCCGGCAAACGCAGGATTTCGTGGAAAATGTTCTCAAACCCAAACTGGAGAAGTAAGACATGGCTGCTCCGACAATCACCGACCATTTGAAGTACGCAAGCCTCCAGATGGCGGCCGAAGCGTTCATACGAGACGAGGAATCAAAAGACCTGCGAGGGACCGGGGATGATCTTGTTCGCGTTCTCACGCGAGGTAACGCCCACACCTCCCGCTTCCCCGAATCCGAAGCCAGGAAATTCGCCGATACCTGGGAAGTCCTCGACCAACGCGCCAATACCCCCACCGGCTTTTCCGGCACGCTGTTTAGACGAGTTCGCGACGATCCCGCAACGGGTTCCAAAGCGGGAGAACTCGTCCTGAGCTTCCGCTCAACCGAATTCATCGACGACACGGTGCGCCACAACGAGGCAACTAACGTCAAGGAGATCAAGGAGACCGGTTGGGCGTGGGGGCAGATCGCCGACATGGAAACGTGGTACGACGAACTGCGCCGCGATCCGGGCAAACTCCAGGGCCAAACGTTCTCGGTCACCGGTTACAGCCTCGGCGGGCATCTGGCCACCGCCTTTCACCTCCCGCACTCCGACGACGTCAAGGAAGTCGTCACCTTCAATGGCGCCGGCGTCGGCAAGGTGAAGAGCGGGGGGTTTCCCGACGGCCTGCGGGCCGCGCTCGAACAGACCATCACTGCCAGCCTCCCCGGTGATGCGCTGCGCAGGCTGGGTGACCAGTCATACTGGCCGCTCCGGTGCGCCAGCCAGTATGACTTGGTCGCTTGGGAATTCCCCGCCGCCGACTTCTTGCCGCCGCTGGCGGCCAACACCCGCTGGCGGCTGGCGGCATGAGCGCGCGATCACTGCTCGCGCTGACTCTCGTGCTGGGCGTCTGCCTGTCGGGCTGCTTCTCGCCGAATGCGGCACAGGAAGCCGACATTGCCGCCCGCCGCAGTCGTCTGCAAACGGCCGAGGCGATGTTTCAAGATCGCTGCAAGAAAGCGGGCGTCACCATCCATCGCACGGCCGAGAACGTGGAAGGCGTGTTTCTCATGAAGCTGCGGCCAGACAGGATCAACTTTGGCGAGCAGTTTGCGATGGACGATCCTTATGGACGTGACTTGCGTGGCGAGGGATACCTCTTAACCTTCCTACGTGGTAGCTACCAGGCTCAGACCAAAGGCACCCCCCTTCCCGGTGCGCCGCCGCGCCTCGGTTACCTCTACGTCGAAGCGGTCGATCCCAAGGATGGGAAGCGGTATCGCTATACCGGTCGAATTGAAGAGCCATGGCAGTTCGACAAGTCCTACCTGAAGGGATATAAGCGATTTGTCATGGAGCGTATCGATGCCCCTGGCCCAGCCCCCCGCTACGGCATCACCTACGACGACATCTCGACGCGCGAAGAGCGCGAGTACTGGATCGCCGGCAGTTCGTTGCGCGTCATCGACCTCAAGACCCAGGAAGTGATGGCCGAGCGTATCGGCTACATGATCGATCGTGCCCAGGGCTCCGGTGCTGGCGGGCGGTCGCCCTGGCTTTTCGCTGCCGATCATGCCTGCCCGAGTTTTGCACCTCGGCACGGATCTACCGCGCAACCCTATCAGACTCTGGATTTCGCCGAAAGCGTTCTCAAACCCAAACTGGAGAAATAAGACATGTCTGCTCTGACGATTACTGACTACCTGAAGTACGCGAGCCTCCAGATGGCCGCCGAAGCGTTCATACGAAACGAGAAGACTGGATTTCTTGCTGACTCAGGGCAACTTCTAATTGACATCCTAATCGCCGGCAACAGGCACACCTCCCGCTTCCCCGAATCCGAAGCCAGGAAATTCGCCGACACCTGGGAAGTCCTCGACCAACGCGCCAATACCCCTACCGGCTTTTCCGGCACGCTGTTTAGACGAGTTCGCGACGATCCCGCAACGGGTGCCAAAGCGGGAGAACTCGTCCTGAGCTTCCGCTCAACCGAATTCATCGACGACACGGTGCGCGACAACGAGGCAACCAACGTCAAGGAGATCAAGGAGACCGGTTGGGCGTGGGGGCAGATCGCCGACATGGAAACGTGGTACGACGAACTGCGCCGCGATCCGGGCAAACTCCAGGGCCAAACGTTCTCGGTCACCGGTTACAGCCTCGGCGGGCATCTGGCCACCGCCTTTCACCTCCTGCACTCCGACGACGTCAAGGAAGTCGTCACCTTCAATGGCGCCGGCGTCGGCAAGGTGAAGAGCGGGGGGTTTCCCGACGGCCTGCGGGTCGCGCTCGAACAGACCATCACTGCCAGCCTCCCCGGCGATGCGCTGCGCAGGCTGGGTGACCAGGCATACTGGCCGCCCCGGTGCGCCAGCCAGTATGACTTGGTCGCTTGGGAACCCCATGCCGCCGACTTCTTGCCGCCGCTGGCGGCCAATACCCGCTGGCGGCTGGCGGCATGAGCGCGCGATCACTGCTCGCGCTAACTCTCGTACTGGGCGTCTGCCTGACGGGCTGCTTCTCGCCGAATGCGGCACGGGAAGCCGACATTGCCGCCCGCCGCAGTCGTCTGCAGACGGCCGAGGCGATGTTTCAAGATCGCTGCAAGAAAGCGGGCGTCACCATCCATCGCACGGCCGAGAACGTGGAAGGCGTGTTTCTCATGAAGCTGCGGCCGGACAAGATCAACTTTGGCGATCAGTTCCTGCTCGATGACCCGTATGGGCGAGATTTGGGGGGAGACGGGTATATCGTCAGTTTCCTCCGCGGCAGCTTTCAGGCAAATACGAGCGGCACACCTCCGCCCGGCTTTCCGCCGCGTCTGGGCTATCTCTACGTCGAAGCAGTCGATCCCAAAGATGGGAAGAGGTACCGCTATACAGGGGGGATGAAGCAAGTAACACATGTCCATCATGTGACCATGGGTGGTGACGGCAAGACGACCTTTCAGACTATGGATTACGTCCTCGACAAAGTCCCCGCCCCCGGCCCTGCCCCCCGCTACGGCATCACCTACGACGACATCTCGACGCGCGAAGAACGCGAGTACTGGATCGCCGGAAGTTCGCTGCGCGTGATCGACCTCAAGATCCAGGAAGTAATGGCCGAGCGTATCGGCTACATGATGGATCGTGCCCAGGGCTCTGGTGCCGGCGGGCGCTCGCCCTGGCTTTTCGCTGCCGATCATGCCTGCCCGAGTTTCGGCACTCGGCATGGGTCTGGCCGACAGCCTCGCCAAGCGCAAGACTTCGCCGAAATGGTCCTCAAACCCAAATTGGAGAACTGAAAAATGCATGCTCCGACGATTGCTGACTATCTCAAGTATGCAAGCCTCCAGATGGCGGCTGAGGCATTCATTCGAGACGAAGAAACCAACATCCTCAGGGATTCCAACGAGGATCTTACTGACGCCCTTAAAGAAGGCAACAAGCACACCTCCCGCTTCCCCGAATCCGAAGCCAGGAAATTCGCCGACACCTGGGAAGTCCTCGACCAACGCGCCAATACCCCCACCGGCTTTTCCGGCACGCTGTTTAGACGAGTTCGCGACGATCCCGCAACGGGTGCCAAAGCGGGAGAACTCGTACTGAGCTTCCGCTCAACCGAATTCATCGACGACACGGTGCGCGACAACGAGGCAACCAACGTCAAGGAGATCAAGGAGACCGGTTGGGCGTGGGGGCAGATCGCCGACATGGAAACGTGGTACGACGAACTGCGCCGCGATCCGGGCAAACTCCAGGGCCAAACGTTCTCGGTCACCGGTTACAGCCTCGGCGGGCATCTGGCCACCGCCTTTCACCTCCCGCACTCCGACGACGTCAAGGAAGTCGTCACCTTCAATGGCGCCGGCGTCGGCAAGGTGAAGAGCGGGGGGTTTCCCGACGGCCTGCGGGCCGCGCTCGAACAGACCATCACTGCCAGCCTCCCCGGTGATGCGCTGCGCAGGCTGGGTGACCAGTCATACTGGCCGCTCCGGTGCGCCAGCCAGTATGACTTGGTCGCTTGGGAATTCCCCGCCGCCGACTTCTTGCCGCCGCTGGCGGCCAACACCCGCTGGCGGCTGGCGGCATGAGCGCGCGATCACTGCTCGCGCTGACTCTCGTGCTGGGCGTCTGCCTGTCGGGCTGCTTCTCGCCGAATGCGGCACAGGAAGCCGACATTGCCGCCCGCCGCAGTCGTCTGCAAACGGCCGAGGCGATGTTTCAAGATCGCTGCAAGAAAGCGGGCGTCACCATCCATCGCACGGCCGAGAACGTGGAAGGCGTGTTTCTCATGAAGCTGCGGCCGGACAAGATCAACTTTGGCGATCAGTTCCTGCTCGATGACCCGTATGGGCGAGATTTGGGGGGAGACGGGTATATCGTCAGTTTCCTCCGCGGCAGCTTTCAGGCAAATACGAGCGGCACACCTCCGCCCGGCTTTCCGCCGCGTGTTGGCTATCTCTACGTCGAGGCGGTCGATCCCAAGGATGGGAAGCGGTATCGCTATACCGGGTCTGTGAAGGCCGTTGGGCGCAAGGATGTCACGGCGGAGAATGTGCGTCGCGAGCTTGCAGCAAACCCTGCTTACGACCTCAATATCTACGCTTACATCCTCGACAAAGTCCCCGCCCCCGGCCCAGCCCCCCGCTACGGCGTCACCTACGACGACATCTCGACGCGCGAAGAGCGCGAGTACTGGATCGCCGGCAGTTCGCTGCGCGTCATCGACCTCAAGACCCAGGAAGTGATGGCCGAGCGTATCGGTTACATGATGGACCGTGCTCAGGGCTCTGATGCCGGCGGGCGCTCGCCCTGGCTTTTCGCTGCCGATCATGCTTGCCCGAGTTTCGGCACCCGGCATGGGTCTGGCCGACAGCCTCGCCAAGCGCAAGACTTCGCCGAGAAGATCCTCAAACCCAAATTGGAGGACTGAAAAATGTCTGCTCCGACGATTGCTGACTATCTCAAGTATGCAAGCCTCCAGATGGCGGCTGAGGCATTCATTCGAGACGAAGAAACCAACATCCTCAGGGATTCCAATGAGGATCTCACTGACGCCCTTAAAGAAGGCAACAAGCACACCTCCCGCTTCCCCGAATCCGAAGCCAGGAAATTCGCCGATCCCGTTGACGGCTGGACGGTTCTCGACCAACGCGCCAACACTCCCACCGGCTTCTCCGGCACGCTGTTCAAGAACAACAAAACCAATGAACTCGTCCTGAGCTTCCGCTCAACCGAATTCATCGACGACACGGTGCGCGACAACGAGGCAACCAACGTCAAGGAGATCAAGGAGACCGGTTGGGCGTGGGGGCAGATTGCCGACATGGAAACCTGGTACGACGAACTGCGCCGCGATCCGGGCAAACTCCAGGGCCAAACGTTCTCGGTCACCGGTTATAGCCTCGGCGGGCATCTGGCCACCGCCTTTCACCTCCTGCACTCCGACGACGTCAAGGAAGTCGTCACCTTCAATGGCGCCGGCGTCGGCAAGGTGAAGAGCGGGGGGTTTCCCGACGGCCTGCGGGCGGCGCTCGAACAGACCATCACTGCCAGCCTCCCCGGCGATGCGCAGCGCAGACTGGGTGACCAGTCATACTGGCCGCTCCGGTGCGCCAGCCAGTATGACTTGGTCGCTTGGGAACCCCCTGCCGCCGATTTCTTGCCGCCGCTGGCGGCCAACACCCGCTGGCGGCTGGCGGCATGAGCGCGCGATCACTACTCGCGCTGGCCCTGGCTCTGGGCGTCTGCCTGTCGGGCTGCTTCTCGCCGAATGCGGCACGGGAAGCCGACATTGCCGCCCGCCGCAGTCGTCTGCAGACGGCCGAGGCGATGTTTCAGGATCGCTGCAAGAAAGCGGGCGTCACCATCCATCGCACGGCCGAGAACGTGGAAGGCGTGTTTCTCATGAAGCTGCGACCGGACAAGATCAATTTTGGTGAGCAGTTCACCCTGGACGACCCATATGGATCTGACCTGAACGGCGATGGATATATCGTGAGTTTTCTGCGTGGCAGTTACCAGGCGAACACGCGCGGCACCCCCGCTCCCGGTTCGCCACCGCGCTTGGGCTATCTCTACGTCGAAGCGGTTGATCCCAAGGATGGGAAGCGGTATCGCTATACTGGGGGGATGAAGCAAGTAACACATGTCCATCATGTGACCATGGGTGGTGACGGCAAGACGACCTTTCAGACCATGGATTACGTCCTCGACAAAGTTCTCGCCCCTGGCCCAGCCCCCCGTTACGGCATCACCTACGACGACATCTCGACGCGCGAAGAGCGTGAGTACTGGATCGCCGGCAGTTCGTTGCGCGTCATCGACCTCAAGACCCAGGAAGTGATGGCCGAGCGTATCGGCTACATGATGGATCGTGCTCAAGGCTCCGGTGCTGGCGGGCGGTCGCCCTGGTTACTCGCGGCCAACTATGCCTGCCCGGGATTTGGCACATCCCGACATGCTTCCGTCGCCCAGATCGGTCAAACGCAGCTTTTTGCCGAGACAGTCCTCAAACCCAAACTGGAGAAATGATCATGAGTACTCTGACCATTACCGATTCCCTGAAGTACGCAGGCCTCCAGATGGCTGCCGAGGCCTTCATCCGTGACGAGAGGTCATTGGAACTATTTGCTTCCGGTGAACGACTGGTCGCCGTCCTGAAGCGAGGCAACGATCACACCTCCCGCTTCCCCGAATCCGAAGCCAGGAAATTCGCCGACACCTGGGAAGTCCTCGACCAACGCGCCAATACCCCCACTGGCTTCTCCGGCACGCTGTTCCGAAACCGCGCGAATCCCACCGAACTCGTCCTGAGCTTCCGCTCAACCGAATTCATCGACGACACGGTGCGCGACAACGAGGCAACCAACGTCAAGGAGATCAAGGAGACCGGTTGGGCGTGGGGGCAGATCGCCGACATGGAAACGTGGTACGACGAACTGCGCCGCGACCCGGGCAAACTCCAGGGCCAAACGTTCTCGGTCACCGGTTACAGCCTCGGCGGGCATCTGGCCACCGCCTTTCACCTCCTGCACTCCGACGACGTCAAGGAAGTCGTCACCTTCAATGGCGCCGGCGTCGGCAAGGTGAAGAGCGGGGGGTTTCCCGACGGCCTGCGGGCCGCGCTCGATGCCTTCAACGACTTGCGCAGCGACCCCGAACGGATGGCCTTTGCCCTCTCTTCCGCGTCGCCGGCGATCGCCACCCTCTATCGCGAGGTGCGCAGCCATCTCGCCGACGGCAGTTGGACGGTGGCGCAGGCGTCCGATGCGGTTCGCGGCAGCACGCTGACCGGTGATCTGATCAGCGACCCCGCACGTGAGGCTTTCGCCCATGAGAAGAAGCGTCTGCAAACCGCACTCGAGGAGATCACCAAGTTGCAGGCGGATATCGTACGTGTCGCCGGGTTCACCGCCGGCGGCGAAGGAGAGGGTGCGGCAAGCTCTCCGAAAGCGGTCCCCGCCGAGGAGATCCGGGGACTCGACCTCGACTACCGGCTGGCGGTTTCCTTTGCCGCAGAACGAACCGTCTCCGCCGGCCTCCTCGGCGGTGTCGTGCGCAGTATCGGCAAGAAGGCTGACGGGGAGCCCCTGTTCGCCAACCAGTATGATCTCGTCGGTTGGGAAACGACCACCGCGGTATGGTCGGCAGCGGCGCATTCCCTGTGGCACCACGGCAGCGACGTCCGGATCTTCATTGAAGATCAGCCGTTCTCGCGCGGCAATGTTCTCTCCGAAGTGACCAAGGAGTCGCTCAAGGCGCGCGACTTCAAGGGCCTGGTCGACCACTACGCGGTCAACGACTTCGGCGACAACCACAGCCTGGTGCTGATCATCGACTCGCTGAGTGTCCAGAACGCCCTGTTGCAACTGGTTCCCGAAACGCAGCGCGCCGCCACCGCGGCAGCCCTCGATACGGTCTTGCGCCAGGCCTCCTGGCATCAGGCAGAAAGCAACAGCGGCACGCAGGGCAAGGCCGAGGGGGATGTTCTGGAGACCGTCGTCAATGCCCTCGCCGACCTGTTGCTCGGCCCGCAGCCGCACGCGCTGCGCCTGCAAGGCAGCCTCGACGGCAACACCTTCGCGAAGACCGGCAACATCGGACGCTACTCCGGCCGCGATGCGCTCTACGCCAGGCTCGACGACATCACCGGCAGCGAAGCCTACCGCGCTCTTGCCGGCCAATTGACGCTCAAGGTGGTCGACGCCGACATCGAGTACGCAGCACGCAGCGACTTCGCCGCTTTTGCCGCGCTGTACACCCTGAGCCCCTTCGTGCTGTCGTCCGACCATCCGGAAATTCTGGAAGCCGCATTGAGTAGTGCCTGGAGCGACCTCTACTCTGACTGGGCGGCGGACCGGGCCGCTCTTGCCCACGGTGCAGACCCGTTTTCGCTCAGGATCAGTGACGCCTGGTTGCGCGACCGCGCCGATTTCAGGCAACGCCTGTTGTGGTTCAACGCCAATAACAAAAACCCGGAGCAAGTGACCTTCAACCCGGAAAAGGACAATCATCGCTATCAGACGGACAGCACTTATTTCGAAGATTCCTTCAGTGCCACCAAGATCGCCCAAGGCTTCCCGTCCGACAGCCCCTTGACCAGTGTCCGGCGCTACACCTTCGGCGACGGCGAGGCCAACATGCTTTCCGGCGGTGAAGTAGACGACCATCTCTACGGCGGCACCGGCAACGACACCCTCAACGGCAAACACGGTGCCGACTATCTCGAAGGCAACGCCGATAACGATACACTCGATGGCGGAGGTGATAACGACACGTTGAACGGGGGACCCGGCGACGACGTCCTGATCGGTGGCGACGGCGAAGACACCTATGTCATCAACCGCGGCGACGGCAACGATCGTGTCGTCGATACCGGCAGGAACTTCCTCAAATACAACGGCAAACTGATCGCCGGTCTTTTCGTCCAGAACCCAGATTCGGACACCTACACCTTCGTCGGCGACGAAGGCTTCGAGATCAAGTTCCACTCCCCAGGCGTTCTCACCCTCGATGACCGTACGTCGCTCACCTTCGACCACTACAGCAGCCCGGAATCCTTTGCCGAAAGCGACTTTGGCATCCGGCTCGCGCAGGCTCCGGACGCTGCCAAAATCACCCGGGAAATCGTCGGTGATCGACAGATCGTAGACTTCAATCCGGCATTGGAAGGCATCCAGCCCCGGTATGACGAACTGCAAAACCCGATCAGCGATTCGGCGATTCCCGTTCCCGGAGCATCGGACATCCTGCACAACAGCGTCGGCAACGACCACATGATTCTCGGCGATGGCTTCAATATGGCGCTGGCGGTTCCGGACGCCGCTGGCCAAAACCAGCCCTTCATCACTCAACGTACTGGCGACGACTGGATCGTCGGTGGCAAGAAGGTGGATTTCGTGATCGGCGGAAGCGGGCGCGATACCATCGAAGGCGGTGCCGGGGGATTCGATCTGCTGGCCGGTGGTGACGCCGACGACATCGTCTTTGCCGACCGAGCCGAGACGCTTGCTCTCCAGGTCCGGGAAGCCGGCAACAACGAGCGCGGTGACCTCGTCTCGGGTCAGGGCGGCCATGACATCCTGTATGGGTCTCCCAGCACGGATCTCCTCTACGGTGGAGCCGGCAATGACTTTCTTGGCGGTTTGGGTGGCGACGACTATCTTCTTGGCGATCAGGATCGCTTTGTCTACGGCGCCTGGCATGTCCACCGCAACGGATTTGAGTTCGTTTTCGAGCTCACGGCCATCGATGGCCAATTCCAGGAAGGCCCCACCGGCAGCGGCAACGACACGATTACCGGCGACAAGGGCAACGATGTGGTCTGGGCCGGAGCTGGCAATGACGATGTCGACGGGGGCGACGATGACGACATCCTGTGGGGCGAGGATGGCAACGACTTCCTGGTCGGCGGAAACGGCGAAGACTTTCTGCATGGCGGCGCTGATGACGATACCCTCGAAGGCAGTGCCGGCAACGACACCCTGATCGGCGCTGGCGGCGGGGACAAACTGCAGGGGGGCAGCGGCAATGACAACCTGCAGGGCGACGCCGGCGGCTCGGCGGTCGCCGAACAAGGCGACGACAGACTGTATGGGGACGCCGGCGACGACATTTTGGAGGGATTCGCCGGTAGCGATACCCTTTTCGGGGGCGATGGCGATGACGATTTGTACGGCGACACGGACCTCACACCTTTGGCCAGCCAGGGCAATGACCTGCTGAACGGTGGCACGGGCAACGACACCCTGCGCGGCTACGCTGGCAACGATACTCTCGAAGGCGGCGGCGACAACGACTCGCTGCTCGGCGAGGCCGGCCAGGACTTTCTTTCCGGCGACGCCGGCAGGGATCAACTGTCCGGCGGTGATGACAACGATACCCTGACGGGTGGCGCCGACAGAGACTATCTGGAAGGCGGTGGTGGTAACGATTCCCTGGTCGGCGGTACCGGTATCGACTATTTGACCGGTGATGCAGGCGATGACCACTATCTTTTCGCCAGCGGCGACAGCCTGCCCGATGGGTCAGGCATGACCGAGCGAGTCGTCGATCGCGAAGGCAGCAACACCATCGTCTTCCTCGACGCCACGTCAGCCGAACTGCGCCTTGACAGCTTCGCCGGAACCCTGATCATCGACTACGGCCGCAGCGATCGACTGAGCGTCGTCGACGGCGTCATCGGCAGCGTGCAACACTACCAGTTCGCCCACGGCGAGACCCTGATCTTCAGCGAACTGATTGGTCGCCAGGCTGATGCGCCAATGAGCGAGGATCGCGATGGATCAAGCTTTCGCTTCGGCGGCGAGCACGATGACGACCTGACCGCCACCGCCGGCCACGCGACGCTCTCGGGCGGTCGCGGCAACGACATCCTGCATGGCGAAGGGGGTGGCAATACCTATCTCTACAGCCTGGGCGACGGCAGCGACCGGATCATCGACCGCAGCCCGAAGATCGACGCCACCGGCTCAAGGCTGTTCAACACCTTGCGCTTCGGTGCCGGCATCATGCCGGACGACCTCAAGCTGGAGCTGGGCTCGCTCAGGATCAGGGTCGGCAGCGACCCCGACGACGCCATCCACATCGACGGATTCAATCCTGACGATGCCCTCGGGATCTCCACTCCCCCGGCGATCGACCGTTTCGAGTTCGACGGCGGCGCCGTGCTGACTTACCCCGAATTGCTCGCCAAAGGTTTCGACCTCGTCGGTACCGCCGGCAACGACACCCTCGGTGGTACCAGCGTCAGCGACCGTCTCGAGGGCGGCGCCGGCAACGACCACCTGCGCGGCGGTGGCGGTTCCGACACCTACTCCTGGGGAATCGGCAGCGGCCAGGATCTCATCGACAACGTCGACACTTCGACCAGCAAGATCGATACGCTGGCGATCGGTAACGAATTGCTGCCGGGAGACCTCGTTCTCGGGCGCAACGGCGACGATCTGATCGTCAGCGTGCGCGGCACCGACGATCGACTGACGGTGCTCAGGCACTACGCCGGCGCACCCATCGACGTCATCCGTTTTGCCGACGGCAGACAATGGAGCGTCCTTGAGATCGACGAGCACCTGGAAAATCGGCTGACCGAGGGTGACGACATCCGCACGGGCACGCCGGGCAACGATATCCTCGACGCCCTCGCTGGCGACGATGTGGTCGATGGCATGGCGGGTGATGACGAGATCGACGGTGGTTCCGGCAACGACACCCTACGTGGTGGCGACGGCAAGGACCTGCTCAGCGGTGGCGATGGCTCCGACAGCCTCCATGGTGATGGCGACGACGACAGCCTGGACGGCGGTGGGGGGGCCGACCAACTCGACGGTGGTCGCGGCGGCGATACCTACCGCTTTGGCCACGGCAGCGGCAGCGACCGCATCGTCGACACTGGTGAAGCGGGCGCAAGCGACGTGATCGTGCTTGCGGCGGAGCTGACGCCGGAGGACCTCAAACTCAGTCGCGAGGGCAGCGATCTGATCCTCCAGATCATCGGCAGCGGCGACCGGTTGACCGTGGTCGACGCCTTTGCGCCGGGCGCTGCCGCGAAGGCGGTCGAACGTATCATGTTCTCCGGATCAGCGACGGTTTGGGCAGCCAACGACATTCGTGCGCGACTGCTCGCCGACGCTGCGACCGCTGGCAACGACATGATTACCGGTCTGGAGGATACCGCCAACCGCATCTTCGGCCTTGATGGCAACGACACCCTGAGCGGTGGCGCGCTCCCGGACCTGCTCGACGGCGGCAACGGCAACGATCTGCTCAACGGTCTGTGGGGGGATGACCTCCTGCTGGGCGGTGCCGGTGACGACGTCCTCAATGGGGATGCCGGGGCCGATACGTTGTCCGGCGGTCCGGGCCAGGACGCATTGGGCGGGGAAACTGGTGGCGATACCTATGTCTTCGCACGTGGTGACGGGTCCGACATGATCACCGATAGTGACCTCACGCCGGGTCATGTCGATACCCTGCAGTTCCCCGATCTCAGGGCTGCCGATGTCAGGGATACCCTGCGCGCCAACAACGACCTGGCGATCCTGTTCAGCGCAGCCGATCGGGTGACCGTCAAGAATCAGTTTCTCGCGGCCGCCAACGAGCTCGAGCGCTTTAGTTTCACGGACGGCACCGTCTGGGATGCGGCCAGCGTCCGCGCCGGCCTCACTGCCATCGGCGGCAGCGCTGGCGATGACACGATCACCGGAGCGGCCAGCGCTGCCAACCGGATCTACGGTCTGGATGGCCACGACCGCTTGAAGGGGGGCGCCCAGTCGGACCTGCTCGATGGCGGCAATGGCAATGATTTCCTCGATGGCCTGGCCGGGTCCGATACCCTGGTCGGTGGCCTGGGGCACGATATCTTCGTGGTGGATGATGCTGGTGACGTCATCGTGGAGAACGTCGGTGAAGGCAGCGATACTGTCGAGGCATCGATCTCCTTCGATCTATTGGCCAAAGGCGCCCATGTCGAGGAACTGATACTGTCGGGAGCGAGTGCGCTTGCCGGCACAGGTAACGCGCTTGATAACAGCATGAGGGGCAATTCGGCAGCAAACGTGCTGCTCGGCGGAGCAGGAAACGACAGTCTCTACGGCGCGAGTGGCAACGACACTCTCGATGGAGGAATCGGCAACGATTATCTGAATGGAGGTGGCGGCAACGGAGACGATACCTATCGCTTCGGTCGAGGCTCGGGTCAGGATCGCCTGGTAGACAACAAGGTGATCACCCGGGATGACGTGGATGTCGTCTCGCTTGGAGAAGGAATCTCCCCGCAGGACATCACGTTTTCCGCGATGATTAATCAAAGTTGGTTGCTGTCGCTGGCGGAAACGTCGGATACCCTGGAGCTGGTCGCGGACTCCGGGTTGAGGTACGGGAACGGACAACCCGTTATTCCCATCAGGAGAATTCAATTCGCCGATGGCCTGCTGGCCAGCCTCTCCGGCGCACTGGTCGGTACTGCTTCCAACGATAACCTGTATCTGTATGTCAGGCCATTCGGAAGCGGCACGGTGCCGGTCAGGATCCGGATGGACGGCGGCGCTGGCAACGACACGATGAATGGCGATACCGGCAACGACACCCTGCGTGGCGGTATTGGGAACGATCTCATCTACGGTGACACCTCGGACGCCCGCGGAAACGATGAGATTTACGGTGACGACGGTGATGATACCCTCTGCGGGGGCAGTTCGATCTATGGTCGACAAGGGACGGACCTGCTCGATGGCGGTACCGGCAATGATGTCCTCTACGGTGCCGGCACGGTGCGTTATGGGCGGGGTTACGGCCAGGATCGCGTCATCCACAGGGCAGACCGCATCGATCTCTTCGACTTTCTGCCAGGAGACATCAGCCTGCAGTACCGGACTGACGGCCTCTATTTCAATGTCAATGCCAGCGACTGGCTGAAGATTGAAACGACCGAGCGGCGCATCACGGTCGATAGCGTGTCTTTCGCGGATGGTTCATCGTGGGACAGACGAGCGATCGAGGCGAGGGTTGCTGGCCAGGGGAACCTGGCCCCGCAGGTCGATGTTCAGCTGGCCCCTGTTCCTGCCGTGAAAGGACAGCCCCTTTCTTACGTACTTCCCGAGAATGCGTTCCGTGACCCGAACTCTGGTGATTCGCTCATATGGTCGGTCAGTGGGCCGTACTGGTTCAGCTTTGACCCGGCGACGCGAAGGGTCAGCGGGACACCGGAAAATGTCGGCAGCACGACATTGACGGTTACCGTGAGTGACTCCGGTGGTGCCGCGGCCTATCAGTTCCTGGAGGTGAGGGTCAGGGAAACCAATCACGCACCGATGGTGAACAGAACCATTCCCTCCATGATCGTCCAGGAAGGGGTGCCAATCAATCTGAGCATTCCCGCCGATACCTTCATCGACGAAGACGCAGGCGATACCCTGACTTTTGCTGCGACCCTCGCCAGCGGCGGTGTCTTGCCGACATGGTTGGTCTTCGATGCCAGAACGGGCACGATTGGCGGCACGCCGCCCGTGGGTGAACTCGGTGATCTAGGCCTTCGCATCATGGCCAGCGATGGTTTGGGAGCGTCCGCTGCAACGCCACTGACGTTGCGGATCGTTGCCCCCACGGGCTCGTCGATTGCCGGGACAGCGGGCAACGACACGCTCAACGGCAAGTCGGGAAACGACTGGTTAAACGGGGGAATGGGAGCCGATACGATGAGCGGCGGCCAGGGTGATGATACTTATGTCGTCGATGATGCAGGCGATCTCGTCATCGAGAGCTTGAACGAGGGAGTGGATAGTGTTCAGAGTTCGGTCAGCCATACGCTTGCGAACCATGTCGAGCATCTCACGCTGACCGGGAGCGCACCAATCAACGGTATTGGCAACGGACTCAACAACCGGATCACCGGCAATGGCGGAAACAACGTTCTGAATGGCGGCCTCGGCGCCGACACGCTGGTCGGCGGTCCCGGCGACGACCACTATACCGTCGATCAAACCGGCGACCGGGTCGTCGAGGCGGCCGACGAAGGCAATGACATCGTCCACAGCCCGATCAGCTGGGTCCTCGGCGACCACCTCGAACGGCTCGACCTGACCGGCAGCGATCCGGTCGACGCGACCGGCAATGACCTCGCCAACCTGCTCTACGGGCAGGCCAACAGCGCTGCCAACGTGCTCGCCGGCGGTCCCGGCAACGACATCTATCACCTGGGCGTCGGCGACCGCGCGGTCGAAAACGCCGACCAGGGCCACGACAGCGTCTATGGCTACGGCAACGAGCACACCCTCGCGGCGAACGTCGAGAACCTCTACCTCGCCGTTACCGGCGCCGCCACGCTGACCGGCAACGAACTCGCCAACAGCCTGCGCGGCAACGCCGGCGACGACTGGTTGAGCGGCCAGGCGGGCAACGACACGCTCAACGGCGGCCTCGGCGCCGACACGCTGGTCGGCGGTCCCGGCGACGACCACTATACCGTCGATCAAACCGGCGACCGGGTCGTCGAGGCGGCCGACGAAGGCAACGACATCGTCCACAGCCCGATCAGCTGGGTCCTCGGCGACCACCTCGAACGGCTCGACCTGACCGGCAGCGATCCGGTCGACGCGACCGGCAATGACCTCGCCAACCTGCTCTACGGGCAGGCCAACAGCGCTGCCAACGTGCTCGCCGGCGGTCCCGGCAACGACATCTATCACCTGGGCGTCGGCGACCGCGCGGTCGAAAACGCCGACCAGGGCCACGACAGCGTCTATGGCTACGGCAACGAGCACACCCTCGCGGCGAACGTCGAGAACCTCTACCTCGCCGTTACCGGCGCCGCCACGCTGACCGGCAACGAACTCGCCAACAGCCTGCGCGGCAACGCCGGCGACGACTTGTTGAGCGGCCAGGCGGGCAACGACACGCTCAACGGCGGCCTCGGCGCCGACACGCTGGTCGGCGGTCCCGGCGACGACCACTATACCGTCGATCAAACCGGCGACCGGGTCGTCGAGGCGGCCGACGAAGGCAACGACATCGTCCACAGCCCGATCAGCTGGGTCCTCGGCGACCACCTCGAACGGCTCGACCTGACCGGCAGCGATCCGGTCGACGCGACCGGCAATGACCTCGCCAACCTGCTCTACGGGCAGGCCAACAGCGCTGCCAACGTGCTCGCCGGCGGTCCCGGCAACGACATCTATCACCTGGGCGTCGGCGACCGCGCGGTCGAAAACGCCGACCAGGGCCACGACAGCGTCTATGGCTACGGCAACGAGCACACCCTCGCGGCGAACGTCGAGAACCTCTACCTCGCCGTTACCGGCGCCGCCACGCTGACCGGCAACGAACTCGCCAACAGCCTGCGCGGCAACGCCGGCGACGACTTGTTGAGCGGCCAGGCGGGCAACGACACGCTCAACGGCGGCCTCGGCGCCGACACGCTGGTCGGCGGTCCCGGCGACGACCATTATACCGTCGATCAAACCGGCGACCGGGTCGTCGAGGCGGCCGACGAAGGCAACGACATCGTCCACAGCCCGATCAGCTGGGTCCTCGGCGACCACCTCGAACGGCTCGACCTGACCGGCAGCGATCCGGTCGACGCGACCGGCAATGACCTCGCCAACCTGCTCTACGGGCAGGCCAACAGCGCCGCCAACGTGCTCGCCGGCGGTCCCGGCAACGACATCTATCACCTGGGCGTCGGCGACCGCGCGGTCGAAAACGCCGACCAGGGCCACGACAGCGTCTATGGCTACGGCAACGAGCACACCCTCGCGGCGAACGTCGAGAACCTCTACCTCGCCGTTACCGGCGCCGCCACGCTGACCGGCAACGAACTCGCCAACAGCCTGCGCGGCAACGCCGGCGACGACTTGTTGAGCGGCCAGGCGGGCAACGACACGCTCAACGGCGGCCTCGGCGCCGACACGCTGGTCGGCGGTCCCGGCGACGACCACTATACCGTCGATCAAACCGGCGACCGGGTCGTCGAGGCGGCCGACGAAGGCAACGACATCGTCCACAGCCCGATCAGCTGGGTCCTCGGCGACCACCTCGAACGGCTCGACCTGACCGGCAGCGATCCGGTCGACGCGACCGGCAATGACCTCGCCAACCTGCTCTACGGGCAGGCCAACAGCGCTGCCAACGTGCTCGCCGGCGGTCCCGGCAACGACATCTATCACCTGGGCGTCGGCGACCGCGCGGTCGAAAACGCCGACCAGGGCCACGACAGCGTCTATGGCTACGGCAACGAGCACACCCTCGCGGCGAACGTCGAGAACCTCTACCTCGCCGTTACCGGCGCCGCCACGCTGACCGGCAACGAACTCGCCAACAGCCTGCGCGGCAACGCCGGCGACGACCTGTTGAGCGGCCAGGCGGGCAATGACACGCTCAACGGCGGCCTCGGCAATGACCTCCTCGAAGGTGGATCCGGCAACGACACGCTCACCGACAGCAGTGGCAGCACACTGTTCAATGGCGACGCCGGCAACGACATCCTCAGTGGCGGCGCTGACGCGGAGATTTATCTGGGGGGTGTCGGCAACGACACGCTGCGCACCGGTGCCGGCAACGATGTCATCATCTTCAACCGGGGCGATGGTCGCGACACGCTCGTGGCCAGTGACTCTGGCCAGTGCGTTCTCTCGCTCGGCGGCAGCGTTGCTTACACGGATCTGTCGTTCAGCCGGTCGAATGGCGACCTTATCGTGACGATCGGCAGTGGTGACCAGATCACCTTCAAGGATTGGTATGCCGCAGGCCCGAACCCCGCCATCCGCAGCGTGCTCCGTCTGCAGGTGATCGCCGAGGCTATGGCCGACTTCGATGCCGGTGGGGGCGATCCGCTGCGTGACCAGAAGGTAGAAACCTTTGATTTCGCTGGCCTGGTGGACGCCTTTGACGCCGCCCGCAGCGCGGACCCGACACTCACCGACTGGGCGCTGAGCGATGCCCTGACCCGTTTCCAGCTCGCCGGTTCGGACAGTGCTGCGCTCGGCGGCGATCTCGCTTATCAGTACGGCCGCAACGGCAGCCTGACGGGAATTGGCGTCACGCCGGCAATGGGTGTTCTCGCCGACCCGGCGTTCGGCAACTCGGCCCAGGCATTGACGCCGCTGGTCGGATTGCAGATCGGCACGCAACGACTCGCGTGAGGATCCTGATCTCCGTGGAGTGGCGAAGGGCTAGCCTTCCTTCCACCCACTGATCGGAGCACGGTCATGCCTGCCCCGTCCAAGCCGAAGCCGTTCGAAGTCGATCCGCTCGACTTTTCACCAGCCCTGCTGCGACTCACTGACTCGCCGCCCAATCCGCTCGGTCGCCAAGTGCTCTGGACCCTGTTGGCCCTGCTTGCAGCGCTGCTGTGCTGGGCGCTGCTCGGCCAGCTCGACATCGTCGCCGTTGCCGAAGGCAAACTGATTCCGCAAAGCTACCTGAAGATCGTACAACCGGCCGAATCCGGAATCGTCAAGGAGATTCTGGTCAGTGAAGGAGAAACCGTTCGTGCCGGGCAAGTGCTGATGCGCATGGACACGCGGATCACCGACGCCGATTTCAGATCGCTGATGGCCGAGTACCAGCGCAAGCGCGCGACGCTCGCGCGCATCGACGCCGAACTGGCCGATCGGCCGTATGTCACGGCGGACGGCGATGCCCCCGAACTGTCCCGGGAAATGGCCGCCCAATACCGTGCCAACCGGGCCGCTCTCGAAGCCTCGCTGGCCGAAGAGAAAAGCCGTCTGCTTAAGGCGCGTCACGAGTTGGCCTCGGCCGAACAGATCCGCAGCAAACTTGCCGACACGCTGCCGCACTACCGCGCACAGGAAGAGGCCTTCGGCAAACTTGCCAGGGATGGCTTCGCCGGCCCGCTGATGGCGAGCGACAAGAAGCGCGAACGGATCGAAAAGGAGCAGGAACTGAAAACGCAGGATCACCTGATTGCTTCCGCAAGGGCCGGCATCTCGCAATCCGAGCGCAAACTGGCCCAAATCGACAGCGACTACCGGCGCCAGCTGCATGCCGAACGTAACGAAGTCCAGGGCCTGTCCGACCGGCTGGCGCAGGAACTTGCCAAACAAAGTCACCGCCAGACATTCCTCGAACTCAGGGCCAGCCAGGACAGCGTCGTCAAGGAACTGACCACACACAGTCCGGGCACCGTCGTGCAACCGGGCACCGTGTTGCTTACATTGGTGCCGAAAAACGACGTCCTGCGTGCCGAAGTCTGGGTGTCCAACGAAGACATTGGCTTCGTCCGGCCGGGGCAAGCGGTCAAGCTCAAATTCGCTGCTTTCCCATTCCAGAAGTACGGCATGGTCGAAGGGACCGTCGAGCATGTCGGCGCCGATTCGGCGGACAGTCCTGGCGGCCCGGCGGAAACAAGCCGGAATGATTCGCTGGCCAGGAAACGGCTACTGGGATACAAGGCGCTGGTCGCACTCAAGGACATGCATCTGGCGATCGATGGCCAGCACTTTGCCCTCGGCGCAGGCATGCAGACGCATGCCGAAATTCGCCTTGGGCAGCGAACCGTCGCCGAGTATCTGCTCTCGCCGGTACGCAAGGCCTGGCACGAGTCGGCCAGGGAGCGTTGAGCAGGGCTGGTCGTCCAGTCCTCCGGCAACCTACTCCTCTGCTTCTTACTTCTTGTTCTTCACACAAATCTCTCCGGTATAGAACGCGGCACCCCCTATTTCCTGTCCCGCTACCGCGATGGTCCCGGATGCGCCATCGAACCCCCCGGTTCCCCCGACGATCTTCAGAATCTGTCCAACCATCTGGACGTCGGTCGGGGGTATTGGTATATAAGGGGTGATTGCCCCCGTGTCTTGTGTGTATAGAGTACCCGACCGGCCCGTTACCAGTTTGCCGGTCAGCACCGCATTGGAGGTGAAAACCATAACGTTCGATCGCGCGTCGGTTGGCGCCCCTGGAAAAATTAGCGGGGTCACACCCACGGGGGGCAATCCTGGGTTGCTCACGAACACGGATGTGAGGCCAGAAAACCCATTGAATTTCGCTTTTCCTTCTCCTCTGAGGGTGAAACAGACGGGAACCGATGAGCTGGGAACCCATGACGGTGCTGGCCCTGGCCATCGCCCGGGGTCCTGAATCCCACAATTGTCATCGGCGGTGGCCGTCACTGTGCCGTCCACCGGGATGCACAGATCACCCCCGCCGCCGTTACCGCCCGCATAGCCTGTACCCGCGCACATGAGAAGAGCGGTTGCGATGGCCGATCTGGTCGTTGTTTTCATTGTTGACTCCTTTGGGAAATAGCGGCGAGACGCTCGTTTCTCTGCCGCAGTGCAGTGCAAGTGGGAAATGCCGAGTCAGAACAGATTATGCAAGTTGCAGGCGTAATTGCAAACAGGCCTGCAGATTGCCGGGAAATAGTCGCATGGCTTCCACTAGAATGGGCGCTTTGCCGGACTGCGACGAATGACCATGATCCGTACCCGTTTTGCACCATCGCCCACCGGTTTCCTGCATATCGGTGGGGCGCGCACTGCCCTTTTTGCGTGGGCTTACGCTCGCCACCATGCCGGCCGCTTCATCCTGCGCATCGAGGACACCGACCTGGTACGTTCGACTCCGGAAGCGGTGCAGGCGATTCTTGACGGCATGCGCTGGCTTGGACTCACGCATGATGAGGGGCCCTTCTACCAGACGCAACGGATGTCTCGCTACCGGGCGGTCATCGAAGAAATGCTCCTGACCGGGAGCGCCTACCCCTGTTACATGACGCCGGCAGAACTCGATCGCCTGCGTGAGGAGCAGCGTGCCGCAGGCCTCAAGCCACGTTACGATGGTCGCTGGCGTCCGGAGCCGGGCAAGACCTTGCCGACGCCGCCGGTGGGGGTGCAGCCGGTGATCCGCTTCAGAAATCCGACCGACGGGGTGGTCGCCTGGGATGACATCGTCAAGGGGCGGGTCGAGATTGCCAATGATGAACTTGACGACCTGGTCATTGCGCGCGCCGATGGCACGCCGACCTACAACTTCTGCGTCGTCGTCGATGACTGGGAGATGGGCATCACGCACGTCATCCGCGGTGACGACCACGTCAACAACACCCCACGTCAGATCAACATCCTGCGGGCGCTGGGCGCGCAATTGCCGCGCTATGCGCACCTGTCGATGATTCTTGGCGATGATGGCCAGAAACTGTCGAAGCGGCATGGTGCGGTCAGCGTCATGCAGTACGATGACGAAGGCTATCTGCCGGAAGCGGTGCTCAACTATCTCGCGCGCCTCGGCTGGTCGCATGGCGATGACGAGATTTTCTCGATGCCGCAGTTCTGCGAGTGGTTCGACCTCGACCATATCACCCCGTCGGCAGCACAGTTCAACACCGAGAAGCTGAACTGGCTCAATGCGCACTACTTGAAGCGCACCGAAACAGCGCGACTGGCAGATCTGGTGCAGTCACGGCTGCAGGCGCGCGGCGTCACGGTTGCCGCCGCGCCGTCACTCGCGGCGATCATCGATCTGTACAAGGAGCGTGCCGCCAACCTCAACGAACTTGCCGACCTTGCGGAAGTGTTCTACATCGAACTGCATCCGAAAGCAGAGCTGCTGGCTAAGTACCTCACCCCCGAAACGCTGCCAGCGCTGGCGGATTTCATCGATCACCTGCCGGCGGTTGCCTGGGAAGCCGCTGCAATTGGCGCCTTGATCAAGGCGAGCGTGGCCAGGCACGGGCTGAAGATGCCCAAGCTGGCGATGCCGCTGCGCGTGCTGCTGACCGGCTTGGAGCAGACGCCGTCGGTCGATGCCGTGGTCGCCCTTTTCCCGCGCGAGATGGTGCTCAAGCGACTCGCCTGGCCAGCTAAGACCTAACCTCATTTCGGGATAACGGAGCCAACCATGTGGCGCTCTGCCGTGCCATATCTCGACTCTCCCCCGAATTGACGACGATTGATGCCCGAAACTATACTTGCGTCGATTCTGCCCTCTCGCCCAGGGGCTGACCGGGTGGCACGGCGCACCGAACACCCGTTCCCTCAACGCTCCTCTGGCATCTCTGAATTGCCATTCTCAGAAAGCAGGACCGATGCGCTTCAAGTATAAACTGCTCGCACTGACCTTTGTTCCAACGCTCTTTCTCCTCGTCTTCTCGGTGTTCACAACAGCCGAGAAGATACGCCAGGCACAGGAAATGAGGGATCTCCAGGAAGTGGCCAGGATTTCTGCTGCGATCGGCGGCCTGGTTCATGAAATGCAGAAAGAGCGGGGAATGAGCGCCGGCTTCATCGGCAGCAAGGGTGCCAACTTCGGCAACGATCTTCCAGCACAGCGCGCCGAAGTGGATAAGCAACAGGCGCTGCTGGACAAGCAACTAACCGGTTTTTCCGCCGCGAGATACGGTGAGAAGTTGCAGAGCGATCTCGCCGACATCGGCAAGCAACTCGCCGACCTGCCGGCAAGGCGCAACGCCGTATCGGCTCTGGCGATCGGGGGATCCGAGGCCATTGCGTACTACAGCAAAACGATTGCCAGCCTGCTGGCAGTGGTTGGCCAGGCGTCCTCGGTATCCAGCGACTCCCAGGTGGCGCGTGCGGCCAGTGCCTACAACGCCTTGTTGCAAGGCAAGGAGTATGCGGGCATCGAGCGCGCAACGCTTTCAAATGTCTTCGGGTCGGACAAGTTTTCGCCCGAGATGTTGGTCCGTTTTCTGTCGATCTCATCCGCCCAACAGACCTGGTTTTCCGTCTTCCGTCTTTATGCAACGCCGCAACAGGCCACTGATTTCTCGAACAGGGTAGCGGGTGCGGCCGTCGACGAAGTGGCCAGAATCAAGCAGGGTGCCATCGACAACATGCTCAGCCCGGCGCTCGGAATGGACGCCCGGATGTGGTTTGCAAAGGCAACCGAGCGCATCAATCTGCTGAAAGCAGTCGAGGACGCTCTTGCCGGCGATCTGGTTGGTCTGGCCGCGGCGCGGCTGTTCGAGGCCCGGCTGAGCATGATGATCACACTCGGTTTGACGCTGCTGGCTCTGGTACTGACTGCGTTGATCGGCATGCGCCTGATCCGCCAGATTCTGCGCCAGATCGGTGGCGAACCGGAGCAGGCGGTACAGATTGCGCGGCAGATTGCAGACGGTGATCTTTCGCACGACATCGATGTGGCTGGGGGCGATCAGACGAGCCTGATGGCGGCAATGCAAACGATGCACGGAAAACTGTCGCGCATCCTGGTCAACATCGAAGAGAGCGGCAAGCAGATGGGACAGTCTGCTTTCCAGATCTCGACCATTTCGCGGAGTATCGCCGAAGTGACTCGGCAGGAAGAAACACGTTCGGCCGAAGTGACGACAGCGACGGATGCGCTGACCGCCATTGCACGCGAGGTCAAATCACGCGCTGAAGAGGCGGCCGAGAAGACGCGCGAGGTCGAGCAGGCAGCACAGGATGGCGTCGTCACGGTGGAAAGGAACATGGCCGAACTGGCAAGCGCCACCAACGAAGTCACGCGCGCGTCAGGCGAGGTCAGCGAACTGACCAAGGCCGCAGAGCGGATCACGCACATCATCGACACGATCCGGGAAATCGCCGAACAGACCAACCTCCTGGCACTGAATGCGGCGATCGAGGCCGCGCGCGCCGGCGAACAGGGCCGCGGTTTCGCAGTCGTGGCCGACGAGGTGCGCAAACTGGCTGAACGTACGACCTCGTCGTCGCTACAGGTCGGTGACATCGTCGCAGCCATTACCAGCCGGGTAAAGTATCTGCGCGAAGCCATGGCGGCCGTGGTCGATCGGGTCAGGGGCAGCCAGGGGGTGGCGGAAGAGACGGCGCAGGCGATGAGCTTCATGGCACAGGGCGTGTCGGACGCGGCACGCAACAACGATGCGATTGCCGCGGACAGCCGGAGGCAAATGACCCAGCTCGAACAGCTCGAAGCGTCGTTGAACAGTCTCTTCGCCACGCTCAGTGAGAGTTCGACCAAGGTCGAGGCAACCGCGGTGATCGGTGTCGATTTGCACAAGGTCTCTTGCGGCCTGAACGATCTCATGGCCGGTTTCAGCTTCCGGCACGATACCAGCATCGCGAGTCAGGGAGCGCAGGAGAAACGGCGCTATCCACGCCTGGAACGTGCGCTGCTGGTCAGGCTGGAGACCGCGGATGGCGCCAGTCAGGACTGTCTGACCCAGGATCTCAGCCTTGTCGGAGCGCGTCTGGTATTGAATCGCGCCCTGCCGGAACATGCTCGCGTGGGCGTCTCGCTTTATCTTCCGCAATCGAGCCTCGAGCACTATCGAAGTCAGAAACCAGTGACCCTGCAGGGACAAATAAAGTGGCAACGACGACACGACGGACGTCTGCTCTGTGGCATCGAATTCGTGGATCTGTCGCCTCGCGAACTGGAGCATCTGAAGGCCGTCTTCGCCTACTATAAGAAGTCCAGCCAGCACTGAAATTTTGGTTCCACACGTCTTTCCAGCCCGAACGTTCGCGCCCTGGTTTTCGTTCATGTACGGCGCAGAAGTGGAACGAGGGGTATGGCCTCGGCTTTCGCTGGCAAAACCTTTCGAAGCGCAGGGCCAGGCAGTTTCCACAGGCCTCTGCCGCAGTGTTTTGACTGCGATGATCCTCGTCAGAGGCGAGGCGCACTCGCATAGTGCGCATCACGCGTTTCGATGTGGCGGATCAGAAAAGCCAACAGCTTTCGTGCCTGCTGCGGTATCAGTTCGGTCTGGTCGACCTGATAGGTGTCGGCGATCGCGGCGAGGGTGTCCAGTATTTCAGCGTGGTCCTCGACATGCTCGTCGAAGCCATCGTAACTGTCGATTCGCATCAGTAATTCTTCCGACAGGAAATGCGCCTTGCTGTAATCCACCAGGGTTTCCAGGATGTGACCGATTTCCCCGTTGTCGGCGTGCGCCTCGACGGCATCACACAAGGCGTTGATCAGGCCAAGCTGGACGCGGTGCTCGCCGTCCATGGTCGGGTTCAATCCCGGGCAATGTTCATCATCGACCTGTTGCATGCGCTATTCCTCCGATATTCCTTCGATATGCCTTCAAGACGACTCTTCTGAAATGTTGAGCGGTTGCCTGGTGTGCCATTCCAGGGCCAGGCCTGATTACGCCTCGCCGATCACGACGCGGTTGTCGCCGTCGAGCCGATAAACTGGAATCACCAGGTTGGCCGGCGCCGGTCCACTACGGAAGACGCGCCCGGCAAGGTCAAATCTCGAGGTATGGCAGGGGCACAGAAACTCGCTACGGACGCCAGGCCCGTTGCGCAACTGTGGCGTACAGCCCTGATGGGTGCATTGCCCGATGGCGACGAAGACATTGGGGTGTAGCGAACGATGACGGTTGCGGCAGTTTTCGGGTTGCAGCGAATGCTGGCAGTGTGGGTCGATCAGTTCACTTTCGTGATCGGCCAGCGCGCTGACCTCCTCAGCCGTTCGGCGCAGAATCCATAGCGTGCGACCTTGCCAGTCGAGCACCCGCAGCTTTCCTGGCTGCAGATCAGCGAGGTCGGTAGCGACCGGGTTGCCGGTCGGCGGCCGGGTGTGTCCGGTCAGGTATCTGGCGGCGCCGACACCTGTTCCAATGGCACAGATCCCCGCCAGCACCTGCAAGCGGCGACGTTGCGGGCGGTGACTCGGATCGTCATTCATGAACGTGGTGGAGAGGCGACTCGAGGGCGTGTGCAGGCGTTCTGGATGTGCCATGCTCCGATCCCCGCACGTTCCGAGGATGGGTGGGTCGACTCGGGAGGTCGAAGTGGTGGGATTGGGCAGGCTTGCGGGAAGGTTCGAGCGCCTGAGGGGTTCTCGGTCATTGCTTCCTGCCCCCGATCTTCGGCTCGCTGCCGGCCATCAGACGTTGCAGATTCTGCCAGTGTTTACCGATCAGTGCCATCGCAATGAGGCCGACCACCAGCAGCATGGAATCGCGCCCCCACATGAGAAAGCCGTAAATGGGAGCTGCCGTTGCCGCCAGCAGGGCGGCCAGTGACGAATAGCGCAGTGTGAAGGCGACGAGCAACCAAGTGCAGAGGGTTGCCAGCCCTAGCCAGGGGTCGATGGCGAGCAGCACGCCGGCGGCCGTTGCCACGCCTTTGCCGCCTCTGAATCTCAGGAAAACCGGATAGAGATGGCCGACAAAGACTGCCAGTGCAACGAGTCCGACGGTATAGCCGCCCAGACCATACTCGGCGGCATGGCGACTGGCAAGAAAGACCGCCAACCAGCCTTTGGCGGTGTCGCCAAACAGGGTGAACAGAGCGGCGCCCTTGTGGCCGCTGCGCAGCACATTGGTGGCTCCCGGGTTCTTCGAACCATAGCTGCGCGGGTCGGCCAGGCCGAAGAGTCGGCTTGCGACCAGTGCGAAAGACACGGAGCCGAGCAGATAAGCGGCAAGGACCGCAAGCAGGGAGATCAGGAGCGGCGGCATCGAGGGGGTTGGGTGGTCAGTAGTGCTCTGGGTTAGAATGCGCGCACTTCAATCGTGCTGCGGACTGTGCACGCCCGATGGGCAATTCTACACCGACCTCAGGTCTCACCACATGGACATCATCTTCATCGACGACCTGCGCGCCTCGACGCTGATCGGTATCTACCCGCGTGAAAGGGCCATGCCGCAGATGGTGGAAATCTCCTTGCAGATTGGCACCTCGACCGCCTCTGCGGGCGCCAGCGACGACATTGGTGATACCATCGATTACGCGTTGGTGGTCGAGCGCCTGCGCGCCGAACTCGGCGCCCGCCATTTCAACCTCCTCGAAAGGCTTGCCGAGTATGTAGCTACCCTGTTGCTGGAGGACTTCGGCGCCACCTGGGTGCGCGTCTCGATTGCCAAGCTCGGCATGATGCAGGGTGTGCGGCGCGTTGGCGTGGTCATCGAGCGAGGTGCCGCAGCCTGAGAAGTTGTGAAAAATCGTCGTGAGCAGGCCGAGATGGAAGGCGTGAGGGAACGAACGACAAGACATATCAAGTGGATAGGCGAGGAGTGAGCGACTGGGCAGCGCAGCAGATCGGTCGCGCAGCAGATTTGTTCACAACTTCTGAGCGCTGCCGCCTAGCAGCCACCCGGAAGGGTTCTGCTATCCGCCAGCCGCCGGAGGGCTTTCCGGTGGTTTGGCGGCGGCTGGCATGCTGAGGTCCAGTTCCCTGACTTTGGCATCGGGGAGGATCTCCATCAGGGTCACGACCTTCTTGACGCCGCGGGTGGTTCGCGCCACCTGGATCGCTGCGTCTGCTTCGTGCTGGCTGACCAGACCCAGGAGATAGACGACCCCGGCTTCGGTCACCACCTTGACATGTACGGCGTTGAGACTGCCGGCGTCGACAAAGCGACTCTTGACCCGCGTCGTCACGTACGAATCATTGCTGCGTGCCGAGAAGGAACTGATCGGACCAACCGCGAGTTCATTGTAAACTCCTTGGACCTGTGGCACTCCGGCGACGATCTGCTCGACTTCCGCCTTCATCTGCTCAGAGGGAACTTCTCCGGAAATCAGCACCTTGCGGTTATAGCTGGTGAAGCTGGTATGTGCCTGGTCACCGATTTTCTCGTTGACACGGGCACTGGCTTTCCATTCGATGCTTTCATCGTCGGTTTGCGTTCCCAGCGAACGCCGATCGAGAGCCGCCAGCGCGCCACCACCCGCACCAGCCGCGAGCATTGCCAGACAACCCTGCAGCATCGGCAGCAGCACGCCGAGCAGCAGAATGGTGAAGAGACTTTTTTTCATTCTTCGACTCCCATGAGCAGACAATCCATCCCATCGCAAAGGCAATGGATGATCAGCAGGTGTGTTTCCTGGATGCGCGCCGTGCGTTCCGCCGGTACGCAGACATGGATGTCACCCTCGCGCAGGATTTCGCCGATCGTGCCACCCCCCTTGCCGGTCAGGGCCACAACGCGCAAGTCGTTTTCGTGCGCGGCATTGATCGCTTCGATGACGTTTGGCGAGTTGCCCGAAGTGGAGATGGCCACGAGAATGTCTCCGGGTTGCCCGAGGGCACGTACCTGCTTGGCGAAGACGAGCTTGTAACCGTAGTCGTTGGCGATCGCCGAGATCACCGAGGTGTCTGTGGTCAGTGCAATTGCCGCCAGTTCGTGGCGCTCCAGCTCGAAGCGGCCGACCAGTTCGGCCGCCAGGTGCTGGGCATCAGCCGCCGAGCCGCCATTGCCGCAGGCGAGGATCTTGCCGTTGTTCAGTAGACCGCCAACCATCACTTCGATTGCGTCGGCAATTGGCGCTGCCAGAAATTCGATGGCGTCGAGCTTTGTTTGTGCGCTCTCAGTGAAGTGCCCGCTGATACGGCTGATCAAATCCATGGGCTGTGACGATGTTCCGGGACAATAAGGAAGACCATTCTAACATCAGAGTACCAGGAACACTTCGAACTCGACGCGGCGCCAAGGGTTCGGGTCGTCGCGCAGTCGGGAAACGCGTGCCTCGAGTTTTTCGCCAGCGTCTATTGCCTGCGCCACGGCACGGTTCTCGGCACGCGGGACGTAACCAAGGGGACGCCCGTTCCATTCGACACGGATGGCTTTGCGGTCATGGCGGTTGTCGGGTTCGCGGATCAGGATCAGATGGTCGCCGGGCTTGATCTGCGGCCACAGCTCGGCGACTGCGTAATACTGGCTGCCGGCCAGCGGCGAACTTTGCACAAGCACCCTGATCGTTTCAGCGGCGCCGGCAGATCCGCAGAGGACTAGCCAGATGAGGGGACTAATACGTTGCCGGAAACGCATCGCGAATCCATTCGATGGCGGCCTCGGACAGTTCGTCGAACAGGATGCAGTCGAAGCGGCAGTCGGATTCCTGACCAGGATGGCTATTCAGATAATGCTCAGCGGCGAGAACGATGCGCCGTTGCTTGGCCAGGTCGATACTGGCGGCCGCGCCGCCGAAGCTGGCATTGCGGCGCAGGCGCACTTCAACGAAGACGAGTACCCGCCGGTCCCGGCAAATCAGGTCCACCTCGCCACCCCGACAGCGAAAATTACGCAGCAGTATGTTCAGACCGTGCCGTTCGAGGAAGCGCGCGGCGAGTTCCTCGGCCATTGCCCCCGAAGCGGCTGGACTGGTTAAACGAGCGGGGTATCCTGTTGGCCTGCGCGTGTTATCTTTGAGGTTTACCGGCAAGTTGATCTCCATGACAGAAGAATCCCCTGCATTATATGTCGTTCCGACGCCGCTCGGCCACCTTGGCGATATCACACAGCGCGCGATCGAAGTCCTGCAGCAGGTGCCCTGGGTCGCCGCCGAGGATACGCGGCACAGTGCACCACTGCTGCGCCACTACGGCTGCAATGCGCGCTTGCTGGCGGCGCACCGGCATAACGAAGAGGGTGCTGCGCAACAGGTGATCGCGCGCCTTGCCGCTGGAGAGTCGGTCGCGATGGTCGTGGACGCCGGCACGCCGGCAGTATCGGATCCGGGTGCCCGGCTGGTGGCGAAGGTGCGCGCTGCCGGCTATCGCATCATTCCGTTGCCTGGTGCCTGTGCGGCAGTGGTCGCGCTGTCTGCGGCTGGGCTTGACGAAGTCCATTTTCTCTTTTACGGTTTTCTGCCGAACAAGGCCGGGCAGCGCGCAGCGGTCTTGCGGGAACTCGCGCCCCTGCCCTATGCGCTGGTCTTCTATGAGGCGCCGCATCGCATTCTCGAAGCCGTTGCTGCCCTGTGCGTGGCCTTTGGACCGGAACGTACGCTGGTCGTGGCCCGGGAATTGACGAAGCTGTTCGAAAACATTCATCGCTGCGCACTCGGTGAAGCGCAGGCCTGGCTGCTGGCCGATGCCAATCGCCAACGTGGCGAGTTCGTGCTGCTCGTTTCCGGTGCAACACCGGTCGAGGAAAGCACCGAGGGCGAACGCGTGTTGCAGCTGCTGCTCGACGATGGACTGTCGATCCGTCAGGCCAGCCGGCTGGCACACGCGATTACCGGGGCCGGAAAGAATGCCCTGTATCAGCGGGCACTGGGTTTGCAGGGGTCGGACGACCGGAGGAGAAAGGATGGCTGCAGCTCAACCTGAATGAGTGTACCGTCATCGTCGGCCAGGACATGTGATGCATGGGCTCATTTCGGTACGATACAGTTCTCAAACAGCAGGGAGTGGTTAATGAACAAACGGGTTCCGGGGATTTGTCTGGCGATGCTGGCCGCGGTGCTTGCGCATGCTGGGCCGCCAGTACCCCGGCCTGCGGGCATCGAGGTCAGGGATTACCCATGGCAGGCGTCGGCGGGTGAGAAGAGCGCGGCACTGGAGCTCAGGGGCAACCGGAAGCGCGGTCAGGAAATCTACGAGTTGTGCCGGAGTTGCCACCTGCCGTCGGCAGGCGGACTTCCCGACGGCAGCATCCCGCAGCTCGCGGGCCAGCACAGCAGCGTGCTGATCCGGCAGATGGCCGACATCCGAGCCGGCGTCCGCGACAACCCGACGATGTACCCGTTTGCCGCGGTCCTGACCGATCCGCAGGAGCTGGCCGACGTCGCCGCCTATATCGAAGGGTTGTGCATTCCCGTCGAGCATGGCCGCTACGAAGGATCGGATGCCGATCGGCAAATGGCAACCGGAAAGGTGCTTTACGAGAAAGAGTGCAGAGGATGCCATGGGGCCAGCGGCGAAGGCTTCAGGGATAAGGGTTATCCGGTGATTGCCGGGCAGCACTATCAGTACCTGCTGCGCCAGATGACCGAGATCCGCGATGGCAAGCGCCGCAACGCCAACCAGGAGATGGTCAGAATCATCAGCAAGTACGACAATGCTCAACTGCTCGCCATTTCAGCCTACCAGTCGAGCCTGCGGATGCCGGGCAGGATGTGCAAGACCATGGCACCGACTAGGAAGAAGCGTTAATGTGAGAGTCGCGTCAGCGACTCACGAATCTCCCCTCTCCCTTGCGGGGGAGGGGTCGGGGGAGAGGGAAACGGTCATGACTTTCATGATCGGGGGTGCCTGGAAAAGTTATGACCGTTAGGCCGGTGCGGTGCGTCGACAACAATGGCCAGGCAGCGCCTCGGTGTTGCGCGGGGGCAGACATCTGGGCGCCAGCGGCGCCCCTGGAGAAATGAGCATGAAGAGATTATGGACCCTGCTGTCGATGGTATTGCTCGCGGGTTGCACTACGCCGACCCTGCGGGGCAGCGCTGATCTTGGGGTGGTCATTGAGCGCGCGAGCGGGCAACTCAGTCTCGTCGATACCAGCCGACGCGAAGTTTATGCGCGTATTGGCGGACTCGGTGACCTCTCCCATGCTTCGGTCGTCTTTGCGCGTGATGGTCGCTACGCTTACGTTTTCGGGCGTGACGGCGGGCTGTCGAAGGTCGATCTGCTCGAGGCGCGTATCGTCAAGCGGGTGCTGCAGTCAGGCAATGCCATCGGCGGCGCGATCTCACAGGATGGCCGCATTGTCGTTGCACAGAATTACACACCTGGTGGCATCAAGGCTTTTGACGCCGAAACCCTTGAACTGCTCTCCGAAGTGCCGGCTGAATACGCGCCGGGCAATTTTTCGAAAGTCGTTGGTCTCGCCGATCTCGCAGGCCAACGTTTTGCCTACGCACTATTTGATGGTGGTGAAGTCTGGATCAGCGATTTCTCCGACCCTCGGCAGCCACAGACGCAACGGTATCCAGCCGGATTGCAGCCCTATGATGGACTGGTGACCCCTGATGGCCGCCATTACCTGGCCGGGCTGTTCGGCGAGGATGGCGTTGCCCTGCTCGACACCTGGCGGTCAGAGCAGGGCACACGGCGTATTCTCGGGAACTACGGGCGTGGCGAGGAGAAGCTGCCGGTATTCAAGATGCCACACCTGCGCGGCTGGTCGATGGCACAGGGCAATGCCTATCTGCCGGCGATCGGCCGCCACGAGGTCATGGTCGTTGCCGGCAGCAACTGGCAGGAAATCGCCCACATCGCCGTCAAGGGACAACCGGTGTTCGTCATGGCGCGGCCGGATGGCCGGCAGGTGTGGGTCAATTACGCGTTTCCCGACAACGGCTGGGTCGAAGTGATCGATACCCTGAGCGGGAAAATTGTAAAAACGCTGGCACCCGGTCGGGCCATCCTGCACATGGAATTCACGCCGCGCGGTGAACAGGTCTGGATTTCCGCTCGCGATGACAATCGGGTGCTGATCTACGATACTGCGACGTTCACGAAGCTTGGCGAATTGGAGGTACAGGCTCCGAGCGGGATATTCTTCACCAGCCGCGCCAACCGCATGGGTTTCTGATGGATAAACTTGACGACGCGATCGATTTTCGCCTCCTCAATGACTTTCAGCGGGATTTTCCGCTCTGTTCTGCTCCCTTTGCCGAGCTGGCATCGCGGCTGGGAGTTGCCGAGGGAGTGGTATTACGGGCCCTGGAAGGGCTGCGTCGCCAAGGCAAGATCGCGCGCGTCGGCGCCATTTTTGCCCCGAAACGCATCGGTGTCAGTACGTTGGCCGCGATGGCGGTACCTGCGGCCCAACTGGCTGCGATTGCCGAAGTGGTCAATCGCTTTCCCGAAGTCAATCACAATTATGAGCGTGAACACCACTACAATCTCTGGTTCGTCGCCACTGCGGGGTCGGAAGGGCGCTTGCAGGCGGCCCTAGGCGCGATCGAACAGGTGGCCGGCTGGCCGGTGCTGAAGCTGCCGTTGCTCGAGGAATATCACATCGACCTCGGTTTTGCGCTTGACGGACAGGGAGAGAGCCAGGGCAGCATGCGCGTGCGCAGTCAGGCCTTCACTGCACCGACGCCGCTCGACGAATTCGAACGTCGTCTGGTGATGGCCCTGCAGGAAGGCCTGCCGCTGTTCATTCGGCCGTTCTCGGTACTGGCCAGCCGGGTCGGCTGCGAAGAGAGAGAGGTGCTCGAACGCATCCGTCGCTGGTGCGCAGAGGGCATCATCAAGCGCTTCGGGGTGGTCGTCAGGCATCACGAACTCGGCTATACAGCCAATGCGATGCTGGTGCACGACATTCCCGATGCCAGCGTCAGCGCCATCGGCGAGCGCCTGGCGTGCGAATCCGGGGTGAATCTCTGTTATCGGCGCCCGCGCGTGCTGCCAAGCTGGCGCTACAACCTGTTCTGCATGATCCACGGCCAGGCACGGGCGGAAGTCGAGGCCCGCATCGCCGAGCTGCGCGCACGCCTGCAGTTGACCGATTACGCGCACGCGGTGCTGTTCTCGCTGACCCGCTTCAAACAGCGCGGTGCCCGTTATGCGTGAAGCGGCGCGCATCGATGCGACCGATCGCGCGATCATCGACGGCCTGCAGGGCGGGTTCCCGATCTGCGAACACCCCTACGCCGAAGTGGCCGGCAGGTTTGGCATCAGCGAAACGGAACTTCTCGAACGTCTGCAGCGGATGCTTGCAACACGCGTGCTGACCCGCTTCGGCCCGCTGTTCCAGATCGAGCGCATGGGCGGCGCCTTCGTCCTGGCGGCGATGCGCGTTCCCGACGCGGACTGGCTGCGCATCCTCGAAATCGTCAATGCATTTCCCGAGGTGGCGCACAACTACCGCCGGGAAAGCGACCGCAACTGTGAGTTCAACATGTGGTTCGTACTCGCCACCGAGACCGTCGACGGCATCGACGCCGTGGTAAGCCGGATCGGGGAAGCCTGCGGCCTACCGGTCTTTCCCTTTCCTAAGCTGCAGGAATACTTCGTCGAAATGAAGCTGGCAGTGCGCTCATGAGCGCTCAGGACGCCGCCATTCTCGATGCGATTGATCGCTGCCTCGTCATTGCTACCCAGAACGGTCTGCCGCTGGTCGCACGGCCATATCACCAGCTCGCCGAAGCGATCGGCATCGCCCCCGAGGAAGTGATGGCGCGCCTGACCCGCCTGCTCGAGAGCGGCGTCATACGCCGCATCGGCGCGGTGCCCAACCACTACGCGATCGGCTATACCGCCAACGGCATGAGCGTCTGGGATGTGCCGGATGAGCGTATCGACGAACTCGGCGTACGCGTCGGCGGGCTCGATTTCGTGACCCACTGCTACCACCGGCCACGCCGTCTTCCCGAATGGCCATACAACCTGTTTGCCATGGTGCATGGCGGTTCACGCACCGAGGTTCTGACCAAGGTAATGGCCATCGCCGAAATCATCGGAACGGATTATCGTTCGCATGATGTGCTCTTTTCGACCGCCATTCTCAAGAAGACCGGCATGAGAATGGCGGTCAGGCGAGATGACTGACCCGCGCGGGCGTGACAGATGGGTTGCTGGAGAATTGTCTGAACGTGCATCGCCATGCCGTCGGCAGTCTCTACCCCTGCCGAGCACGCGGCTGATCGAGCGACTGGAGCGGGAAACCGGAAGCATCTGGTGGGCCGCCCGCTGACTGCAGCTTTGCGCGCCGGCGCTGGAAAAACGGGCGAACCGCCACCGTTCGTCCTGCTCATGCTGATCGGCGGTATCGGGTTGCTGGTCTCGGCGCTATTCGCCAGCGCATCCATCATCTTGGCCGCGGCCGGTGTCGCGGCACTGACCGCAGCGGCAACGCTGTGGCGGCGGCACCGGGCAGCGTCGCGGTACAACTCGCTGACGCAGGTCGGTTACGCCAGCGAGTTGCAGCGCGATGCCGAGTGCTTTGACGATTACCTCGAAGAAGTCTCTAGGCACTTGCCGCAGGCCGCGTTGACGACGCTCGCACGGACCAAGGAAACGCTCGCCATGGTGATCGCTGCGCTCGCTGCAGCCGATCTCGATGCCATCGACCTGGCGATTGAAGAAACGTTTTTCATACGGGAGATGGTTACGCGCTACCTGCGGGACGCCTGCCGCCATTACGTCAAGGCAACCGCGGCCAGCGGTGGCTGCGTCGTGCTCGAAGATGGAAGTACCGCCGAACAATCGCTGTGCCGCCAACTCGACATGTTGCACGCCCGTCTGGACAGAGCGCTGGCCAGAATTGCCGACGGCAGGGCGCAGGCGCTTGCCAGGCACGAAGCCTTCGTCAGGAGCAAGGAATGAATGTATCTCCCGTTGCCCAACCCGGCGGACCCCCCGTGCACGGCCGCCTACTTCACGTCCGAATCGTTCATTGGAGATCGCGGCTAGCAGCCTGTCGGACTTGGAGCCCGGGAAACCGACAAATTTTACTTTTCGGCATGAAAAAGGCCGGAATTTGTCGATTTTCCGGCCTTTTTGAGGTTTTTTCCTCGTTTTTCTCTACTGCGGGCGCAACTTGGCCATGCGCTTCAAATTCCACGCCAGGCAGACCAGCGTCCATTCCCCGGTGACCTTCTGCCAACCCCGCAAGGAAAACTGGCGAAAGCCCATGACCGACTTGATGATGCCGAAGACCGGCTCGACGGTCTGCTTGCGCAACGCATAGAGCGCTCGCCCCGCTCTGGTCTTCAAACGATGCGACATGGCCTGCACGGGTGTCGCATTCTCCGGTAGCGCGGCCGGTTCGCTATGCCGCTCCCGCCAGTCAGGATGGTGCTCGTCGCGCGCCACCGCGATCAAGGGGACGATGCCGGCCGCCTCGCACGCCTTGATGTTCTTCTCGCTGTAGAAGCCCGTGTCGGCGATCATCCCGTGCACGGAACCCAGCCCATCGGCCTGCGCCTGGAGCGTCGCCAGCATCGGCTCGACCTGCTCCTTGTCGTTGGGGGCTTGCGTCACGCCGACCGCCACCACCAGCAGGGTCGCGGGATCAACCGCCGCCTGGGCGTTGTACGCCTGCTCGAAGCCGCCACCGGCCACCGGCATGATGCGCGATTCTTCGTCGGTCAGATTGATCTGGTCACTGTCCCGTACGCCGGGCTCGGGGGCTTTGGGCACTCTGCCCCCCCACTTCCTGCCGGTCTCTTCTTCTTTCGCCTTGCGCCGCGCCATCTTCTCGTCGTACTGCGCCTTCTCTCGCTGATCGCGCTCCTCGGCCCGCGCCGCAATCTTCGCCTTGGCCGCCGCCATCGCCACCAGCCGATCTTCGCGGCGCTTGATTTCTTCCGGCAGGCTGACGCCGTCCGGAACCTCCGCCTGATCCGCCTGTTCGGCCAGCGCGAACAGTTCCTGCACCTCCGCCTTGAGTTGCGCTTCCAGCTTTTCGATGTGGCCGTGCGAAAGCGCACGGTGGCGGGAGGCGTTGGCCTGAATCTTCGTGCCGTCAAGACAGACATTGCCCAGTTTCAGCAGCTTCATCTCCCGGGCCATCTCCAGAACCTGCACGAACAAGTCGCTCATTTCCTCCAGAAAACGCCGGCGGAACGTCGCCAGGCTGTCGTGATCGGGATGGCTGCCGGCGGCAATGTAGCGAAAGGCGACCGAATCGTAGGTCGCCTGCTCCAGCCTGCGGCTGGAGAAAATACCCGTCGCGTAGCCATAGACCAGAATGGCCAGCAGCGTCGCCGGATGGTACGCCTTCGATCCCCGTCCAGCGTACTGCCGCGTCAGCTTCGACAAATCAAGCGAGTCGATCACCTCCACAATGAATCGCGCCAAATGATCCTCGTTCAACCAATCGTCGAGTGACGGCGGCAGCAGGTAGTCGGTCTTGCGATCGGTGACGATGAAATGGGACATGCCGGACCTCCGTTCCTGGAACGGCTATGATTGTAGCATATTCAGCGGGCGGCAAGGGTAAAGTCCGACAGGCTGCTAGGTATCTGCAATTCCCTCCAGAAAATCCGCTTCCTGCTTGTCACGAACCAGTTTCGCCACGCTAAACACGGTGTTGAGCAGAAAAAGCCAGGCGACGATCATGTAAGGTGATTTCCGTAATACGCCATACCAATAGTCATGATGGTAGAACGGACTCAGGGCCAGCAATACAGCAATACAAGGCTCTTCGGTAGTCATTCCCGTATCTTTGCGGTATCTTGATTCCAAGAAATCGCCTAAGCCTTTTCCCATTCGCCAATCGCCATCCGGAAGAGGCCCCAGGCGGTCAGCTATACGGCCATCGCGAATCCTGCCCAGACGGCGATCACCCAGGCGCTGGTATCGATCCGCTCGTCGCGGTTGTCACGGATCATCTTGGCCAGCGTAAACGATGCAAACAGGCAGAAGCAGAAACCGACGGCCAAAAATGCACGGTCGAGTTTCTGGCTCGGCATGTGCCAGATGCCGATCGTGCAGGCGGTCACGGCAAGGCCGAACGACAACCACACCTGCACGCTCCAGGACGGGGTGTCGCGTCGGATCAGATACTTCTGCGGCATGGTGAATTCTCCTTTCCGGATGGCCGTGCTGCGTACACCGCAACATAGAGTGCGATGCAAGGGGTTTGGTGGTCGGCCTGGGCGGTCGGTCAAGGATGTGTCCAGGTGCCGGTGCTCAGGAGATGATGAACCTCGGGGGAGGCAGATTCATTGTGTCGCTGAAGGTCTGCAGCGTCAGTCGCAGAGCAGTCTCTACTGAACTTAAAAACTAAACGATGTCCAGATGACCGATGCCTGCCGTCAGATCCCGGTCTTTCGATTCCTTGCCATGCAGCTTGATCTGCAGGCGCAGGTCGTTGAGAGAGTCGGCATTACGCAGTGCGTCGGCGTAGCTGATCTGACCGGCCTCGTAGAGGTCGAACAGGGCCTGATCGAAGGTCTGCATGCCGAGTTCTCGAGATCTTTTCATCGCCTCCTTGATTTCGTGCACCTGGCCCTTGAAGATCAGGTCGGAAATCAGTGGAGAATTGAGCAAGATCTCGATCGCCGGGGCGCGTCCCTTGCCGTCCTTCTTGGCCAGCAGGCGCTGCGAGACGAGAGCACGCAGGTTGAGCGAAAGGTCCATCAGCAGTTGGTGGCGGCGTTCCTCGGGGAAGAAGTTGATGATCCGGTCGATTGCCTGGTTGGTACTGTTGGCGTGCAGCGTGGCGAGGCAAAGGTGTCCGGTTTCGGCAAAGGCGATGGCGTAGTCCATGGTCGCGCGATCCCGTATTTCCCCCATCATGATCACGTTCGGTGCTTGCCGCAGGGTGTTCTTCAGCGCGACTTCCCAACTGTCCGTATCGACGCCGATCTCGCGTTGGGTGACGATGCACTTCTTGTGCTCGTGAACGAACTCGATCGGGTCTTCGATGGTAATGATGTGGCCCTGGCTATGGCGGTTGCGGTGATCGACGAGTGCTGCCAGAGAGGTGGTCTTGCCGGTTCCAGTGCCACCGACAAAGATGACCAGGCCGCGCAAGGTCATCGCGATATCCTTCAGCACCAGCGGCAGACCGAGTTCCTCGAGAGTCGGAACGTTCAGGTTGATGGTGCGGCAGATCACCGCGACACGCCCCTGTTGCACCAGCGCATTGACGCGAAAGCGGCCGATTCCGGCAGGCGATATGGCGAAGTTGCATTCCTTGGTCGCCTCAAATTCGGAAGCCTGCCGGTCGTTCATGATCGAACGCGCGAGTTCTGCAGAGTGCTGCGGCAACAGTGGCTGGTTGGATACCGGCACCACCTTGCCATCGATCTTGATCGCCGGAGGATAATTGGCCGTGATAAAGAGGTCGGAGCCGTTCTTCTGGGCCATCAGGCGCAACAGCTCGTGCATGAATTTCAGTGCCTGGTCGTGTTCCATGGTCTCTCTCCTGCCCGCAAGGACGACTTACATGCCCATGAAGTTGTCTTTGTTGGCCGCCTTGTTGCGAGCCTCGATCATTGAAACGATATTCCGTTTGACGAGTTCGGACAGACATTGGTCAAGGGTTTGCATGCCATACTGCTGTCCTGTCTGCAGAACGGAATACATCTGGGCAACCTTGTTTTCGCGGATGAGATTACGAATAGCCGGGGTGCCGATCAGGATCTCGTGTGCCGCAACCCGCCCCTGACCGTCCTTGGTCTTGAGCAGAGACTGGGAAATCACTGCCCGCAGCGATTCGGAAAGCATGGATCGGACCATTTCCTTTTCAGCGGCCGGGAACACGTCGATGATCCGGTCGATGGTCTTGGCGGCGCTCGAGGTATGCAGGGTGGCAAAAACCAGGTGGCCGGTTTCCGCACCGGTGAGCGCCAGACGGATGGTTTCGAGATCGCGCATCTCGCCGACCAGAATCACGTCCGGGTCTTCACGCAGAGCGGAGCGCAGGGCGTTCTGGAAGGATAGGGTATGTGGACCGACTTCGCGTTGGTTGATCAGGCATTTTTTGGGCTGGTGAACAAACTCGATCGGATCTTCGACGGTGAGAATGTGGCTATAAGCTGTTTCATTGACGTGATTGATCATTGCCGCCAGCGTGGTCGACTTGCCTGAACCGGTCGGTCCGGTGACCAGTACGATGCCGCGTGGATAGTCCGCAATGTCCTTGAAAATCTTTGGACAATTAAGGTCCTCAAGCGTCAGCACCTTCGACGGAATGGTCCGAAAGACAGCAGCAGCACCGCGATTCTGGATGAAGGCGTTGACGCGAAAACGCGCCAGGTTGGGAATCTCGAACGAGAAGTCGCATTCACGGGTGTCTTCGTACTGTTTGCGCTGAACGTCGCTCATGATGTCGTACACCATCGCATGCACGTCCTTGTGCTCCATGGCGGGCAGGTTGATTCGCCGTACATCGCCGTTCACCCGGATGATCGGCGGCAGGCCGGACGACAGGTGGAGGTCGGAAGCCTTGTTCTTGACGCTGAAGGCCAGCAGTTCGGTGATGTCCATTCGCTTCGGTCCTCGGACGGTGGGCAGGGTGCGGTGTTATACTTCGAACAATCTGCGTAGCACCCGATTATGACCATACTTTCCGCCAAGCTGCAAGCCGTTCGCGTGCGAATCGCCAGCGCCGCTGGGCAGTGCGGCCGTTCTGACGATACGATCCAGCTGCTCGCGGTTAGCAAGACCTGCCCTGCTGCCCAGATACGCGAGCTGGCAGCCGCTGGCCAGCGGGCTTTTGGCGAAAGCTATGTGCAGGAAGGCGTGGCGAAGATCATCGAACTGCGTGTGCTGGAACTTGAATGGCATTTCATCGGTGCGCTGCAGGCCAACAAGACGCGCATGGTGGCCGAAGCCTTTGACTGGGTGCATTCGGTTGACCGTCTGGAGATCGCGCAACGCCTTTCGGATCAGCGTCCGGCGTCGCTGCCTCCCTTGTCGATCTGCCTGCAGGTCAATGTCAGTGGCGAGGCATCGAAGGGCGGTGTCCCGCTGACCGCTGCGCCGGCACTGGCGCATGCGTTGGCGGTGCTGCCGAAACTTCGTCTGCGTGGTCTAATGGCCATTCCGGCGCCGCACCATGACTGCCTCGAGCAGCGTCGCCCATTCCGTCTCCTGCGGGAACTTTCTGAACAATTACAGGCAGATGGCCTGTGCCTTGATACACTTTCGATGGGCATGTCGGATGACCTTGAAGCGGCCATTGCCGAAGGGTCGACGCTGGTGCGTGTTGGCACCGCAATTTTTGGTGAGAGACACAGAGCATGAGAATCACTTTTCTGGGCGGTGGCAATATGGCCAACGCGATGATCGGTGGCCTGGTGAAAACCGGCTTTTCGGCAAGCGACATCGCCGTCATCGAATTGGGTGCGCAGGGGCGCGCCAAGCTGCGGCTGGCCTACGGGGTTCGGTGTTATGAGGCGGTCAGCGCCGTTGCGCTGGACTGTGACGCCCTCATGCTGTCGGTGAAACCACAACAGATGCGCGAAGCTTGTACGCCGCTACTCAAATATCTCAAGCAGCAACTAGTGATCAGTATCGCAGCCGGTCTGCGCCTGGCCGATGTTTCGCGATGGTTGGGGGGCTATGGCAAGATCGTACGCGCGATGCCCAACACGCCGGCGCTGGTTGGCGCCGGCATTACCGGACTGTGTGCGCTGCCCGCGGTGTCGATGGCCGAGCGGCTCGGTGCCGAGCGCATCCTGCAGGCGGTCGGCAGCACCTTGTGGATCGCCGATGAATATCACATGGACGCGGTGACCGCCATCTCCGGCAGTGGTCCGGCTTATGTGTTCCTGTTCATTGAAGCACTGCAGCAGGCGGCAAGCGAACTGGGCCTGTCGCCAGCGCAGGCTCGCCAGCTCTCGATCGATACCGTGCTCGGCGCTGCCAAGCTTGCCGCACAGTCGGATGAAACAGCATGTGTGCTGCGCGAGCGCGTGACTTCGAAAGGCGGGACCACCGAGGCGGCATTGCGCACCATGGCCGAGCGGGGCGTCAAGGAAGGTTTCGTCGCCGGCGTGCTGGCCGCCAACCTCCGCGGCCGTGAATTGGGCGAATTGCTGGGCAAGGATAGTTGATGATCACGCAGGCCGGATTGTTCTTGCTCGAAACGCTGACCGGTTTCCTGACCTTTGCGCTGCTGCTACGTTTCTACATGCAGGCTTGCCGCGTTTCCTTCAACAATCAGATCGGCACGTTCGTCGTCGAGTTGACCAACTGGCTGGTCAGGCCCTTGCGCAAGATTCTGCCGGGCTGGTATGGCCTGGATCTGGCGAGTTTCCTGCCGGCCTATCTGCTGCAGGTGATTTTTGCCGGCGCGCTGATCCTGCTGCATGTCGGCAGTGAACGCCTGGCGCCGGAGATTCTGCTGCCGCTGCTGCTCTGGCGAGGCCTGCTGGCGACCTTGCGTTTCAGCATCTACCTGCTGATTGGCGCGCTGCTGGTGCAAGCCGTCCTGTCATGGGTCAGTCCGTACTCGCCTCTGAGCCTGCCGGTATCGCAACTGACGCGCCCCGTCCTGCGTCCAATCCAGCGTTTCGTACCACCCATTGGCGCCATCGACCTGTCACCACTGGTGGCCATTGTCCTCGCGCAGTTGCTGCTGATCTTTCTGTAAGCGGTGGTCGACTGGCTACGCGAAGTCGATGGCGTGATCATGCTGGCCGTTCATGTCCAGCCCGGCGCGAAGCGCAGCGAAGTCGCCGGCCTGCACGGCGATGCGCTGAAGATCCGCCTCGCTGCACCCGCGATTGACGGTCGGGCGAACGCTGCGCTGCTGGCCTTTGTCGCGCAGCGCTTGGGTCTGGCCAAGTCGGCAGTCGAACTGAAAAGTGGCCAGACCACGCGGCGCAAGGTGCTCTGGGTGCTGGGTGCGCGTGCCGATATGGTGGTACGCTGCCTGCTCGGGCCGTGAGCAGGGGCGCCTGCCTGTAAGCGGTCTCGGATAAGTTCTCCGACAATCACAGGGCTGAATTCTTCCTCGGATCGCTGCTGGAATGCCGGAAGACTTTTCTAGGACCGCTTACCGTCGGACAACGCTGGCGGGAGGCCTGCACCGATGCTCAGGCCTCGAAAACGATGCGCCCGCCAACCAACGTCATGCGTGTTCGACCGCTTACCTCGTAACCTAGGAAGGGCGTATTTTTCCCTTGGCTGCGCAGTGCTTCCGGGGTGACGATCCAGGATTCTGCGGGGTCGAAAAGGCAAATGTCGGCGGCACTGCCCATGGCCAGTGAGCCGGCCTCGATGCCGAGAATGGCCGCAGGATCACAGGTGATGCGGGCCAGCGCCAGCACCAGCGGCAGCTTTGCATGTTTCGCCCAGCGCAGGGTCAGGGGCAGCAACAGTTCAAGTCCGGTGGCCCCGGGCAATGCTTCGGCAAAGGGCAGTTGCTTGCCATCTGCGTCGATCGGTGTGTGATCCGAACAGATTGCCGCCAGTCCATCCCTGACGGCGACGCGCAGCGCGTCACGGTCGCTTGACGCACGTAGTGGCGGGTCGAAGCGTGCATTGCTGTCGAAGTAACCGATGTCCATTTCCGACAGATGCAGGTGATGGATCGAGACATCGCAGGAAACCTGCATACCGTTACGTTTCGCGGCCTGGATCAGGGCCACGCCGGCAGCCGACGACAGCCGCGAAAGGTGCAGGCGAACACCGGTTTGTTCTGCTAGTTGCAGTGCCGTGGAGATGGCGACGGTTTCAGCCGATACCGGAATGCCGGTCAGTCCTAGCCGGGATGCGACCTCGCCATCGTGGGCGACGCCTTCGCGCGCGAGAAACTGGTCCTGCGGCCACAGACGCACGTGGTAGCCAAAGGTGGCGGCGTATTGCATGGCCCGCATCAGCAACTGCGTGTCGACGATCGGATGCTTGGCCTGTGAGAAGCCAATACAGCCCGCACGTGACAGACTGTTCATCTCGGCGAGTCTTTCGCCTGCCAGTTGCTGAGTCAGCGCGCCGATCGGATAGACCCGCGCCAGACCAAGCGTTTCGCTGCGCCGGACGAGGCGCTCAACGAGACCTGGTTCATCGAGTGGCGGTTTGGTGTCGGGCGGGCAGGCAAGAGAGGTCACGCCACCGGCGACCGCCGCGGCAAGTTCAGGTTCGATGCTGCCCAGGCGCGCTGACAGGTCGACCAGACCAGGGCAGGCGATCAGCCCCTCGGCGTCGATCTGACGTGCGGCAGGGAAGCCTGCCGGCGGCTGGCCGATCGCAGCAATACGTCCGTTGGCAATGAACAGATCGAGACAGGCATCCAGACCGTTTTTCGGGTCGATCAGAAGGGCATTCCGGATGTGGAGGGGTTGCTCGTTCATCGTTCAGTTTCCCGCCAGAATGCCCATGACCGCCATGCGCACCGCTATACCGAAGGTAACCTGCGGCAGGATCACTGCCTGTGGGCCATCGGCGACATCGGAGTCAATTTCGACGCCACGATTCATGGGCCCCGGATGCATCACGATGGCATCGGGTTTGGCCAGCGCCAGCATCGCCGGCGTCAGCCCATAGCAATGGAAGTATTCGCGCCCCGACGGCAGTAGCGCACCATTCATGCGTTCGTTCTGCAGGCGGAGCATAATCACCACATCGCAATCGCGGAGTCCTGTTCGCAGGTCATGGCAGACCCGCAGTCCCATCTTGTCCATGGCCGTTGGCAACAGGGTTTGCGGGCCGACGGCGCGCACTTCGGCAGCACCGAGCGTGGTCAGCGCGTGGATATCCGAACGCGCTACACGGGAATGCAGGATGTCGCCGACAATGGCCACCACCAGGTTGTTGAAATCCTGCTTGTAGTGACGGATGGTGTACATGTCGAGCAACCCCTGCGTCGGGTGGGCGTGGCGCCCGTCGCCGGCATTGACCACATGCACGTCTTTTCGCCCGAGGCGGCGCAGGTGGTCGGCGATCAGGTGTGGGGCCCCACTGGCGGCGTGTCGGACAACGAACATGTCGGCGTGCATGGCCACCAGGTTGTCCACCGTGTCGAGCAAGGTTTCGCCCTTGGCGGTCGAGGAGCGCGTTACGTCGAGGTTGATGACGTCGGCGGATAGGCGTTTGGCGGCAATTTCGAAAGTGGTGCGCGTGCGCGTCGAATTCTCGAAGAACACATTGAAGACACTCTTGCCGCGCAGCAAGGGAACCTTCTTGACGTCGCGGTGCGAGACCTTGAGAAAACTCGATGCGGTGTCGAGAATGTGATTGATCACCTCGCGAGGCAGGCCCTCGGTTGACAACAGATGCGTCAACTCGCCATTGGCGTTGAGTTGTGGATTACGCATGCGCATCCTCGGCCAGGCTCCACCGCAGGCGACCGTTGGCGTCGGTCGAGAGCACCAGCTCCTGGGCTGGATCGAGATCGACCTGCCAGGGGCAGAAATCGGCGCAGATCGGGAGTTGACGGCGGCCGCGGTCGGCGAGAACCGCCAGCTGGATGCTGGCCGGGCGTCCATAATCGAAAAGTTCGTTGATCGCCGCGCGCGTCGTACGGCCGGTGTACAGCACATCATCGACGAGGATCAGTGGCCGGCCTTCGACATCGAAAGGAATCGAACTCGGCCGGACGCGTGCGTGCAGGCCCCTTGCGCCGTAATCGTCACGATAGAACGAGACGTCGATCAGGCCGATTTCATTGTTCAGCCCGAGGAGTTCGCGCAGGCGCCTGGCCACCCAGGCTCCGCCGCTGTGGATGCCGACCAGGACCGTGTCCGGTCGCAAGCGGTGTCGGATCAGTTCGGCCAGTTGGGCGCACTGCGCTTCGGCGTCGGGGAGGTCAATTGCAAGCATCGGTTGGGCGGTCATCAGAATAATCCTGAAAGTCTCGTCGGCGATTCGTGAATCTCCCCTGGGTTCGGGAGATGGGACGGAGGAAGAAATCGTTCATTGGTGTCAGGCGTTCACTACAAGTGTCCGTGGCCTGCTTCGGCCATGCCGTCAAAATAGCCCTGCAGAATTATCTGGGCAGCCACGGCGTCGAGATGCCGTTTGGCCCTGCGGGTGTCATGCCCGGCGGCATGCAGGCATTCTTGCGCAGCACATGAGGAAAGCCGTTCCTCGGCATAATCGACGCGCAGTCCGAAACGGCCACGCAACTGGTTGGCGAAGCGAGTACAGCGAGCAGTCATGGCGTGTGGCGTGCCGTCGAGTGCGAGCGGCCGGCCAACGACCAGACTGGTCGGTTGCCATTCCCGGATCAGGGCGGCGATGGCGGCGAATCGCTCGGCGTTGGCTTCGCCGTGCAGGGTGGTCAGGGGATGCGCCTGCAACAGTTGCCATTCGCCAACGGCAACGCCGATGCGTTTTTCGCCAAAGTCGAAAGCGAGTACCGTGCCCGTGGCGACTGGTTCAGGCATGGCCGGCGGCATCGGCGAGGTTGGCGAGATTGACGCCAAGCAGCTCGAGTGCGGACGCGAGTCTTTCCTCGTAGGGGGATTGAAAAAGGATGTCGAGCTTGGCGCGCACGGTCAGCCAGGCGTTCTGTGCCAACTCGTGTTCAAGTTGGCCGGCAGCCCAACCGGCGTAGCCCAGCGTCACCAGCACATCCACCGGCTGACCGCTACAGGCGACGGCCTGCAAGATGTCGCGCGAGCTAGTGAGACCGATGTGCTCGTTGATCACCAGCGTGGACTGCCATTTCCCGACCGGCCGATGCAGGACAAAGCCACGGTCGGTCTGTACCGGCCCACCGAAGAAAACCGGCAACTGGGCGAAGCCTTCGGCCTGCAGGGGAATGTCGATTCTGTCGAGAAGTGTTCCCAGACTCATGTCGATCGGCCGATTGACGATCACGCCAAGCGCACCGCGATTGTTGTGTTCGGCGATATAGACTAAGGTCTTGGAGAAAAAAGAGTCCATCAGCGCCGGCATGGCAATGAGAAAATGGTCCGTGAGATTGATGCTGTGCATGGCCCTATTCTAATAGGCTGCGGCGCCTGACACAAAGGTAATAGGTGCAGACGTCCGACATCACCTGCCGCTGGGCCGACGAAGGCTGGTGGCGCTACCTCGCCATCGTGAGGGATCTGTCCAACCGGGGCCGGTTGCGGAGGAGCGGTGCTCCGCGAAAGCCCGCCTTTGGCCCTCGCGAGTGGCAAGTGTGATTACCAGTTGGTTTCGCGTTCGGGGGTTGCGGTGATCTTGTGGATCGATAGATCGGCGCCGTTGTATTCCTGTTCCTGGTCGAGACGCAGGCCGACGGTGGCTTTCAGCAGGCCATACACCAGACAGCTACCGGCCAGCGCAATGACAATTGCCAGACCGGTCATCAGCAGTTGCGGCATGAAGGCGACGCCGCCGACGCCGCCGAGTGTCCGGCTGCCGAAGATGCCGGCGGCGAGGCCGCCCCAGGCGCCGCAAAGACCATGCAGCGGCCAGACGCCGAGGACATCGTCGATCTTCCAGCGGTTCTGGGTCAGCGTGAACATCAGCACGAACAAGCCGCCGGCGACACTGCCGACGAATAGTGCGCCGATCGGATGCATCACGTCGGAGCCGGCGCAGACCGCGACCAGACCAGCGAGCGGACCGTTATGGACGAAGCCGGGATCGTTCCTGCCCGCGACCATGGCTACCAGCGTGCCGCCGACCATCGCCATCAGCGAGTTCATCGCCACCAGGCCGGAGATCTTGTCGATCGTCTGCGCGCTCATGACGTTGAAGCCGAACCAGCCTACGGTCAGAATCCAGGCGCCAAGCGCCAGGAACGGGATCGAAGACGGCGGGTGCGCGGAAATCCGCCCCTCCTTGGTGTAGCGTCCGTAGCGTGCGCCGAGCAGCAACACCGCTGGCAGGGCGATCCAGCCGCCCATCGCATGCACCACGACGGACCCCGCGAAGTCGTGGAATTCCTCACCATAGCGGGCTTTCAGCCAGGCCTGGAGGCCGAAGGCCTGGTTCCAGGCAATGCCTTCGAAGAAGGGATAGATGAAGCCGACGATCAGAAAGGTCGCGGCCAGTTGCGGGTAGAACCTGGCACGCTCGGCGATGCCGCCCGAAATGATCGCCGGGATCGCGGCCGCGAAGGTCAGCAGGAAGAAGAAGCGCGTCAGCTCGAAGCCATTCTTCTGCAGCAGCGTTTCGGCGCCGGCGAAAAAGTGGATGCCGTAGGCGATGCTGAAGCCGATGAAAAAATAGGCGATCGTCGACACCGAGAAATCGGTCAGGATCTTGACCAGCGCGTTCACCTGGCTCTTCTTGCGTACCGTTCCCAGTTCGAGAAAGGCAAAGCCCGAGTGCATCGCCAGTACCATGATGCCACCGAGCAAGATGAAGAGAACGTCACTACCAGACTTGAGTACTTCCATGGCTCCTCCGGAATATCGGGTCGAAGCCTTCAAGCAATTTCTGTTCCAGGGTCAAGCCATCTCTGGATTCAATGACTTGCGCTCATTCTTGGGCTTCTTGATGCACCATTATGGTGCAATATGGCTCATTCGCGCACCAATACAAGGAGTCTATGCACCGGCTTGCACCCTATCCGGCCTATTTTGGTGCAGCGCCTGGCGGCAGGAGAACCCACATCTGCCCTGGCTGTTTCATTCGACCGGCCTGATGGCCGGCTTGCGTACCGAAGCCCCAGAACAGATCGGCGCGTACGACGCCGCGAATCGCGCCGCCGGTATCCTGCGCCAGTACGAGACGGCGCAGCGGTGTCGGCGAATCGGGCTGGCTGGTGGCCAGGAAGACGGGGGCGCCGAGTGGCGTGTAGCGGGGGTCGACGGCGATGCTGCGCTCCGGGGTCAGCGCGACACCGAGTGCACCGTTCGGGCCGTCATGGCCAGTGGCGGGTTGTTCGCGAAAGAACACATAGCTCGGGTTGGTGTTCAAGAGGTCGTTGACCCGGCCCGGATTGGCGCGTGCCCATTGCTTGATGCCTGCCATCGAAGCCTGTTCAAGGGTCAACTCGCCGCGGTCGACGAGTACTCGTCCGATCGACTGATAGGGGTGGCCATTCTGGTCGGCGTAAGCCAGGCGTACCGTTTGGCCATCGGGTAGCCTGACGCGCCCGGAGCCCTGCACCTGCAGAAAGAACAGTTCGACGGGGTCGTCGACGTAAAGTAAAACGCGGTCGAGGTAGTCCTTCTCATGAGCGGTGATTTCCGCACGTGAAAAATAGGGAACCACCTTGTTGCCTTGCAGACGGCCGCGCAGGCGCAGGTTCTTCAGATCCGGCAGGACCGCGCCGAGGTCGATGTTCAGCAGATCGGGCGGTACGCCGAGCACCGGTTGCAGAAAGGGCTTGGCACGCGTCCGCGCGCCGTGTAGCAGCGGTTCGTAGTAGCCGGTGATCAGCCCATTCGTCGTGGCGTCGGGATTGGTCAATAGCCAGGGCTGGAAACGCGACTCGAAAAAGCGGCGGATGCCCGCCGTTACCGGTTCGTTCAGACTCCGTGCCTCGTCACAGACCGCCTGCCATTGCGGCCACTGCGGCCGCTTGGCGAGGGCGCGGCAAGATTGCAGGAAAGCTGGCCAGGCGGCAGCGAGGTCATCGTCGTTCCAGCCCGGCAGGTCGCTCCAGCGCGCGGCCTGTAGCGGCCTGGCAGCCGGCTGGGGGGAGGGCGCTGACCCAGCCACGGCGCAGGCTGGACAGGCTGGGCAGCTAGGGGGCGCGGCACAGGCGCTGCTCGGCGCAGGCGTCCCACAGGCGCTGAGCAACCCCGCAAGCAGGGCAGCGACGACGACCAGGAAAGAGCGGGATTGGCTTTTGTGCATGGTTTGGCTAAAGTATCGAGTTCGTCAACTTTCGAAGTATACTGTCCGCCGCCCGATGATCGACTCTTTTCGACAAATTGCGCGCTTCCTCGTTCGCGCCGAGCAGTTTCTCGATCGTCTCGAGCCTTTGCTGCCGCCGGCCTCACCATTTCCGGACTGGGCTGCGGCCTGCGCTTTCCGCTGGCAAATCCGCCGTGGCGTAGGTTATCTGCAACCGATCATGCGCCTGCCCGTGATCAGGCTTGGCGACCTGCAGGACATTGACGAGCAGAAAGCGCGCATTGACGCCAACACGCGCCACTTCGTCGCCGGCCAGCCGGCCAACAATGTGCTGCTCACGGGTGCGCGCGGATCGGGCAAGTCGTCGCTGATCAAGGCGCTGCTCAACGAATACGCCCCGCAAGGACTGCGCGTGATTGAGGTGGAAAAGGGCGACCTGACCGACTTGCCGGACATCGTCGAACTGATCGATGGACGCCCGGAACGCTTCATCATCTTCTGCGACGATCTTTCCTTTGACACCGGCGATGCACGCTACAAGGCACTGAAGGTCGTTCTCGACGGTTCGATCGCTGCGGCGCCCGAGAATGTGCTGATCTACGCCACGTCGAACCGGCGGCATCTGATGCCCGAGTATTTCTCCGAGAACCTCGAGAGCCGGCGTGTCGGTGAGGAAATCCATCCCGGCGAAGCGGTCGAGGAAAAGATTTCGCTGTCCGAGCGCTTCGGCCTGTGGATTTCCTTCTATCCTTTCGACCAGGAGGCTTATCTCGACATCGTGGCGCATTGGCTGCAGTCCTTTGGCTGCCCCCGCGATGAGATCGTCCGTGCCGAGCGCGACGCGCTCAACTGGGCGCTCGAACGCGGTTCGCGCAGTGGGCGCGTCGCCTGGCAGTTCGCCAGGGACTGGGCCGGCCGGCAACTCGCTGCGCTCGATGGCCAGAAACGGCCGCGCCGCGTTCCGGCTGCTTCGCCGACGACCGCGCGCAAGCGCTCGCGGAATGTTGCCTGAGCCAGCAAAGGAACGATCAGGCGCCCGATGACTCCGGTGACCGAAGTAGCGGCGGCAGTGATGCTGCGCGGCGATCCGTCGGCGCCCGAATTTCTGCTCGCGCAACGCCCACCCGGCAAGGTTTATGCCGGTTACTGGGAATTCCCGGGCGGCAAGGTCGAGCCTGGCGAGACGGCGCGCGCGGCGCTGGTTCGTGAACTGCAAGAAGAACTCGGCATCACCGTCGAGCAAGCCTGGCCGTGGGTCTGTTGTGAATTCAGCTATCCGCACGCGACGGTTCGCCTGCGCTTCTTTCGCGTCAACGCATGGCACGGCGAACTGGCGCCGATCGAGCACAGCAGCCTGATCTGGTTGCCGGCCGGCGCAACGGCGAGCGTTGCACCGATTCTGCCGGCCAACGATCCGATCCTGCGTGCGCTGGCACTGCCGTCGCTATACGCACTGAGCAATGCCGAGAAGTCTGGCGTGGCGGCCGAACTGGAACGACTGCAGAACGCCCTGGCCAACGGATTGCGCCTGTTCCAGGTGCGCGACAAAACGCTGCCGCCAAAGCAGCGCCACGCTTTTGCGCGCCAGGTCATGGCACTGGCGGCCAGGCATGAACAGGTGGTGGTGCTGATCAACGACGACCAGGAACTCGCCCGCAGGGTTGGCGCAGGGGGAGTGCACCTCTCGTCGCGGCAGCTCTGGCAGATCGAACGGCGTCCGGATTTCGCCCGCGTTGCCGCCTCGTGTCACGGCGCTGCCGACCTGGAGCGCGCCGCCGAACTGGGACTGGACTTCGTCGTCCTCGGCCCCTTGCTGCCGACGGCCAGCCACCCCGGGGTAGCAGGCATCGGCTGGACAGCGTTCGCACAGCTCACCGAATGCTCGCCGTTGCCGGTCTATGCGCTCGGCGGTTTGCAGCCGGAGATGCTCGACACCGCTAGGAACTGCGGAGGACACGGCATCGCGCTGATGCGCGGCTGGCATTAGATTAGTTGTGAACGTCGTCGCGCTAGCGACGACGTTCACGAGCGGCTAAGTATCTGCACGCTGCGCGCTGCCACCGGGGTGCTGATCGTACGCGTGTGGGGGGCAAAGGGGGCCTGCGCGCTGCTGTCGCAGATCTGTTGCCAGACCCCTGCCGGCAGCAGGAAGGAAGTCTGGTTGTCGTCGCGGTTGATCAGGCATAGCAAGAAGGTTTCACGATCCTGTGAATGGCCCAAATCTGTCCGGTCGGGAGCGAGTTGCAGACCAAAGGTGCCCAGTTTCTTCGACTCCCAGTCGGCGTAGTCCATCGGTCTGCCTGCGGGATGCCACCAGAGCACATCGGGTTGTCCCTCGACAGTCATCTCGCCGGTCAGCCAACGGCGCTGCCGCAGTTGCGGGAAACGTCGGCGCAAGCCGATCAGCCCGGCGACAAAGTCGGTCAACTCGGCATCGGCGTTCTTCCAGTCGAGCCAGGTCATGGCATTGTCCTGGCAATAGGCGTTGTTGTTGCCGGCCTGTGTGCGTCCGATTTCGTCGCCACTCTGCAGCATCGGCACGCCCTGGGACAGCATCAGTGTGGCGAGGAGCGCGCGCTGCAGGCGACGGCGCCTTTCGAGTACGGCCGGATCCGTGCTGACTCCTTCCTCACCGCAGTTCGACGAGTGGTTATGGCCGTGCCCGTCACGATTGTCTTCGCCATTCAATTCGTTGTGCTTCTTCTGATAGCTGACGAGATCGCGCAAGGTGAAACCGTCGTGCGCGGTGATGAAGTTGGTTCCCGCCTGGGGCGCGCGTCCGTTGACACCGAACACTTCGCGTGAACCAGCGAGCCGTTGCGCCAGTTGTCCGACACCGGCCTGGTGGGTCAGCCAGAAGGCACGCACGTCGTCGCGGAAGCGGTCGTTCCATTCGCTCCAGCCCGGCAGGAAACGCCCCAGACGGTAGCCGTCGGGGCCGATGTCCCAGGGCTCGGCGATCAGCTTGACACGCTGCAGCAAGGGGTCTTGCCGCACGGCGGCGAGAAAGGCGCTGTCGCGTGTCAGCGTGGCCGCGAGGTCGAAGCGGAAACCATCGACGTGCATGATACCCACCCAGTAGCGCAGCGCATCCATGACCATTTGTAGAACCCGCGGATGGGCAAGATTCAGGGTATTTCCGCAGCCGGTGAAGTTTTCGTAGTGGTTCAGATGGCCGGGGGGCAACAGGTAGTAGCTCAGGTTGTCGATGCCGCGAAACGAGAGGGTCGGACCCGCCTCGTCGGTTTCGGCGGTATGGTTGAAGACCACGTCGAGAATGACCTCGAGGCCGGCGGTGTGCAACGAGCGGACCATCGTCTTGAACTCTGCAATCACCGACTGCCCGCCGATTCGTGCTGCATAGCGCGGTTCCGGGGCGAAGAAGGCGAGCGAGTTGTAGCCCCAGTAATTGACCAGGCCCTTGTTTGCCAGATGCTTTTCGTCGAGAAAATGGCACACCGGCAGCAGGTTGATAGCGGTGACCCCGAGCCGCTGGAAATGTTCGATCATTGCCGGTGTAGCGAGACCGGCGTAGGTTCCGCGCAGCACTTCGGGTACGCCAGGATGTTGCCGGCTGCAGCCCTTGACATGCGCCTCGTAGAGCACCGTATCAGCCAGCGCTGTTGCGGGTGGGACGTCACCTTCCCAGTCGAATGCTTCGTCAACCACGCAGGCGGTCAGGCAATTTCCCTGGTCGCTCTGCGTCCGCCACGAAAAACGGCCGGCCACTTCGCGCGCGTAGGGATCGAGCAGGAAACGCCGGGAATCGAAGCGGTGGCCTTGCCGATGGCCATGGTGGCCGTGGCCGTTGGGGTCGGGTGCCTCGGGGCCATGCACCCGGTAAGCGTAGCGCAATCCCGGCCCGGCACCGGCCAGGTAGCCATGCCAGATTTCGTCGCTGCATTCGCGCAGCGGCAGTGTACGCATGCCGTCTGCGTCGAAGACACACAACTCGACGCGCGCGGCGTGCGCCGAAAAGAGCGCGAAGTTGACGCCGTGTCCGTCCCAACTGGCGCCGAGCGGCCACGGCCGCCCGGCTTCAAGATCGGCGCGGTCGCTCACGGGATCCATTCGAGGTACAGAGCGGCGAGTGGCGGCAGCGTCAGATTCAGCGACCATTCGCGGCCGTGCGCCGACACCTGATCGGCATATACCGGCTCGAAGCCATTGCCGACGTTGCTGCCGCCGTAATACTCGGAGTCGGTGTTGATCCGTTCGCGATACCTTCCCGGCATCGGTACGCCGATCCGGTAGCCATGCCGAACGACTGGCGTGAAGTTGCCGACGTAGAGGATGGCGCGGGAATGATCGCGCGACCAGCGAACGAAGGCGACCACCGAACACTCGGCATCGTCGGGGGCCACCCATTCGAAACCGGCTGGCTCGAAATCGACCTGGTGCAGTGCCGGATTGCTGCGGTAGATGCTGTTGAGATCGCGGATGAGGGAGCGCACGCCGGCGTGAAGCGGAAAGTCGAGCAGCCCCCAGTCGAGCGAATGATCATGATTCCACTCGTTCCACTGGCCGATCTCGCCGCCCATGAACAGCAGTTTCTTGCCCGGATGCGCCCACATGTAGCCATACAATGCGCGCAAATTGGCGAACTTCTGCCAGTAGTCGCCGGCCATCTTGCTGATCAGCGAGCCTTTGCCATGCACCACTTCGTCATGCGACAGCGGCAGGATGAAGTTTTCGGTGAAGGCGTACATCATGCCAAAGCTGAGCTGATTGTGGTGATAGCGTCGATGCACCGGGTCCTTGGCCATGTAGTCGAGAACGTCGTGCATCCAGCCCATGTTCCACTTGTAGTGGAAGCCGAGTCCACCCATCGAAGGGGGACGACTGACCATCGGCCAGGCCGTCGATTCTTCAGCGTAGGTAGAAGCGCTCGGGTGCTCCTGGCCGAGGACCTCGTTCATGCGGCGCAGGAAGGCAACGGCCTCAAGGTTCTCGCGGCCGCCATAGACGTTCGGCAGCCATTGCCCGTCTTCGCGGCTATAGTCGCGGTAGAGCATCGAGGCGACGGCATCCACGCGCAGGCCGTCGACGCCGTAGCGTTCGATCCAGAACAGCGCGTTGCCGATCAGGTAGTTGCTGACTTCACGGCGGCCGAAGTTGTAGATCAGGGTGCCCCAGTCCTGATGCATGCCCTCGCGCGGGTCGGCATGCTCGTATAGCGCGGTGCCGTCGAAGCGGCCGAGACCGTGTTCGTCGGTCGGAAAATGCGCCGGCACCCAGTCGACGATCACGCGCAGTCCGGCGTCATGGCAGGCGTGGACAAAGTCGCGGAAACCGTTCGGGTTGCCATGACGGGCCGTTGGGGAGTAAAGCCCCAACGGTTGATAGCCCCAGGAGCCGTCGAAGGGGTGCTCGGAAACCGGCAGCAATTCGAGATGCGTGAAGCCGAGGTCGACCACATAAGGAATCAGGGTTTCGCTCAACCGTTGCCAGTCTGGAAAGCCGCCATCGTCAGCCCGCCGCCAGGAGGCCAGATGCACTTCGTAGACCGACAAAGGGGTGCCCAACTCGTCTCCGGCCGCCGCTGGCGTAGGTTCCACGGGTTTGGGCAGGGCGCAGACGATTGAAGCCGTCGACGGCCGCAGTTCGGCCTGAAAGCCGTACGGGTCGGATTTGAGCGGCAGCAGATAGCCATCGCGCGCGCGAATTTCGTATTTGTAGTGCGCGCCGGCGCCCACTCCCGGCAGAAAGATTTCCCAGACCCCGCATTCCCGGCGCAGGCGCATCGGGTGGCGACGGCCGTCCCAGGTATTGAAATCGCCGACGACGCTGACCCGTTGCGCGTCCGGTGCCCAGACCGCGAAGACCGTTCCGGCCACGCCATCGATCTCGCACAGGTGCGCACCGAGGCGCTCAAAGGGTCGAAGGTGCGAGCCTTCAGCGAGCAGCCAGACGTCCATTTCACCGAGTACGGTCGGGAAACGATACGGGTCATCGGTTTCCTGGACACCGTATTCCCAGTCGATCCGCAGCCGGTAGGGGAACCTGTTGCGGCGGCGAGGCATCAGTCCCTCGAAGAAGCCTTCGACTCCTTCGATCTCGATATGCGCCAGCTCGGCGATCTGCCTCCCGGTTTTGGCCTCCAGGACGGCAACCGACCGGGCACCTGGTTGCAGACTACGAACCCATAGTCCACCGTCGGCATCGGTATGCATTCCAAGGACCGCATAAGGGTCGCCGTGTTCCGCCCGGCAAAGGGCGATGATCTCTGCATGATCAAGCATTTGGGACTTCCTTACCTTTAATATGAAAGTCGCGTCAGCGACTCACGAATCTCACCTCCCCACTGGCGGGGGAAGGGTCGGGGGGAGAGGGGTACGATCATGACAGTCATGACTGTCATGATCGAGTGGCCTGGAATAGTCATGACCATTACTTAAAATGTGCGAATTTTCCAGGTATCGTTGGCATAGTCAGCGATCGTTCGGTCAGCCGAGAATGGACCCATCCCGGCGACGTTGAGAATGGCTTTGCGCTGCCACTCGGCGGGCGTCAGATAGAGCGCGTCGACACGCGCCTGGGTGGCGAGATAGTCCGAGTAGTCGGCAAGCAGCAGGTAGTGGTCGCCGTAATGCACCAGGCAATTGAAGATATCGTGATAGCGAGAACGTTCGCCTGGCGAGAAGACGCCGCTATCGATCTTGTCAAGCACCTCCTTGAGACGGGGATCGTTGAGGTACAGATCGTGCGGCTGATAGCCGGACTGGCGGATGGCGCTGACCTGTGCGGTATTGTTGCCGAAAATGAAGATGTTTTCGGCGCCGACGTTGTCGCGAATCTCGATATTGGCGCCATCTTCGGTGCCGATGGTCAATGCACCGTTGAGCGAGAGCTTCATGTTGCCGGTGCCCGAGGCTTCGGTGCCGGCTGTCGAAATCTGTTCGGAGAGGTTGGCTGCCGGCATGATCAGTTCGGCAACGGAAACGCCGTAGTTAGGAATGAAGACGACCTGCAGCAGGTCGCGGGTGCGTGGGTCGTTGTTGACCACAGCGGCAACGTCGTGAATCAGCCGGATCACCTGTTTGGCCATGTGATACGACGATGCCGCCTTGCCGGCGAAGATCACGCTGCGCGGTGCCACACCATCGGTCGATCCCTCCAGCAGCGCGTTGTAGCGGGTGATCACGTGCAGTACGTTGAGCAATTGCCGCTTGTATTCGTGGATGCGTTTGACCTGCACGTCGAACAGGCTGTCTGGGTTCAGGGTGACGCCGACTTCACGGGCGACGTAACTGGCAAGGCGTTGCTTGTTGCCGCGTTTGGCTTCGGCGAAGGCACTCCGGAAACCGGCGTCGTCGGCGCTCGCCCGCAATTCGTGCAGGTGCTCCAGATGCAGGCGCCAGTCCCGGCTGCCGAGGCGTTCGTCGAGCAGGGAAGAGAGGCCGGGATTGGCCTGGGCCAGCCAGCGGCGTGGCGTGACACCGTTGGTCTTGTTATGGAAGCGTTCGGGGTAGAGGCGGGCAAAATCGGCAAAGATGGTCTGCACCATCAGGTCCGAGTGCAATTGCGAAACGCCGTTGATCCGGTGACTGCCGACAATGCACAGGTTTGCCATGCGGACGCGTTTGTCCTTGTCGTGGCCGCCGCCGTCGTCGATCATCGAGACGCGCCGGATCAGGTCAATGTCTCCGGGGTAGAGGCGAACCACTTCGTCGAGAAACTCCTGGTTGATGCGGTAGATGATCAACATATGGCGGGGCAACACACGCTGGACCAGGGTGACCTTCCAGGTTTCCAGTGCCTCGGGCATCAGCGTGTGATTGGTGTAGGAGAAAATGCGCCGGCACTGATCCCAGGCGGTGGCCCAGGCCATCCCATGCTCGTCGACCAGGAGACGCATCAACTCGGCGACGCTGATTGCCGGGTGGGTATCATTGAGATGGATCGCCACTTGCTCGGCCAGATTGCAGAAGCTGCCATGCTCGGCCAGATGGCGAAACAGGATGTCCTGTAACGAGGCGGAAACGAAAAAATATTCCTGGCGCAGACGCAGTTCACGGCCGGCCGGAGTGCTGTCATTCGGGTAGAGAACCCAGGAGATGTTCTCGAAACGATTCTTGAACTCGGCGGCGCGCTGGTAGTCGCCGGTATTGAAGGCGCCGAGGTCGATGTGTGACGGCGCTGCGGCTTTCCACAAGCGCAGGGTGCTGACCCGTTCGGTCCCGTGCCCGGGGATCACGTAATCGAACGCCTTGGCTTCGACCGAATCGGCGGCATGCCATTCTGCCCATTCTCCGTGATGTTCAGCATGGCCGCCAAAGCGCACGGTATAGTGCTTGTTGGCGCGTGGGAACTCCCAGGGCGAACGATCTTGCAGCCAGGCTTCCGGTTTTTCGACCTGCTGACCATTGAGGATCGACTGCGCAAACATCCCGTATTCATAGCGGACGCCGTAGCCCCAGGAGGGGAGTCCGAGGGTGGCCATTGAATCGAGAAAGCAGGCCGCCAGCCTGCCCAGACCGCCGTTGCCGAGCGCCGCGTCAGGCTCGCATTCGATGACCTCGTCAAGCGCTGGACCGGGTGCGGTGAACGCGGCCGCCGCCTGGTCTCGCAGGCCGAGTGCTGCCAGGGCGTTGTTCATCGCACGGCCGATCAGGAATTCCATCGACAGGTAATAGATGCGTCGTGCCTTGTTGTCGCGGTCTGCATTCTGGGTGTCAACCCAACGTTGTGCCAGTTGCTCGCGTGCCACGTGCGAAAGTGCCTGATAGAGATCGGCCGTGCTGGCTCTGGTGGGTTCGGCAGCAACGATGGAGAGCAGTTTGTGCTCGATTTCGGAGCGCAGTGCTGGGCTTTCGGAATCGGGTTGAGCGGCATCGGACATCAGGCGGATACTCCAGTAAAGTTCATGGGCAACCCTCGCTGTCGGCCAGGGCATGGGCAGCGCCAAGCAGGGCCGGCGTCGGGGAAAGCATGAGATAGGTCGGAATTTCGGCCAGGTAGGCAGCGAAGCGCCCCTTGGCCTCGAAACGAGCGCGAAATGGTGAGCGGTCGAAGATATCTCCCAGTCTTGGAATGATACCACCACCGATATAAACACCACCTTGGGCGCCGAGAGTGAGTGCCAGATTTCCAGCGACCGAGCCGAGCATCGCGCAGAAAGTGTTGATTACTGCCCGGCATTGGAAATCGTCGCCGGTGATCGCACGCGTAACGATCTCGGCAGTCGACAAGGGGTCGCCGCGACGACCGTCCACTTCGGCAACCAGTCGGTGTAGAAAGGGCAGACCACCGCCGGAAAGCAGGCGTTCGGCAGAGACATGTTCAAACTCTCGCCGGGCAAGGGCAAGGATCGTCGACTCGCGGGCGTCGGCGGGGGCCAGCGAGCAATGACCGCCTTCGCCGGTCAGTGCCAGCCAGTGGCCGCGCGCGAAAAGCACGCCCGAGACGCCAAGGCCGGTCCCTGGTCCCAGCACGGCCTTGGGAGATCGCTCGATTGGCACGCCACCGCCGACCTGACGCAGATCGGCGGCCGTGAGCTGCGGTAGCGACAAGGCCAGGGCCGTGAAGTCGTTGAGCAGAAGCAGGCGGCTCAACCCGAGTTCTGACATCAGGTCGGCGCGCACGAAAGTCCAGGTACCATTGGTCAGCCGGACTACTTCATCCTGTACCGGACCGGCCAGGGCGATCGCTGCTGCCTGCAGGTTCGGGCCGCCAACGTCGGTGAGGTAGGCCCGAATCGCTGCCGCCGGTCCGGTAAAGTCGGCCACTGCGAGAATGCGTACCCGATCCGGTTTCCCGGATTCGTCGAGCAGCGCAAAACGGGCACGCGTGCCACCGATGTCGGCGACCAGCATGGTGTATGGCGTCATGGCAGTGCCTGCTCGGTGTCGGGGCGTGGATCGGGGTTTCTCATGTGTCAAGCCAATCGATGGCGCGGCAGCTCTGTTGTCTTGTTCGAGAGGCCGCTGCAGGTCAAAGATGAATGCCCCGCCGTAAGGATGGACATGTTTCCGGATCTTCGCACCAAATACGGTATTTTTCAAAGACCCGACGCATCTGACATTCTCCCCCGGACACCAGCATCAGTTGTCCGGCAGTCTCTCCGGTCCACGCGGGTTCTGTCAAGCCGGGACTTGCCGAATCATCTCGCCATCGCTATTGTGACTCCTCGCTTCCCCTGATGCTTAGCCGCCACGTACCTTCCTGATGAGCCTGCAATCGGTACGGGTACGTGCTTTCCTTATCGCCTGTGATCTGGACCCATTGAAGGCCAACATGTGAATGACGCGCATCTGATCAGAATACTGAGAGAACTGCTCGGCTTCGAGAATGTGCTGACTGCTACCGACTGCATGGCGGCATACCTTGCCGATTGGCGGGGTCGTTATCGCGGTGTGGCGCTGTGCGTCGTGCGGCCGGCGACCACCGCGGCGGTCTCGGCGGTGGTTCGGGCCTGTACCGAGGCTGGCGTGGCGATGGTGCCGCAGGGTGGCAATACCAGCCTGTGCGGCGCAGCGACGCCTGCGTTCGATGGCCGGTCGGTACTGATCAGCCTTTCCCGAATGCAGCGCGTGCGCGCGCTCGACACCGCCAACAATACCATCACTGTTGAAGCGGGCTGCGTGCTGCAAGCGGTGCAGGAGCGGGCCGCGCAGGCCGAGCGGCTGTTTCCGCTCTCCCTGGCGGCCGAAGGCAGTTGTCAGATCGGCGGCAATCTGTCTACCAACGCGGGGGGTGTGCAGGTCCTGCGCTATGGCAACATGCGCGAGTTGACGCTGGGCCTCGAAGTGGTGCTGCCGAGCGGCGAGATCTGGAATGGCCTGCGCGCCTTGCGCAAGGACAATACCGGTTACGACCTGAAGCACCTGTTCATCGGTGCCGAAGGGACGCTGGGGATCATCACTGCAGCGGTCTTGAAACTCTTCCCTCTGCCACGCGCGACTGCTACCGCCTGGCTGGCGATCGCCTCCCCGACACTGGCAGTACGCCTGCTGTCCGATTTGCAGGCGCGCTTCGGTGCGTCACTGACCGCCTGCGAACTGGTTTCCGAGGCGGCGCTTGCCCTGGTCCGCAAGCACATCCCGGGGGCGCATCCGACACTGTCGGCAAGCCCATGGTATCTCCTGATCGAACTCTCTGGTGGCAGTGACGATACGGCGCAGCGCGATGCGCTGACAGCGTTTCTCGAAACGGCACTTGACGAATACGTACTCGGCGACGTGCTGCTGGCGCAAAGCGGCGAGCAGGCGAGGCGTCTGTGGGCTCTGCGCGAGAATATCGGCGAGGCGCAGAAGCGCGCAGGCCCGAGCATCAAGCACGATGTCTCGCTGCCGATTTCTCGTCTTCCCGAGTTTGTCGAGCGCGCAGACAGGGCGCTTGAACAAGCCTTCCCGGAGATTCGCATCGTCACCTTCGGGCACATCGGCGATGGCAATCTACACTACAACCAGTCCAAATCGGCCGCCAGCGAGAACGCTGCCTTCCTGGCTGCGCAGCCCGAAGTCAACCGGATCGTCCATGACCTGGTGCATGAACTGGGCGGCAGCATCAGTGCCGAACACGGCATCGGCCAGTTGAAGCGTATGGAGTTGCTGCGCTACAAGAGTCCGGTCGAGATCGAGATGATGCGCGCGATCAAGCGCACCCTCGATCCACGGGGGTTGATGAATCCCGGCAAGGTGCTTTGAGTTCCCTGGGTCAATGGAGCGTTGGTGACGTCGTTTGCAGTGTATCGCTGAAGAGTGCATCGATGGCCGCTGCGTCGAAACGGTATTCCAGGTTGCAGAGGTCGTCCCTGATCAGCACTTCACCATGTTCCCGCAGAGTGGCGTAGACTTCGGTGGGGCCGAGCGAACGTAGCAGTGCACGGACTTTTTCCCAGTTCTCGGGGCAGTGATGAATGACGGGCCGGGCCGGAAAAAGGCGAACGGTTTCTTCCGGAAAGAGGCGGCTCAGCAGTTCTTCAGCGCTCAGCGTCAAGAGTTCGGCCGCCTTGACGGTAGCCGCCAGCGCCTCGACGCGCGTCCAGCCGTCTGCGTCGCACTGATCGGCAGCGGGCAGTTTCTGCACCAAGAGTCCGGATGCCGCGCTTGCCGATGCGGCCAGGAAAAAGCGCGCGGGCAATTGTTCAGACTGATCGAGGTAGTGTTCGAAGACCTCGGCGATGCTTTCGCCATCGAGTGGTACGATGCTCTGATAGGGTTCACGCATCGATGGCCTGTCGAGCGTGAGCAGCAACTGGCCATCGCCGAGCAGTTCCGGAACGGAATGGGCTTGCGGTTGTGCCGCGCATCTGGCCATGCCGCGAATCTGCAACTGCTCGTTGCAGTCGATGACCAGCAGCGACACCGGACCGCTGCCGCGCATCTGGATCGTCAAGCGACCTGACTGTTTGAGGTTGTCGGCGAGCAACAGGGTGGTGACGCTCATTTCTCCGAGCAATTGGGCAACCGGTGCCGGGTAGTCGCGATTCGCGAGCATTTTCCGCCACGCCGGTCCGAGGCGAACGACGGCGCCCCGGATGTCGAGGTCGTCGAGCAGAAAGCGGCTCAGGCAGTCGTCGAGCATATATGATGGATGATGGTGGGTCAGTGGGCGCAGCCCTCAGGAGACGGCGAGCATTCTTTCCAGCGCTAGCTTGGCGAGTGCTCGCTCATGCTCGGGCACCGTGATCCGGTTGACCACCTGCCCATCGGCCAGATTTTCCAGCGTCCATGCCAGATGCTGCGGGTCAATGCGCTGCATCGTCGAGCACATGCACACCGTTGGCGCCATGAATTGCACGATCTTGCCCTCGTGCCTGACTTCTTCGGCAAGACGGCTGACCAGATTGAGTTCGGTACCGACCAGCCAGCGCGTGTTCGGCCGGGCTTCCTTGATCGTTCTGACGATGTATTCGGTGGAGCCGACGAAATCCGCCTGTCGGCAGACTTCGAAGCTACATTCCGGGTGGGCGATGACCAAGCCGTTGGGGTGCTGATTGCGAAAACGCAGGATGTGCGACGGCTGGAACATCTGATGGACCGAACAATGGCCTTTCCAGAGCAGCAGTCTCGCCCGCCGGATCTGCTCGGCGGTGAGGCCGCCCATCTCAAGGTCGGGGTCCCAGACCATCATCTCGTCGAGTGCGATGCCCATCTGGAAGCCGGTCCAGCGTCCAAGGTGCTGATCCGGAAAAAAGAGAATCTTCTCGCGACGCGCAAACGCCCAGGCGGCAATCGTGCCGGCATTCGACGAGGTGCACACGATGCCGCCGCGTGCGCCACAGAAGGCCTTGAGATCGGCCGCCGAGTTGATGTAGGTCACCGGCGTGAACTGTTGATCCACGTCGAGCACTTCGCCGAGTTCGCGCCAGCAGCGTTCAACCTTGGCCAGGTTGGCCATGTCGGCCATCGAGCAGCCAGCGGCCAGGTCAGGCAGGATGGCGATCTGCTCGGGCTTCGACATGATGTCGGCGACTTCGGCCATGAAATGCACGCCGCAAAAAACGATATAGCGGGAATCGGTCCCCGATGCGAGGCGCGAGAGCTTCAGCGAGTCGCCGGTGAAGTCGGCATATTGATAAACGTCGGCGCGCTGATAGTGGTGGCAGAGCAGCACGGCTTCCTTGCCGAGGCGCGCGCGCGCGGCATGGATTCGCTGATGACAGGCGTCGTCTTGCAACTGGTTGAATTGCGCGAAGTGGATGGTTGTGCTTTGCATTGTGGGGGTACTCGAATCAATGTCCGGGAAACCGGCCCGGGCTGGCAGCGTTCAGTTATGCCAGGGCAGGCCGGCGTGCCGCCAGCCGCCGATCCTGCCGCGCTGGCCGCTGGCGTCCTTGTCGCCCTCGAAGCCCTCAAGCACATTGTAGCAGTCGCGCGACGTGGCTTGGCTGACCAGTGCTGCCGCCTGATGCGAACGCACGCCGCTGCGGCAGATGAACATCAGCAGTGATTCGCGATCGGTCTGCTGTGTCAGTTGCGCCAGGAAATGACTGTTGGGCCGGTTCTCGGGGTAACTGATCCACTCGATCTCGACGGCGCCGGGGATGCGTCCGACCCAGTCCCATTCGGCACGCGTGCGCACGTCGACCAGTTTGGCGCCGGGCGCTAGTTGCCAGACTTTGTACGCCTCCTCCGGGGTCAGTGCGCCGGTGTACGGGAGGCCAAGTTCGTGCCCGCGTTCGCAGGCGAGTTGCAGCAGATCGGTCAATTTTCCCATGGTGTTCCGCTAGAGTGCCGGTGTTGAAGGACGCCCGATCAGGCGTCTGATGAATCTCGGAGTATAGATCAGTTATATCGTTCGCAGGGCAGGATGCTTTTTTTGTTGGGCACCGTATTGGTGCATTGTCAGGTTTGGTGCACCGATAGGGTGCGTCAAAAAACCTCAAGAACGCACCAGAACCTTGTGGCACAATGAAAATCCACCGGGACAGTGATTGGCACGTTTTCTGCTAATTCCCCCCGAACCCCTGTTTTTCTACTATCGCCGGCAAGTCCGGCACCTCTTCAGGAGATTTTGCAATGGCAAGCCCGCAAGACGTAATCAACATGGTCAAGGAAAACGAGGCGAAGTTCGTTGACTTCCGCTTCACCGATACGCGTGGCAAGGAGCAGCACGTGACGGTTCCGGTCAGCGCTTTTGGCGAGGACAAGTTCGAGAACGGCCACGCTTTCGATGGTTCGTCAATAGCAGGCTGGAAAGGGATTCAGGCTTCGGACATGCAGTTGATGCCCGATCCGAGCACCGCTTATGTCGATCCCTTCTTCGATGAGACCACCGTGGTCATCACCTGTGATGTGGTCGATCCGGCGGACGGTCGCGGCTATGACCGCGATCCACGTTCGATTGCCAAGCGTGCAGAAGCCTATCTCAAGTCCAGCGGTATTGGTGACACTGCTTATTTCGGACCGGAACCCGAGTTCTTCATTTTCGATTCGGTGTCGTGGAGTGTCGACATGTCGGGCTGCACCCTTAAGATCTTCTCGCAGGAAGCAGCCTGGACGAGTGGCGAAAAGGGCGACAATGAGGGCGGTTCGGGCCACCGTCCGGGGATCAAGGGTGGGTACTTCCCGGTACCGCCAGTCGATAGCCTGCACGACATCCGCTCGGCCATGGTGCTGACGCTGGAATCGGTCGGGGTGCCGGTTGAAGTGCATCACCACGAAGTCGCGACCGCCGGTCAGTGCGAGATCGGCACCCTGTTCAACACGCTGGTCAGGCGCGCCGACTGGACACAAGTGCTCAAGTACGTGGTCCATAACGTTGCTCATCAGTACGGTAAGACCGCGACCTTCATGCCGAAGCCGATTGTTGGCGACAATGGTTCGGGCATGCACGTCCATCAGTCGATCTGGAAGGATGGCAAGAACCTGTTTGCCGGCAATGGCTACGCCGGTCTTTCGGAATTGGCGCTGTTCTACATCGGCGGTATCGTCAAGCACGCCAAGGCACTGAACGCGATCACCAACCCCGGCACGAATTCGTACAAGCGCCTGGTGCCGCACTATGAAGCACCAGTCAAGCTGGCTTACTCGGCCAAGAACCGTTCGGCTTCGATCCGCGTGCCGCATGTCGCTTCCGACAAAGCCAGACGTATCGAAACCCGCTTTCCAGACCCGATCGCCAATCCCTATCTGTGCTTTTCGGCCTTGTTGATGGCCGGTCTTGACGGCATTCAGAACCGCATTCATCCGGGCGATCCGGCAGACAAGAACCTCTATGACCTGCCCCCCGAAGAAGATGCCAAGATCCCGACGGTTTGCGCCAGCCTCGAAGAAGCGCTTGAATCGCTGGACAAGGATCGCGACTTCCTGACCCGTGGCGGAGTCTTTTCCGATGACTGGATCGATGCCTTCATCGAACTCAAGATGGACGAGGTCAACAAGGTGCGCATGACCACTCACCCGGTCGAGTTCGATCTGTACTACAGCTGCTGATCGGGCAGACACAGGCTAAGATAGAGGACGGGCTTGCCCGTCCTTTTTTTGTCTACCGATCGACTTCCTGCCGCGTTACTATTAATCCGATCCCTCTCCTGGCGTCGCCTGACGTTCGGGAGGAGGTTCGCCGGTTTCCCTCTGCGGCGACTGGCTGCGACAAAGGAATACGACGACGATGAAACTGCCAGGCCTGTGTCTTTCGATTGGACTGCTCGCTGTAGTATCGGCGCACGCGCAGGATATCTACAAATGTGCCGACCCCGACGGGCGGGTGACCTACTCGAATGTGCCGAGCAAGAGTTGCCGGAAACTTATCCTTGATCCGGTCAACCTGGCGCCGGCGGCCAAGCCACCGGCTGCGGCAACGAAAACGCCGACGCCCGGCAATTTTCCGAAGGTGGATGATCAGACGCAGAAGTCGCGTGACGGCGATCGTAGACGCATCCTCGAGAACGAACTGGCAGCTGAACAGAGGAATGCCGAACAGGCGAAGAAGGACCTTGCCGAACAGGAAGGCATCATTCTGCCAAGTGAACGCATGCAGGGTGGGGCGATCAGTGGCGGCAAGGTGCAGGAGCGGATCCAGACTTACAAGGACAAGGTTGCCCTGCATCAACGTAATGTCGAAGCCATCCAGAAAGAACTCGCCAATCTGCGCTGATCGACATGATCGTCAGGGCCTGCCGCTCTGCAAAGCCAATGCCTGAACATTCTGCAAATCCCTTCGCCGGTCTTGATCTGCTGTCATCGGCGGTGGTGTTGCTCGACACGCGCCTAGTCATCCGCTACCTGAATCCGGCAGCCGAGAACCTCCTGGAGATCAGCAACAAGGTTTTTACCGGTTGCCCCCTGGAGGGCGTCATGGAGTGTCCGCCGAGATTGCTGGCGGCACTCGACAGCGTTCTCAACCAGGGCTGGGGCTATACCGGGCAGAAAATCGGTTTACGGCTCGTCGGTGGCGAGGTCTTGCAACTGAACTGCACGGTCAACCCGGTTGATTCCCCCGAGGCCAGCCTGCTGGTCGAATTATGGCCGATCGATCAACAATTGCGGGCAACTCGAGAAGAGCGTCTGGTGGAGCAGCAGCAGGCCAGTCGCGAGTTGATCCGCAACCTGGTGCACGAAATCAAGAACCCGCTCGGCGGTATTCGTGGTGCGGCGCAATTGCTGGAGCGCGAGCTCAATCAGCCGGGTCTGCGCGAGTACACGCAGGTAATCATCAAGGAGACCGACCGCCTGCAGGATCTGATGCGCCGCCTGCTGTCGCCGCATCGGCCGATGCAGCCGGGGCCGGTGAACATTCACGAGATCCTGGAACGTGTGCGCAGCCTGCTGACGGCCGAGTTTCCGACCATCCTGAGCATTTGTCGCGACTACGATACCAGCCTACCGGAGCTGGTCGGTGATCGCGAACAATTGATCCAGGTCTTTCTGAACATCGCAAGGAATGCCGCGCAGGCGATTTACCGGCAGGCTGACGGAAGCGTCACCGTGCCCGGGCTGATCACGCTGCGTACCCGGGCCGCGCGTCAGGTGACCTTGTTCAAGCGCCGCTACCGGCTGGCACTCGAAGTCAAGGTCATCGATGATGGCCCGGGCATTCCGGAGGATATTCGCGAACGCATGTTCTATCCGCTGGTTTCCGGTCGCGAGGGCGGTAGCGGCCTTGGGCTGACGCTGGCACAGAGTTTCGTGCAACAACACCAGGGGACGATTGATTGTGAAAGCCAGCCGGGTCAGACCTGTTTCACGATTCGCCTGCCGCTCGTCTGATCCGGCTGGCAGGCTTCTTGCTAGCAATCGATGATACTTGACAAACCGCCTGAGGAATCGATGAAACCGGTCTGGATCGTTGACGATGACAAATCAATCCGCTGGGTTCTCGAAAAAACACTGTCGCGCGAAAAGATCTCTTTCCAGAGTTTTGCTTCGGCAACTGAGGCGCTGGCGCAACTCGACGCCGGCGGCGAAGCGCCACAGGTGCTGGTTTCCGACATCCGCATGCCGGGTCAGTCGGGACTGGAGTTATTACAGGTATTCAAGGAACGCTTCCCGACGCTGCCGGTAATCATCATGACCGCCTATTCCGACCTGGAGAGTGCGGTGTCGGCATTTCAGGGGGGGGCATTCGAGTATCTCCCGAAACCCTTCGACGTTGATCAGGCGTTGGAACTGATCCGGCGGGCGATTGGCGAGAGTCTGCACCAGAGTGGTGCGCCGAACGATGAAGGATTGACGCCGGAGATTCTCGGTCAGGCCCCAGCGATGCAGGAAGTCTTCCGCGCCATTGGTCGCCTGAGTCAATCGAGCGCGACCGTTCTGATTACTGGCGAGTCGGGCTCCGGCAAGGAGCTCGTGGCGCGCGCCGTGCATCGCCACAGTTCGCGTGCCGACAAGCCGTTCATCGCCATCAACACCGCGGCGATTCCTCGCGACCTGCTCGAATCCGAACTCTTCGGTCATGAACGGGGCGCCTTTACCGGCGCGGCGGCGCAGAGACAGGGCCGTTTCGAGCAGGCCGAAGGGGGCACGCTGTTCCTCGATGAAATCGGCGACATGCCGGCAGAGCTGCAGACACGGTTGTTGCGCGTGCTGTCGGACGGCCATTACTATCGGGTCGGCGGTCATTCGCCGCTGAAAACTCGGGTTCGCATCATTGCCGCGACTCACCAGGACCTCGAAGCGCGAGTCGGCCAGGGACTTTTTCGCGAGGATCTTTTTCACCGTCTGAACGTGATCCGCGTGCGCCTGCCGAGCTTGCGCGAACGACCTGAGGACATCCCGATCCTGGCGCGTCACTTTCTGCTCAAGAGTGCCCAGGAACTCGGTGTCGAGGGCAAGCGCTTTTCCGATGCTGCCCTGAAACATCTGTGTTCGCTCGAATTTTCGGGGAACGTGCGGCAGCTCGAAAATCTCTGTCACTGGCTGACGGTGATGGCGCCGGGACAACTCCTGGAAGTCGCCGACCTGCCGCCGGAACTGCGTGAGGCCAGGCCGGTGACGCCGGCCAACGACTGGCAAAGTGCGCTGGCGAACGAGGTCGAGCGTCTGTTGGGAAGCGACCCTGGGCAGGTGCATGCGAAGTTGACGCAGGCTTTCGAACGCGTTCTGATCAACCGTGCGCTGGCCCATACCGGCGGGCGGCGAATCGAGGCCGCGCAGGCTCTCGGCATCGGCAGGAATACCATCACCCGCAAGATCCAGGAACTTGGCCTCGACGGCAGCGGTGTCAGCGACGAGAGGGAGGCTTCATCCGCGAGATAATCGGCGATAATGGCGGTGTTGCTTGTGATGACGAAGCCATGGACCCTTCGCGTAGCTCTTGCCAGATTGATCCTGCTCGCCTTACCCGGCTGCTCGAACCGGCGCAGGGTCGCTTCACGATCGAGGCGCTGAGCGAATGCAGCTCGACCAGTACCCTGCTGCTCGAACGTTCCCGGCAAGGGGCGACGAGCGGTGCACTGCTGGTTGCCGACCGGCAGACGGCTGGACGCGGCCGCCGTGGTCGCAGTTGGCAATCGTCCCCCGAAGCCAGCCTGACCTTCTCGCTTGCCTGGCGCTTCAGCGGCGACATGGCGCGGCTGGCGGGACTGTCGCTGGCGGTTGGCGTTGCCGTCGCACGTTCGCTCGAGGCCTGCGGCGTTGCCGGCATCGGACTCAAATGGCCCAACGACATCCTCCTTGACGGCGGCAAGGTTGGCGGCATTCTGATCGAACTGGAGACCGTGCCGGGTGGCATGCTGGCGGTGATCGGTATCGGCCTCAATCTGCAGCTGCCCGCCGTTGCCGCCGAGGAGCTGCAGGAATTCCTGCATCGCCCGGCGGCATTGGCGCAGGCGCTGTCAGCAGTACCCGATCGCCACCACCTGCTGGCGCAACTGCTGCTCGATCTCGCCGCTGTTCTCGACGAGTTTTCGGCGGACGGGTTTGGCGCCGTGCGCAACGAATGGCAGGCGCGTCATGTCTGGCAGGATCGTCAGGTGCGTCTGCTCAACGACGGGCAGCTCGACCGTCAGGGGATCTGTCTCGGCGCCGACACCGACGGTGCGCTCCTGCTCTTGACATCGAGCGGGGTCGAACGCTGCCTGTGCGGCGATCTGTCGCTGCGGGTGGCATGAACATCGCCATCGACGCGGGCAATAGCCGCATCAAATGGGGCGTCCATGACGGCAACCGGTGGCTGGATAGCGGCGTGTTGGCGACTGCCGATGTCGCCTGGTTGAGCGAGGCCGCCGACGAATGGCCGGCGGCGGCGCGGGTGGCGATCTGCAACGTCGCCGGCCGCGAGGTTGCCGCAAGCATTGCGGATCTTCTCGCCAGGCGGCATGCCCAGGTCTCGTTCCTGCACGCCAGCGCCGAGGCCTGCGGCATACGTAATGCTTATGAACGTCCTTGGCAACTGGGCGCCGACCGCTGGGCGGCGCTGATCGGCGCGCGCGCCTTGCTCGGCAGTACCTGCCTGGTGGTCTGTGCCGGTACGGCGACCACGATCGATCGGCTCGATGCCTCGGGCTTGTTTCGCGGCGGCTTGATCCTGCCGGGGTACGACCTGATGCGGGCGGCACTAGCGAGCAACACGGCGCAGTTGCCCTTCGCCGAAGGCGTTTTTCGTAGCGAGCCGCGCAACACCATGGACGCCATCGTCAGCGGCTGCCTGCAAGCTCAGCTCGGTGCCGTCGAGCGGATGTTTGCGGCAATCGCCACCGAACCCGGCGCCTGCTGCCTTTTGACCGGTGGTGGCGCCGCGCCACTGGCGGCACATCTGCGCATCCCTTTCCAGTTGACGGACAATCTCATCCTCAGCGGTCTGGTGCGTTATGCCGAATCCCTTTGAACCGCTCTTCCTGTGGACAGGAGATGCCGCATGCCGACCCACCTCTTGACGGCCTTGCCCGCCTTCCTCGCCTACTTCGCCGTGGCAATGGGGTTGCTGGTGCTTTTCTTGCTGGTCTACCTGAACGTCACCCCTTACCACGAGGTCGCGCTGATTCGCGCCGGCAACGCCGCGGCAGCGGTCAGCCTGGCGGGGGCGCTGCTCGGTTTTGCGATGCCGGTGGCCAACGTCATCGCCCATAGCGATACCCTGATTGATCTCGCTTCCTGGGGGGCGATCGCCGGCGTCATCCAGATCCTGGCCTATCTGGCGGCCCGTTTGACGCTGCCTCAGCTCAATCAGGACATCCCGGCCGGACGGATCGCACCGGCGATATTCCTGGCCGCCATTTCGTTCTGCATCGGCCTGATCAACGCCGCCTGCATGACCTACTGACCGATTTCTCTCCCGGCGCCCGCCAGCGCGGCGCCGGCCTGCCAACCTTGTGATCAGGAGATTGCCATGGCGCTCATGGACTTCATCAAGAAACAGTTCGTCGATGTCATTCACTGGACAGAAGAAGGCGACGGCGTCCTTGCCATGCGCTACCCGATGCAGGATTTCGAGATCCAGTACGGGGCGCAACTGACGGTGCGCGAGTCGCAAATGGCCATCTTCGTCAATGAGGGGCAGATCGGCGATGTTTTCGGGCCAGGCCGCTACCGATTGACGACCAGTACCCTGCCGCTGCTGACCAACCTCAGGCACTGGGACAAGCTCTTCGAATCACCCTTCAAATCGGATGTCTATTTCTTCTCGACTCGCCTGCAGCTCGACTGCAAATGGGGAACGCCGAACCCGATCACCATTCGCGACAAGGATTTCGGCATGGTGCGGATGCGCGCTTTCGGGATCTATTCGTACAAGCTGACCGATGTGCGCAAGTTCCACAGCGAGATTTCCGGTACTCGTGAGCAATACACCGTCGCCGAACTCGATGGCCAGTTGCGCAACCTGGTGATCAGCTCGATGACCGACCTGTTCGGCGAATCGGGGGTGCCTTTCATCGACATGGCGGCCAACCTCGACGAACTGAGCCGGACCCTTGAGGACAAGCTGGCCAGGGTCTTCGAGCGCTACGGACTGGCGCTCGACAGCTTCGTCGTGCAGAACGTATCGCTGCCCGAAGAACTGCAGAAGATCCTCGACAGCCGCATCGGCATGAACATGCTCGGTGACCTCGGACGCTACACGCAATACCAGGTCGCCAGCAGCATTCCGCTGGCGGCACAGAACGAGGGCGGCATCGCCGGCCTCGGTGCCGGTCTCGGCGCCGGACTGGGCATCGGCCAGACGATGGCGGCGGCGATGGCGCAAGCAATGCCGGGCGGCGGTGCGCCGGCGCAGTCAGCGACATCGACAGGTCCTGCCGGCAACGCCGACGAGGTCATCGCGACGCTCGAAAAGCTGCATGGCCTGGTGGCCAAGGGAATCCTCTCGCAAGCCGAATTCGACGCCAAGAAGACCGAATTGCTCGGCAAGCTGGTATAGATCACCGGCCAGAGCAGTGAAGGTGCCGGCCGCCCGCTCGTGAAGACTGCCCGTTGCCCGTCGTGCGGCGCGCCGGTCGCTTTCCGGTCGGCAACCTCGATCTATGTCGTCTGCGAGTTCTGTCGCAGCACCCTGCTGCGCAGCGGCGAGGATCTGCAGAACCTCGGTCGTATGGCCGAACTGCTCGAAGATCGTTCGCCGGTCCAGATCGGCAGCACCGGCACTTTCCGCAAACACCCGTTCACGGTCATCGGCCGCATCCAGATGCAATATGAAGCCGGGCTCTGGAACGAGTGGCATGTCCTCTTCGAGGACGGGCGCACGGCATGGCTCGCCGAAGCCGCTGGCGAGTGGCTGGTCAGCGCGCAGGTCGCAGTCAGCGACCCGCTGCCCGCCTTCGCGGCGCTGGCACCGGAGATGCCGGTGATCCTCGACGGGCGCACCTTCACGGTCAGCAATCTCGTCACTGCCCGCTGCATTTCCGGGCAGGGCGAACTGCCGTTCAAGGTCGCTGCCGGCTACGATGTCCAGAGCGCCGACCTGCGCGGGAACAATCGCTTCCTGACCATCGATTACAGCGAGACGCCACCGTTGGTCTTCGTCGGCCAGGCCATCGCCTTTGCCGAACTCCGGCTCAGCAATCTCAGAAGTCCGGACGATCACTCGCCCGCCGCGGCGCCGCAGGTCACGGCGCGTGCCTTCAATTGCCCGCACTGTGCGGCGACGCTGAGCATTCATTCGCCGGCCATCGAGAGCGTCGCCTGCGAAAGTTGTGGATCGATCATCGGGATCGACAACGAAAACATCAAACTCCTGGCCAGGGCCGCACAGGCATTGCGCGAAGTGCCCTGGCTGCCGCTCGGCAGCCAGGGCAGGCTGGATGGCATCGACTGGGAAGTGATCGGTTTCATGCGCCGCAGCAGCGGCTCGCAGGGCAGCGATGAGGCGTGGTCGGAATATCTGTTGTTCAACGGGCAGCAGGGTTTCGCCTGGCTGATCGAATACCAGGGCCACTGGAATCATGCGCGCACGCTTTCCAATCCGCCGTCGGTCGGTCGTGGGCAGAAGAAGTTCAAGTATCAAGGGAACGAGTTCAGGCTCTACAACCATGGCTCGGCCGAGGTGATCTATGTCGTCGGCGAGTTCTACTGGCGGGTTGCCGTCGGCGAGACCTGTGCCATTGACGATTATGTCTGTCCGCCGCGGATGTTGTCGCGCGAGGTGACGGCGAAGGAAGCGAACTGGTCGCAGGCCGAGTATCGGCCGGCCGATGAGATACGTACCGCTTTCGGCGTCAAGGCGCCGCCGCCCTGCCAGATCGGAGTCTATGCCAACCAGCCGAACCCGCTGCTGGAAAGGCATCGCCGCGCTTGCCGACTGTTCTGGCAACTGGCGCTGGCAGCGACCGTCGTGCAGCTCGTTTTTGCGCTGTTCTTCGCGTCGCAGTCGGTACTCAAGCAGCGCATCGTGCTTTCGCCACAGAACGAAGAGGCGACGCTGAGCAGCCAGGAATTCGTCCTCAAGAGTCGCGCACGCGCGCTGCAGGTCCGCCACAGCACCGATGTAGCCAATAACTGGCTATCGGTGAATACTACCCTGGTCGAGAAGAACAGCGGTGAGGCTTACCTGGGAATGCAGGAAATCAGCTATTACCAGGGCGTCGATGACGGCGAGAGCTGGTCCGAGGGTTCGGCGTCCGATGAAATGGTGTTCAGGGCCGTGCCGGCAGGCACCTACTACCTGGTCATCGAGTACGAACTCGGGAAGGACAATGTGTCGGCAGTGGTCGACACCCTGGAGGTCATCCGTGACCCGGTGGGCTGGTCGAACTATGTGCTGCTGCTGATCTTCCTGGTGATCTTCCCCTTGTGGTCGCGCTGGCGGAGGGGAGCTTTCGAGGCACGGCGCTGGAACGAGAGCGACCTGGGTGGCGAGGCAGACTGAGGTGCGATTGCCATGATCAGGACCAACTGGATCGCCGGCCTGCTGGCATTGCTTTTTTTCTCGTATGCCCAGTATCAGGGCTGGAGTCTCTTTGCCCAGGACGCCGCCACTCAGACCGCACGCGTCGCCGGCGGCGGACGCGGCTATCACAAATAAGGACAAGCGCTTGGCGAAGGTTCAGTTGAAATCCTGGATACGCACTTCTTCGCGAGGCGGCGCTCCGCGCTCGACCTTCACGCGTAGAACGTCGATCGTCCGGCCATCCTGGGTGGCAACGATGAAACGCCAGTCGCCAGGCGGAGGATTAAGTACCCATGAGTAGCCTCGAAAGCCGCGATCGCGGCCGCCAGTGCTCTGGAAAGGCCGGCGGTAGACCAGCCGCCAGCCCGTGGCGGCATGGGTTTCCCAACGGTGTTCGAGGGACGCGGTCACCCCGAGTGGCGCGAATACCGCCGATACGCCGTACAGACGGCCGCCTTCCGGCACATGAACGGTGCTCGCCTGATCGCGCCACCATTGCCACCACGCCGCCCGCTCGATTTGCAGCGTGTAATTACCGTCCGCCTGCACGAACTCCTGTCCGACTGCCATCTGCCGCTTGACCAGCGGCACCGGCGCGATCATGTCGAAGCTGAAGGCCAGCGTCAACAGCCCGGCCAGGCTCCAGGCCGGGCCGCTGCGCCCCGGTCGTCCCGGCGCCAGCCAGCGCAGGAGCAGCGTCAGGATCAGGCCGGCGGCCGTCGATGCGTAGAACCAGAGGGGATTCAGGCTGCCCAGGGCATGCGGCAGCGCGAAATTGAAGAGCAGGATCGCATTCAGCGCAAACAAGGCCCAGGTCAGCGTGAAGCGCTGCCCATAGTGGTCGCCGGCAAATTCGTTGCCGATCAGAAGGGCACCGAGAAAGGCTGCGGTAAGCCAGGTGCCGAGATGTCCGGAACTCTTGAAGTAGAGAATGAAAAGTGCCGAGAAAATCCCCCCGAAAAAGAACTGCAGCAGGAGATAAGGTGCCTGCCAGACGAGCGAGCGGCAGCGGCTGCGTAGCGACTGATCGGTCACCGGCGCCGCGACCCCGCGCGCGCCCCGGCGCGCCAGCCAGAGTGTCAGCAGTGCGGCACCGAGCAGGAAAGCTCCCAGGCGCCAGAAATCGACGACCCGGATGCGCTGGCCGATGGTGAGCGCATCCCAGACGAAACCGCCGAGAAAGGCGGCCACCGGATAGAGTTGCCGCAGAAGAGTCCAGAGCTGGATTGAATTCATGAAAGAATAGGAAATTCAATGACCTTGCTAGAAGTATCGCCGCGTCTTGCGTACCATGTCAAACGAGAATTGGTCCTGGAAACCTCTCTCGCCTAAGCAGAACCAACGGCAGAACCAACACCAGCAGGCGCAAGGCCGGCCGAATTCAGCCAGTCTGTAGCCTGCTGGCAGACGAGTCGTCCCGCGACAAACCGCAAACCGTTGTCTTTTCTGCGCCGACCAGGCAATGCGCTGGTCGAACTCGTAGTCCGGTGCCGGTTGGGCTTGCGGATCAATTTCACGCTCGGCTTGTCCGGCCACCGGAAACTTCCACCACGGCGGGCCGCGTGTGGGTGCCAAGGTCAGGGGCGAGGTCGGCTCGCCCAGGTGGCCGAGACTCTCGCGGATCACCGGGCCTTCGGTGATGAAGGCGATGATCCGCATCACGCCGCCGCATTGGACGACGAGCGGCAGCACCTTGTAGATGCGCGCCAGCAAGAGCGCCCGGACGTAGCGCGCGACCTTGCGATGGGGCGGGTTTGTCGGCGACGTCCGCGGGCCCGTTCGAGAAGCTCGGGGCGATCTGCCGTCAGAGTTCTAGCGAGGCTCCGCCTCAGACCGACAAGTGGTATTTGCGAGTTGTCGGACGATAGGTATGAAGTGGCCCCGGTCGAGCCGGCTGGGATAAGCCCAGACAAATCGGAGGTCGAAGCCTCAATGGGTCAGAAGACCCGTGGACGACCGGAGCCGAAGTTGAAACTACCACAAAGTGTTGGCGAAGTCCTGCAGGAGCATGTGGTGCTTGAGAGCGAGAGCATCGACCGGATGTACCTGAACGTCTACGTTCCACAATTGCAGCGGATCGGCGGCGTGGTGTGGTATCTGCGGGGGCATTTGGGGCAGCGCTTTGCCTCGACGGTCGGTGTAGCGCCAAAGACCGAGCAGTTCGTGGCGGCGATCGAGAAGTTTGCAAAACGCCACGGTGTCGATGTCGTGAGTTTCAAGAAAGATCAGCGCAAAGACGACGTCACACGGGAATATCTGGTGAAGTTCGAGGCCAAGGAAGGCGTGGTGTACATCGGACGGGCGCAAGAGAAGGCGCGAGTGGTGCGCACCGAGAGGCGGCGCAACGCGATCACGGGAGCCACCTACCCGTGGGTGGTAGATGGCAGCGCGTTCGTCAATTACTACTACTTTTACTGTGTGGACGAGGACTTTAGTCCGTTCTTCCTGAAGTTCTGCTCGTACTTTCCGTACAACGCCAAGCGATGCCTCAACGGGAACGAGTACGCCAAGTGCCAATTGCGCAAACAGGACATCGCCTTCCAGGCGCTGGACAATGGCATCTTATCGTGCGCGGACCCCAAAGCGCTCCAACGCATCTGCGATGAACTGGACGCCACGAAGATCGACGGCGCTGCTGCGCAAATGGCTGGACCGTTTGCCGCATCCGTTCGACGACAAAGATCGCGCCGCCGGCTATCGCTACGAACTGTCGATCCTGCAAGCCGAGTTTGCCTTGACCCAAGTCCTTGATCATCCGGTGACCGGCCGGGTGTTCTTCGAGCAGGTCATTCGTGAAAATCTCGATATTGGCCGTCCGGATCAAGTGCAACTGATCTTCAATCGCCGTGTCACCCGGCGGACGCCCGGGAGGTTTCGTACCCGAGTGTTCACCGAAGGGGTCACCCCTGGACTACAAGCGTTCACGGATCAAACAGTATCACAAGGAAAGTCAGGCCTTGCGCACTGAAACCACTATCAACGACACCCGCGACTTCGGCATTGGTCGCCTCCTGCATAACCTGCCCGCACTACGTCGCATGGGCTTCGCCGCCAACCGGAGGTTGTTGGAAGTGGAGCGGGTCAGCCATGATTGCGCATTGGGCGAGGAGGCTTTTCAGGACCTGCAACATCCTCGCCAGAGAGCTGGCCAGCGTGTGCCGGCACTGCGTTTCGCCGATCCACAGGTGCAAGCTCTCCTTCATGCCCTGTTGATGTTCGTCTTTCTCCCCCAGGGGTTCACGAACAAGGAACTCCGCCAGGTATTCGCTGTGCTTCTCGGGAAACATTCCGGTGAGATCATGCCCGGTCGCATGAGCTATGAGCTTTGCCGCTTGCGCGTGCACGGCTTGATCGAGAGGATACCGAAATCGCATCGCTATCGCCTCACCTCACTCGGGCTGCGAACGGCCATGTTCTACACCCGCGTATACTCGCGCGTACTGCGTCCAGGTCTCGCCATCCTCCCTACACACGACGAGAAGGCATCAGCAGCCCCTCTGCATCGCACTTTCCAGGCCGCCGAGAAAGCCGTCCATTCATGGTGTGACAACGCCAAAATTGCCGCATAACACAATTTGACTCAACCGCTTCAAGATCTCTCACCCAAGGGATCTAGCATGACCGCGACAACTCCCGCCAAGGACTGCCTTGCAAAGCCCACGGCCGACTCGACGTCGACATTCCAGCCCCTCCCATCCCGTTTCCGGCCCCCGGGCGCGCGGTCGAAAAAATTTTCCGCGAATCAGGGCCGGGAATGGGACAACGGGGTTTTCTACAGCCTCGATAGGCGATAAGTGAGCGAGTAGGCAACGCCGTGGATCGGCCGCGCGGTAGATGTATTCACAACATCTCAGAGGGTGTACCCAAAATAATCCGTCTATGGGTATGCTTCGTTTGTTGAATGCGTGCGGAGGACGGATGAAGATCGACAAGCGCCGCCTGGTCGGCCGGTGCAATCGTCAGCCTAGCGGTTTCGCCATCGAGGTAGGCGGCCTTTCTCCTATCTTCAGACTGGCTTCTGTCCCCCTGCTGCTCCGCCACGACGAGGCAGCGGCGAGTTGCGTCCGTGACGATTGATCCAGTCGGCGAGCGCGATCGGGTCGACCGCCTGCGAGTAAAGAAATCCTTGTCCCTCGTGGCAGCCCCAACTGCGTAGCACCGCCGCCTGGATCTCGCTTTCGATGCCTTCGCCGATGATCTGCAAGCCCAGCATCTTGCCAAGCTGTACGATCAATTGCGCGATGATCTCGCCGCGGCCGCCGCTACCGATGTCGCGGACAAAGGCACGATCAACCTTAAGTCGGTCGATCGGAAGGCGCTGCAGGTAGTTTAGCGATGAAAACCCGGTTCCAAAATCGTCGACGGCAACTGATATTCCCAATTGCCGTAGCGCGCTAAGCGTCTCGATGACGCTTTCAACTTCGTTCATGACCATACTTTCAGTGATCTCGATTTCGACGCTCGATCCCGAAATTCCGGCGGTCGCGAGCGCGTCGGCAACGAAGGGGAGGAAATGGCGGCTTCTGAACTGGGCGATCGAGACGTTGATCGCCATGCGGATATCTCCGAGCCCTTCATCCCGCCACTTGGCGACTTGGCGGCACGATTCGGTGATGATGAACTCCCCGAGATCGATGATGAGGCCGGTATTTTCTGCGACCTGGATAAACTGGTCCGGTGGGACGAATTCGCCGTCATTGCGTCTCCATCGCACCAGCGCCTCGGTGCCGACCAAGCGTCCCGTGGCAAGCTCGATCTGCGGTTGGTAGAAGACGGCAAGCCCTCGCTTCTGGAGGACTTGCCGCAGATCGCGGTGAATCTCGATGCGCGCGCGGATGATGTCTTCCATCTCGCGGGTGTAGTATTCGTGGTGGCCGCGATTGGCGATCTTGGCTCGCTTAAGCGCGATCGACGCGGCCTTCAGCGCGTCGGGGCCGCAGGTTGCGGATTCGGAGAGCGTCGCCAGACCCATCGTCACCGACACCGGGAGTTCGAAGTCGGGCATCGCGAAAGGCTTTTCGAACAGTCGACCGATCATCGCTGGATTGACTTTGGCCGGAGGTCCGAAAATGGCGAAGTTGTCGCTCGCGACCCGCGCCACAAGGCAGTCGTCGTCGAGCCCCGCGCGTAGCCGTAGGCCAACCGCATGCAGCACTCGGTCACCGTTGGCATGACCGATCGCATCGTTGAGATCGGAGAAATGATCGATGTCGACGATCGCCACAGTGAAATCAAGATGCCCACTGGCGATATGCTCGTCGAGTCGCGTCAGGAAACAACTGCGGTTGGGCAATCCACTTAGCCGGTCGAAGTAGGCGAGATTGCGCAATTCTTCGAGCAGCTTGACGTTGCGCAAGCCGCCGACGATATTCGTGCAGAACACCGAAAGGAGTTGGCGGTCGGCATCGGGGAGCACGGTCGGTGTGTCGAGGAAGACGGCTCCGTCGCGATCCGGCGCAGGTCGAATGTAGAGCGCCGTCCAACCGTTTCCGAAGGTGTGATCCCGACGGGCGACACACTCGACCAGCGCGTCGATGGCGCGCTTTTCCGGAACTTGATTGAGTGCCGAACCGACGAAGCCGCGATAGCGTCCGGTGGCGCCGATCAGCCTCAGCGATACCGATTTTTCGCTGGACTTCTCGTCAGTGCCGCATTTTTCGACGCAAAGGATGCCTTCCGGTTCGATATGGAGCAGGTTGCCGATCTGCAGGATGACTCCCTCTGCGAACAGGTCAATCGCCGGTTTCTCGTAAAGTCCGGGCGAGGCATCGATGATCTTCTGCAGGCCGTGGCGCTGTCGCGACAGCGACAGGATCTGCACGTAGGCCCGTACGGCGGCCATCACCGAGGTGAGCAATCGCGTGTGGGTCAGTTCCGACTTGGTGCGATAGTCGTTGATGTCGAAAAGCCGGATTGCTTCCGTTTCCGGTGCGTACCCGGGCTGCCCGGTGCGCAGAATGATGCGCGGCTCGAGCAGACCGATCTCGGTGCGGATGATCCGCACGAGGTCGAGGCCGGTGTCTACTCGTTCCATTACAACATCAAGAAGAATCACCGCAATATCACGTTCGGTTACCAAGACCTGCCGAGCCTCGGTAGCGGAATAGGCATGCAGAAACGCAAGGCCGCGGCCAAGCATGACCTCGTCCTTGAGCGCAAAAACGGTTCCTTCATGAACCTCGGGATCGTCATCGACAATCAGGATCCTCCAGGCATCGCCACGCAGCGGCGCCTCGTCGGGCCCGTCTTCCTCAATTAACATTAAGTCCGAATCATCGGGGGGCATCATGGCTTCTCCGCAGGTGCCGCATTGCTCGGTGCCGTCAACGGCAGGGTCAGCAGGTACGTCGTTCCGACCCTCGGCGCGCTTTGCAGCGCGATCTTCCCGCCGAGAATCCCGGTCACGATGTTATATACGATGTTCATTCCCAAACCGCTTCCCCCCCGGCCCAACCGGGTCGTGAAGAAGGGGTCGAAGACGCGTTCCCGGACTTCTGCAGACATGCCGCAGCCATCGTCGCTGACTTCGATCTCAACCGTCGTGGTTCCTCGCTGTCGTGCGGCAATGCGCATCGTTCGGTTATCGAGGCCATCGAAGGCATGGACAAAAGCGTTCTCCACGAGATTGGTGATGATCTGGCCAAAAGGTCCGGGATAGCTGTCGAGGGTGATTTCCCCGTCGACTACGATAACGATGCGATGTGTCGTTTTCTTGAGGCGCGGATGCAGCGTCGCCATCACCTCATCGATCACCGTGCGTAGGTCGAAGCTGCGTCGCTGGGAACTGGTCTGGTCGACGGCCACTTGCTTGAAACCGTGGATCAATTCGGCCGCCTGCCCCAATCCCGAGGCAAGCAGTCGCGCGCCGTGGTCGAGGTCGTCGGCGAGTTCGTTGAGGGTCGACCGGCGCACGGTGCCACCGGCGATCGCGCGGCGGAATTGGTCGATCTTCTCGCTGAGCGAGGTCGACACGGTCAGGCTATTGCCGATCGGTGTATTGAGTTCGTGGGCGACGCCGGCGACCAGACGCCCGAGCGAGGCCAGCTTCTCGGATTCAACCAACTCGCGCTTTGCTTCGGTCAGGATCGCAACAGTCGTTTCCAAATCGCTGTTGGTACGGGTCAACTCCTGGGTCCGCTCGGCCACGCGTTGCTCCAGCATCCCCAGAGTGTGGGCGAGCTCGCGCTGCGCCAGTAGACGTTCGAGCTCGGCGCCGGCGCGGCTGGCAAACAGCTTCAGCATCGCCGCCGGCTGGAATCCATCGGCGAGCGATTCCCGCCACTGGGCGCTGATCAGTCCGATCGGGCGCCCGGTCTGGTCGACCAGCGGTTGACCGGCCCAGGCGCTGATTCCTTCTGTGAGGTCGTGGTCTTGCGGGAACACCTCTCTGACCCGGTCGCGAAAACAAAGATACCCGTCGACCAGAGTCTGCTCGCCGGGTGTTCCGATGAGCTTCATTTTGCAATTCTCGGCGAGGCCCGTCTGCGTCATCCGGCCGAGTGTACTGATTTGAGGTGGTTGGTCCTGGAGCAACTCTCCAACCATCGCAGAATCGGCGCCGACGGCTTCGGCAAGCGCAGCGGCGAGACTGCGGAAATAGTCCTCGCCGGCACTTACCGCGAGGCGCTCACCGAGTACGCGCATCGAATTGTCGAATCGCTTGCGCTCGGTAATATCGCGCAAGGTCCCGATGGCCCTGCGCTTCCCATCGACTTGGATCGGCGAGACGGTGAGTTCGACGGCAATCGTCTTGCCCGAGCGGGTGAGGGCGGGGAGTTCGCGCACCCTGTTCAGCGTTGGGCCGGTTCCGGTGGCGATGTAGTTCCGGAAACTGGATTCAGCCTTGGAGACGAGTTGGGACGGGGCGAGCAAGCGATGCAGGTCGCGGCCAATCGCCTCGTCTGCGCTATAGCCGAATGTGCGTTCCGCGGCCGGGTTCCAGGTCACGATTTGCCCATTTTCGTCGATGGTGATGATCGCGTCGTTGGTGGCCTGGCTGTAGGCGACGAGGGTCCCTTCCTGTTCGAGTATGCGGCGGGTCTGCTGGCGGACTTGGGTGTCCAGCGCTTCGTGCCATTCACTGACGCGCTCGACCATCGCGTTGAAGGTTTGGGCAAGATCGGCGATTTCGCTGTTGCCCCGGACTCCTGCCCGAGTACTCAGATCACCTGCCTCGATCCGCCGCGCGGCCCAGATCAGGCGGCGGATCGGACGTGTAATCCCGCGCGCGCTGAAGATTGCCGTGGCCAAGAAGGCAACGATCCCGGCTACCGTGAGCAGGATCGTCGTCCGGTTGTGTTCGCGGAGCGCCTCCAGAACTTCACTCTCGTCCTTCTTGACCACCAGGCCCCAGCCAACCTCGGGCGACATCCGCACGTAGCGGTACGCGGCCAGAACCGGCTCACCACGGTAATCCGGCGCGGCGATCTGTCCCTCCCCACCGCGCACTGCCAGACTGGCGATCCTCGACTCGTCGATATTGGCAGCCCCAGCGGCGCCGTTTCCGTCGGCCAGCGGGTACCGCGGTTGCAACACGAAGCGTCCGCTAGCGTCGTACAGGAGAACTTCGCCGCTGGTACCGCGCAACTCGCTGAGCATACCATCAATGTGATTGCGCAGTTCGCCTTCGAGGTCAATCGCCACAACGAAGAGACCGAGAACGGCATCACTCCGAGGGTCGATCACTTGGCGAAAAATTCTAAGTATAGTGCGTGAACGGCCTTCGCTGGCGTTGATTGCGAGCGTCTCCTCTGCACCGCTGGCGGTCAGTATGGGCAAGGTCGCTGCGTCGAAAGCGGTGGTTCCGATCCTCTCACTTTCCGAAGCAGCAACGACTATGCCCGAGCGCGCATCGATCAGTAGGATCGATTCGTATCCGCCGAAGGTGTCATGGATCAGTGCCAGATACTCGGCGACCGAGTCGTCTTCGTTGGCTTTTCGAAGAGTAGCGGGAGTTCGGTCGCGAGTCCGGAACTGCCGGAGGTGCTCGACGATCCCCGGCTGTTTGGCGAAGACAAGGAGATCATTACGCCGCTCGCGGATCCAGGTCTCGATCCCAGCCTTGCTCGCGTCGGCGGCCGCCGACAATTTATGAAGTTCTTCCTCGGTGAGCTGGTGGATCCACCCGTGGACACCCGCCGGTTGCAAGCCGTAGAGCCCTACGCTCTGGATCAGGATCATGACGATGAGAAACAGGCTGGCGAACAGCAGTACGATTCGCGCCGAGATCGTTCGCCACCACGCCGTCTTGTCCTTCGCGCGAAACGGATTTGGCCGGAGGGGGTCCATGGGCCGGAGGTTCTAGGGACGGTAATCGAACTCGTCGAGACGGTAGCGGCGGGAGTCTTTGAGCACCTGCCCGGCGATATTACGGTCGATAGATGACTGTATTTTTGCCCAGCTTAATTGGGCCGGAAGCATCCCCGATTTCTTGAAGAATTCGAAGTTGCGTGACAGAGCCGATCCGCTTTCCGACTCGTTGGCCGGAATTCTTGGCGCGCCGGCAATCTCGAGCAGATCCTGGCGTGTGAAACGGATGATCTCGCCTTCACTAATCGTCGGTTCACGACCTGAGAACTCGCGCATCGCAGTCAAGGTCCACTGGCTGGCGTGGGTCAGGTTGTCACGTCCCCGGCCGAGCCAGCGCACTGCCCGATGCAGGCTGGCGACCAGCAGACGGGCGCCTTCCGGGTTTCGAATGGAAAGCGAGCGTTGGAGGATGAAATACGCTGGGCTGATTTGCTTATGCAGAGCACCGAAGCGGATGGGATGTTGCCGGAGGACGCTCGACGGCGTCGGTTCGAACGCCGAAAAGGCGTCGATGCGGCCGGCGAGTAACGCGGAAGGCATGTCGCTGACGTTCATCTGCACGAGCGTGACATCGCTCTCGGTCAAACCGGCGCTGTCAAGGCCGTGCAGCAAAGCGTTATGTCCTGAGGTTCCAGCGGCATTGCCGATCCGTTTGCCTCTAAGGTCCACCATGCGCCAGCTTTTCGGTCCGACGACGGTAGCAAAAGATTGTCGGACATACCCGACCAACATGACATCAGTCTGGGCTACGGCACTAATCGCGACGACATCTGTGGGCATGCTGGCGTCAAGTTTTCCAGCAACTATGTCCTTCAGCGAATCGACACCTTTTTCATACGGATGCCAGCGGAACTCCAGGCCGGCACTTTCAGCCTGTTGCTGCAGGATCCTGTCACGGCGCATGACTTCGCCAAGCACCGACATCGGCGTTGCGAAGACTCCATAGCCGATGTCGATAATCCTCTCGTGGGTGCCGAACTCGTAGTTCGGCGCTGCCGACGCATGATTCGCCGACAGCACGATACCAGCCGCGACGAGCATCGTTCTTACCGCCAATGCAAGTCTTGCCGGACGTTTCGTCAAAGGATTATTGCCTTCCAATACGGTTGTTATCCTGAGTCGCCAAAGCGAATTCTTCAGTGCTGGCTATTATCTAGTTAGTAATAGTATACTGGATCATAAAGTAATATTGCAGAGATCGTAGAATCGCCTTCATCGAAGTTGCGTGTTCCGCTTTTCCATGAGCCATCGTACTGGAGTGAAGACAATGTCGAGACCGTGGACCCGGCGATCGACGGGCCTCCCGTCGACCCTAACCCGGCAGTGGCCGCGTTGCAAAGTTTGGACCCGCCGCCGGTGCGATCGGACTACTTGGGATAGCATACGGTCGGGGTTTCGGGTTGCGCTATTCTTTGCGCGCACGGAGGGATTCCTATTCTCACCGCCTCGTCAGAGCACGAGCCGATGACTATCTTGGGTCGTTCTATCTCGGGTCGTTTTCTGCTGCTCGTCCTTGTGCTTGGTGCTGTTCGGGCCGGCGCCGAAGATTCACCGTATTACGCGAAATATAAGTACGGCAGTTCCGCAGCGGAAATCGATTTCGGCCCGGTGATTACTGCCGTGCCGAATGCGGTCGTCGCCGAGGTCATCCGCCGGGACCGCATCCTCCGCGAGGGACTGGGACGCAACACGCTGCGTTACCATCCGCTCGATAAAGGCCCCGACGCGGTTGCCCTGATGCTGGATGGCAAACTCGACGCAACCTTGCAATCCGACATCACGATGCTGGAACTGGCGGCGGCGGTGGAGATTACCAATGTTGCGCTGTTCAAGGAAAATTTCGGCGTGGTGGTCGCACGCAAAGGACAGGCAATCGCCGAATTGCGCGGCAAGCGAGTCGGCACGCCGGGCGGCGGTGCAGGTCATTTCACGCTGTTGCAGGCGCTCGACCAAGCCGGCTTGCGCGATGCCGACATCGTGCCTGTGCGCATGGAGGTTCGCGACATGCCGGCGGCGCTGCTCGCGGGTCGGATCGACGCATTCTCAGCGTTCGAGCCGGCGCCAAGCACCGTTCTGCTCAAACACGGCGATCGATACGCGGCAATCTACCGTCACCGCTCACCGGGGTATCTGATCGTCACCCGCAAGATCCGAAAGGAAAATCCCGAGGCCGTGACGCAGCTTGCGGCGGCGTTGGCGCGTGCAGTGAACTGGTTGCGGCGCGACCGAAACAATCTACAGCGGGCGAGCGAGTGGGCAGCGCAGGCGATAGCAACGTTCAAGGGACCGCAACTGACGGTCAAGGAGATCATGCAGATGACCCGGAGCAGCTTGCTTGAGTTGCGCGAAGTGCCGCAAATGGCACGCCCCGATGCCGAGAGCAATTCCTTGATCGCGCGCAACTTTCGTTTCTTGAAGGAGCACGGGCGCCTGCCGGCGAGCGCGGAGTGGAATTCCGTACATCAGAGCTTCGATTTTGGCGTCATGAGCGAGGTGCTCTCCAACCGTAAGCGCTACCGGATCGACACGTTCGACTACGAAATGCCGGTGGACTGACGGCGCCATAGCGGGGGTCGCTCAAGGAAGCCGCCGGCAAGGTCGACGTCATCGTCTACGGGAAGGGTCCGGTTACGACCGAGTTCGCGTGGGAAAAGTGCGAGCGCGCCGGGGCTGTGGCTTCCGTCGAAGCGTCCGTGACTAGGTGTGCGGAGCAGCAGCGCTGTGCCTCATGCCGCCGAGGCGTCGCCGGTGATCACAAAGGACTATGCTCGTGCACGAATCGCGTAGCGTGCGCATTCTGACTAAGAATAGGAGTCTTATACCCCTTTTGGCAACAATCGCTTACCACCCATCACTTTTAATGTAATCTCTGACTACTATGGGCCAACACATTGAGAGACGATGGGCAAGACGAACAAATTAGCAGACGAGGTACGGCTTGGTCTGGAAGAGGCCCTCCCTGGGATGCGCAAGACGATCCTGAAAAAGTTGCCGTTGGCGGTGGCTGCGATGATCGAGGCGCGCACGCCGAACACGATGGAGTTGTCGACGCTGCTGCCGCTCGAGACGGAACGTGCGGACATGCGCGAGCAGTGGCTGCGTAGGTTGCTGACGAACCGGCTGATCGACAGTGGTGAGGTGCTCGAACCCTTCGGTCGTCGAGCGCTTGAGCAAGCGGCGGCGGGAGGGCAGACGATTCTGCTGTCGATGGATCAGACCGACTTGGGCGATCGTTTCGCGGTGCTGACGATCAGTGTGCGCTGCGGTGATCGCTCTCTGCCGTTGGTGTGGCGGATCGAGGAAGGCGAGGCCAATATTGGCTTTGCCGGGCAGCAGGTGCTGCTGGAGCAGGTACGGGCCGGGTTGTCGGAAGGCGTGGCGGTGATGCTGCTGGCGGATCGATTTTACCCCTCTGTGGCCCTGTTCGAGTGGCTCATCGCGGCGGGCTGGCAGTATCGGCTGCGCCTGAAGGGGAACCTGTTGGTCGATATCGGTTGCGCTGACATCGGGACCACCGGCGAGCTAGCCGCCGGTGTGCGAGAGCGCTATGAGGGGAATGCGCGTCTGTTCGAAGCGGGTATCCCAACGGCCATTGGGGTGCTGCATGAGCCTGAACACCCCGAGCCCTGGATAATCGCCATAGATTGTCCGCCCAACCGGGCTGCGGTCCGGGACTACGGCTCGCGCTGGGCCATCGAACCCATGTTCTCGGACTTCAAGAGCCGCGGCTTTCGTTTGGAGGATACCAAGCTCGAAGCACCCAAGCGTCTCGATTGCCTGATTTTGATCATGGCGCTGGCCATGTACTGGTGTGTTCAATCCGGCCAAGAGGACGCCCGATGCAACCCCACTGCCACTGAAAAGAAAGCCCGTGAGCAGACCGATCCAAACCACTGGAGCGTCCGCAAAGCCTATCGCAGCGCGCTATCCTGGTTCAAACGCGGCCTCCGTCTCCTGTTGAGGCGCGCTGTCAGCGCACTGCCTCTGCCCAAGTTCTTCCAGGGGGCCGAAACCTGATAGGTGGTAAGGCAACAATCGGAGGACATGGGATCTTGGACATCCGCCGAGTTATAAAGCGCGACTACTGAGCTCTGTGTCCGGGAACTTGCTTTATCGTGCCTGAGGCGGGTGATTTGCACCGGTCAGTTTGCGTCCGGGTAACACGCGATCCGCGGATCGGACTCGACTTCCGGAATCGGTTGAAATTGCGGATCGATGTCGTCGCGATTGACGGTCGAACATTCCCACAAGGGCGCCCGCAGTTCGCAGCGAGGCCACTGCGGACCTGGCTGGAGAAGCATTCGCAGGATCGGGCCGGCGCCCGGGGCGGCGTCGGGCTCTCCAACCGTACCGACAACGACTAGGCCAGCATGGCTACCGGCAAGGGAGTCATCCCGGGCGACACCAGGGTAGCCGCCGTCGCTCACCAAGCCCAGGCCATCGTCACGGCCTAGGCCCACGGCATGGGTTCCGAACAGGAAGTGCTCCTGCGCTGGTGGTCGAGGCCATCGCACTCTTGCGCCGCCACGAAACGCTCATCACGGCCGATGCCGGCGACTACCGAGAAGCCAACCTGAAGGCCCTGGCGTCGGCCGCGATCCCCGCACTCATTGCCGATACCGCCATGCGAGGACATGACGAACGCTTCCAGGACCAGGGCCGCCACCAGGCGAAGCCGGACCTGCTCGACGACAAGGGCAAGCCCCCGAAAGAAGCCAGGCGCTTCCGGCCGGCCGACTTCGACGACGATCGTGAAGCCGGCACCTGCATCGGTCCGGCCGGCAAGGCCCTGTACCAGAAAGGGTCGAACGGTCTCCACAACGGCCACCTGGCCACCAGATTCACCGGCAGCCAGCGGGATGGCGTGCCCTGTGGGCTGCGGGCTCGATGCCTGAGAACCCCGGAGAGGACACGGGTCCGACAGGTTTACTTCCGGGGCAAGTACCCAGCTGCCGAGGAAAGCCACACCGACCGGAGGAAGCGCGCCATCGATCGCGAAGAGGGCCGGCGCTGTGACGACCGGCGTTTTGCCAGGGTGAAACCGGTGTTCGGCAATCTTTGGGCAAACAGCGGCTGGACCGCTTCACCCTGCGGGGGGCGAAAGAAGGTGGATGGGCACTGGAAGCTCTATTGCCGGACCCACAACCTGGAGAAATTGGCCCACCATGAATACGCCGGATGAGGATCAGCCGATGAACGGCCCGCGTGACCGCGATAACTCCCGCCAAGGACCGCCTTGCAGCGCTCGCGGCCGACTCGACGTCGGCATTCACTGTCGCTGGTCCTGACCGACGGCCAGCCGTCGGACATCGACGTATCGGACGAGCGCCTGCCGATCACCGACGCGCATCAAGCAGTCGGCGAACTCGACCGGCAAGGAATTTTCAGCTACTTCATCAGCCTCGATGCGCAGGCCGCTGCCTATGTTAATGTGAAACAACCCGGCTTTCGGGCGCAAAAAAGCATCGCCGATAATGACGTCGCGATGCCAAGAAAAGAGCATGGCAGGATCGCTCAGATGCCTCGGTCAAGCACCACCCCAGGTGCCTCTAACTTTGGCTGGCGAGCAGACCGTGCCTTTGAATGTTTCATGATACGGGGTGGCTACCAGTCCTGCAATGACCGTTAGCGACATGGGTGCGAACGAAAGTGTTGGACGGGGAGTCTTGTTTTTAAGCCGCTCTGCGTAGAGGCTCCGCCCAGCGCTTTTCCCAATAGGTTTCCCACAGCGGGTTATGTCACATGACCCGCAGGATGATCATGGCTTGAGTCCTGTCCGCACGCCACCAAGCCCCTGGGCGCTTGAGGTGGGTCTGCACGAGGTCGCGATGAGGACTCTCGACCTCGCCAGAACCGACGGGTGGATTCAGCGCAAGTGCGCGGGGGTAGTCCAACTTGTCGAGTCGGTTGGAGAAATAGCGCTAGTGTTTAATTGCATAGGTTAACAATAGTATTCCGTAACTGCGTGCCTTTGACCTCGCGCTTTCGCCAGACGAAGGGAGCGGCGTTCTGGTTGTAAGCGGTGGTGAATTGGTGAATGGCCTCAACGAGTTGATCGACACTTGAAAAGCTGGCATTTCGCAGCGTCTTGCGTTGGAAGATGCCGAACCAGATCTCCACTTGGTTAAGCCAACTGGCGCTGGTGGGTGTGAAGTGGAAGGTGACGTTGGGGTGGGCAGCCAGCCACTCGTCGTTCTTCTGGTGCGTATTGAAGTTGTCCAGGATGACGTGGATTTCACGGTCGGCGGGTTCGTCAGCGACAACCTCCGCCATGAAGGCCTGGAAGTCGGCGCGCTTCTGGGTTGGTGTGGTCTTGCCGCGGATGACGCCGGTGGCTACTTCCAGGGCGGCGAACAGATTAACGGTGCCATGGCACTTGTAGGTGCTCTGGAGTCCCTGGACCACCTTCCCGCTACTGGTCTGGACATAGCCGCGTCGGCGCTCCAGAGCCTGGATCGGGGGCTTCTCGTCGACGCTCAGAACCATCGCCTTTTCCGGTGGGTTCAGGTACAGTCCAATGACATCCGCGGCTTTGGCCGCGAAATCGGGGTCCGTGCTGACACACCAGGAGCGATGGCGCTGCAGTTGGATGCCCTCCCGACGCAATACGCGCCATACGGCGTCGTCCGACACCGCCAGCACCTTCGCCAATGACCCCCCATCCCAACTCGCCCTCCCCTCCGGAGGAGTCAGTTCCAGCTGCGTCAGGATACGGTCGCGCAGATCCTTCCCGTACTTCGCCGGCTTGCCCGACCGAGCCGCATCACGCAACCCGGACAAGCCCTGCTCGGCAAAGCGCCGACGCCACAACCCCACGGTGTTCGGCCGTACCCCGACTTCGCGGGCGACCTCCTCGTTTTGCAGACCCTGCAAACAGCCCAGGACGATCCTCGCTCGCTCGGCCAAACGAACCTCGCCGCTGCGACTGCGTGACATTCGTTCCAACTCCCTCTTTACCTCTGCTGTGCAGGACAGCGCTACCGCCACACGTCCCATTTCCTTCTCCCACCAGAAAAGCATTGGGAGGTATCATATTAATACTAGCTAATAATGCAATTAGACACTAGCGATATTTTTGGCCGGTGTTATACGGTGATCGATCGCGTCGAGCGTTTGCCGCAGAGACTGCCGGAACTGTTCATGGCACTGACGCGGTAGGGGGCGGGTCGCTGTATGGGGGTTCGTTATTGGCGAAGCGCATTGGTGGGCTGCTTTTCAGGGGGTGACTTTAGCGACCCTCGTGTTCTTGAGCTCAGGCGCCAGAAATCTGGCGCCAGAAATCGACAACCCGGATGCGCTAGCCGATGGTCAGCGCATCCCAGACGAAAGCGCCGAGAAAGGCGGCCACTTGATAGAGTTGCCGAAAGAAAGTCCAGACCTGGATCGAATTCATGGAATCCATTGCCCACCGGCAGGCCGGCAATGCGCATGCTCCCGTTCGGTCATCTTGCCGGACGCCGCCTACGTGACCCGGAAATAGGCAAGCTGAGCGCGCAAATCGCTGGCCATGGCGTCGAGTTCGGCGGCACTGTCGGCGTTCACGTGCAGGGTCACCGTCGTCTCTTCGGCCATCTGCGATACCTGTTCAACATTGCGAGCGATATCGTTGGCAGCAATCGCCTGCTCACGGGTCGCGTTCGCCACCTCGCCGGCACGGCTGCGTGATTCGGCGGCTTCCCCGCTGATCGATTGCAGCATCCCGGCAACCGCATGGACTTTGGCCAGGGCGCGGTCGGTCTTCGGCGTTATTTCCTGCATGCCATCGACCGTCTGCCGGGTTTCACTCTGGATCTGCTCGATCACACGGGCGATTTCGTGCGTTGCCTTGGCGGTACGTTCGGCCAGCTTGCGCACCTCGTCGGCGACCACCGCGAAACCCCGGCCTTGCTCGCCGGCCCGCGCCGCCTCGATGGCCGCGTTGAGCGCCAGCAGATTGGTCTGATCGGCAATCTCGCGGATTACGTTGGCGATGCCGCCGACTTCTTCCGAACGCTTGAGCAGGCCGCCCACCTGCTTTGACGAGGAAGCAACAGCCGCTGACATGGCGTCGATTTCGGTCACCGCTTCGCCGATTGCCGCGACGCTCTGGCTACTCAGCGTCGCCGTTCGTTCCGAACCGGTTTCGGTCTGGCCGGCCAAGGCCGACACTTCGTTGATACTGACCGTGACTTCTTCCAGCGCTGCTGCCGACGCCGAAGTGGCCTGCGCCTGCGCTTCGGCGGCCCGGCCGATTTCGGCGGCCGCGGTGGACAGGGCTGATGCGTTGCGCGACAGCCTCACCGCGGCCTGGTCGATTTGGCCGAAGACCTGCGCCAGCCGGCCCTGCATCTCGGCCAGCGAGGCCAGCAGGCTTGCCCCCCCACGGCGCTCCAAGGTCACCTCCTGCGTCAGATCGCCGGCAGCGATGCGGCGCGTCACCTCGGCGGCGTAGCTGGGCTCGCCACCGAGGTGTCGCAGGATGCTGCCGCCGACCCGCCAGCCCAGGAGGCCGAGGAGCAGGAGCAGCACCAGGGAGATGCCACCGAGCCTGAGGAGTTGCTGCCGAAACTCGCTATCGACATCGTCGATGTAGATGCCGGTACCGACGACCCAGCCCCAAGGTTCGAAGCCCTTGACGTATGAGAGCTTCGGCACGCCCGGAGCGCCCTGTGATCGCACCCATTGATACTCGACGAAGCCGGCGCCGCTGGCTTTGACCGTGTCCACGAACTTCTGGTACAGCGGCGCCCCAACCGCATCCTTGTTGCCCGATACATCGGTGCCCTCGACTTCCGGCTTGATCGGGTGCATGACCGAACGCGGATGCATGTCGTTGATCCAGAAATAGTCGTTGTTGCCATAACGGGCGACCCGCAGCGTTTCCTTTGCCGATTGCTGTGCCTGTTCCAGCGTCAGCCTGCCGGCTCTGGCCTCTTTGTCGTAGAAGGCCAATTGCGTCAGTGCATATTCAATCAGGTTCTTGACCTTGCTCTTTCGGTCCTCGAGCAAGCTGGCGCGAAGTTGAAGCGACGCGGCGATGGTGAGCAACAACAAGCCAGCCAGGGACAGCCCAACCAGCACCTGAATTCGTACAGAGACGCGCCAAGAGTCGAAGGTCAACATGTTCATTCCTTTTCTGGAAATCCTGATGATGAGACTGAACGGTCCAGGGTGCCCAAACCTGACAGCGCCAACTTGTCCCGGAAGCAGACAATCTGGGCGCGCAAATCGCGTCGCCCGAATCTTATTGCAAGGGTGTCATGTTGCCAATCGATCAGGTCGTGCCGCTGGCGGCAATATCCCGGTGGATCCCCATGAATTGTCGGGGATATCTGCCTGCTTCAGTTGCTAAGGGTTTATCCTATGCCGCCTGCTGTTGCGGCTTCCTGCTGCTCGGGCAGCGTCGTTCCCGCCTTCCGGTACCCTGAGGAAAGGGCCGGGAGGCGGCCAGCCTGTATCTGATCAAGCCATGCATAAACCACTGTTCCTTGCCACCCTGCTGTTCGCCCCGCCTGCAGTCGCCGTGGTGCCACAATTACAGGCGCCTGCGGAAGTGCGCGAAGTGTTGGGCAGCTACCTGGAAATTGGCGATGTCGCCGACGTTCCGGCGCAGGAGGTGTTTGAGCGCCGGATGCAGCGCGAGGTCGCCAGTCTGCTGGCGACCGAAGGCTATTTCTCGCCGCGCGTCGTGCTGCGCCCGCACGACGACAAGCTGCTGCTGGTGGTCGATCCAGGTCCGCGCTCGCTGATCGGCAGCGTACACATCGAAATCGTCGGCGATCTCGACCCCGAGTGGCAAAGGTCGTTGCTGCGGACCTGGAAATTGCCCACTGGCCGGCCCTTCCGGCAAACCGACTGGGACGAGGCCAAGCAAGCCTTGCTGGCCGAACTGCTGGCGGTCGATTACGCGGCCGCGCGTCTGCTGGACAGCCGTGCCGAGGTCGATCCCGAAGCGCGCCGGGTCGAACTGACGGTCGTGGCTGCCAGTGGCCCTCGCTACCGTTTCGGCGAACTGCAGATCAGTGGTCTCAAGCGCTACTCGGAGGAGCTGGTCGGGCGCTTCAACAGCAGCGTCAAGCCCGGCGAACCCTACCGCGAGGACAGGCTGCTGGCTTTGCAGGCGGCCTTGCAGAGTACGCCCTACTTCTCGTCGGTCAGCGTTACCCTCGAACGTGAGGGCAATGCTTCTGCGCCGTCCGGAGATGCCTGGGTGAGCGCACCGGTGCATGTGCGCCTGCGCGAGCGCGCCCCTTACCAATTAAGCTTGGGTGCTGGTTACAGCACCAATACTGGCGCCCGCGTCGAAGCTGCTTATCGGAGTAGTGATCTTTTCGGCCGCGCCTGGGAGCTGCATACTGGAGTTCGTATCGAACAATTGCGCCAGACGGCGTACACCGACGTGTTTCTTCCACCGGATGAAGAGCAGCGCCGTGACGGTGTCGGTACGGCAGTCGAGCACTCCGACATTGAGAACCTGGGCATCCGCCGTTTCGCCGTCGGGGCCACACGGCTGCAACGGTACGGCAGCGTCGAGCAGCGTCTGGGAATCAACTGGCAAGAGGAACAACAATCGCCGCAGGGTGCGCCGTCCACCACCGCGCGTGCCCTGACCGCACAGCTCGGCTGGTCCTGGCGGCACGCGAGGGATCCGCTCGACCCCGCCGAGGGCATTTCCCTGCAGTTTCAGCTGGGTGGAGGGAGCAAGTCATTGCTTTCCGATCGGGACTTTGTCCGGACCTATCTGCGCTATAGCCAGGGGATTCCGCTCGGCGCAAGCGCCGCGCTGCTCTTTCGCGGAGAGCTGGGGGTGACATTTGCTTCATCCGTACAGGGTATTCCACAGGATTTCCTTTTTCGTGCCGGTGGCAGCAACTCGGTACGCGGCTACGCCTATCAGAGCCTTGGTGTCAAACAGGGCGAGGCGATCGTCGGCGGACGTTACCTGGCGACGATCAGCGGCGAATACACGCACTGGATCAACCCGACCTGGGGCGCGGCAGTCTTTGTCGATGCCGGCAACGCGGTCGACAATCGCCAAGCGATCGACCTCGCGGTCGGTTATGGTGTCGGCGCACGCTGGCGAAGTCCGGCCGGACCGCTCGGCATCGACCTTGCCTATGGTCAGCGCGAGGGCAAGCTGCGGCTGGATTTCTCGCTGGCGATTCCCTTTTGAACGACCTTGGAGTGATGAGCGAAGGAATGACTGCAACACCGTCTGCCTCGCCGCAGGAATCGCCGCCACGCTGCTCCAGGCGCGGCTGGCTGGCCGTGCTGTCGGCCTTGCTGGCACTGCTGGCCGGTACCGTCTGGCTGCTCGGCAGCGAGGGGGGGATGCGCGTCATCTGCCGGATGATCGAAGGGCTGACCGCTGGCCAGCTCACGCTGATCGAGCCGACAGGCACGCTGCGCGGGCCACTTTCCCTGCAGTCACTGCGCTGGCGGGATGAGACGCTGGATATCCAGGTGCAGGAGCTAGAGGTCGATTGGTACCCGGCCGAGCTGTTGCGCGGCCGCCTGGCGGTGGGTCTTGTCAAGGTGACGAGCCTTCGGGTAGCCAATCTCAGCAGCAGCGAAGCCACGAGGTTGCCCGACAACCTGGTATGGCCGTTGTCGGTTGAAGTCGGGCAATTGAGTGTTGGGCGCTTCGAAGTGGGCGAGCATGCCCATCCGGACGGGAAGTCGGTGACGATTGCGGAAGCGGTCGAGGCGCAACTGTCGAGCGATGGTCTGTTGCACCGACTGCTCCATTTGCGGGCGCGCATTGGCGGCCTGAGGGTCGTTGCCGAAGCGTCGCTGGAAGCCAAGCCACCCTTCGCGCTGACCGCCAAAGCCGGCATCGAAGGCGATGCAGCCGGGCGGGCGCTCGCTTTTGATCTGACTGCCGAGGGGCGGCTTGAGGACTTCGCCCTGCAAGGCCTTGCGCGTGCAGGCGTGACCCCGGCGGGTGAACACTTCGCTGGCGAAATCGCCGCGCGGATCACGCCGTTTTCACCACAGCCTGTTCTCGGCGCGGTGATCCAGCTTTCGGCTGTCGACCCTTCGGCCTGGATCGACGGTGCGCCGCAGGCTGTACTCGATCTGCGTGCCGAACTGCAGCCGAAGGGCAATGCCTCGGCGGGTCTGAGCGGGCGGCTGACGGTGCTCAATCGAAGTCCGGGACCCGTCGATCGGCAGCGCCTGCCTGTGGCATCGCTGCAGGCCGACCTTGCTCTCGGGGAAAACGGGTGGCGTCTGGCGAATCTCGATGCCCACGTGTCTGGTGGTGGGCGTCTGCAGGGTGGCGGCTGCCTGCATGCGGACGAATTGGCGCTTCGACTGGCGGTGACTTCGCTGGACGCGAGTGCGCTGCACAGCAGTCTGCGCCGTACGCAACTCGCAGGCCCGCTGCTCGCCACGCTGGGTTTGAACAGCCAGCGACTCGAAACCGAATTGCGCGATGCGCAATTCTCGATCCACAGCAAACTGGCGATCGATCCCGACGAAATCGTTTTCGAGACACTGCAGCTGCTCGCCGACGACGCCCGCCTGGTCGCTCGCGGCCAGGTTGCGCGGTCGGAGAGTGGCGGGTTTGCCGTGCGCGGAACATTGCAGAATTTCGACCCCAGTCGCTTCGCCAGGCTACCAGCAGCGCGCCTCAACGCCGAGTTCGCAGTGCAGGGACGCCGCCATCCACAGCTCGCGTTGGCCCTAAGTTTCCAATTGCAGAACAGCCGCTTCGGAAAGGAAGCTCTGCTGGCCGGCAACGGCGAAATCGATCTCGTTGGGCAACGCCTGCGCAGGGCGGATGTCGAGCTGACCGCAGCTGGCAATCGACTGTCGGCAAAAGGCGCATTCGGCGCTGCCGGTGATCAACTGACCGTGCTGGTCGCTGCACCCAGGCTCGACCCCTTGGGTATCACCGGCGAGCTCAACGGCCGCTTCGTTCTGAGCGGCAGCATGCAGGTGCCCGAAGTCTCGGCAGATCTGCAATCGGCGCACTTGGCGCTGCCAGGCTTCGGACAGCTACGCGGGCTGACGTTCAGCGCCCGCCTCGGTAACGGCAGTCAGGGGGAGCTGTCTGGCATGCTGCGCCTGGTGGGGCTGGACCTGTCGAACGGGGAACGCGCCTTGCACGACGTGATGATCGACGCTGAGGGCGTGCGCAGCCAGCACCGCCTGCACGCACAGCTCAGCCTGCCGGTACAAGGCCATCGACGTGATCTGCGCTTGCTGCTGGCAGGCGGTTTTGTAGCACAACCTGCCGGCATGACCTGGGCCGGTACGCTGAACGAGTTGACGCTGTCTTCCTTGGTCGACAAGCACAAGCCATTCCTCCGTCTGGCTGCCGCGCTGCCACTGCAGTTGGCCAGCGGCAGCTACCGTGCTGGCCCGGGCGAGTTCATCGGCACCGGCTGGTCCTTGCAACTCGATCGCCTGCGTTACCAGCAGTCGCACTGGCAGAGTATCGGCGGTCTGCGCGCCTTGCCGGTGGGCCTGGTACTGGCCGAGTTCCCGGAATGGTCCGAGGCGCTGGCCGTGAGGGGCAATGGTGAGCCGTTGCGCCTCAACGGTGCATGGGAGATCGGTGCTGACGATGCTGCCGGCAGCTCGCGAACGACCCTGCCGGTAGCGCGTATCCGGCTGTGGCGAGATCGCGGTGATCTGGCGATTGGCAACTTGCCGCTGGGTCTCGAAGAGGGCACCATGAGTCTGCTGGCCAATGGCGGTCGTTGCCAAGGCCAGATCAAGCTGCGCGGCCAGCGGCTCGGCGAAATCGCTGTCGACTTCAGCGCTGCCAGTTCGCCAGATGCCTGGCTCGACCGGCAGGCGCCATGGCGTGGAGAACTGCGCTTGAATGCTCCGGATCTGACCTGGGCTGGCCCGCTCGTTGGCGACGGCTGGCAACTCGGCGGTCGTCTATCGGGCAGCATGCTGCTTGCAGGGACCCCGGCGCAGCCGCGCCTCAACGGCGAATGGCGAGGCGATGGGCTGGTTGTGCGCGCACTCGACCAGGGGGTGCGTCTGGAGCGCGGCAAGCTGCTATTGCAATTGCGCAGTGATGCCGCAACGGATGTTCGCTTGCTGCTCAGGGAACTCTCATTCGAGAGTGAGTTGCAGCCGCTGCCGCGCGCCTTGCTGCTCGATTCCAGGATCGATGCCGGCAAGCTGCGCGCCGGACCCGGTCGCATCGAGGCCAGCGGCGAGTTGCGCCCAGGACATTCGGAGGGGGTTCTGCAACTGCGCGCGGAACGTCTGGGCGTGCTGCAGCGCCCGGATCAGTGGGTGCTCGTCTCCGGAGATGCGGAACTGAAGCTCGGCGAGCGGATGCTCGACGTTATCGGGCGCTTGCAGCTCGACGCCGCTTACTGGGAGCTGGCCAGGAGCGGCACGCCGCAATTGTCGGACGACGTGCTGATCAAGCGCACGGATTCTGGCCAGGCGAAGGCTTCGGTGCCGGCCCGGCTGCTGTCGCTGAACCTCGAAGCCGACCTCGGTCGCCACTTTCACTTCCGCGGCGCCGGCGTCGAAAGTCGTCTGGTGGGTGCCCTGAAGGTTCACTCCGAAGGCAGCGGAGTGCCGCGCGCGATCGGTTCTATTCGTACCGAGGCGGGTCGTTTCGATGCCTATGGTCAGAAGCTTGACATCGAACGCGGCATCCTCAACTTCCAGGGACTGCTCGACAACCCAGGTCTCAATATCCGCGCCATGCGCAGCAATCTGCCGGTCGAGGCGGGCGTCGAGGTGACCGGGACAGCCAAGCGGCCACTCGTACGGCTGGTTTCCGACCCCGATGTGCCGGATGCCGAAAAACTGTCCTGGCTGGTCCTTGGGCATGCTCCTGATCAACAGCGTGGACAGGACACGTCGGTGTTGCTGGCCGCCGCGCAAACCATTCTCGGTGGCCAGGATGGCGGGCCGCTGAAGGCCGTGCAGCGGGGTCTGGGAATCGACGAATTCGGCATCAGCAGAGGCCGGCTCGACGGATCAGGACAGCGGCAGACCAGTCGGATTGCCAGCAAGACCGGCTTTGGCGCCAGCGACACCACCACCGAACAGATTGTCAGCGTCGGCAAGCGCCTGTCGTCGAACATGTTGATCAGCTACGAGCAGTCACTCACCACGGCTGGCAGCATCGTCAAACTGACTGTCAACCTGAGCCGGCACTTCTCGTTCGCCGGCTACACCGGTTCCGCGACCGGAATGGACCTGCTCTGGAGTTACCGGTTTGGCGCTGATGGAAAGGTTGCGTCAGAGACTCGCGAGTCTCCCTTCACCAGCAGTCAGGAGAGGGTCGGGAGGTGAAGACGCGACATCACGATTGACATTGACCGCCCGGACTAAGCATACTCACCTGGAGATTTCCTTTCAATTAACGGCAGCGCAGCACGTGAGATTCAAGATCACGGCAACGAAAGTGGCTAGCTGATGCAACAACGCATACAAATTTCCGGTTTCATCCTCACGCTGGGACTGAGCCTCGTTCCGGTGGACGCGCACGCCAATATTTATGGCTATATTGACGAGCAGGGGGCTGCGCATTTTGCCACCGAAAAGATTGATGCGCGTTATCAGTTGTTCATGCGCGGCCAGCAGTTCAATGCGGCTGACTCCACGGCGACCGGTCCGGCAAAGCCTGAACTGTTGCGCTATCTGTCGAAACATCCCAACCTGAAGAAATTCGAGCCATTGCTGAAAGTAGCCAGCAATGAATTTTCGATCGAGCTCCCCCTGCTAAAGGCCATCATGGCGGCCGAATCGGGTTTCGATCCCGGCGCGGTTTCCCCCAGGGGTGCCATTGGCCTGATGCAGGTCATGCCGGCAACAGCCGAGCGCTATGGCTTGCAAGGCGACAAGAACAAGACCATCGAGCAGAAATTGGCTGACCCGGAAATCAATATTCGTTTGGGGGCGCGTTATCTGCGAGACCTTCACCGCATGTTCCCCAATCAGCAGGAATTGGTGCTCGCTTCCTACAATGCCGGCGAAGGTGCAGTGCAACAATACAGGAACAAGATTCCGCCTTACCCTGAAACACGCAATTACGTCCAGTTGGTTACCCAGATTTATCAACTGTATCAGGACAGGCCCGCAAGCAGAAAGGTCGAAGCGACCGTATTTGCCGGTTCCGGGTACAACGCTAAACGAATCTACCTGACGATTCCGGGGCGCCGCAACTTGCTGGCATCGGCGGCAGTACCTACGGAGTAAGCTGTTGTCCCACATGTTGCATGCGTTCCTGGACATCTGGCGTCCTCACCCGGGCCGTAATGCTTGCGAGGGCGGGTGTGCAGCGACGCTGGCAATCGTCCGTGCAGAGCCGTTGGAAGAAAATTGCCGAGGGCCACGGATCGGTTTCTGATCCGTAAGCGCATGCACCGATCGTCCGGCCACTGCGAGAGAGCAGGGCGAGGCGTCAATGGCCTCACGCGCAGGCTCTCCGGGTTGCGCAGCAAGATTCGCGCCGGTGTTGGATGGTACGCCACAAAAGTCCTGGAAGAGGTATAATTTACTATTGCTCGAAAAAAATCGTTTGACAGAAGGTTAGTCTGGCGTCAGAATTATGGGTTGTTAGTTGGAGGGATACCCAAGTGGCCAACGGGATCAGACTGTAAATCTGACGGCTCCGCCTTCGAAGGTTCGAATCCTTCTCCCTCCACAATAGATGCCGCTGTTGGTGATGTTGTCAAATCGTTCTTCGAGCAATGCTTTTGCGGGTGTAGCTCAATGGTAGAGCTGAAGCCTTCCAAGCTTATGACGAGGGTTCGATTCCCTTCACCCGCTCCAGGTTGGCCGCAGAAATTTGCTTTAAGCTTCTCGAGCGATGCCCATGTAGCTCAGCGGTAGAGCACTCCCTTGGTAAGGGAGAGGTCGACAGTTCAATTCTGTCCATGGGCACCACCGTTTGGTGCTGTAGATTATTAACTTCTAATGTCTTGGGGACCGGTAAATGGCCAAGGGAAAATTTGAGCGTACGAAGCCGCACGTCAACGTCGGCACGATTGGGCACGTCGATCACGGGAAGACGACGCTGACGGCGGCGATCACGACGATTCTGGCGAAGAAATTTGGCGGAGTGGCCAAGGCCTACGACCAGATCGACGCGGCGCCCGAGGAAAAGGCGCGTGGGATCACGATCAACACTGCGCATGTCGAGTACGAGACGTCCAAGCGCCATTATGCGCATGTGGATTGCCCGGGGCACGCCGACTACATCAAGAACATGATTACGGGTGCGGCACAGATGGACGGCGCGATTCTGGTGGTTTCGGCGGCGGATGGCCCGATGCCGCAGACGCGCGAGCACATTCTACTGGCGCGGCAGGTGGGGGTGCCGTACGTGGTCGTTTACCTGAACAAGTGCGACATGGTTGACGACGCCGAGTTGCTTGAATTGGTCGACATGGAAGTGCGCGAGCTGCTGTCCAAGTACGATTTTCCGGGTGACGACACGCCGATCGTCCAGGGTTCAGCCCTGAAGGCGCTGGAAGGCGATACGGGGCCGCTGGGCGAGCAGTCGGTGATGGCGCTGGCGGATGCGCTGGATGCCTATATTCCGACGCCGCAGCGAGCGATCGACAAGCCATTTCTGCTGCCGATCGAAGATGTGTTCTCGATCTCCGGGCGGGGCACGGTGGTGACGGGTCGTGTTGAGCGGGGGGTCATCAAGGTGGGTGAAGAGGTCGAGATTGTCGGCATTCGGCCGACCGTCAAGACGATCTGCACTGGCGTTGAAATGTTCCGCAAATTGCTCGACCAGGGTCAGGCCGGCGACAACGTGGGCGTGCTGCTGCGAGGCACCAAACGCGACGACGTCGAGCGCGGGCAGGTTTTGGCGAAGCCCGGTTCGATCAAGCCGCACACGCATTTCACCGGAGAGGTGTACTGCCTGTCGAAGGAAGAAGGGGGTCGCCATACGCCGTTCTTCAACAACTATCGCCCGCAGTTTTACTTCCGCACAACCGATGTGACGGGTGCGATCGCCATGCCGGAGGGGGTCGAGATGGTCATGCCGGGTGACAATGTGCAGATGACGGTCAAGTTGATTGCACCGATCGCCATGGAAGAAGGTCTGCGCTTCGCGATCCGCGAAGGCGGTCGTACCGTCGGCGCCGGAGTGGTCGCGAAAATCATCGAATAAAGTTCAGCCAAGGTGCAGCGGCGGCTTTTTTATGAGCTGCCGCAGTTCTGCCGCAGGGGCATAGCTCAACTGGCAGAGCGTCGGTCTCCAAAACCGAAGGTTGGGGGTTCGATTCCCTCTGCCCCTGCCATTCATGTAACCAAAGCGGACTAGATGACCGATAAATTGAAGTTTGCGTTGGCAGTATTGCTGCTTGTAGCCGGCATCGCCGGCTTTTATCTGCTTGCCAACGAAGCGATGATCCTGCGCGTGCTCGCCGTCTTGATCGGGGCTGGGCTTGCTGCCGCAGTCGCCTGGAATACGGAGCCGGGTCGTCTCTTCTTTGCTTTTGCCAAAGAGTCGACAAATGAGGCAAAAAAGGTCGTTTGGCCTTCGCGTAAAGAAACCATGCAGACAACCGGGCTGGTGTTCGCTTTTGTGGTGGTGATGGCTCTCTTTCTCTGGTTGACCGACAAGAGCCTGGAGTGGCTCCTGTACGATATGGTTCTTGGGTGGAGAAAAGTATGAGCATGCGCTGGTATGTGGTGCACGCCTATTCCGGGTTCGAGAAGAGCGTGCAGCGGGCGCTGCTAGAGCGTATCCAGCGGCAGGCCATGCAGCATGCGTTTGGACGTATCCTGGTGCCGGTGGAGGAAGTGGTCGAACTCAAGATGGGCCAGAAAAGCATTTCCGAGAGGAAGTTTTTTCCCGGCTATGTGCTGGTGGAAATGGAAATGAACGACGATTCCTGGCATCTCGTGAAAAGCACTCCTAAGGTGACTGGCTTCGTTGGCGGAACGGCCAACAAGCCGACGCCCATCTCCGAAAAGGAAGTCGAAAAAATCATGCAGCAAATGCAGGACGGTGTTGACAAGCCGCGCCCAAAGGTTCTCTTCGAGCCGGGCGAGGTGGTACGCGTCAAGGATGGTCCATTTACTGATTTCCATGGCGCAGTCGAGCAGGTCAACTACGAGAAGAACCGTTTGCGTGTCTCGGTGACGATCTTTGGTCGTCCAACGCCGGTAGAGCTGGAGTTCGGGCAAGTCGAGAAGGCTTGATCCGGCGAGACTAAGTTGCGGCACTGGAGGGTTGCCCGACGTGCCACAGTAGTGCGGCTACAAGGCCGCGTTTGTCGTTTGGGGAGCGCTGTTGCAAAGCGCGCTTGAACCCGCATAGAGGAGTCCCATCGTGGCAAAGAAAATCATCGGCTATATCAAGCTTCAAGTGCCGGCGGGGAAGGCCAATCCGTCTCCACCGATCGGCCCGGCACTGGGTCAGCGCGGTCTGAACATCATGGAATTCTGCAAGAGCTTCAACGCCCAGACGCAAGGTCTGGAGCCAGGCTTGCCCATTCCCGTGGTGATTACCGCTTTCGCGGACAAGAGCTTCACCTTCATCATGAAGACGCCGCCAGCGACGGTCCTGATTAAGAAAGCGATCGGTATTCAAAAGGGTAGCCCAAAGCCCCATACCGCTAAGGTGGGTACGCTGACGCGCGCGCAATGCGAAGCCATTGCAACACAGAAGATGCCTGACCTGACGGCAGCCGATATGGATGCGGCGGTGCGAACGATCGCTGGCAGTGCCCGTACGATGGGTGTTACCGTGGAGGGTGTCTGAAATGGCAACACTGAGCAAACGTCAAAAAGCTCTCAAGGGCAAGATTGACCCGAGCAAGATTTATCCCGTCGGTGAGGCGCTGAAGTTGAGCAAGGAGCTTGCAGCAGCGAAGTTCGACGAGTCGATTGATGTCGCCGTCTGTCTCGGAGTCGATCCTCGCAAGTCGGATCAAATCGTACGAGGTTCCGTCGTACTGCCGGCCGGGACCGGCAAGACGATTCGCATTGCCGTGTTCGCCCAGGGCGAAAAAGCCGCCGCAGCCAAGGCGGCTGGCGCCGATATCGTTGGATTCGAAGATCTGGCCACCGAGATCAAGTCTGGCGTGATCAACTTTGATCGGGTCATTGCCACCCCGGATGCCATGCGCGTGGTCGGTCAACTGGGTCAGATCCTGGGTCCGCGTGGCCTGATGCCAAACCCGAAGGTCGGCACGGTTACCATGGACGTGGTGACTGCCGTACAGAACGCCAAGGCCGGACAGGTCCAGTACCGTACCGACAAGGGTGGCATCATTCACAGTACGATCGGGCGCGCGTCTTTCGAAGCCGACAGACTGGCCATCAACCTCAAGGCGCTGCTTGACGCGCTGATCAAGGCCAAGCCGGCCACATCAAGGGGGCAGTATGTCCGGAGGGTCGCGGTGTCGAGCACGATGGGGCCGGGTATCCGCGTGGATGCGTCCACGATTTAGAAATTCAGCGGATTGCCTAGTGTAGTCCGCGCATGAGCTTTGCTGGGTGAGATCGGCAGTGCATCCGCAGTGCCGATCGATCGTCAAAGACCGCAGGTGCTGGAGGCGTTTGCCGAGGGCTTAAGTGTCGTGTTCGCGGCCTGCGTAGACGGTGTACTCCGAAAAGGATGGTCAGAGATGGGCTGTGTGCCCCTCATTGCAACTCCTGATCAAGGTCGCCGTGGGTGCGGTGCATTCGAAAGGATGTGCCGTTTTTTGACTTGATGGGAGGAGAAGGGCCTGTGGGTCTCAATCTTGATGAAAAGAAGGTCGTCGTCGCCGAGGTCTCGGCCAAGATGGCCAGTGCCCAGACGGTTGTGCTGGCCGAGTACAGTGGATTGCCGGTCGCTCATCTGACGCGTCTGCGAGCGCAGGCGCGTGCCTCGGGTGTCTATCTGCGGGTGCTGAAAAACACCCTGGTGCGGCGCGCGGTGCAGGGTACCCAGTTTGCCAGCCTCGCGGAGCAGATGACCGGGCCGCTGATCTATAGCGTTTCGGAGGATCCGGTCGCAGCAGCGAAAGTGCTCAACGACTTTGCAAAAACCAATGACAAGCTGATCTTACGAAGCGGCAGTTTTGCCGGAGAGCTTCTGGACAAGGCTGGCGTACAAGCGCTTGCGACGATTCCGAGTCGCAACGAATTGCTTGCCCAACTGCTTGGCGTCATGCAGGCACCGGTCACAGGTTTCGCCTGTGCGCTTTCTGCTTTGGCCAAGCAACGTGAAGAGGCGGTTGCCTGATCGTACTGTTTTTGTCCACTCAGATTTAGGAGTTATAAATTATGTCTATTACCCACGAAGACATTCTCGAAGCCGTTGGCGCGATGACTGTCATGGAACTGAACAGCCTGGTCAAGGCGTTCGAAGAAAAATTTGGTGTTTCAGCGGCGTCGATGGCCGTTGCTGCGCCGGGTGCGGCTGCACCAGTGGTTGAAGAGCAGACCGAGTTTACCGTCATCCTCGCGAGTTTTGGTGAGAAGAAGGTTGAAGTAATCAAGGTCGTTCGCGCAGCTACGGGTCTGGGTCTGAAGGAAGCCAAGGACCTGGTGGACGGCGCACCGAAGGCCGTCAAGGAGTCGATTTCGAAAGCTGATGCTGAAGCTCTCAAAAAACTTCTCGAGGACGCCGGAGCGAAGGTCGAGATCAAATAGTATCGGTCGAGCACGCTGGGCTGACGGCCTTGCGGTTGTCAGCCCTTTTCTGCTTTTCCGGAAACAGCTTTGCGTAGCCCCATTGGGATATAGGTGGTACATGTACTCCATGGTCAGGGCAACGTTGTGCAGCGCACAAACGCAAGTACGAGTAGCGAAGACAGGGCAGGGCATGTCGCTCTCCTCTCTGTATTGAGCTGGTCATTTTGCGTTTGTCCGTTGCGGACCGGCGGGTGTTGCGACCCTCGCCGGAGCGCTAGAGGATTTGCCTTCTGAGTTCGGAGCGACCATGACCTACTCCTACACCGAGAAAAAGCGTATCCGCAAGAGCTTCGCCAAGCGCTCTACCGTGCTTGACGTACCGTTCTTGCTGGCCACCCAGTTGGAGTCGTTCTCTGCCTTCTTGCAGGCAGGAGTGCCGCCGGCGCAGCGCAGTAACCAGGGTTTGCAGGCCGCCTTTTCCTCGATTTTTCCGATCGTCAGTCACAGCGGCAATGCACGTCTGGAGTTTGTCAGCTTTACGCTCTCCGATCCGGCTTTCGACGTCACGGAATGCCAGCAGCGTGGCCTGACTTTCGCGTCGGCCTTGCGGGCGAAGGTGCGCCTGGTCATTCTCGATCGAGAAGCACCGGATACCATCAAGGAAGTCAAGGAGCAGGAAGTCTATATGGGTGAAATTCCGCTCATGACGACAACCGGCTCCTTTGTCATCAATGGTACAGAAAGGGTCATTGTCTCGCAGCTTCACCGCTCACCGGGGGTGTTCTTCGAGCACGACCGTGGGAAGACGCATAGTTCTGGTAAGCTGCTCTTCTCCGCACGCGTCATTCCCTATCGCGGCTCATGGCTGGATTTCGAGTTCGATCCGAAGGATCTCCTGTTTTTTCGTGTCGACCGTCGCCGGAAGATGCCGGTCACCACGTTGTTGAAGGCGATCGGTCTGACGCCACAGCGCATCCTGCGCGAATTTTTCGAATTTGATACCTTTTATCTGGGCAGGCGGATCGTCGAGTTTGTGCTCGTTCCGGAGCGTTTACGAGGGGAAGTCGCGCGTTTCGACTTTAACGACACGTCAGGGAAGTTGATCATCGGCAAGGACAAACGGATTACTGCCAAACACATTCGTGAACTCGATCAGGCTGGGATTAGGCAGGTTGCGGTTCCGGATGATTTTCTGATTGGCCGTGTGATTGCCGAGGACATCATTGACAAGAGTAGTGGCGAGATCCTGGCCAATGCAAATGACCAAATCACCGAGAGCATGTTGGCGAAACTCTCCGAGTCTGGGGTCGAATCACTGCATACCCTGTACATCAACGACCTTGATCGCGGTGGCTTCATTTCGCAGACTTTGCGCACCGACGAAACCATCTCGCGGCAAGCTGCCCGCATTGCTATCTACCGAATGATGCGGCCCGGAGAACCACCAACCGAAGAAGCAGTGGAGATACTTTTTAACGGCCTGTTCTACTCAGACGACCGCTACGATCTGTCAGGGGTTGGCCGGATGAAGTTCAACCGCCGGGTTGCCCGGAAGGCGGTCATCGAATACAAGGTCATGCTCAAGCATGTGCCTTCCAAACGCGATGCGATCATCAAACTGATCAACGATCAGGTGGGTGATTCCGTCGCTGATGTCGAACAGGTGATAGCCGAGTTGAGCCATGGCCCGCGTGCGGTGGCAGAGAACCTGACCCGGGAAACTGCCATGACATTGTTCGAACAGTTGAAGGTACTGGGGGCTTCTGGTGAGGTGCGGGAACAACTGACGCTATCGCCGCGTGATATCGTTGAGGTCATCAAACTGCTCGTCGAACTGCGCAATGGTCGCGGAGAGATCGATGACATCGACCATCTGGGTAATCGCCGGGTCCGTTCGGTTGGCGAACTGGCCGAAAATCAGTTCCGCGCTGGGTTGGTGCGAGTCGAGCGTGCCGTGAAAGAGCGTTTGTCACAGGCTGAGTCCGACAATTTGATGCCACACGACCTCATCAACGCCAAACCAATCAGCGCTGCTGTCCGAGAGTTCTTCGGTTCCAGCCAGTTATCGCAGTTCATGGACCAGACCAACCCGCTTTCCGAGATTACACACAAGCGTCGCGTTTCAGCGCTCGGCCCGGGTGGTTTGACGCGTGAGCGAGCAGGCTTTGAAGTGCGGGACGTTCATCCGACCCACTACGGCCGCGTATGCCCGATCGAAACACCGGAAGGCCCGAATATCGGGCTGATCAATTCGCTGGCGCTTTATGCCCGTACCAATGAGTATGGGTTCCTGGAAACGCCGTACCGCAAGGTGGTCGATGGTCGGGTCACCGATCAGATCGAGTATCTGTCAGCTATCGAAGAGGGTGCCTATATCATTGCCCAGGCCAACTCCGATCTGGGTGATGGAGGTGTGTTGACCGATCAGTTGGTGACTTGTCGCGAGAAGGGTGAGACCATTCTCGCCGAGCCAGCGCGCGTTCAGTATATGGACGTGGCACCGAGCCAGATCGTGTCGGTGGCGGCATCGCTGATTCCCTTTCTTGAGCACGACGACGCCAATCGTGCGCTAATGGGTGCCAACATGCAGCGTCAGGCGGTTCCTTGCCTGCGTCCGGAAAAGCCCTTGGTGGGAACGGGGATCGAGCGAACGGTGGCGGTGGATTCGGGTACTGCGGTACAGGCGCTTCGCGGCGGGTTGGTCGATTACGTCGATGCCTCGCGTGTCGTGGTGCGGGTCAATGACGATGAAACTGGGCCAGGCGAAGTCGGTGTTGACATTTACAACTTGGTGAAGTACACGCGCTCCAACCAGAACACAAATATCAACCAGCGGCCGTTGGTTCGCGTCGGTGACCATATTGCCAGGGGTGACGTGGTGGCCGACGGGGCATCGACCGACAAGGGTGAACTGGCGCTCGGCCAGAACATGCTGGTCGCATTCATGCCCTGGAATGGTTATAACTTCGAGGACTCGATCCTGATTTCGGAACGCGTGGTTGCCGAAGACCGCTTTACCTCGATTCACATCGAGGAACTGACCGTCGTCGCGCGTGATACCAAGCTCGGCCCCGAGGAAATTACCCGTGACATCGCCTCTCTTGGTGAGTCACAGCTCTCCCGGCTTGACGAATCGGGAATTGTCCATATTGGTGCCGAGGTTGAAGCAGGCGATGTGCTGGTTGGCAAGGTGACGCCGAAAAGTGAAACACAGCTAACTCCGGAAGAGAAGCTGCTGCGTGCGATTTTTGGCGAGAAGGCATCTGACGTGAAAGACACCTCGCTGCGCGTTCAGTCGGGTATCTCCGGGACGGTCATCGACGTGCAGGTGTTTACCCGTGAGGGGATTGAGCGCGACAAGCGGGCACAGTCGATCATCGACGATCAATTGCGAAGCTACAAGCTTGACCTTGCCGATCAACTGCGCATTGTCGAACGCGATGCCTTTGCACGTGCCGCACGAATGATCGTCGGCAAGCCGGCGAATGGCGGACCAAAAAGGCTGGCCAAGGGCACGTTGGTCACCCAGGAATACCTCGACAGCCTCGATCCGCATCACTGGTTTGATATCCGGATGGCCGATGAGGAAGTCGCGCAGCAACTCGAATCGCTGCGTGAGGGGCTCGAACAGACCCGCAAGGAATTCGACATCGCATTTGAGGAAAAGCGCAAGAAGCTCACCCAGGGTGACGAGTTGCCGCCAGGTGTTCAGAAGATGGTCAAGGTGTACGTGGCCGTCAAGCGCCGACTGCAGGCTGGCGACAAAATGGCCGGACGGCATGGCAACAAGGGGGTGGTCTCGCGCATCGTACCGGTTGAAGACATGCCTTACATGGCCGATGGTCATCCCGTCGACATCGTTCTGAACCCGCTCGGGGTGCCTTCGCGGATGAACGTGGGCCAGATTCTCGAAGTCCACCTCGGGCTTGCAGCCAAGGGTCTGGGCCATAGAATTGGTGACATGCTGCGCCGTCAGTCGACAGCCGGAGAGATGCGGGCTTTTCTCGACAAAATCTACAACAGCACCGGCAAACCTGAGGACCTCGATCAACTGACTGATCACGAGATTCTTGAAATGGCAGGTAACCTTGAAGCTGGCGTGCCTTTTGCGACACCGGTTTTCGATGGTGCAAAGGAGTCCGAAATCAAGTCCGTCCTGGCACTGGCAGGCATGCCGCAGTCGGCCCAGATGACACTGTACGACGGGCGTACCGGCGAGCAGTTCGAGCGCCAGGTAACCGTAGGTTATATGCACGTCCTGAAGCTGCATCATCTGGTCGATGACAAGATGCACGCGCGTTCGACCGGACCGTACTCGCTGGTGACCCAGCAGCCACTCGGTGGCAAGGCTCAATTCGGTGGGCAACGCTTCGGTGAGATGGAGGTATGGGCGCTTGAGGCCTACGGTGCGTCCTACGTGCTGCAGGAAATGCTCACCGTCAAGTCCGACGACGTCAATGGCCGGACCAAGGTATACGAGAACATTGTTAAGGGTGACCACAAGATCGATGCCGGCATGCCGGAATCGTTCAACGTTCTGGTCAAGGAAATCCGTTCACTGGCGATCGATATTGATCTTGAACGCTTCTAATGGCTGTGCGGCGAGCGAGTAAGGTCTATTCTCCCGCCGCAAGGCCTTTTACCCCTGACAGCGCACTCCTCACAGGAGCAAAAGATGAAAGCATTGCTGGATTTGTTTAGGCAGGTGACGCAGGAAGAGCAGTTCGATGCGATCACCATCGGTCTGGCTTCGCCGGACAAGATTCGCTCATGGTCTTACGGCGAAGTCAAGAAGCCGGAGACGATCAACTACCGTACCTTCAAGCCGGAGCGTGATGGGCTGTTCTGTGCCAAGATTTTTGGTCCTATCAAGGACTACGAGTGTCTTTGCGGCAAGTACAAGCGGCTCAAGCATCGGGGCGTCATCTGTGAGAAATGCGGCGTTGAAGTGACGCTGGCCAAGGTGCGACGCGAGCGAATGGCACATATCGAGCTGGCCAGTCCGGTCGCCCACATCTGGTTCTTGAAGAGTCTACCGAGCCGTCTCGGCATGGTGCTCGACATGACGCTGCGTGACATCGAACGGGTACTGTACTTTGAAGCGTTTGTGGTCTTCGAGCCGGGCATGACGCCTTTGGCGCGCGGCCAGTTGCTGACCGAGGACGACCATACGGCCAAGGTTGAGGAGTACGGAGACGACTTCGAAGCCAAAATGGGTGCTGAAGGCATTCGCGAGTTGTTACGTTCAATCGATCTGGCGCGTGAAGTCGAAATGCTGCGTAGCGAACTGGAGACCACCACCTCGGAAACCAAGAGCAAGAAGTTCTCCAAGCGGCTGAAGATACTTGAGGGCTTTCAGAAATCGGGCATCAAGCCGGAGTGGATGGTCCTCGAAGTGCTGCCAGTACTGCCACCGGATCTCCGCCCACTGGTGCCGCTTGACGGTGGGCGCTTTGCGACATCGGATCTCAACGATCTCTACCGTCGCGTCATCAACCGCAACAATCGCCTGAAGCGACTGCTTGAACTGAAGGCGCCTGAAATCATCGTACGCAATGAAAAACGCATGCTTCAGGAAGCGGTCGACTCCCTGCTTGACAACGGGCGTCGCGGCAAGGCAATGACCGGTGCAAACAAGCGCCCGCTGAAGTCGTTGGCCGACATGATCAAGGGCAAGGGGGGGCGTTTCCGCCAGAACCTGCTTGGCAAGCGCGTTGACTACTCGGGTCGTTCGGTAATCGTCGTCGGACCACAGCTCAAGCTGCACCAGTGTGGTTTGCCGAAACTGATGGCGCTTGAATTATTCAAGCCTTTCATTTTTAACCGTCTCGAAGTGATGGGTCTGGCGACCACCATCAAGCAGGCGAAGAAAATGGTCGAGACCCAGGAGGCGGTGGTCTGGGATATTCTCGAGGAGGTGATTCGCGAGCATCCGATCATGCTCAACCGCGCGCCGACGCTACACCGCCTAGGCATTCAGGCTTTCGAGCCGACGCTGATCGAGGGCAAGGCGATCCAGTTGCATCCACTGGTGTGTGCGGCCTTCAATGCCGACTTCGACGGCGACCAAATGGCGGTGCACGTGCCCTTGTCGCTGGAAGCGCAGATGGAAGCACGGACCCTGATGCTGGCGAGCAACAATGTACTGTCGCCGGCAAATGGTGAGCCGATCATCGTGCCATCGCAGGATATTGTTCTTGGTCTCTACTACGCCACACGCGAGCGGATCAACGCCAAGGGGGAGGGGATGATGTTCCCGGACCTGGCAGAGGTGACACGCGCCATGCAGGCCGGTGAGCTTGACCTGCACGCACGTATTTCGGTTCGTATCACCGAGTACGAGCGCGACGGCGAGAACGGCTGGCAGGAGAAGATCACGCGTTACCAGACAACTGCGGGGCGTGCGCTGCTTTCCGAGATTCTGCCGAAAGGTCTTCCCTTCAGCTTGATCGACAAGAGTCTCAAGAAAAAGGAAATCTCCAAACTGATCAATGCCGCCTTCCGCCGCTGCGGCTTAAAGGAAACCGTGGTCTTTGCCGACAAACTGATGCAGAACGGCTATCGGCTGGCGACCCGCGCTGGTATTTCGATCTGTTCCGACGATATGCTGGTGCCGGCACAGAAACGCGAGATCATCGCTGCTGCTGAGGCGGAAGTGAAGGAAATCGAGAACCAGTACACCAACGGTCTGGTCACCAATGGTGAGCGCTACAACAAGGTTGTCGATATCTGGGGCCGTACTGGTGACCAGGTTGCCAAGGTGATGATGGATCAGCTTGGTCACGTCGAGGTGAAGAATCGCCGTGGGGAGATGGAAAAACAGGAGTCGTTCAACTCCATTTTCATGATGGCCGATTCTGGCGCCCGCGGTTCGGCAGCGCAGATTCGCCAGTTGGCGGGCATGCGCGGCCTGATGGCAAAACCGGACGGATCGATCATTGAAACGCCAATCACCACCAATTTCCGTGAGGGTCTGAACGTTCTTCAGTACTTCATCTCGACGCATGGTGCGCGCAAGGGCCTCGCGGACACGGCTTTGAAAACCGCCAACTCAGGCTACCTGACGCGGCGACTGGTCGACGTGACCCAGGATTTGGTGGTGATCGAGGACGACTGTGGAACCAGTAACGGGGTGACGATGAAGGCGTTGATCGAAGGTGGAGAGGTCATCGAGGCCTTGCGCGAGCGTATCCTCGGTCGGGTCACGGCTTCCGAAGTCGTGCATCCGGACACGCAGGAGACGGTCATCGAGCCAGGGACGCTGATCGGTGAGGATCATTGTGACCTGATTGATCAGTTAGGTATCGACGAAGTCAAGGCACGTACTCCGCTGACCTGCGAAACCCGTTACGGATTGTGTGCCAAGTGTTATGGCCGCGACCTCGGTCGTGGTACGCCGGTCAATGTCGGTGAGGCGGTCGGCGTCATCGCTGCACAATCGATCGGCGAGCCGGGGACGCAGTTGACCATGCGGACCTTTCACGTCGGGGGGGCTGCGTCACGTGCTGCCGTGGCAAGCCAGGTCGAGACGCGAAGTGCTGGTGTGGTACGCTTCACCGCGAGCATGCGCTATGTCACCAGCGCCAAAGGCGAGAAGATTGTCATTACCCGTTCTGGCGAGATACTGATCACTGACGATAACGGGCGGGAACGTGAAAAGCACAAGGTGCCCTACGGTTCGACACTGCAGGTCGCTGACGGTCAATCCGTCAAGGCCGGTGCCCGGCTGGCCAGCTGGGATCCGCACACGCGCCCGATCATTGCTGAGTACTCGGGTCTCGTAAAATTCGAGAATGTCGAGGAAGGGGTCACCGTTGCCAAACAGATCGATGAGGTCACTGGGCTTTCAACATTGGTGGTCATCGACCCGAAGCGCGGCGGCAAGGCGCCCAGCAAGGGTCTGCGCCCGCAGGTCAGGTTGTTCGAGCCCGATGGCCAGGAAGTCAAGATGCACGGCAGCGATCATCCGGTCACCATCACTTTTCAGGTCGGGGCGATCATCAATGTTCTCGATGGGCAACCGATTTCAGTGGGTGACGTGCTCGCTCGCTTGCCGCAGGAATCAGCCAAGACGCGTGACATTACCGGAGGCCTGCCACGGGTTGCTGAACTTTTCGAAGCGCGAACCCCCAAGGACGCAGGAATGCTCGCAGAATATACCGGCACGATGTCCTTCGGCAAGGATACCAAGGGCAAGCAGCGGCTGGTGATTACCGACCTTGATGGGGTCACCCACGAATACCTGATTCTCAAGGACAAGCATGTCCTGGTACATGATGGGCAAGTGGTAAACAAGGGTGAGTCAATCGTCGATGGGGCGCCGGATCCACATGATATTCTGCGACTCCTGGGGGTCGAGGCGCTGGCCATCTATATCACCGATGAGGTGCAGGACGTTTATCGCCTCCAGGGTGTCAAGATCAACGACAAACATATCGAAGTTATTGTTCGCCAGATGTTGCGCCGGGTCAATGTGCTGGACCCGGGCGATACCAAGTTCATCAAGGGGGAGCAGGTAGAGCGTGCGCATCTGCTGGACGAAAATGACCGGATGATCGCCGACGGCAAGCTGCCCGCAACCTATGAGCATGTTCTCCTGGGTATTACCAAAGCCTCCTTGTCCACCGATTCGTTCATCTCGGCGGCGTCCTTCCAGGAAACGACGCGGGTGCTGACCGAAGCGGCGATCATGGGCAAGCGGGATGAATTGCGCGGACTCAAGGAGAATGTCATTGTTGGCCGTCTTATTCCGGCGGGTACGGGCCTTGCCTATCACAGCACGCGCAGAAAGAATGCTGCTGGCGAGGATATCGTTGGCGGGGGGGGGCTACAGACCGACGATGAGGCCTTGCGTAGTGAAGAGACCCAGAATGCACCGGTTGCTTGACTTGAAATGTAATAGACCATAGAATCGCCGGTCTTTGTCGTCGATGCCTGCGGCGCTTCGGCCGATCATAATTATTGCCAGGGCGGCCTTTGGTCCGCCTTGGTTTTTTGCAGAAGCCATGTGCCTGTCACGTCGCTTGCTGAACTGAACATAGGGGTAGAAACATGCCGACCATTAACCAACTGGTGCGCAAGCCTCGCGAGGCGATACGCAGCAAGAGCAAAGTCCCGGCGCTGAGCAATTGCCCTCAGAAGCGGGGCGTGTGCACCCGTGTCTATACCACCACGCCGAAGAAGCCAAACTCTGCGCTGCGGAAAGTCTGCAAGGTGCGATTAACGAATGGCTTTGAGGTCATTTCGTACATTGGCGGTGAAGGCCACAATCTTCAGGAGCACTCTGTGGTTTTGATCCGGGGTGGTCGCGTCAAGGACTTGCCGGGTGTCCGTTACCACACCATTCGTGGCTCGCTTGACACACAAGGCGTCAAGAAGCGCAAGCAGGGTCGTTCCAAGTATGGTACCAAGCGTCCGAAAGCTGCTTGAGTTCCGTCCGAGTAAGGGCTGCTCCTGATGGGTGGCCGGGAGGGCCGGGCTGATGCCCTGACTCTTCGACTGAATTGTGACTATGAGAGGTTGCTATGCCCCGTCGTCGTGAAGTGCCGAAGCGCGATATTCTACCGGACCCAAAGTTCGGGAATGTTGAAGTGTCAAAGTTCGTGAATACGATTATGAAGAGCGGCAAGAAGTCTGTTGCCGAGCGGATCGTCTATGGTGCCTTTGACCAGATTGTCAGCAAGACCGGCAAAGATCCGCTGGAAGTGTTCGGTTTGGCTTTGGGGAATATCAAACCCTTGGTCGAAGTGAAAAGCCGTCGTGTTGGTGGCGCCAATTACCAGGTGCCGGTCGAGGTCAGACCGAGTCGCCGTATGGCGCTAGCCATGCGCTGGCTGCGCGAGTCTGCGCGCAAACGTTCTGAAAAGTCGATGGGTCAGCGCTTGGCAGCGGAAATGCTGGAGGCGTCGGAAAGTCGCGGCGGTGCGGTCAAGAGGCGTGACGAAGTGCACCGTATGGCCGAAGCCAACAAAGCATTCGCTCACTTCCGGTTCTAGCTCTAAGATGAGCCACCGGCGCCAATGGTGCTGGAGATCGTTCTTTATTAGTGAAGGTTTATACTGTGGCACGCAAAACCCCCATTGAGCGTTACCGGAACATCGGCATCAGCGCTCACATCGACGCCGGTAAGACGACGGCGACCGAGCGTATCTTGTTCTATACGGGTATCAACCACAAGATTGGTGAAGTGCATGATGGCGCCGCAACCATGGACTGGATGGCACAAGAGCAGGAGCGTGGCATCACCATTACTTCGGCGGCCACGACCTGCTTCTGGAAAGGGATGCAGCTTGATCGCCCGGAGCACCGGATCAATATCATCGATACGCCCGGTCACGTTGACTTCACGATCGAGGTCGAGCGCTCGATGCGGGTTCTCGATGGCGCGTGCATGATTTATTGCGCAGTCGGTGGTGTGCAACCACAGTCAGAGACTGTTTGGCGGCAGGCAACAAAATACAAAGTGCCTCGCTTGGCCTTCATCAACAAGATGGATCGCCAGGGTGCGGACTTTCTCAAGGTTGTTGATCAAATGCGGACCCGTCTCAAGGCCAATCCGGTCCCGATCGTCATCCCGATCGGCAAGGAGGACTACTTCGAGGGCGTCGTCGATCTGATCAAGATGAAGGCGATCTATTGGGATGAAGCCTCTCTGGGGATGAAGTTCGACTATCGCGAGATCCCTGCTGCATTGCAGGCCGAGGCCGATGAGTGGCGTAGCAAGATGGTCGAAGCCGCCGCCGAGTCCTCCGAGGAGTTGATGGATAGGTATCTCGACGCGGGGGATTTGACCGAAGCCGAGATCATCAAGGGTCTGCGTGAGCGTACGATTGCCTGCGAAATTCAGCCGGCACTTTGCGGCACTGCTTTCAAGAACAAGGGTGTGCAGCGCATGCTTGATGCGGTGATTGACCTCTTGCCGTCACCGGTCGACATCCCCCCGGTGACCGGCGAAGATGATAATGGGGAGCCGGATACCCGTGAGGCTTCGGATGCCGCCAAGTTTTCCGCGCTTGCCTTCAAACTGATGACCGACCCCTACGTTGGCCAGTTGACCTTTATCCGGGTCTATTCGGGTGTCCTGAAGTCCGGTGACACTATCTACAACCCGATCAAGGCTCGTCGCGAGCGCATCGGGCGGGTTTTGCAGATGCATGCCAACAATAGGGAAGAACTCAAGGAAGTTCTTGCCGGTGACATCGCTGCCTGCGTAGGCCTCAAGGATGTCACTACCGGCGAAACGCTCTGCGATCCCTCGGCGGTCATCACCCTTGAGCGCATGGTTTTCCCGGAGCCTGTGATTCACGTGGCTGTCGAACCGAAGACAAAACAGGATCAGGAAAAGATGGGCATCGCTCTCGGCCGCTTGGCGCAGGAGGATCCTTCTTTCCGTGTGCGTACCGATGAAGAGTCCGGGCAGACCATCATCTCGGGAATGGGTGAATTGCATCTCGAGATTATCGTTGACCGCCTAAAGCGCGAGTTCGGTGTAGACGCCAATGTCGGTGCACCACAGGTTGCTTATCGCGAGTGCATCAAGAAGTCGGTCGAGCAGGAAGGAAAGTTCGTCAAACAGTCGGGTGGGCGCGGTCAGTATGGCCATGTCTGGTTGAAAATAGAGCCTAACGAGCCAGGCAAGGGCTACGAATTCGTCGACGCGATCAAGGGTGGTACGGTGCCTCGCGAGTACATTCCCGCAGTCGACAAGGGTCTGCAGGATGCTGTCACCAGTGGCGTGCTCGCTGGGTTCCCGGTGGTCGACATCAGGTTTACCCTATTCGAAGGTTCCTACCACGATGTCGACTCCAACGAAAATGCCTTCCGTCAGGCTGCAGCCATTGCCTTCAAGGAAGGTATGCGACGGGCGTCGCCGACCTTGCTGGAGCCGATGATGGCGGTCGATGTCGAGACGCCGGAGGATTACATGGGCAACGTAATGGGCGACCTATCGAGTCGGCGTGGCATGATTCAGGGGATGGAGGATCTGCCGGGCAACATCAAGGCGATCAAGGCAGAGGTGCCGCTGGCCGAGATGTTCGGTTACTCGACTACTCTTCGCTCGCTGAGTCAGGGTCGCGCGACCTACTCAATGGAATTCAAGCACTATGCTGAGGCGCCAAAGAATGTCGCCGAAGCGGTCATCAACAAGAAATGACGGATTGAGGATAAGGTAATGGCCAAGGGAAAATTTGAGCGTACGAAGCCGCACGTCAACGTCGGCACGATTGGGCACGTCGATCACGGGAAGACGACGCTGACGGCGGCGATCACGACGATTCTGGCGAAGAAATTTGGCGGAGTGGCCAAGGCCTACGACCAGATCGACGCGGCGCCCGAGGAAAAGGCGCGTGGGATCACGATCAACACTGCGCATGTCGAGTACGAGACGTCCAAGCGCCATTATGCGCATGTGGATTGCCCGGGGCACGCCGACTACATCAAGAACATGATTACGGGTGCGGCACAGATGGACGGCGCGATTCTGGTGGTTTCGGCGGCGGATGGCCCGATGCCGCAGACGCGCGAGCACATTCTACTGGCGCGGCAGGTGGGGGTGCCGTACGTGGTCGTTTACCTGAACAAGTGCGACATGGTTGACGACGCCGAGTTGCTTGAATTGGTCGACATGGAAGTGCGCGAGCTGCTGTCCAAGTACGATTTTCCGGGTGACGACACGCCGATCGTCCAGGGTTCAGCCCTGAAGGCGCTGGAAGGCGATACGGGGCCGCTGGGCGAGCAGTCGGTGATGGCGCTGGCGGATGCGCTGGATGCCTATATTCCGACGCCGCAGCGAGCGATCGACAAGCCATTTCTGCTGCCGATCGAAGATGTGTTCTCGATCTCCGGGCGGGGCACGGTGGTGACGGGTCGTGTTGAGCGGGGGGTCATCAAGGTGGGTGAAGAGGTCGAGATTGTCGGCATTCGGCCGACCGTCAAGACGATCTGCACTGGCGTTGAAATGTTCCGCAAATTGCTCGACCAGGGTCAGGCCGGCGACAACGTGGGCGTGCTGCTGCGAGGCACCAAACGCGACGACGTCGAGCGCGGGCAGGTTTTGGCGAAGCCCGGTTCGATCAAGCCGCACACGCATTTCACCGGAGAGGTGTACTGCCTGTCGAAGGAAGAAGGGGGTCGCCATACGCCGTTCTTCAACAACTATCGCCCGCAGTTTTACTTCCGCACAACCGATGTGACGGGTGCGATCGCCATGCCGGAGGGGGTCGAGATGGTCATGCCGGGTGACAATGTGCAGATGACGGTCAAGTTGATTGCACCGATCGCCATGGAAGAAGGTCTGCGCTTCGCGATCCGCGAAGGCGGTCGTACCGTCGGCGCCGGAGTGGTCGCGAAAATCATCGAGTAGTCGGGCACACACTTCTGGTGGAGCTTCTCTGCGGCTCCACCGATCGCTCTTTGGAAAAAAAATGCACAGCCAAAAAATCCGTATTCGCCTTAAAGCCTTTGACTATCGCCTGATCGATCAGTCCGCACAGGAAATTGTTGAAACGGCCAAGCGTACCGGCGCCGTTGTCCGCGGTCCGGTGCCGTTACCGACCCGCACCGAGCGTTTTGATATTCTTCGTTCGCCGCATGTAGACAAGACCTCGCGCGACCAGTTTGAGATCCGCACTCACCTGCGCTTGATGGATATCATCGATCCCACCGACAAGACTGTCGATGCCTTGATGAAACTCGATCTTCCCGCCGGCGTTGACGTCGAAATTAAGTTGCAGTAAGCACCTGCGAGCGGCTATAATCGCCGCCTTTCGTCGGACAGTAGCGTAGTGAATACTGCCCGTTTTTTTGCAGTGCTCGCCGGCCAATCGTAGCCGGTCAGAGGAGAATAAACATGAGTCTAGGCCTTGTTGGTCGCAAGGTCGGCATGACGCGCATTTTTACCGAGGATGGAGTGAGTGTTCCGGTAACCGTGCTCGATGTGTCGAACAATCGCGTCGCCCAGATCAAAACGCCGGAGAAAGACGGCTATTCGGTCGTACAGGTGGCTTTCGGCAAGCGACGCGCCTCGCGCGTGAATAAGCCCCTCGCAGGGCATCTTGCCAAGGCGGGTGTCGAAGCCGGCCACGTCTTGAAGGAGTTTCCAGTATCTTCTGCCGACCTCGCTGCATTGCAGCCTGGCGACCAGATCAGCGTAAGCATCTTCGCGGTCGGTCAAAAGGTTGATGTCACAGGCCAGACCATCGGCAAGGGCTTCTCGGGAGGAATCAAACGGCATCAATTCAAATCCCAGGGGGCTGCTCACGGTAACTCGGTCTCGCATCAGGCCCTCGGTTCAACCGGAATGGCGCAGGATCCGGGTCGTGTTTTTCCTGGCAAGAAAATGCCGGGTCATCTGGGTACTGTCAAACGTACTCAGCAGAACCTTGAGGTCGTTCGTGTTGATGCTGAACGCCAGTTGCTGTTGCTCAAGGGTGCGGTCCCCGGTTCCAAAGGGTCGGACGTGATCGTGCGTCCTGCAGTCAAGGCGGGGGCATAAATGGAACTCAAGCTGATCAATGAACAAGGCCTGGAAGCGAGTCGCCTGGAAGCCTCCGACACGCTGTTTGGCCGCGAATACAATGAAGCACTGGTGCACCAAGTGTTGATTGCCTACCAGGCAAATGGTCGTGGCGGCAATCGAGCACAGAAAGGCCGGCATGATGTCCGGCATAGCACCAAGAAGCCTTGGCGCCAGAAAGGTACTGGACGCGCCCGCGCTGGCATGTCTTCTTCACCGATCTGGCGAGGAGGTGGCCAGGTCTTCCCGAGCTCTCCGGACGAGAACTTCGCTCATAAACTGAATCGCAAGATGTATCGCGCCGGGATGGCGTCGATCCTCTCGCAGCTTGCCCGCGAGGATCGTTTGGCGGTGGTCGATAATTTCACCATCGAAGCTCCAAAAACGAAGATTTTTTCCTCCAAGATCAAAGGGATGGGCTACGATTCCGTGCTCGTGATCACGGATGACCTCGATGAAAATGTATTCCTGGCAGCGCGAAATCTGCCGAACATTCTGGTTGTCGAGGTTCAGCAAGCAGACCCGGTATCACTGGTCCGGTTCCAGAAGGTGCTGATGACCAGAGGGGCACTCGCCAAGTTTGAGGAGATCCTGGGATGAATCAAGAACGTCTGATGCAAGTGTTGCTCGCTCCCCAGATCTCCGAAAAGGCAACCTTCGTTGCCGATAAACATGAGCAGGTGATCTTTCGTGTGGCATCCGATGCAACCAAGCCTGAGGTCAAGGGTGCAGTTGAATTACTGTTCAAGGTCTCGGTGAAGTCGGTACAGATCGCGAACGTGAAGGGTAAGCACAAGAAATTCGGCCGTAGGATGGGTCGCCGCAAGAGCTGGAAAAAGGCCTACGTCTGCCTGCAGCCGGGCCAGGAGATTAATTTTGTCGATGGAGGAGGCGTCTGATGGCACTCGTCAAAGTCAAACCGACCTCGCCGGGCCGCCGCGCCGTCATCCGGGTCGTGAATGCCGACCTGCACAAGGGCGAGCCTGTTGCTGCATTGCTTGAGCCACAATCAAAGAAAGCTGGTCGTAATAACAACGGCCATGTTACAACACGGCACCAGGGCGGCGGACATAAGCATCACTATCGGCTGATTGATTTCAAGCGCAACAAGGACGGGGTTCCGGCCAAGGTCGAACGCCTTGAGTACGACCCGAACCGAACCGCAAACATTGCCCTCCTTTGTTACGCTGATGGTGAGCGCCGCTACATCATTGCCCCGAAAGGCTTGGCCGTTGGTCAACAGGTCTCGAGTGGTTCTGAAGCACCGATCAAGGCGGGCAATGCTTTGCCGATCCGTAATATTCCGGTTGGTACGACAATTCATTGTGTCGAGATGGTGCCGGGCAAGGGCGCGCAGTTGGCACGATCCGCTGGTACCTCGGTACAGTTGTTGGCCCGTGAAGGTGTGCATGCGCAGCTCCGCTTACGTTCCGGCGAGATTCGTCGAGTGCATGTCGAGTGCCGTGCAACCGTCGGCGAGGTGGGTAACGAAGAGCATAGCTTACGTTCCATAGGCAAGGCCGGCGGCAACCGTTGGCGTGGTATTCGACCGACCGTTCGGGGCGTCGCGATGAATCCAATCGACCACCCGCACGGTGGCGGTGAAGGCAAGACAGCAGCAGGTATGCATCCGGTCAGTCCTTGGGGTACCAAGACCAAAGGTTATCGTACTCGTCGCAACAAGCGCACAACGTCGATGATCGTGCAGCGCCGCCAAAAACGCTAGGGGATAGATAACCATGGGACGTTCCGTTAAAAAGGGCCCGTTTGCTGATGCCCATCTGATTAAAAAAGTGAGCGTAGTGCGCGCGACGGGCGACAAGCGCCCGATCAAGACGTGGTCGCGCAGGTCGACCGTGCTACCGGATTTCGTGGGCCTCACTATTGCCGTTCATAACGGCAAGCAGCACGTACCGGTGTACGTCACCGAGAATATGGTTGGGCACAAACTGGGCGAGTTTTCACTGACCCGTACCTTCAAGGGCCACACCGCTGGCAAGAAGGCCAAGAAGTAAAGGAATGAATATGGAAACTCGTGCTGTTTTGCGTGGGGTTCGGCTGTCGAGTCAGAAAGGTAGGCTGGTGGCCGATCAGATTCGCGGTTTACCGATCGATAAGGCGCTCAACATTTTGAGCTTCAGTCCCAAGAAAGGTGCTGCAATTATCAAGAAAGTGCTCGAATCGGCTATTGCCAACGCCGAGCACAATGTCGGTGCCGATATTGACGAACTGAGGGTAAAGACTATCTGTGTCGAAAAGGGCATGGTGCTCAAGCGCTTTGCAGCTCGGGCAAAGGGGCGCGGCAACCGGATCGTCAAGCCGACCTGTCATGTATTTCTGACCGTCGGCAACTGAGGAACAAGAATGGGACAAAAGATTCATCCTGCTGGTTTTCGTCTGGCTGTTACGCGTGATTGGTCGTCTCGCTGGTACGCCAACAGCAAGAACTTTGCCGGCATGCTCAACGAAGATGTTCGCGTTCGCGAATACTTGCGGAAAAAGCTGAAACATGCTTCGGTCGGGCGCATCCTTATCGAGCGTCCAGCCAAGAACGCACGTGTGACCGTATTTTCGGCTCGTCCGGGTGTGGTGATCGGCAAGAAGGGGGAAGAGATCGACCACTTGCGAGTGGCCTTGCAGAAGATCATGGGCGTCCCGGTGCATGTGAGCATCGAAGAAATCCGCAAGCCCGAGCTGGATGCCCAGCTAATTGCCGACTCGATCACACAACAGCTTGAGAAGCGCATCATGTTCCGTAGAGCCATGAAACGGGCGATGCAGAATGCAATGCGGTTGGGAGCGCAGGGCATCAAGATCATGAGTTCTGGTCGTCTAAACGGAGTCGAGATTGCCCGGCGGGAATGGTATCGAGAAGGGCGCGTGCCGCTGCACACCTTGCGCGCCGATATTGACTACGCAACCTCGGAAGCGCTGACCACATATGGCCTGATTGGTGTCAAGGTCTGGGTCTTCAAGGGTGAAATTCTCAATCGCCAGGAACCGGCTGCTGTTTCTGCCGAACCGGCACTTGACGATCAGCGTCGGCCTCGCCGTTCCCCTCGCCCTGGTGAGGCGGCTGACCGACCGCGTACGGTAAGGACCAGGCTCGACGCACAGGAAGAGCTTGTGAGAGCCGAGGGCGTTGCTGCGGAAGCGAAGGCGCCCGTGAAACGAGTAAGAAAGGCAGGAACAGATGCTGCAGCCAACTAGAAGAAAATACCGCAAAGAGCAGAAGGGCCGCAATACCGGTCTGGCGCTGCGGGGTGCCAAAGTTAGTTTTGGTGAGTACGGGCTAAAAGCAATTGGTCGCGGGCGATTGACTGCTCGCCAGATTGAAGCGGCGAGGCGGGCCATGACTCGTCACATCAAGCGCGGTGGCCGGATATGGATTCGCATTTTTCCTGACAAGCCGATATCAAAGAAACCAGCCGAAGTCCGGATGGGAAGCGGCAAGGGGAGCCCGGAGTACTACGTGGCAGAGATCAAGCCGGGTAAGGTTCTTTACGAGATGGATGGGGTTGCCGAAGGTCTGGCGCGTGAAGCTTTTGCGCTTGCTGCTGCGAAGCTGCCGATTCCAACAGTTTTCGTCACGCGTATGGTGGGTTGATCATGAAAGTCAGTGAACTCAGAGCAAAAACCGTCGACGAGTTGAACAAAGAGTTGCTCGACTTGCTGAAAGCCCAGTTTGGCCTGCGCATGCAGCTTGCTACTCAGCAGTTGTCGAATAACAGTCAGATTGGCAAAGTGCGTCGTCAGATCGCGCGCGTGCGCACCCTTCTTCGTGAAAAGGCAGTCCAATAATGAGCGAGACCACCACCAGCAACACGCGTACCCTGGTTGGGCGCGTTGTCAGTGACCGAATGGAAAAGACCGTCACGGTGATCGTCGAGCGTCGCGTCAAGCACGCCATGTATAACAAGATCATCATCCGTTCGAACAAGTACCACGCACACAACGACAACAACCAGGCAAGAGTTGGCGATGTCGTTGAAATTCAGGAGTCTCGTCCGCTTTCGAAGACCAAGACATGGATGGTCACGAAATTGCTGGAACGTGCTGTTGCGATTTAGGATTTGCTTTTTCTGGCAAGTCCGCTATAATCTGCGGTTTTCCCGCGCTCGACAGCGTGTTGAGCGTTCCTCCCCTAGCGGGTTCCAAGACTGACCGCCACAGCGGGCCAAGTTGGAGTGACAGATGATTCAAGTGCAGAGTACTCTCGACGTTGCCGATAATACTGGCGCACGTTCGGTGATGTGTATAAAAGTGTTGGGCGGATCCAAGCGCCGCTATGCTGGTGTTGGTGACATTATCAAGGTCACTATCAAGGATGCGGCGCCGCGTGGACGCGTCAAGAAGGGTGATGTCTATAGCGCCGTAGTGGTGCGTACCGCCAAGGGCGTTCGCCGCCCCGATGGGTCGCTCGTCAGGTTTGACCACAATGCGGCTGTACTCCTCAATAACAAGATGGAGCCGATAGGCACGCGCATCTTTGGGCCGGTGACACGCGAGTTGCGTGGTGACCGTTTCATGAAGATTGTGTCCCTGGCGCCGGAAGTGCTGTAGGGAAGAAAGCGATGGAAAAGATTCGTAAGGGCGACGACGTCCTCGTCATCGCAGGTAAGGACAAGGGCAGGCGCGGAACTGTGCTTCGCCGTACCGACGCCGAGCATGTTCTTGTCGAAGGTGTCAATCGCGTCAAGAAGCATGTCAAGCCCAATCCGGTCAAGGGTGTTGCCGGCGGCATTGTCGAAATGGAAATGCCGCTGCACATCTCGAATGTTGCGATCTACAACCCGGCGAGCAGAAAAGCGGATCGTATCGGATTCAGAACGCTTGAAGACAATACCAAGGTGCGTTTTTTCAAGTCGAATGGTGAAGTGTTGGGGGCCTAAGGAGTAGTCATGGCGCGTTTGCTGGATTATTACAACACCACGGTAGTGGACGAACTGACCCGCAGGTTTGGGTACAAGTCGAGAATGGAAGTGCCGAGAATTACCAAGGTTACCCTGAACATGGGGGTGGGTGAAGCGGTCGCTGACAAGAAGGTTCTTGAGAACGCGATGAGCGACTTGGTCAAGATTGCCGGACAAAAGCCGGTGATCACCAAGGCTCGCAAGTCGATCGCCGGTTTCAAGATTCGTACGGGTTATCCGATCGGCTGCATGGTCACGCTTCGTGGTCCGCGCATGTTCGAGTTTATCGACCGCTTGGTGACTGTTGCGCTGCCGCGGGTTCGTGATTTTCGCGGCATTTCCGGAAAAGGTTTCGATGGTCGCGGCAACTACAACATGGGCCTCAAGGAACAGATCATCTTTCCTGAAATTGAGTACGACCGGATCGATGCGCTGCGTGGCATGAACATCAGTGTCACGACTACGGCCAAGACCGATGAAGAGGCGCGTGCCTTGCTTGGCGCGTTTAAATTTCCCTTCAGGAACTGAGACGAAATGGCGAAACTTGCTGTGATCAACCGTGGTGAGAAACGGCGCAAGATGGTTGCAAAGTATTCCAAGAAGCGTGCGGAGCTAATGGCTGTCGTATCCGACCAGAGTCGTTCTTTGGAAGAGCGGTTCGAAGCGCGCTTGAAAGTGCAGGCGTTGCCGCGCAATGCTAGTCCAGTCAGGCTCCGTAACCGCTGCCTGCTCACCGGCCGTCCGCGTGGCGTATTCCGCAAGTTTGGTTTGGGGCGTGGCAAACTCCGCGATTTCGTGATGCAAGGCGAGGTGCCAGGAATGATCAAGGCTAGCTGGTAGGCAGGAGATAACATAATGAGTATGAGTGATCCGATCAGCGACATGCTGACACGCATCCGAAATGCCCAGATGGCAAGCAAAGGCTCGGTCGCCATGCCGTCTTCCAAGGTAAAGATCGCCATTGCCCAGGTCTTGAAGGACGAAGGCTATGTAGAGGACTTTGCTGTGAGTCCGAACGATGGTAAGCCGGTTCTAGAGATTGGTCTGAAATATTACGCTGGCCGGCCGGTGATCGAACGCATCGATCGGGTTTCGAGGCCAGGCCTCCGAATTTATCGAGGTGTCAGTGATATTCCGCAGGTCATGAATGGACTGGGGGTGGCGATTGTATCGACTCCCAAGGGTGTCATGACTGATCGTAAGGCGCGCGCTAGCCATGTCGGTGGCGAAGTGCTGTGCTTCGTCGCGTAAAGGTTAGCCATGTCCCGCGTTGCAAAGAAACCAATCGTTCTCCCGCCGGGTGTCACCGTCGATCTTTCAGCAGAGCTCATCTCGGTGAAGGGTCCTCTAGGCGCTCTCGATTTTTCCTCCCACGCTGCAGTGACCATAGAACAGGAAGGCGACAGCTTATTGTGCAAACCTGTCGAGGGAGTAGCTCAATCCGATGCGCTTTCCGGAACCATGCGTGCCGTGATTGCCAATATGGTCACCGGGGTTAGCAAGGGGTTTGAGCGTAAGCTCAGTCTGGTTGGCGTTGGTTACCGCGCTCAAGTCCAAGGCGATACGCTTAACCTTAGCCTCGGGTTCTCGCATCCCGTGGTTTACCAGTTGCCTCAAGGGATCAATGCCACGGTGCCGACGCAGACCGAGATCGTGATCAAGGGGGTTGACCGGCAACTCGTTGGCCAGGTTGCGGCAGAGGTTCGCGCCTATCGTAAACCGGAGCCCTACAAGGGCAAGGGCGTACGTTATGCGGAAGAAGTGGTCGTGATCAAGGAAACGAAGAAGAAAAAGTAAGGGTGCTCAGATGATTGACAAAAAACAGGCGCGTTTGCGCAGATCTCGCCAGACACGTGCCAAAATTGCCGAACTCAAAGCAGTACGTTTGTCGGTTCACCGCAGCAACTGTCACATCTACGCGCAGGTGATTTCGGTTTGCGGAACGAAGGTTCTGGCAGCAGCATCATCGCTGGAGCCTGAAGTGCGCAAGCGGCTGCCCAACGGCGGAGACATCAGTGCGGCAAAAACGATTGGTCAATTGATCGCTGAACGCGCGAAACAAGCCGGAATTGACCAGGTGGCGTTTGATCGTTCCGGTTTCCGTTACCACGGGCGGGTCAAGGCGCTGGCAGATGCGGCGCGTGAAGCCGGTCTCAAGTTCTGATCGCACTGCAAAGAATTGGAGTAATCAATGGCTAAACCGCAAAGCAGGAAACCTCAGCAAGCCGACAAGCCGGACGACGGCATGCGTGAGAAGATGATCTCGATCAACCGTGTGACCAAGGTGGTAAAAGGCGGTCGCATTCTCGGTTTTGCTGCGCTGACCGTGGTGGGTGACGGTGACGGTCGGGTGGGGATGGGCAAGGGGAAGTCGCGAGAAGTTCCGGTGGCAGTCCAGAAGGCTATGGAAGAGGCGCGCCGCAATCTGATCAAGGTCAGTCTACGGAGTGGAACCTTGCAGCACACGGTCGTTGGTCATCATGGGGCATCGAAAGTGATGATGCAGCCGGCTCCTGAAGGTACCGGGATCATTGCCGGAGGAGCCATGCGGGCGGTCTTCGACGTCATAGGCATGACCAATGTGGTCGCCAAGGCGCATGGGTCTACCAATCCTTACAATATTGTTCGGGCGACGATCAATGGTTTGCGGGCAATGACCACGCCGGCCGAGGTTGCCGCCAAACGTGGCAAGACCGTTGCCGAAATCCTGGAGTGAGCCATGTCTGAGAAGAAAGTGAAAGTGACGCTTGTCAGAAGCCTGATTGGTACCAAGGAATCGCATCGCGCAACAGTGCGTGGTTTGGGGCTTCGGCGTTTGAATAGTACTTCGCTCCTGGAAGATACTCCGGCGATTCGCGGGATGATCAACAAGGTTTCCTACCTCCTGAAGTGCGAGGGCTGAAATGGAACTTAATACTGTTCAACCCGCCAAGGGGGCACGAACGGAAAGAAAGCGTGTCGGTCGAGGTATCGGCTCGGGTTTAGGCAAGACTTGTGGCCGTGGCCACAAGGGTCAGAAATCGCGCGCTGGCGGCTTCCAAAAAGTGGGCTTTGAAGGCGGACAGATGCCGCTGCAGCGCCGTTTGCCCAAACGTGGGTTCAAGTCGATGATCAATGCCCATAATGCCGAGGTCCGTTTGTCGGATATTGCGCGTCTTCCGGTCGATGAGATCGATTTGGCGACGTTGATGCAGGCCAATCTGGTCTCGCAGCATGCACTGTCGGCGAAGGTGGTGCTCTCCGGCGAAATCAACCGTAAGCTTACCCTCAAGGGTGTGAGGGCAACCGCTGGCGCTCGCGCAGCGATCGAAGCTGCCGGCGGCAGCCTTTCGGAATAACAAGCAAGAAAAAGGTGGCCTTTTTTGGTAACTAGCTCCAACACGGTCAGCAAGAGTGGAAAGTTCGGCGATCTGAAACGTCGGCTGTGGTTCCTGCTTGGTGCCTTGGTTGTGTATCGGATCGGCGCGCATATCCCGGTTCCGGGCATTGACGCCCAGACCTTGAGCATGCTGTTCAACAATCAGCAGGGTGGCATCCTGGGCATGTTCAACATGTTCTCGGGGGGGGCGCTTTCCCGTTTCACAATCTTTGCACTCGGGATCATGCCGTATATTTCCGCATCGATCATCATGCAATTGATGACTCATGCCAGCCCGCAACTCGAAGCGCTGAAAAAGGAAGGTGAAGCCGGGCGTCGCAAGATTACGCAGTACACGCGGTACGGAACAGTTTTTCTCGCTTTGTTTCAGGGAATTGGTATTGCTGTCGCGGTCGAATCACAGCCCGGATTGGTGATTGATCCGGGAATGCTTTTTCGATTCGTGACCGTTACCACTCTGGTCACTGGTACGATGTTCCTGATGTGGTTGGGGGAGCAGGTCACCGAACGCGGGTTGGGGAATGGAATCTCGATCATCATCTTTGCAGGGATCGCAGCCGGATTGCCAAATGCGATAGGCGGCTTGCTTGAATTGGTCCGTACCGGTGCCATGCATCCTCTGACTGCAATTCTGATTTGCATACTGGTCGTACTGGTAACCGCGTTCGTCGTTTTCGTTGAACGGGGACAACGCAAGATTCTGGTCAATTATGCGAAACGTCAGGTGGGTAACAAGATTTATGGTGGGCAGAGTTCGCACCTGCCGCTGAAACTGAACATGGCTGGAGTGATCCCGCCGATCTTTGCTTCATCGATCATTCTATTTCCTGCAACGATCGCCGGCTGGTTTGGCTCTGGAGAGTCGGTTCGTTGGCTGAAGGACATTGCGGATGCGCTGTCTCCGGGGCAACCGATTTATGTGATGTTGTATGCTGCGGCGATCATCTTTTTTTGCTTTTTCTATACAGCGCTAGTGTTCAATTCGAAGGAAACTGCCGACAACCTGAAGAGAAGCGGTGCATTCGTTCCCGGGATTCGGCCGGGTGATCAGACCGCACGCTATATCGACAAGATTCTGATGCGACTGACTTTGGTGGGTGCGGGCTATATCACCATTGTCTGCCTGTTGCCGGAGTTTCTGATCCTGAAATGGAATGTGCCGTTCTACTTTGGCGGCACCTCCCTCTTGATCATTGTCGTCGTCACCATGGATTTTATGACCCAGGTACAGGCGTATGCCATGTCGCACCAGTACGAGAGCCTGTTGAAAAAGGCTAACTTCAAAGGCTCACCGGCGAAATAGAATGGCAAAGGAAGACTTAATTGAAATGCAGGGAGAGGTTATCGAGAACCTCCCCAATGCCACCTTCAGGGTGAAGCTTGAGAACGGCCATGTTGTACTGGGTTTCATTTCCGGGAAGATGCGCATGCACTATATTCGCATCCTGCCGGGCGACAAGGTGACCGTGCAGCTGACGCCATATGATCTGAGTCGTGCACGCATCGTCTTCCGTGCCAAGTAAATGGAATGGTTTTTAGAAGAATCTACGATCTACGCAGCAATCTACGCAACAACCCGACGAAAGGCAGGCTGCGCCTCAGGCCGGGAAATCAGGAGTGAATCATGAAAGTGCTGGCATCTGTGAAACGCATCTGCCGCAAGTGCAAGATTATTCGGCGCCATGGCATTGTGCGTGTGATCTGTACGGATCGACGTCACAAACAGCGTCAGGGTTGATCGCTGCGACCCACCATGGTGAGTTGTCAGTCGGTTGAAGGCATAAACATTAAGTTTCGATTAATTGGGGTGAATCGATGGCACGCATCGCAGGTGTAAACCTCCCGAACCACCAGCATGCCGAGATTGCATTAACGGCCATCTACGGTATCGGACGTCCGCGCGCGCAGAAAATCTGTGATGCTGCTGGAGTTTTACGTTCAACGAAAATGAAGGACCTTACTGAGGCTGAACTGGAGCGTTTGCGCGACCAGATTGGAAAATTCAGTGTCGAGGGTGACCTGCGTCGCGAAGTCACAATGAGTATCAAGCGCTTGATGGACTTGGGCTGCTATCGTGGCCTCCGTCACCGCAAGGGCCTGCCGTCGCGTGGCCAGCGGACGCGCACCAATGCGCGTACTCGCAAGGGACCACGGAAGCCGATCGCCGGCAAGAAATGATTAGGAACTAGGACCAGACCATGGCCAAGACTGCCGCAAAAGTTCGTAAAAAAGTCAAGATCAGAAAGAATGTGGCCGAAGGAGTGGCACATATCCACGCTTCGTTCAATAATACGATCATCACCATCACCGACCGCCAGGGTAACGCGCTGTCTTGGGCGACTTCGGGTGGCGCCGGCTTCAAGGGTTCACGCAAGAGTACCCCATTTGCTGCACAGGTTGCAGCTGAAGCTGCCGGCCGGGTTGCCGTCGAGTGTGGCGTCAAGAACCTCGAAGTCCGCATCAAGGGTCCTGGCCCTGGGCGGGAGTCGTCGGTGCGTGCGCTTAATGCGCTTGGGATGAAGATCACTGCGATCACCGATGTCACGCCGATCCCGCATAACGGCTGTCGGCCACCCAAGAAGCGTCGGATTTAAGGAGGAAAAATAGTGGCTCGCAATCTTGATCCGAAGTGCCGTCAGTGCCGCCGTGAAGGCGAGAAGTTGTTCCTCAAGGGGGAAAAATGCTTCACCGACAAGTGTGCGATCGAACGTCGATCGTACGCACCCGGTCAGCATGGTCAGAAGTCCGGGCAGCGCTTGTCCGACTATGGTGTTCACCTGCGGGAAAAGCAGAAGATTCGGCGTATCTATGGTGTTCTTGAAGGACAGTTTCGCAAGGTTTACAAAGAGGCTGACCGTCGCAGGGGCGTGACCGGTGAAGTGCTCCTCCAATTGCTGGAAGCTCGCCTCGATAGCGTTTGCTACCGCATGGGCTTCGCGGCCTCGCGCGCGGAGTCGCGCCAAGTGGTCAGGCACAACGGCGTTCTCGTAAACGGTCAGCGAGTCAACATTCCATCATACCAGGTCCGCCCCGGTGATGTCGTTGAAGTCGTCGAGAAGACGAAAGCACACCTTCGCGTCAAGGCCGCTTTGGCAGCTGCCGAAGCACGGGGCTTCCCCGAGTGGGTTGAAGTGGATGCCAAGGCTGCAAAGGGCACTTACAAGGCACACCCGGAGCGTAGTGAACTGCCGCCGACGATCAACGAGAGTCTCGTCATCGAACTCTACTCGAAGTAGTAGCAGCGAGGCTTGACGGAATCAGGCAAAGGGACAGTACATGCAAAGCAGTGGACTATTTAAACCGCGCATCATCGATGTGCAGAGCTTGTCGCCGGTGCATGCACGAGTGGTCATGGAGCCGTTTGAACGCGGTTACGGACATACTTTGGGCAATGCGCTGCGCCGGATTCTTTTGTCATCAATGCCTGGCTATGCACCGACCGAGGTCAGCATCGAAGGCGTACTGCATGAATACTCGACTATTGATGGTGTTCAGGAGGATGTGGTAGATATCCTCTTGAACCTGAAGGGGGTCGTCTTCAAACTGCACAATCGGGAAGAGGTTCTGCTGCAACTTCGCAAGGAAGGCAAGGGTGTTGTTAGGGCTGCGGACATCAATGTCTCTCACGATGTCGAGATCATCAATCCCGAGCATGTCATCGCCCACCTCTCAGCCGGTGGAAAGCTGGCAATGGAAATGAAAATCGAGCGGTCGCGGGGTTATGTGGCTGGCAACCTGCGCGAGATCAGTGATGGCAGCAAGAATATCGGCAAGCTGGTCCTGGACGCATCGTTCAGTCCGGTGCGCCGGGTCAGCTACGCGGTCGAGAGCGCGCGGGTCGAACAGCGAACCGATCTGGACAAGCTGATCATGGACATTGAGACCAACGGTGCCATTGATCCGGAAGAAGCCATTCGGACCGCCGCGCGCATCCTGATGGAGCAGCTTTCGGTGTTTGCCGACCTTGCCGGGACGGCGCTACCCATTGAGTATCAGAAGACGGTGCAGGTTGATCCACTGCTGCTGCGTCCTGTGGATGACCTGGAACTGACCGTTCGTTCGGCCAACTGTCTAAAGGCAGAAAACATCTATTACATTGGTGATCTGATCCAGCGCACCGAGAACGAGTTGCTCAAGACACCCAATCTGGGCCGCAAATCGCTGAATGAAATCAAGGAAGTGCTGGCCGCACGCGGTCTGACACTGGGTATGAAGCTTGAGAACTGGCCTCCCGCCGGCCTCGAGAAGTGAGCAGCCGGACAAGAACAGGAAGGAATTGATATGCGTCACCGTTTGGGTCTTCGTAAACTGAATCGTACCAGCGCCCATCGTCTGGCGATGTTGCGTAACATGACCGTTTCCTTGCTTCGTGAAGAAGCCATCAAGACCACCTTGCCGAAAGCAAAGGAGCTTCGGCGCGTCATTGAGCCGATCATCACCCTTGGCAAGAAACCTAATCTTGCCAATCGTCGCTTGGCATTTGACCGGCTGCGCGATCGGGAGATGGTGGTCAAGGTGTTCGACGAACTTGGGCCACGTTATGCAACCCGCAATGGCGGTTATCTGCGGATTCTGAAGTGTGGTTTTAGAGATGGCGACAATGCGCCGATGGCATTTGTCGAGTTGATGGATCGCCCGGAACGCAGCGCTGTCGCCGAATAGACGGCAGCACTAGTCGACGCTATTAGCGCGCAAGAGCCAGGCTGTGGGCCTGGCTTTTTTTGCTCTTTGGCTATGAACAGCGTATTGGAGACGATTCGGTTGGAACAGCTGCACCGGACTCCTCCAGTTGTTGCAGTGCCCACATCTGCGCGTACAGGCCGCCAGCGTCGAGCAATTTAAGGTGTGAGCCGCGTTCTACGATATGGCCGGCATCCATCACCAGGATCTCGTCGGCATTCATAATCGTCGATAAGCGATGGGCGATCACCAGTGTCGTGCGGCCGCGAGCCGCGTTGTCCAGACTCGCCTGGATGGCTTTCTCGGTTTTTGAGTCGAGTGCCGACGTCGCTTCATCAAAGATCAATACCTGCGGGTTCTTGAGCAGCGCCCGAGCGATAGCAACACGCTGCTTTTCTCCTCCCGAGAGTTTCAGTCCGCGTTCGCCGACCCGCGTTTCGTAGCCATCGGGGAGCAGTTCGATGAACCCCGCGAGCTGTGCCGCGGTGGCTGCGGCAAGCACCTGTTCGCGGCTGGCCTCGGGCCGGCCGTACTGAATGTTGTAGTAAATGGTGTCGTTGAACAACACGGTATCCTGCGGTACGATGCCAATGGCTGCACGTAGGCTCGCCTGGGTGATTTTGCGCAGATCGTACCCGTTGATTCGGACATGACCGCTGCTGATGTCGTAGAAGCGGTAGAGCAGCCGTGCCAGGGTCGATTTTCCGGAACCTGACTCGCCGACCACGGCGAGGGTGCGCCCGGCCGGAATCACAAAATCAACGCTGTACAGAATTTGCCGGTTGGTTTCGTAGAAAAAGTCCACATCGGAAAAGCGGATCTCCATCGGGCCAGCAGCCGGCAGGGTCATGGCGTCTGGCGCATCGGCGATCTCCCGGTGCACTGCGAGCAAGTCGAACATGCGCTCGATGTCCGCCAGCGACTGGCGAATTTCGCGGTACACCACGCCGAGGAAGTTGAGTGGCATGTAGAGTTGAATCAGGAAAGCGTTGACCAGCACCAGATCGCCGAGGGTCATTGAGCCCGCGACCACACCACTGGCTGCTCGCCACATCATCGCCGTGACCCCCAAAGCAATGATGATCTGCTGGCCGAGGTTGAGCCAGGACAGGGAGACCTGGCTTCTGGTCGCCGCGTCTTCCCATAGGTGCATCTGCTGATCGTAGCGGCGGGCCTCGTACTGCTCATTGTTGAAGTATTTGACCGTTTCGTAGTTGAGCAGGCTGTCGATGGCACGAGTATTTGCTGCCGAGTCCATTTCGTTGAGTTTTCGGCGAATGCCGATCCGCCAGTTACTGACCTTGACTGTGAATACCACATAGGCCGTCAACGAAGCCAGGGTGATCAGGACAAAGGCACTGTCGTACCTGACCAGGAGGATTGTCAGGACGAGCGTGATTTCAACCAGGGTCGGGAGAATCGAATAGAGCGTGTAGCTGATCAGACTGGAGATCGATCGGCTGCCGCGCTCGATGTCGCGTGAAACGCCACCAGTCTGCCTTTGCAGATGAAAACGCAGCGAGAGTTCGTGCAGGTGTCGGAAAACCTCCAGCGCGATCTGGCGTACAGCGCGTTGCGTGACGCGTGCAAAGAGAATCTCGCGCAACTCCGTGAACAGCGAGGTCGAAAAACGCAGTGTGCCGTAGAGCAGCAGCAGCATGGCGGGCAAGGCGAGTGCCTGTTGCGTGCTGCTCAGGCCGTCGATCATCTCCTTGAAAACCAGCGGCACGCAGACATTGGCCAGTTTTGCACTGAACAAACACGAGAGGGCCATAAAGGCTCGCCATTTGTATTGCCACAGATAGGGCAGCAACTTGTTGAGGGTCAACCAGAGATGACTGTCGGCGGCCGCGGGTCGTTCGGTTGCAGGGTAGGGGGAGGCGGCTCGGCGCATGACTTTGGCGTATCGATCGGGTTTCTGATCCTTGGAGTATGCCCTGTTGTCGAGTGAGGTCTCAAGGATCGGTTCAGAAAGCGGCAAAAAAACTTGCATTCGGAAAGCGATGGCCCTAACATTGAAACGAACGTTTGAACTATATATATTGTTGCCAGTCATTCGAAGCGCATATTGCAGCATTTCCTGGGTCAGCGAGCGATTCTATGTCCGATCAGAAAACCACAAGCGATACCCGTGAGCGCATCCTGGACGTTGCCGAACGTCTGTTCATGGACAACGGCTACGAAGCGACGTCGATGCGGGCGATCACCAGCGCGGCGGAAGTCAACCTGGCGGCGGTGAACTACCATTTCGGTTCGAAAGAGGCGTTGTTGTGCGAGGTCTTCCGGCGTCGCTTGACCTGGCTCAACGAGCAGCGCCTGCAGGCCCTCGACAAGCTCGAAGCGCAGGCTGCCGGCGCACCGCTCAAACCGTCGCAGATACTCGAAGCATTTTTCGGTACCTTGTTGCGAATGGGTGAGGACCCGTCACTCGGTGGTATGACCTTTCTGCGTCTGCTCGGGCGAACCCTGACCGAGCCAGCTGAGTTCATTCGAACCTTTTTTGCCGGTGAGTATGCGCAAGTGATCGATCGCTACAAGCGGGCGCTATTTCGTGCCTTGCCGGACGTTCCAAAAGCAGAGATTGTCTGGCGCCTGCATTTCATGCTGGGCGCCATGTCCTACGCAATTGCCGGTACCGACGTGCTGCAGGTCGTCACCGGTTGCGAAGTGGGAGACCTCGCGGGCGAAGCCAGTTGCGACGACCCGGATACGGTGCTGGCCAGACGCCTGGCAGAACGGCTGATGCCATTTCTGCTCGGTGGCCTGCGGGCACCCTTGCCCCAGTTTCATGAGGAAGCCAATAAACAAAAAGAGCCGTCTTCGAAGACGGTCTGATATTCCAGGGACAAGGCGCGAAGCGCAAGGTCCAACATACAACACCCAGGACCAGCAATAGGAGAAGCAGCAATGATCACAACGGTCGTCTCGATCATCATCGGTATCACACTGGTGAGTCTGGTCGTGCTATTCGGGTTTCGCCCCTTGCGGCGAGCACTGATTAGCCGGCCAATTTTCAATACCTACAAACGGATTCTGCCACAGATGTCGGATACCGAGCGCGTTGCGCTCGAGGCCGGCACGGTGTGGTGGGACGGCGAACTGTTCCGCGGTAATCCTGACTGGGAAAAGCTGCTCGCCTATCCGGTGCCAACGCTCAGGCCGGAAGAGCAGTCCTTCATGGACAATGAGGTCGAGCAGGTCTGTGCGTTGGTGGATGACTGGCAGGTGACGAACGAATTATACGATCTGCCACCACAGGCATGGCAGTACATCAAGGACAAGGGCTTTCTCGGGATGATCATCCCGAAGAAGTATGGCGGTCTCGAATTCTCGGCCTACGCCCACTCGCAGATCGTCACCAAACTGTCGACGCGTTGTTCGGCGTTATCGGTATCGGTGATGGTGCCCAACTCGCTCGGTCCCGCCGAACTGTTGCTGCACTATGGAACCGAAGCGCAGAAGAACCACTACCTGCCACGATTGGCCAAGGGAATCGAGATTCCTGCCTTCGCCCTGACCAGCCCCTGGGCCGGTTCAGACGCCGGCTCGATCCCCGACGTCGGCATTGTCTGCAAGGGCATGTGGCAGGGCCGGGAAGTGCTCGGCATGCGTGTGACCTGGGACAAGCGTTACATTACCCTCGGTCCGGTGTGCACCATCCTCGGTCTGGCTTTCCATCTTTATGATCCGGATGGTCTACTCGGCAGCAGGAAGCATCTCGGCATCACCTGCGCGCTGGTGCCGCGTGACACGCCCGGTGCAGAAATCGGTCGTCGCCACTTCCCGCTCAACGCCATGTTCATGAATGGCCCGACACGCGGCAAGGACGTCTTCATGCCGCTCGACTACGTGATCGGTGGCCCGGCAATGGTGGGTCAAGGCTGGCGGATGCTGATGGAGTGTCTGGCGGCTGGTCGCTCGATCTCGCTGCCGTCGTCGAACGCCGGCATGGCGCAACTGACGGCTCGCACGGTCGGTGCCTACGCGCGCGTTCGCAGTCAGTTCAAAATGGCGATTGGGCGCTTCGAAGGCGTTGAAGAGCCGCTGACGCGCATCGGGGCCTACACCTATATGATGAATGCCGTGCGCATCATGACGGCTGGTGCCATCGACCTCGGCGAGAAGCCATCGGTGGTCTCGGCAATTGCCAAATACCATGTCACCGAGCGCGCCCGCCAGGTCGTCAATGACGGTATGGACATCGTCGGCGGCAAGGGGATCTGTCTTGGGCCATCGAACTTCATTGGCCGTGCCTATCAGCAGCTGCCGATCGGGATTACCGTGGAAGGGGCAAACATCCTGACGCGCAGCATGATCCTGTTTGGTCAGGGAGCCATCCGCTGTCATCCGTATGTCCTAAAGGAGATGAAATCGGCTTTCAATCCGGATCCGCAACAGGGTCTGCGCGATTTCGACAAGGCCTTTTTCGGTCACCTGGTGTTCACCATCGGACATGCTTTCGGGGCGCTGAGGAAGGGCCTGACCGGGTCGCATTTCGTCTCCGTGCCAGCCAATGTCGCTCCGGAAACCCGGCGCTACTACCAACAGCTGACGCGTTTTGCCTCGGCTTTCGCCTTCCTTTCAGACATCTCGATGCTGGTTCTAGGCGGCGAATTGAAGCGCCGGGAAAAGCTCTCGGCACGGCTTGGCGACATCCTGTCGATGCTGTATCTGTGTTCGGCAACGCTTAAGCGCTATGAGTCGGAAGGGCGTCAGCAGGCCGACGCGCCGCTGATGCACTGGGCGATGTGGGATGCGATGTACAAGGCGCAGATGGCGTTTGACGGGGTGATTGCAAATTTTCCGGTGCGCTGGATCGCGCGCATGCTCTACCGTCTCGTCTTTCCTCTTGGGCACCCATACGACGTGCCCTCGGATCGGATTGGTCATCAGGTGGCAAAGTTGCTGATCGAACCGTCGGCTGCGCGCGACCGTCTGACCGCCGAATCCTATCTGCCCAAGGTCGAAAGCGAAGCCGTCGGCGCACTCGAACTGGCGCTGGCGGCAACCATTGCCGCTGAACCGATCGAAGCCAAGATTCGCGCTGCTGAAAAGAGTGGCGTACTGACCGACAATCCCGATGCCAATGTCCGCGACCTGGCGCATGCGTCGTTTGCCGCTGGCATCGTTACCGCGGCAGAGTACGCCGTGCTCAAGAGGCGTAACGAACTGCGCGACATCGTCATTCGCGTCGACGATTTCCCGCATGACCTCGGGCATGTGCGGCAACAGCCGCTGCTGCACAAAGCCGCCTAGACAACCGGTCGAGAGCCCTGGAAGGTGCGGAGCAGTTGTTCCGTGCCCTCTTGTTTGGCAGAAGGAGAGTTCATGGGATTTCAGCCCGTGTATGTCGTCGATGGCGCGAGAACGCCTTTTCTCAAAGGGCGCAATGCACCCGGGCCGTTCACGGCGAGCGATCTGGCGGTGCAGGTCGGACGCGCACTGCTGATCCGCCAGCCGTTTTTGCCGAGTGACCTTGATGAGGTCATTCTTGGTTGTGTCAGTCCATCGCCCGATGAAGTCAACATCGGCCGTCTCGTCGCCCTGCGTCTGGGTTGCGGCCACCGGGTGCCGGCCTGGACCGTGATGCGCAACTGCGCCAGCGGCATGCAGGCGATCGACTCGGCGATGGCCAACATTCAGAATGGACGTTCGCGTCTGGTGCTTGCCGGTGGTGTCGACGCGCTGTCGCATGCACCACTGTTATACAACGAAACGATGGTGCGCTGGTTTGCTCAGATGATGCAGGCCCGGACGCTCAGCCAGAAGATCGGCTTGTTCACCCGGCTACGTTTGTCGCAAGCCCTGTCTCCTGTAATCGGCCTGTTGAAGGGTCTGACCGACCCGGTCGTTGGTCTGCTGATGGGGCAGACCGCCGAGAACCTTGCCTGGCGATTCGGTATCTCACGCCAGCAGATGGATGAATACAGCGTTCGCAGCCACCAGCGTGCCGTCGCTGCGCGTACCGCCGGGCACCTTGGCGAGATCGTTCCGCTCGTTGATGGCAAGGGCAAGGTCTACAACGATGATGACGGGGTACGTGCCGATTCGAGCATGGCCGGACTCGCCAAGCTCAAGCCGTTTTTTGACCGCAAGTATGGCCGCGTGACTCCGGGCAACAGCTCGCAAATCAGCGATGGGGCCGCATGGTTGCTCCTGGCTTCGGCGGCCGCGGTCGAAGAGTGGCAGCTCGAGCCGCTTGGCGCCATTATCGACAGCCAGTGGGCTGGCCTGGATCCGGCGCAGATGGGCCTCGGCCCGGTACATGCCGCAACGCAGATCCTGCAGCGCCATCAGCTTGGGTTGGCGGACATCGACCTCTGGGAAATCAATGAGGCCTTTGCAGCACAGGTGCTTGGCTGCCTCGCGGCCTGGGCGTCGGACGACTATTGCCGCGAGCAGCTCGGTCTGCCGGGCGCGCTTGGCCAGATCGCGCCGGAGCGTCTCAACATCGACGGCAGTGCCATCGCAATCGGTCATCCGGTCGGCGCTTCCGGCGCTCGCATCGTCCTGCATCTGCTGCAGGCCCTGCGTATTGCCCGGGCGAAGCGCGGTATCGCCGCAATCTGCATCGGTGGTGGCCAGGGCGGGGCGATGCTGCTGGAAACCTTCGATCAGGCACAGGTAAAACGGAGAACTTCATGAATATCAATGGGTTTCAGAACTGGCGGGTGTCGGTGGACGCGGCAGGCATCGCCTGGGCGACGCTCGACCGCGTTGGCGAGTCGACCAATGCGCTTTCCAGTGCGGTCATGAATGAACTCGCGCAGCTTCTCGACCAGTTCGATCGTAGCCCACCGAAAGGGTTAATCTTCCGGTCGGGGAAGGCGGCCGGCTTCATTGCCGGTGCCGACATCCAGGAGTTTACACAGCTTGATACTGCCGAGAAGGGCATCGAATTGGTGGCGCGTGGCTGGCATCTCTTCAACCGTCTGGCAGCCGTTTCTTATCCGACGCTGGCGCTGGTACGCGGCCACTGCCTGGGTGGCGGGCTTGAACTAGCGCTGGCGTGTCGTTATCTGCTGGCGGTTGACGAGCCCTCGACCCGGATGGGGCTGCCGGAAGTGATGCTCGGCATCGTTCCGGGTTGGGGGGGCATGTTGCGCCTGCCGGAACGGATTGGCCCGCAAGCGGCGCTCGACATGATGCTGACCGGCAAGACGATCGATGCCGTCAAGGCGAAACGCATCGGGCTGGCCGATGACTGCGTACCGGCACGCGTCATGGATGGCGCCGCGGCATTGCTGGTGCTCGCCAATCAGCCGCGCCGCCATCCGCCCCTGCTGAAGCGCCTGCTCAATGGTCCGTTGAAGGGTCTGGTGGCGAGTGCTGCAAGAAAGCAGGTCGGCAGGCGCGCACGCCGCGAACATTATCCGGCACCATACGCGATCATCGACATATGGGCCAATCACCAGGGGAATGCGTTGGCAGCACCGACGCTGATCGACCGCATGGTCCGTTCGCCGACCGCGCGCAATCTGGTGCGTGTTTTCTTCCTGCAGGAACGCCTGAAGAACTTTGGCAAGGCCAGCAGTGACACAGTCAGGCGCGTTCATGTCGTTGGTGCCGGCGTGATGGGCGGCGACATCGCGGCCTGGTGCACCCTGCGCGGGCTGACCGTCACTCTGCAGGATCAGGGAATGGCGCGCATTGCTCCGGCCCTGCAACGCGCCTATGCGGCATGGAGCCAGCGCATCCGGGACAAGCGCGAACTGCGCAACGTCATGGACCGGCTGATTCCTGACCCGGAAGGCCACGGTGCACGCCAGGCGGACGTGGTGATTGAGGCAATTTTCGAAGACCTCGACGCCAAACGCGCTTTGCTCGCCAAGCTCGAAGCGGTGATCAAGGCTGACGCGGTGCTGGCGACGAACACTTCCAGCCTGCGCATCGAGGACTTGTCCACGGTGCTGGCCAGACCGCAACGTCTGATCGGGATTCACTTCTTCAACCCGGTCGCGAAGATGCCGCTGGTCGAAGTCGTTGCCGCTCCAGGTGCCGATCCTGAAATGCTGCAGCGCGGGACCGCTTTCGTCAAACAGATCGATCGCCTGCCGTTACCGGTCAAAAGTGCGCCGGGCTTCCTGGTTAACGCCGTTCTCGGACCCTATATGCTCGAAGCGATGCGCGCCGTCGATGAGGGTTTCTCGGCGGCAACGGTGGACGAGGCGATGCTCGCCTTCGGCATGCCGATGGGCCCGATCGAACTCGTTGATATGGTCGGACTCGACGTTGCCATGGCTGCGGGCAAAAGCCTTGCAGAGGCCGCAGCCGAGCCACCGAAATGCCTGCTGGAACGTTTCAATGCTGGCCACCTCGGCAGGAAAACTGGCCGGGGTTTCTACGACTATCCTGCTGGCCGACCCGCCAAAGGGCCGGCGGGAACCGTTCCCGCTGGCCTCTCCGCCCGCTTGGTGAAGCCCCTGCTTGACCGGACGCAGCAACTCGTCAGCGACGGGATCGTTGCCGATGCCGATCTGGCCGATGCCGGTGTGATCTTCGGTACCGGGTTCGCTCCCTTTACCGGGGGGCCGATGAATTACGTCAAGGGGCATCAGGCCTGAAGTGGCAATGGTCTCGGTCGAACCCTTCGCCATCTCAGTCTTGCGGGACGGACGCCGATGCGGCCACACCGAAGATCACTTTTCGGGGTTTTCTGCGTGCTACTCGATTCGGGGAAATTCCTCCGGGTCTGCCGCGTGCATGAAACGACCACTTGCCAGGAAATAGACGATCTGTGCGGCGCAACGCCGCGAGACGAGCATTTCCGAGTGTGCTAGCGGCAGGTCGATGAAATCGGTGGCGCCGGGCAGTCGCGTCTCCGCCAGCGTGACGAGGCCATCGTTCGGTGTCGGCAAGTCCGCTAGCACTCGCCCCAAACCGACGCTACGCGTGCCCGCCAATACTCCGACTTCGACCGTCGATCGCTGCAGCGTGGTGGCGTCGGGGCCCCTGGATAGCCACTCCATCGTCGATTGCCCAAGCAGTGTAGGGAGCCCCCAAAAGCTTGACAGGCGACGCGCAGCGTAGCTGTCACTACAGGGGGTGCCGAGCAGGACGGCCCGGCGCAGACGGGGATCGCCGGTCTGCGCCAGCATGTCCAGGATGATCAGACCACCTAGGCTATGGCCCACCAAATGGATGCTCTCTGCGCTGGTCTCGGCCACACGGGTCTTCAGTTCCGCGGCATTTTCCGACAAGGTTGCACGCACGCTGCGGTAGCCGAAGCGCAACGTACGGTAGCCAAGGCGCTCGAGCCATCGGCTGTGCAACACGAACACCGCGGCTGGCGTCCACAAGCCGTGCACCAGGATCACCAATTCGCCGGCGTGTCCCTCGTCAGACGTTACCTCATGATCCAAGTTGCACTCCGCATGAATGGGCGTGTTCGATCTGGGGGAAGGCCGTGCACTACCATGGTGGCCGGATGGAGCCGAGTCGCTTCCCGGTGCTTCATTGAGGGTTGCCCTCGATTCTGCTGCTCGGGGCCGAACGATGGCGACTGTCCTCGGCTTCCAGTCCAGTGATGACTTCTCCGGCGATGCGGTAGGACTTGCCGCGGAAAAGAGCCAAGACCTGTCCCTTGCGGTCGCGGATGGTTGTGTCGTAGACCCCGGTGCGCCCGGCGAGAGAACGCTCCTCACACTCGGCTTCCAGTTCTTCGCCTTCACGTGCAGGGCTGAGGAAGTCGATGTGGCAGGCCGAGGCAACCGTGTTACGGTTATAGCTATTGCAAGCGTAGGCAAAAGCGGAGTCAGCGAGGGTAAAAAGGAAACCTCCATGGCAGATATGATGAGCATTGACCATATCTGGTCGAACAACCATCGAGAGTCGCGCATACCCTGGTCGGACAGCCATCAGACGGATGCCGATCAGCTTCAGTGCAGCGTCGCGGCTGTACATTGCTGCGGCTGTTTGTTCGGCGAGCAAGATCGGAGCTGGTGCATTGTGCCCAGCGCTATTGGACTTGGACATGCAGGTTCCTTTCGGAAAAGACATTGATTGGGCTGCGAGTGACAGCGTATTGCTTGGCAGGACCGGTAAAAATGGTACAAAACAAGCCGATTGATATTAAAAGGCGTATCATAACGCGCTTTTTGACAATTTTACCTTCTAGTTGATGGCTTGCTGGTAACAGGAGTCGAGCTGACAGCCTGGGGCGAATGGACGAGAACTCACAGAAACTGGTTCGAGAGGAAAGCCGTTTGATCGAGGCAGTGCCGGATTCGCTGCACGACGGGCAAGTCGCCGTCACGTGGACCAGGCGGTGCCGTTTGCTGTCTCTTCGGGGAAAGGCGATACTGGATGACGCCACAGGAATGGCGCGCCGATGAGTGTCGCGATACACACGCGGATCGACGAATTCAGACGGCAGAGGCGGGTGCATGCCGGTTCCTTGATTGTCTCGCTCTTTGGCGATGTCGTGTTGCCGCGGGGCGGGCGAGTCTGGCTGGGCAGCCTGATTCATTTGCTTGGGCCCTTGGGGATCAATGAGCGCTCGGTCAGGACTGCCGTCTTTCGCCTGACCAAAGACGAATGGCTGTGTAGCGAAGCACTGGGCCGTCGTAGCGAATACCGCCTCACGACTTCCGGAGAGCGTCGCTGTGCCGATGCAGCGCGACAAATCTATGCTGCCCGCGCGCCGCACTGGGATCGTCGTTGGCGACAAATTCTGGTACTTGGCGCGTTCGCTCAGAAGGACCGCGAGGCCCTGCGCCGAGCTCTCTTCTGGCAAGGTTTTGGTGCCTTGGGCGCGGAGTGTTTCGTGCACCCCAGCGCGGACCTGCCACGTGTCCTTGACGCACTGCTGGCGGACGGTCTGGCGCATTTGCTGGCCGGGTTGATGCCGTTGCTTGCCGCAGATGCCAGCCTGGTGGGTACAGCTGGAAACGCCGACTTGGTCGCACGGGCCTGGGACCTGCGCGAACTCGGGCAGGCCTATGCCGAGTTCGTCAGTACCTATAATTCTGTCCTGGTGGAACTACGTAGCGATCCCCTTGCCACAGCCGATGAAGAGGGCGCTTTTCTCCTGCGATTACTATTGATTCACGACTATCGGCGCTTGCTACTGCGCGACCCGGAACTTCCCGAGCAATTGTTGCCTGCGGAGTGGCCGGGAGAGCGCGCGCGGCTGCTCTGCAAGGATCTCTACCGACGATTGCTGGTGCCTGCCGAGCGCCATCTTGACCGTCTATTGTTGACCGCGGACGGTGTTTGTCCACCTCTACAACCGATCGTATACGAGCGTTTCGCCGAAGACGATCCGCTGCGCTGCCTTCGCCTTGACGTATCAGATCATGCCGGCGAGAAATAATGTGGAAATTATCCAGCGACTCACGAAGAGCGTTGGCAGCAATCCTCGGGCCGAATAGAACCGCAACAGGGGCACTGGCCTAACGGTCGGTGCCCCTGCGATGCGACTGCTGCGCGATCCTTCTTTGGCTTTACGCGGTCGGACTGGCTTGTTGCTTCTTGTAGAAGCCAGTTTCGGCCAGCACGTCCTGTTCCGCAAAGGCGGCCTTTTCTCGGGCTGCGGTTTCGCTGGTGTCGAGAACCGATCCGAGCCAGGCGGCGAGAAATGCCATAGGCATCGAAAAGAGTGCAGGTTGCTCGTAGGGGAACAACGCGGTCGGATTGCCGAGGACGGTAACCCACACCGCCTTGGAGCAGACTACCAGCGTCAAGGCAGAGATCAGTCCAACCATGGCACCGAGAACGGCACCGCGAGTGGTCAGACCTTGCCAATACATCGAGAGTATCAGTACCGGGAAATTGGCCGAGGCGGCAATGCCCAGCGTGAGGCCAGACAGGAATGCCAGATTGTGCTTCTCGAACATGATCCCGAGAATGACCGCGAGCACGCCCAAGCCCAAAGAGGCAATCTTGGACACCTTGATTTCTTCAGCCTCGGTCGCCGTACCCCTCTTGATCGCGTTGGCGTAAATGTCATGCGAAATCGCCGAAGCTCCGGCGAGAGCGAGTCCCGACACTACTGCCAGGATGGTTGCAAATGCCACCGCCGCCATGAAGCCGAGCAGCAGGTTTCCGCCCACGGCATGTGCCAAATGCATTGCTGGCATGTTGCCGCCGCCCAGCAATTTCCCGCCGACGATTCCTCCTTCGAAGTACTGCGGATCGGTGCCGACGAGTACGACGGCCGACAGCCCGATCAAGCCGATCATCAGGAAGAAGAAGCCCATCAGGCCGGTGGCAACGAAGGCACTCTTGCGCGATTCCACGGCATTCGGTACCGTAAAGAAACGCATCAGGATGTGCGGCAGACCGGCGGTACCGAAGACCATTCCAAGTGCCAGAGAAACAGCGGAAATCGGGTCGGAGAACATGACACCGGGGGCGAGGATCTTGATTCCGTCCTTATGCACGGCGGCGGCTTTGCTGGCCAGCGTTTCGAAGCTGAAGCCGAATTTCGAGAAAGCCAGCAAGGCCATTAAGGTGCCGCCGGAAACCAGCAGAACAGCCTTGACGATCTGCACCCAGGTTGTGGCCAGCATTCCCCCGAAAGTTACATAGATGACCATCAGCACGCCTACTGCAACTACGGCGATCCAGTACTCGACCCCGAACAACAGCTTGATTACCTGGCCGGCACCCACCATCTGAGCGATCAGGTAGAAAATGACTACAGTGAGGGAGCAGATCGCCGCTGTAGTGCGTACGGGACGCTGCGACAGACGAAAAGACGTGACATCGGCAAAGGTATAGCGCCCGAGATTGCGCAGCCGCTCCGCCATGATGAAAAGAATCATCGGAAAGGCTACGATCAGGCACAGGCAATAGAGAAAGCCGTCATAGCCCTTGGCGAAAATCAGGCTGCTGATGCCGAGTAGTGTTGCTGCGGAGAGCAAGTCGCCAGCGATCGCGAAGCCATTCTGGGTGCCGGTGATGCCTCCCCCTGCAGCATAGTAATCGCTGGCCGTCCTTGTACGCTTGGCTGCCCAATAAGTGATCGCGAGCGTGATCGAGACAAAGAGCAGAAACATTGCAATGGCCGGAATGTTGGCGGTTTGTGCTTGGCTTCCTGGCGTAGCCAACGCCAGGCCTGTCCAGGTCAGCAATCCAAGGCTCGTGATCGATTTTGGCGTCAGTCCACTCATTGGTTGGCCTCCTGTACAATCTGATCGCTCAGGCCGTCGAAATCGCGGCTGGCACGGCGAACGTAGATGCCGGTCGCCACCCAGAAAAACACGATCATCGCCACCCCCAGGGGGATGGCGATGGTCGTCACGCCGGCACTTGATACGGGTGTTGCCAAGATGCTTGGTTTGAACGCCACGATCAATACGAAAGAAAAGAACACGCCCAGTGTGCTGCCAGCTAATAGCCAGGCCAGTCGCTTTCGGCGCCTGACCAGTTCTGCGTATCTAGGATGGCTGAGAATCCTTTGGTAGATTTCGGTGGACATACGAATCTTGTCTCCTCTTGATGAATTCGAGGTGCCTGAATTTGCACGCATCCCTCGATGGTCTGCTGGTTTTTTTGATATCAGTCCCCAACCGCGAAAACAGGTTCTTTCATCTTCCTACATAGGCTTCCCTCCTTTGGGCTCCTGAGCGGGGTGAATGGCACGTATCCAGTGCCCTGCGCTTCCTGCAGCGAGGCGCTCGACCGTCAGTTCTGTATGTGATGACGAGCACATGCTTCTAGCTTCTACGATCGTGCTGAGGTGGCCGTGGGAAGCGGGTGTGCAGGCGGGCCGTCGTCAAGGGCGCATTCACCCACAACGCATCCTGTTAGCTGATCGGGGTCTGAAGCGAGACCATGTGGCTGATGGGTGCGACCACAGGCCGTTGTTGTTGGAAATAGCCTTCGCTATGAATCATCTTGGGCTTGGCGCCCAAGGCTTTTACTGCCGAGACACAGTCTTCAACGAAAGCAGGGCTGCCAGCGATGAAAATGGAGAAATCCGACAGATCGCTGAACAGAGAGGGGAGGACCTGGGGCACGCGGCCACAGAGACCCTCATGCTGTTCGCGTGTCAGCGTATAGATGTAGCGAAACCCCGGGTGTTTGGCTTGCCACCATGCCATCAGGCCCGATTCATACAAATCGTGGGTGGTACGTGCAGAGAACAACAGGGTGACCGGTTGGCTGTAGCCACGACGCAAGGCCGCGTCAGCCAGGGCCAGTACCGGCGCTAGGCCTGAACCAGCAGCAATGCATAGCACCGGCGCGTCAACCGAAGGATCACCGATGAATGTGCCATAGGGTCCCGACAAGGTTACGGTGTTGCCGACATTCAGATGCTGGTGTACCCATGAGCTGGTGACGCCGTCGTCGACGCGCGTGATTTGCAGAGAGATTTCGCCGTCTGGTCGGGGGGCGTTGGCAATCGAGTAAGAGCGCGGGGGAATGCCGGACTGGGGTGAGCCGAGCATGATGTATTGTCCTGGCCAGTAACGCATGGGTGAGGCAAGTGGCCGCAGCCGCAATTCCAGAATGCGGGGTGTACGCATCAGGCGATCGACGACGATGAACTCCTGGTTTTCTCGGGGCGGGAAGAGTTTTGGCTGGGCATCCTCGGTACCCCAATCGATGACCAATTCATCGGAAATTGGTTTGGCCATGCACATCAGCCCGTAACCCTCATGGCGCTCCTGCTGGGAAAGGGCCATGTCCAGAACGAAGCCCTGGTCGAAGGTGCCGCTCAAAACCTTAACCTTGCATTCTCCACAGGCCCCGGCACGACAATTGTTGGGCAAGGCATAACCGGCGGCTTCCAGCGCTTCGAGTACCGCGCTACCTTCCTGACATTCGACGATGTGTCCCGAAGGGTGCAAACGAATATGTTTCATGGCCATTCACGTATTCAACCAAGTGATCAACGGTGGCCCAGCAACGGGCCTCCTTCCCCTAACGAAAAAGTTTCCGGTCTAGAACACTGGAATGATGTCCTCCATGTCCACATCGCGAATTTCCTCGCCGGTGATACCCACCTCGGGGATTGCCGGGAAGGGAATGTCGAACTTGTCGAGAACTCCCTTGAGGTTGAGCATCGCGTTGCGCCAGTTGTCTTTCTTCGCTTCATATTCCGGGATGTGGAAACCTGCGCTGCGGGCAATGGCTTCAGCTTCGCGCTGGTTGGCGATGAAGTCCTTCGGAATATCCCAGAAATCCTCTGGCGGTTCGAAGAGAACGCCTGACAGGAACAGGAATCCGGCTCGGATCTGCTTGGTGATCAGCGGCCGATCCGTGAGGTCGAGTTTGGGATAGTCGCGCTCCATCAGCGACATGCAAATCGCCATGTGCCGTCCTTCGTCCCGTCCAACATTGCGGAATGCCTCCTTGAATACCGGCTCCACGCATTGCGCAGCCATCTGGTGGAAGATCGTCGCGGCGGCGATTTCGCCCATCAGGAAGGAACTGAAAAGAACGGCGAGACTGTATTTGGGGACTGCCGTCTTGTACCCCTCCCAATAACGGGAGCCGTTGTAGTACAGCCAGTGCGCATTTTTCTGGGCTTTCCGGCCGATCTCTGTTTTCGGAACGTAAGTAAGAACATCGGGGTGTTCAAGCAGTCTGGTGATAGCCATTCCGCACAGTTGCTCGTGGTTCTGCTCGTCACGAGTCACCGAGAAAAAGCAGCGCCTGACGGCCTCTTCCTCATGGGCTTCGTAGGTCTTGATCAGTGCCGCGGCGAATACGGGGGGCGCGGAGGCGTCGAAAACGGACAGGATGGTCCACCAATAGGCTATGGCTTCCCGTTGCTCCCACGAGTATTTCGACAGATCCAGGGTGTTCCAGGGAAGTTTTTTGGGGTCCCAGGCTTCGCGCAGCGAAGAATCCCAAATGTCTTCCAGTTTCCTGGTCTTGGCAGGCCAACTCAGCGGAAAGATGTTGGGCTGCTCGGTTGCCGTCGGCAATTCCATTTTGCCAGCGATGCGCTCATGTTTCGACATGGATGATTCCCTTTCAATTTGGTTGCGTGGTCCCGAGACACCGGTGGGTGTGGCGCTGCGGGGGGTGCCGTGGAGCCGTCCGCAGAGCGGTACTGCTCGTTGCGAAATCAAAGAACTGCTAGGAACCCAAGCCTTGGACGGTAGGGGCTGGGGCACAGAAAATCTGCCGTTGTCAGACTCGCCGACCCGCCAATTGGCCTAATAATGTTACATGTTTTTAGGGTGTGTCAACCACTTGTGTGTTACTTTAAGGTCGGTGCAGCCCGGTTCTACAGGCGCCTGCCGAATCATCTGGGAAGGCCTATGGTGTTCGAAAGATCGTATAAATTTCCTGATGTTATTACCATTAAGGATGCGTTCGGATCGTACATCCGATCTGGCATCGAGTTATTATCGATACAAGACCTTGACAGTCCGTCGTGTTCTTTGTAACGTTTCTCATTAGGATTATTGCTAGGCCGCCGCCCTGATTGAGCCGTTGGCGAGGGCGAGGCGTTGATGTAAAACTATGTGGAGGAACTATGGCTCACCCCTTGTTTGAAAGGCACCGTGCAACTCTGGATGCCGCCCTTGAAGCGATTCGTGTTCGCGGCTACTGGTCAGCGTATTCCGAGATGCCGAGCCCCAAGGTCTATGGGGAAACAGCGATGCAGGATGGCAAGGCCGCCATCGATGCCTTGCGTGGTCAGGAGTTTTTGCTTGACATGCCGGGGCGGATCGGGGCGGTGGCGTCCGAACGTTCGCCTTACGGCGTGGAACTGTCGATCAGCTATCCGGAATGCGATCCGCAGGCGCTCATCGATGCCGGTCTAGCGGCCATGCCGGCATGGCAGAAGGTCGGTGCCGACGGCCGTACCGGAATTTGCCTTGAGGCGCTGCAGCGCATCAATCAGCGCAGCTTCGAGATTGCCCATGCGGTGATGATGACCACCGGGCAAGGCTGGATGATGGCATTCCAGGCCGGCGGGCCGCATGCGCAGGACCGCGGATTGGAGGCGCTTGCCTATGCCTGGCGAGAGATGTCCTTTGTGCCGAACGAAGCGCTTTGGGAAAAACCTCAGGGCAAGAACCCACCGCTGACGATGCGCAAGCACTTCGAGATTGTTGGCCGTGGCGTGGCCTTGGTGATTGGTTGCGGGACCTTCCCGACCTGGAATACCTATCCGGGTCTTTTCGCAGCGCTGGCGACAGGCAATGCCGTGATTGTCAAGCCGCATGAAAACGCCATCCTGCCGGCGGCGATATCGGTCAGGATCATCCGCGAAGTACTGGCGGAAAACGGCATCGATCCGAATCTGGTGACGCTTGCGGTGACCTCGGACCGCAAGACGACGCAGGCGCTGGCGGTCAATCCGGCGGTGAAGTCTGTAGATTTCACCGGCAGTAATGCCTTTGGGGAATGGTTGAAGGAACATTGTCGACAGGCACAGGTGTATGCAGAGCTGGCGGGTGTGAACAACGTGATCATTGAATCCACCGATGACTACAAGGGAATGTTGAAGAATCTGGCTTTCACCTTGGCGCTCTACTCCGGGCAGATGTGTACGACGACGCAAGCGATCATCGTGCCGGCGGATGGCATTGAAACCGATGAAGGGCACAAGAGCTTCGACCAGATTGGCGCGGATCTCGGGGCAGCGCTTGACGGCTTGTTGGCGAAACCCGAAATCGCTACTGCGGTTCTCGGCGCCATTCAATCGTCCGACACTCTGGCCCGGCTGGCCGACGCGGCGGCGCTTGGCGAGGTCGTGGTCGCTTCGCGCAAGATCGAGCACGCGGAATATCCCATGGCAGAAGTCCGCACGCCCATCATTCTCAAATGTGATGCTGCCGATGAAGGGGCCTACATGCAGGAGCGCTTTGGCCCGATCAGCTTTCTAGTCCGTGTGCAGAACAGTACTGCCGCTGTCGCGTTGTCGGAGCGCCTGGTGCATGAACACGGTGCCTTGACGGTTGGTCTCTATTCGACGCAACCCGAAGTGGTCGAAGCCGTGACCGCTGCGACTTGCCGTGCCAAGGTGGCACTGTCGATCAACCTGACCAGCGCGGTTTATGTCAACCAGTCAGCCGCTTTTTCTGACTACCATGCGACCGGGGGCAATCCTGCGGCAACGACCTGTTATGCCGATGCCGCATTCGTCGCCAGCCGTTTCCGTGTCGTACAAAGGCGTTATCACGTCTAGCGCTTCACGGGTCTGGCGCTTGGGTCGAAGGCCGCGGTGCATGCAGGGCGCGCCGCCGGCCGCTGAAGCCAATAGGCTGGTCTGCAAGGGTCATCCGACGGTGCACTGTGGTTGCGCAGAGACCGAGACCGAGAGTGAAGTGGTCCGTGGCCGAAAGCGTTCCTCCGCCAGCTGGCGAGCACGGAGAACGTTCCTGGGCCGGGATCTTGCCCAACAACCTGGTGAATGAAAGGGGTGTGCATGGCTTTCGAGACTATTCTTTTCTCCGTTGTGGACGGAGTGGCGCGTCTGACGCTGAATCGACCGGATCGCCTCAACAGTTTTACCGAACAGATGCACGCGGAAGTGAGGGCGGCCCTGGCGCTGCTCCGCGAGGACAGAACGGCGCGCGTCTTCGTTCTCAGTGGCGCTGGCAGAGGTTTCTGCGCCGGTCAGGACCTGGCCGATCGAAGTGTCTTGCCTGGAGAGGCCCCGGTGGATCTGGGAGCCAGCGTCGAGAACAATTACAAACCGCTCGTCCTGGCGCTCCAGAATCTGGCGATGCCCACGATCTGTGCGGTGAATGGCGTTGCCGCCGGGGCGGGTGCCAACCTTGCTCTGGCCTGCGACCTGGTTGTGGCCAGCCGTTCCGCATCCTTCATCCAGTCATTCAGCAAGATCGGTCTGATCCCGGATACGGGGGGGACTTACGTATTGCCGCAGCGCATCGGCGTTGCACGCGCAATGGGGCTGGCATTGCTCGGAGACAAGCTTGCAGCCGAACAGGCGGCCGCATGGGGCTTGATCTGGTCATGTGTCGATGACGCGCAGTTCGCTGAGACAGTGGACCGTCTGGCCGCACAACTCGCACTGGCTCCGACCAAGGCGCTGGTCCGCACGCGGCAGGCGATGCGCGCCAGCCATCTCAACACTCTGGAGCAGCAACTCGACCTCGAACGCGACTTCATGCGCGAACTCGGTCACAGTGACGATTATCGGGAAGGCGTCAGTGCCTTCATGGAAAAGCGGTCGCCGCGGTATACCGGCGAATAGGCCGTCCGCCCACTGGTAACACGGCTGGCGCCATGCTCACGGTGAGGCGTCAGTGAGGCTGCGAAGTATCCATCCGATGGCGCAACAAGAGGATATTTCGCCTGCCGCAGTTACAGCAGCAGATTCATCCAGCGTCACGGAAGGAATCGTATTCCGTCATATTACTAACCAAGGAGGAGATCGTGACCAGCAAAACCCCCCAGCCGGGAGATTTGGAGCCCATTGAAACCGCCAGCCGCGACGAGATCTCGGCATTGCAATTGCAGCGCTTGAAGTGGAGCCTGAAGCATGCGTATGACAACGTTCCGCACTACCAACGGACTTTTTCCGCTGCGGGTGTCCATCCGGACGACTTGCGCAGTCTTGAAGACCTGGCGAAGTTCCCGTTCACGACCAAGGTTGATTTGCGGGACAACTATCCTTTTGGCTTGTTTGCAGTGCCGCGCGAGAAAGTGGTGCGCGTGCACGCCTCGTCGGGAACCACCGGCAAACCGGTGGTGGTCGGGTATACCCGTAACGACATAGACATGTGGGCCAATGTCGTGGCGCGGTCGATCCGCGCAGCTGGTGGGCGGCCCGGCGACATCGTGCACGTGACTTACGGTTACGGACTATTCACCGGTGGCCTGGGTGCGCACTATGGTGCCGAGCGCCTGGGTTGTACTGTGATTCCAATGTCCGGCGGTAATACCGAAAAACAGGTCCAGATCATTCAGGATTTTAAGCCCGACATCATCATGGTGACCCCTTCGTACATGCTGGTGATCGCCGAAGAGTTCGCAAATCAGGGCCTTGACGGTCGCGACTGCTCGCTCAAGTTGGGAATTTTCGGGGCCGAACCCTGGACCAATGAAATGCGTCGCGAAATCGAATCCAAGATGGGTCTTGATGCGGTGGATATCTATGGTCTTTCGGAGGTCATCGGCCCCGGCGTGGCTAGTGAATGCGTGGAAACGAAAGATGGCCCGGTGATCTGGGAAGACCATTTCTACCCTGAAGTGATCAACCCGGAGACCGGTGAAGTGTGTGCCGATGGCGAGGAGGGCGAACTGGTGTTCACCTCTCTGACCAAGGAGGCTTTCCCGGTCATTCGCTACCGGACTCGCGACCTGACCCGTTTGCTGCCCCCGACGGCGCGTTCCTTCCGTCGGCTGGCGAAAATCGTCGGGCGTTCCGACGACATGTTGATCATCCGTGGGGTGAACGTATTCCCGACACAGATCGAGGAAATGATCCTTCGCGACGACAAATTGTCCGGGCAATACCAGATCGTGGTGTCCCGCGATGGCCTCATGGACCAAATGGAAGTGCTGTGTGAACTGCAGCCAGGCGTCGCCAAGCAAATGTCTCCGGCCGACGTCGCAAGCGTGGGACGACGTTTGCAGCAGACCATCAAGTCGCTGATCGGCGTATCGACCCAGGTTCAGGTCCTGCCGCCAAACTCGATCACCCGAACCTTGGTGGGCAAGGCCAAGCGGGTCATCGACAAGAGGTTGGGTAATGGCTGAAGCGTTCATCTGCGACGCAGTGCGAACGCCGGTCGGTCGCTATGGGGGCAGCCTGGCCACTTTACGGGCCGACGATCTGGCTAGCCTGCCGATTCGGGCCCTGGTCGAGCGCAATCCGGGTGTCGCCTGGGAGCAGGTCGATGACGTCGTCTATGGATGCGCCAATCAGGCCGGTGAGGACAATCGCGATGTGGCGCGCATGGCCGTTCTTCTTGCGGGTCTGCCAGTGGATGTCCCGGGAAGCACGCTCAATCGCTTATGCGGTTCCGGTCTGGACGCGATTGCCCAGGCCGCACGCGCGATTCGCTCCAGGGAAGCGGACCTGATGATTGCCGGCGGTGTCGAAAGCATGTCGCGGGCACCGTTCGTCATGGGCAAGGCCGCCAGCGCTTTTCAGCGCAGCCTTGAAGTATTTGATACGACCATCGGCTGGCGTTTTGTTAACCCGAAAATGAAGGCCATGTACGGGATCGACTCGATGCCAGAAACGGCCGAGAACGTCGCTGCCGAGTTTGCCATCAGCCGCAGCGATCAGGATGCATTCGCGTGGCGTAGCCAGCAGCGCTGGGCGGCTGCCGACGCTGCCGGCCGTTTCGCGGACGAGATTCTGGCCGTCGAGATTGCGCAACAGAAGGGCGAGCCCAAACGATTTGTTCGTGATGAGCATGCACGTCCGGAGGTGACGCTGGAAGCGCTGGCGGCGCTGAAAGGAGTGGTCAAGAGTGGCGGTACGATCACTGCCGGTAACGCGTCCGGAGTCAATGATGGCGCATGTGCGCTGCTTGTTGCCAGCGAGGCGTCGGCGGCGCGTCATGGCCTGGTTCCCAAGGCACGCATCGTCGGCGCTGCAGTCGCCGGCGTTCCACCGCGCATCATGGGGATCGGGCCGGCACCCGCGACGCGCAAGCTGCTCGCGCGCCTGGGTATCGATCTCATGGACATCGATTTGATCGAGCTGAACGAAGCGTTTGCAGCGCAGGGGCTGGCCGTGTTGCGGCAATTGGGCCTGCCCGATGATGCCGAACAGGTTAATCCCAATGGTGGCGCCATCGCCATTGGCCATCCTCTGGGAATGAGCGGGGCAAGGCTGGCGACAACGGCTACCTACGAGCTGCAGCGACGCGGTGGCCGTTATGCCCTATGTACGATGTGCATCGGTGTCGGACAAGGCATTGCGATGTTGCTGGAACGGGTCTGAGTGGTCTTGTCGGGCGGCGGTCGGGCACTTGCCGCCCGGTGATTGCCTGGATCAGGTTTTCAGCGTGCGCTGCCGATAGACGCCGGGAGCCACGCCGGTCCAGGTCTTGAACGCCCGGTAGAAAGCGGCAGCATCCGAAAAACCGATGTGTTCGGCGATTTCCTCGATCGACAGACGAGAGTGATCGAGGCAGTCGATCGCGACGTCGCGGCGCAGACCGTCCTTGATTTCCTGGAAGTTGGTGCCTTCGCCAATCAGCCTGCGGTGCAAGGTGCGCTGCGAAAACCCGACCGCTTGTGCCGCTTCGGCGATGTCCACATGCGCCGGCAGCGCATCTTTCAGGATGGCTCGGATCTTCTCGCTGAGCAGGTCGGTGGCGCGATATTGCCACAGCAGATTTCCCGGTGCGGCGCGCAGGAACTGGTGTAGAGAGTCGACGTCCTGGCTGACTGCCCGGTCAAGGTAAGGCACCGGGATGCCCATGGCCGATACGGGTGCGGAAAAGGCAATTTCGCCAGGGAACAAACGAGCGTATTCGTCCCCGTGTATCGGACACGGCCCCGCGAAACGTACTGCCGTCAATTTGATGCGTTCGCCGATGAGCCAAGAAGCAAGGATATGCAGGCTTTTGAAATAAACGACCGGGAGGAAAGTCGGGTGTTGTTGAGAGCGGGAGGAGGGCCCGGTCAAGGTGATCCAGGCAACATCGCCTTCCTTTCGGAAGTTCAGGTGAATCTCGTCGGTCAGCAGGCGGTGGGCTTTGACCCAGCGTGCCAGTACCACGTATAGCGACAGGGCACCAAACAGCGATGCACGGGCAAGGAAGACGAAGGAACCTCGTCGCAGCGGCTTGGCAAGGTGGCCCATCATTTCATCGTCCAGCTCGTCCATCAGCGAAAGTACCAGGGTTTGGTATTGGGTTCCGGAGATGCGTGCCAATGGTAATTCGATCAACTCGCGCGGGATATTCGCATGTTCCAGAAACGGCTGCGGATCTTGCTGGCGGAGTTTGAGTCCACCCAGCGTTTCACGTACGAAGCCGATGTGTACGGAGATCGGAGGCGAGTTCATGGTGTCCAAAGTTCCTGGGAAATTTTGGCAAATTTTGCAATTTTTAGGCGTTCGGTGCAATGGCGTTCGGGCAGTCCTTTGCTTTAGCATTTGCGCTGTGGACATTGACAACACAGGGTAGTTATTGACAACCGGGTAAGGCAGGACACCTGCGGGTGAGACCCGATTTTGGGAGGCAGCGATGATCGACAAGAAGTGGATTGGCTACACAGGACCAGAAGTAAGCTTTGATATTGAAAGAGGAAGATTGAAATTCTTCGCGCAGGCGATCGGCGAAAGCAATCCGATCTATCTGGATCAGAAAGCGGCACAGGCGGCTGGTTACCGCGACTTGCCGGTACCCCCGACTTTCCTGTTGGCGGCTGATCTGGACTCGAATGAACTGTTCAGTACCTTGGCAAAAATGGGCGTGTCGCTGGGAAAAATCCTGCATGGCGAGCAGGGCTACACCTATCACCAGCCGGTCTGTGCCGGCGAGACGGTCACGGTATGTTCGAGGATTTCCGACATCTACGACAAGAAGGGCGGAGCCTTGGAGTTCATCATCCGTGATTCGAGTGTCACCAACGCCAGCGGTGAGTTGGCGGCAGAGTTCCGTAGTGTCATTGTGGTTCGCAATTAGGAGAGGGTGAGATGGTCGAACAGAATATGGTGATCAATGTGGGCGATGTCATTCCCGAGTTGAAACTGCCGCCGGTCACGCGTACGACGCTGGCCTTGTTCGCCGGCGCATCCGGCGATCACAACCCGATTCATGTCGACATCGATTTTGCGCGCAAGGCGGGAATGCCCGACGTGTTCGCGCATGGCATGCTGAGCATGGCCTGGCTCGGGCGCCTGCTGACTGCCTGGGTACCGCAGTCGCAGTTGCGTACCTGGTCGGTGCGCTTTTTGGGGATCACTCATCTTGGCGACCGCGTGACCTGTGGCGGACGGGTGCTCGAGATCTTCGAAGAAAACGGCGAGCGGCGGGCCAAGCTGGAGATCCAGACCCGTAATCAGGAGGGCGAAGTCAAGATTGCTGGCGAGGCAGTGGTCTGTTTGCCCTGAGGGGCATGCTGGTCATCCGACTGCGACGAGCAAGAACCAGGAGAAAACGATCGTGCTGGCACAAATGATGAAGGAGCCGCTACTGCTCTCCAGCGTGTTGACTCACGCCGAAAAGTATCACGGCGACGAAGAGATCGTCAGCCGAATGCCTGCGGGCCAGGTTCATCGCTACACCTACCGCGATCTCGCGCAGCGTGTGCGGCAGACGGCAAGAGCGCTGCTGGACCTCGGCCTGGGGGAGGGCGCGTGCATTGCTACCCTGGGCTGGAACACCTATCGGCACCTGGAATTGTATTTTGCGATTCCCTGTCTTGGTTCGGTTTGCCACACGATCAATCCACGCCTGTTTCACGAGCAAATCGTCTACATCATCAACCACGCCGACGACGTGGCACTCTTCTTCGACGCCTCTTTTGCCCCTCTGGTCGCCGAACTGCGACATCGCTGTCCGGGGGTGAAGTATTGGGTTGCCTTGGTCGAGGCGGAAAGCATCCCGGCGGATACGCCTTTCGCTCAGTCTTACGAGGCACTGCTGACGCGTCAGCCGAGTCGGTTGGAGTGGCCATCGTTCGACGAGAATACGGCTTGTCTGCTCTGCTACACCTCCGGAACGACCGGCAACCCCAAGGGTGTTCTGTTCTCGCATCGCACGACCTTGCTGCACAGCCTGGCGACGGCCTTGCCCGACGCCTTGTCGATTTCGGCCAGAGAGGTCGTCTGCCCGATCGTGCCGATGTTTCACGCCAATGGCTGGGGTCTTCCCTACACCTGTCCGATGGTCGGCAGCAAGCTGGTCCTTGCCGGGATGAATACGGATGGCGAGAGCCTGTACCGGCTGTTCGAAGCCGAGGGAGTGACTTTTGCCGGTGCGGTGCCAACCGTATGGCAAGGGGTGATCGATTACATGCAAGCGCACGGACTCCAATTTGGCAGTTTGCGGCGATTTCTCGTGGGCGGCTCATCCTGCCCGTTTTCGATTATTCGTACCATGTGGCACGACTATGGCGTCGAGGCCCTGCCCGGTTGGGGGATGACCGAACTCAGCCCGATCGGCACGCTGACGACGACCAAGCGTAAGCACGCCAAGTGGAGCACTGACCAGTTGCTGGAGTTCAAGACCAATCACGGTCGGCCGCTATTTGGCGTCGACCTGCGTCTGGTCGGGAAAGAGGGGGAAGCCGTGCCATGCGATGGGCAATCCGTCGGTGAACTCCAGGTTCGCGGATTGTGGACGGTAGATACCTATTTCAAGAGTGATCGGAGCGCTCTGATCGACGGCTGGTTCCCCACGGGCGACATCGCGGCGATCGATGGGGAAGGCTACCTCAGGATTACCGACCGTTCGAAGGACATGATCAAGAGCGGGGGGGAATGGATCAGTTCAATCGAACTGGAGAACATCGCCACATTGCATCCGGCGGTGGCGATGGCCGCGGCCATTGGTGTTGCCAGCATCAAGTGGGGTGAGCGCCCATTGCTGGTCGCGGTGATGAGACCGGGCCAATCCATCAGCAAACAAGAGCTGCTTGCCTGGTTCGAGGGCAAGGTTGCCAAGTGGTGGATTCCTGACGATGTTCGCTTCGTTCCGGAGTTGCCGATGACCGCGACGGGCAAACTCTCGAAACTCACACTCCGCAAGCAATATCGGGATTTTCAACTGCCCGCAGAGGGCGAATAGCTCCGCAACGGCTTGGGTCTTGCCAAAAGGCATGCTCCGACGGGTCGGACTTCAGGTGGTATATGGCGATTCAATGAAAGGAAAAGGCCATGAGTAGGGTTGCTAAAACGGACAAGGCAATGGTGGAAAATGCTGAAGACATCATTGGTTGGGTGCCGCCGGATCTGGGATTTGAAAGTCGGGGCTTCAAGGAAACACTGAAGGCAGTTCTCGCGTCACCCTTTCGTGACCCGGTGAGTGTTTTCAAGCATCAGGCCTCGCTGGCAGGCGAGATGTTCAAGATTCTGGCCGGGAATTCGACACTTGCCCCGGACAAGACCGATCGGCGTTTTGCCGACCCCGCCTGGCATGATAACCCGATGTATCGGCGGACGATGCAGGCGTATCTGGCCAACAATGCTTACTGGCAATCGGTGATCGACGACCTGAAGGTCGACGAGACCGACCGTGAGCGTGCTCGCTTCTTCATTTCGTTGTTCACGGACGCGTTCTCGCCAACCAATAGCATGGCCCATCCGGCAGCACTCAAGAAGATGCTCGAGACCGGCGGCGAAAGCTTCAAGAGGGGCGCCAAGAACATGCTGCACGATCTGGTCAATGAAGGCGGGATGCCCAGCATGGTCGACAAGAGCGCCTTCAAGGTGGGCGAGAATCTCGCCACTACCGAAGGTGCCGTGGTGTTCCGTAACGATCTCGTCGAACTCATTCAATACAAGCCGTTGGTCCCTCAGGTTCACCAACGACCCTTCTTCATGCTGCCGCCTCCGATCAACAAGTTCTATATCATGGATTTGACGCCGGAGAAGAGCATGATTCGCTATCTCCTGCAAAAGGGGCAGCAAGTCTTCATCATCAGTTGGCGTAATCCAAAACCAGAGCATTGCGACTGGGACTTCAACACCTATGCCAGTTCCGCTCGCGAGGCGTTGCTGGCCGCGCTGGAAATTTCGGGGGCAAAAGACTGCAACATATGGGGGGGCTGTGCAGGTGGGATCATCGGCTCGGTGATGCTGGCGCAGATGGCGGCGCGCCAGGAACGCCTGGTCAATTCCTTTACGCTCAACGTGACCATTCTTTATATGCCCACAGACTCGATCATGGGGATGATGGCGACCGAAGGGCTCCTGAACAAGGCTCGCAAACACACGGCGAAAAAGGGGGTCCTGGATGGCAAGGAAATGGCCAGGATGTTCGCCTGGCTTCGTCCGAATGATCTGGTCTGGAGCTACTGGGTCAACAATTACCTGATGGGCAACAAGCCGCCGGCCTTCGATATCCTATACTGGAACTGCGACAATACCCGCCTGACTTCGAAATTCCACACGGAATTGATGGACATCGTCGCCAGGAAGTATCTCGCCCACCCTGGTGAGTTCGAGTCGGGCGGTATTCCAATCGACCTGAAGAAGGTCGACTGCGACGTTTTTGCCATGGCCGGCGACACCGATCACATTACGCCGTGGAAGAACTGCTATGAGTCCACGATGTTCTTCGGTGGCAAGTGCGAGTTCGTGCTGAGCAACAGCGGACACATCCAGGCGATGATCAACCCGCCGGGCAACAAGAAGTCCATTTATTTCACCAATCCGGCACGCCTGGCCGATCCCGAGGAGTGGTTGGCAGGTGCCACGACCAATCAGGGCAGTTGGTGGGACAGATGGATCGTCTGGCTGAACGAGCGTTCGGGTGAGTTGGTTGCCGCACCGAAGGGATTGGGTAGCGCATCGCACAAGCCGATGGATCCGGCACCGGGTACCTATGTTCTGGAGCCCTGATCGAACACCAGGGCTGGTCGGTCGGCGACGAAGCTTGCCGGCCTGAGCCTGCGATGTCTTGTGGTAGGCAATCTGCAGTCGCGACGCCGGCAGTTCGGCGTTGCTTTTGGCAAGGGGTTGACAATGAAAATCAGGATGGTCGATGTAGGAAAACAGCGGATTCGTGTGGCCGTCTGGCCCTCGGATCGACAAGGGGGCACGCCACTACTGCTGATCAATGGAATTGGGGGCAGTATCGAGGTGCTGCGGCCTTTTGCCGAACAATTGCCCGACACCGAAGTGATTGCCTTCGACGCGCCGGGAACCGGTGCCTCGGCGACGCCGGTCATGCCGTTGAGAATGGGCGGTTTCGCGAAGCTGGTGGCGGGCATGTTGACCCAGTTGGGCTACGGGCAGGTTGACGTGCTCGGTGTGTCATGGGGAGGGGCTCTGGCGCAGCAGTTCGCGCATAGTTTTCCGGGTCGCTGCCGTCGCCTGATCCTGGCCGCGACGTCTACCGGTATGTTCGCCGTGCCGGGCGACCTGCGCGCCTTGTGGAAGCTGATGTCATCGAGCCGGTTCAACGATGCGGAGTCGATCGTGAAGCACGCTGGCACCATCTACGGGGGGGTATTCCGCAAGAACCCGGAGTATGCCCGGCAGCACATGAGCGAGATCGTTCCCCCCCACACGCTCGGCTACCTCGGACAGATGTACGCCATCTGGGGCTGGACCAGTGTCCATTGGCTGTTCACGGTAAAGCAGCCGACGCTGATCATGGTGGGTAGTGATGACCCTCTGGTGCCAGCGGTGAACGGGAAGATCATGAAGGCCCTGATTCCCAATGCCGAGTTGGTGGAGCTGGATTGCGGGCATCTCTTTCTGGTCACTCAGGCCGAAATGGCCGTGCCGATCATCCGTCGCTTTCTCGATGAGCACCGTGGCACGGCGGCTCAGCCGGCACTCCTGCCGGTCGCATATCCACGGTGAAGGTCGGTCATTGATTGCTATTGCGCTTGGTGGCTCCAACCGCAATGCTCGCGTGCCGGAGCGCCAGGCCATTTTCTTGAGCGGCGCGATACGCCGTTTTTTTGGAGGAGAAGCATGAGTTCGCAACGTCTTGTTATTCGCAGAGCGGCAGTTCTTGGTTCCGGCGTGATGGGCGCGCAGATCGCGGCGCACTTGGCCAACGCAGACGTGCCGGTCATTTTGTTCGATCTGGCAGCCAGGGATGGTGATCCCAACGGCATCGTCAGGAAAGCTGTCGAGGGGTTGAAGAGAATGCAACCGGCACCGCTGGTGACCAGAGACCGGCTGGTGAATATCGATGTCGGCAACTATGACCAGCATCTCGATAAATTGCGCGAATGCGATCTGGTCATTGAGGCGATATCGGAAAAGATTGAATGGAAGGTCGACCTGTATCACAAGATTGCGCCGCATCTGAGCGACCAGGCCATCGTCGCTTCGAATACTTCCGGCATTTCGATCAACCAGTTGTCCGAGGCTTTTCCGGCCGAGCGCCGGTCGCGCTTCTGCGGGGTGCACTTCTTCAACCCGCCGCGCTACATGCAGCTGGTCGAGTTGATCCCGGCTGCGGCGACCGATGCAGCCATGTTCGACGCGCTCGAATCCTGGCTGGTGACCCGCATGGGCAAGGGGGTCGTTCGTGCCAAGGATACGCCGAGTTTTGTCGCCAACCGGGTGGGCCTTTTCTCGATTCTGGCGGTCATGTATCACACCGAGCAGTTCAAGCTCGGGTTCGACGAAGTCGACGCCCTCACCGGGCCGCGCATTGGCCGGCCCAAGAGCGCTACCTATCGCACCGCTGACGTGATCGGTCTCGACACGCTGGCGCACGTAACCGATTCACAGCAGCAGACCCTGCCCAATGATCCTTGGCGCGAGCACTTCAAGGTCCCGGCGTGGTTAGCTGCCTTGATTGGCAAAGGCGCGCTGGGTCAGAAGGCGGGTGGCGGCGTTTTCCGCAAGGTGGGACGCGACATTCAGGTACTCGATATGGCGTCGCTGGATTATCAGCCGGCAGGCGCCGGTGTCGCTCCGGAAGTCGAACAGATTCTCAAGAACCGGAATGCCGCGGAACGTTTCGCCGCCTTGCGTGCCAGTGCCCATCCGCAGGCGCAGTTCCTGTGGGCGATGTTCCGCGATGTCTTTCATTACTGCGCCTATCATCTGGCAGAGATTGCCGATAACGCTCGCGACGTGGACTTTGCCATGCGCTGGGGTTACGGCTGGGCACAAGGCCCCTTCGAGATCTGGCAGTCCGCTGGTTGGCAGGCCATCGCCGAAGCCATCGCACAGGACATTGCCGCTGGCAAGGCGATGTCGAACGCCCCGCTACCCGCCTGGGTTGCCGCACGCGACCATGCACACCAGGCCGAAGGTTCCTATTCGGCGGCCGAGAACGCGCTCAAGGCCCGTTCGAGTCTGCCGGTCTATGGTCGCCAACTGTTTCCCGACCTGATCGTCGGCGAGCAACACGAGCGTGGCGAAACCTTGATGGAGAATGACAGCGTGCGTATCTGGCGCATGCCCAAGGTGGATTCGCGCATCGCCGTTCTGTCGTTCAAGAGCAAGATGCATTCGCTTGGCAAGGAGGTCGTCGAAGGAATTTACCAGGCCGTGGCGATGGCCGAAGCCGATTTCGATGGCCTGGTCGTCTATCACGACGCTCCGTTCGCAGTCGGTGCCAATCTGCTCGAGGTGATGCAACTGGTCAAGGCAGAAAAATGGGATGAACTCGACAAGGTGGTTGCCCATTTCCAGGGCGCCACCAAGGCACTACGCTTTGCCCAGGTGCCGACGGTTGCTGCGGTGGATGGGATGGCCTTCGGTGGTGGAGCCGAAGTGGCGATGCATTGCGCGCACCGCGTCATGGCGCTGGAGAGCTACATCGGGCTGGTTGAAGCGGGTGTCGGTCTGATCCCGGCGGGTGGCGGCTGCAAGGAAATGGCGCGTCGGGCATCCGAAGCAGCCATGCGCCGGGGCCGGCAGGACCCCTGGGAAGAGATCCAGAAAGCCTTCGGTTCGATCATCCGCGGCATGACCTCGAAAAACGCTATCGATGCCAAGAGCATGGGTTTTGCGGCGGAGAGCGACACCGTCCTGTTCAACGCGCGCGAGCTCCCTTACGTTGCCATCCGTCAGGCCCGGGCGATGTTCGAAGGGGCTTATCGGCCGCCCATGCCGGCGCGCGCGATCAAGGTGGTTGGCCGTCCCGGCAATGCGACCTTGCACATGGATTTGGTGAACCTGCGCGAAGGCGGATTCATGAGCGCGCACGATTATGTGGTTTCCGAAGCGTCGGCCCTGGTGCTCTGCGGCGGTGACGTCGACCCGGGAACGCTGGTCGATGAAGATTGGCTGCTCGGCATCGAGCGTCGTCAGTTCGTCGAGCTGCTGAAGAACGAGAAGACGCAGCAGCGTATGACCTACATGCTCGAGAACGGCAAGCCCCTGCGCAATTGAGCGACCATGATTTACGTTGATTTTCGGAGAGTTTGAGATGAACAAGCCAATTCAAGACGCCTACATTGTCGCTGCGGCGCGCCTGCCGATCGGAAAGCGCAACGGTTACTACAAGACCACCCGTCCGGATGACATGCTGGTACACGCGATCAGGACGGTCCTTGGTCAAGCGCCGGCGCTCGACCCGGCGCTGATCGACGACATCGTCGCCGGTTGCGCCTTGCCAGAAGCCGAGCAGGGTCTGAACGTCGCGCGCATGGCGGCCATGGTGGCCGGTTTGCCGCACAGCGTTCCAGGCGTGCAGGTGAACCGGTTTTGCTCGTCGGGTCTGCAAGCGGTCGCCATGGCAGCCGACCGCATTCGCCTCGGTGATGCGGATGTAATGATCGGTTGCGGTACTGAAACGATGAGCATGGTTACCATGCTGGGCAACAAGGTGGTCATCAACCCCAGTATTTTTGAAGGCAACGACAATCTCGGTGTCGCTTTCGGAATGGGCATCACGGCCGAAAAAGTGGCCGAGCGCTGGCAGGTTGCACGGGAGGACCAGGACGCCTTCGCGGCGGGATCGAATCAAAAGGCGATTGCCGCGATACGCGAAGGCAAGTTCAAGGCCGAGACGGCTCCGTTTACCGTCAAGACCCGCGTACCCGATCCCGCCACCGGTGAGGTCAGGCTCGTCGAACGGGTAGTGGTGGACGACGAAGGGCCGCGTGCTGACGCGACGCCGGAAAAACTGGCGCAGATGAAACCGGTATTTGCTGCCAAGGGTTCGGTGACGGCGGGCAACAGTTCGCAGATGTCGGATGGCGCTGGGGCGGTACTGCTGGTTTCGGAGAAGATCCTGAAGCAGTTCGACCTGCAGCCGCTGGGCAGATTCGTCAGTTATTCGGTTCGCGGTGTGCCGCCCGAGATCATGGGCATCGGTCCAGTCGAAGCGATTCCAGACGCGCTCAGGAAAGCCGGTTTGCAGAAATCCGACCTGGAGTGGATCGAGTTGAACGAAGCATTCGCCGCCCAGGCGCTGGCGGTCATGCGCAGCTGCGAACTCGATCCGGCGCGCGTCAACCCGCTGGGCGGAGCGATCGCTCTCGGTCATCCCCTGGGAGCAACTGGCGCCATCAAGGTGGCCACGCTGCTGCATGGCCTGCGTCGCGAGAAGATGAAGTACGGCATGGTGAGCATGTGCATCGGTCACGGTATGGGCGCTGCCGGCATCTTCGAAGCGCTTTGAGTCTTACCCTGGCCAAGGTCTGATGCTCCGGTGGACCGTCCAGCGGTCCACCGGAGCCTTTGTTGCGTACAGACCGGTCACATACGGCCGGGTCGGGATTTTTCTTGTCTTGAAGAGGGCCAGGGCGCCCCATCGGAGTTCCCAGCATGTCGTCAGCTCTTGTCAGTTATCGTCGCGATGGCGAAATCGCTTTGGTCACGGTGGATAATCCGCCGGTAAACGCGCTGGCCCGGGAGGTACGCGCCGGTTTGTTGAACGCGATTCGACAGGCGGAAGCGAACACGGAAGTCCATGCGACGATCATTCTTTGCGCAGGGAGAACATTCATCGCTGGCGCCGACGTCAGCGAGTTTGACCAGCCGCCGCAGGAGCCGCATTTACCGGCGGTGACGCAGGCCATCGAGAACGCGCTCAAGCCGGTGGTCGTGGCCCTGCACGGGACGGCCCTGGGTGGCGGCTTTGAAATTGCGCTGGCCAGCCATTACCGGATTGCCACGGCGACAACCAAGGTCGGCCTGCCGGAGGTCAAGCTGGGGGTCATCCCCGGCGCTGGCGGTACGCAGCGATTGCCGCGTCTGGTGGGCTTACCGACGGCCTTGCAGATGATCAGCAGCGGCGAAACCATCACCGCCGAACGTGCGCTGGAAATCGGCGCCATCGACGAAATTGCAGAGGGCGATCTGAAAACCGCGGCGATCGCCGCCGCACGCCGGCTGGCCACACCGGGTGCTGTCCCGCGGCGTACCGGAACCTTGCCGGTGCCATCGGCACCCCCGGAAATTTTTCAAGAAGCGCGGCGGCAGGCAAGTGAGAAACAGCGACACCTGCAAGCACCCTTGACGGCGATCGAAGCAGTCGCCGCAGCGGCCAGCCTGTCTTTCGACGATGGCTTGCGGCGCGAACGCGAGCTGTTTCTCGAACGTCGGGCGTCGGCACAGGCAGCAGCGCTCCGCAACGCCTTCCTCGGCGAGCGCGAGGTGGCCAAGGTTCCGGGACTGGCCGCAGACGTACGGGCTCGCGAGATCTTGCAGGTCGCCGTGCTTGGCGCCGGCACGATGGGTAGCGGAATTGCCATGTGTTTCGCCAATGCCGGTTTCAGCGTCCTGATCAAGGAAGTCGAAGCGCTGGCTCTGGAAAGAGGAATGGCGACGATCAGGAAAAACTATCAGGCCAGTGTGTCGCGGGGCACGCTGTCGCCGCAGGACATGCTGCGCCGGCTTGAGTGTATCCGGCCGACGCTGGACTGGCAGGAGCTTGCCGACGTCGACCTGGTCGTCGAAGCCGTTTTCGAAGATCTTGGCGTCAAACGCCAGGTATTCGAACAACTGGACGCGATTGCCAAACCGGGCGCCATCCTCGCCACCAATACCTCTTATCTTGATGTCGCGCAGATTGCCGAATTCACGCGGCGACCGCAGGATGTGGTGGGAATGCACTTCTTCAGTCCGGCCAACGTCATGCGCTTGCTGGAAAACGTGCGCACCGACAGGACTGCGCCCGATGTCCTGGTGACGGTCATGCAGCTCGGCAAGAAACTCGGCAAGATTGCCGTTCTCGTCGGGGGGTGCGATGGCTTCGTTGGCAATCGCATGCTCGCGCAAAGAACTCGCGAAGCCTGGTTCCTGCTGGAAGAAGGGGCGCTACCGCAGCAGGTGGACGCGGCGCTGGTCGATTTTGGATTCCCGATGGGTCCTTTTGCGGTCGGCGATCTCGCCGGTCTCGATATCGGCTGGCGCAACCGCAAGGCCAGGGCACATCTTCGCAAGCCGGGCGTGCGCGACTGCGATCTTCTCGATCAGGTTTGTCAGCTTGGACGATTGGGTCAAAAAACCGGTGCCGGGTGGTACCGCTACGAATCCGGGAAGCGAACGCCACTGCCGGACGCAGCGATTGAGGAACTGATTGTCGAGCATTCGCGGGCGAGAGGAATCGAGCGTCGAACGATAGACGATCAGGAGATCGTTGAACGCTGTCTCTTCTCCATGATCAACGAAGGTGCAAAGATTCTTGCCGAAGGCGTTGCCGCGCGTCCCGTTGATGTTGACATCGTCTGGCTCAACGGTTATGGATTCCCACCATGGCGCGGTGGTCCTCTTTTTTACGCCGATCAATTGGGCCTGGGACGGGTGTTGGCTACCATCGAAAACTATTGCGAGCGTTTTGGGCCGGACTTCTGGACACCGGCGCCGCTGCTCCAGGAACTGGTGGCGAGCGGCCGGACCTTCTATCCCCGCAGGCTATTGCCCGAGTGAGGCGCGTCTGCCTCGGAGAGGAGACCAACACGGTAGCAATGCCACACATGCTGGCAAGGCTTCTTCCTTGTTGCAATAAAGCAACATGTGCGCAAGTGAGCACGGCATCACACTGAATGCTTGCAGATTTTTCTGGTGCAAGGACTTAGGATAGAGATTCAGAATAGCTTCCGGGGTGCGGCGCGAGAACCACGCTTACATCATATCCATACGGAGGACTCTACGTTGATACCACACATTTTCAAGGGGGAGTTGGACATGGCACACAGGATTTCGATGAAGTTGATTCCGGCGCTGTTGTTGGCCGCCTTGTCAGGCACAGTCGCTGCGTCGGGCTTTCAGTTGTTGGAGCAGGGCAGCGGCCTGGGTAATGCCTACGCCGGTTCCGCGGCCAAGGCCAGCGATGCCAGCACGATCTTCTGGAACCCGGCGGGAATGACGCAGTTGCAGGCGCGGGAAGTCTCCGGTGGCCTGACGGCGGTGAAGCCGAGTTTCAAGTTCGACAACAGCGCCTCCCAGGTGGGCGTCTTCAATGCCACGGGTGACGGTGGCGACGCGGGTGGCTGGGCGGTCGTTCCAAATGGCTACCTGTCCTGGGCGGTGAACCGGGATTTGTACGTTGGTCTGGGCATCGGTGCACCTTTTGGCCTGAAGACGAAGTATGACAAACCCTGGAAAGGCAGTGCGCAGTCGGACGAGTTCGACATCAAGACGATCAACATCAACCCGTCGATTGCCTATCGGGTTAACGACATGGTATCGCTGGGCGCCGGCGTGAGCTGGCAGAAAATCGAGGCGGATTACTTCCGCCAGGCAGCCATCGTCCCGGGCGCATCCGGGGTCAGAGCCCACCTGAGTATCGATGATGATGCCTGGGGCTGGAACATCGGTGCCTTGTTTACCCTCTCGCCGGCGACCAAGGTCGGGGTGTCCTATCGCTCGGCAATTCAATACCATACCGAGGGTTCTTCGAAACTGAGCAGCAATGGCACGCCAGCGGCCAACGCGACGGGATTGGCGCTGATCAACTCCGGACGGCAGAGTGATGTCAAGGCCAATATCAAGGTGCCGGATACCTTCGTTCTGAGCGTGACGCAAAAACTCAGCGATCAATGGGAGATGCTGGGAGATGTCTCCTGGACGGGCTGGAGTTCAATCAAGAATGTAGACATCGTCCGTACCTCGGGACCACAGACCGGTCGGACCGCGGAGACGCTGACCGCGCTCTTCGAGGATACTTGGCGCTTTGCCCTGGGGGCGAACTACCGCTATACGGATACGCTGAAATTCATGTTTGGTCTCGCCTACGACCAGACGCCGGTCAAGAATGCGAATACCCGTTTGACTGCCCTGCCGGACAACGATCGTACGTGGTTCACCTTCGGTACCCAATGGAAGCCGGCTAAGGAACAGACGCTTGAATTCGGCTTGGCGTATCTGTACCTCCAGAACACCAAGATCAACAGCAACAAGAGTTCTGAAGGTCGTGGTACGGTCATTGGTGACTACGATTCCAGCGTCTGGATTGTGGGCGCGCAGTATTCGATCGCTTTCTGACGCACTCCACGGTTTGCCAGAAAAGCCCCGGACTCCGGGGCTTTTTTTTTGCTTGCCATCGACATCTTGGCGCCGAGAGTTTTCCGCATTTTGGTTGACGCTACCTCTAGCCTGAGTATAATTCAAACGTTCGTTTTATTGGCTTTGTGCAGAGCCTTTGCGGGATATTCCCGGCGAACATCAACGACCAGAAAGACCAGACAAGGAGGACAGCTTGAGCAACTTCATCGTACGCAAGGCCGCGGTACTCGGAGCGGGCGTGATGGGCGCGCAGATCGCAGCGCACTTCGCGAATGCCGAAGTGCCGGTGGTGCTTTTCGATCTACCGGCCAGGGAAGGCGATCCCAACGGGATCGTCAGGAGAGCCATCGACGCGCTGAAGAAGCTTGAGCCGTCGCCGCTGGCAACGAAGGACCGTGTCGACTACATCGACGCCGCCAATTATTCGCAGCACCTCGATCAGCTCAGGGATTGTGACCTGATCATCGAAGCCATCGCAGAAAGAACCGAGTGGAAGGACGACCTGTATCGCCAGATTGCACCCTTCGTTTCGCCCGCTGCGATCGTCGCCTCGAACACCTCGGGACTATCGATCAAGCGCCTCTCCGAAGGTTTGCCGGAAGCGCTGCGTTCGCGCTTTTGCGGCATCCACTTCTTCAACCCGCCGCGTTACATGCCTCTCGTGGAACTGATCTCGACCAATGCCACCAACCTCGCATTGCTCGACGATCTCGAAGGATGGCTGGTCTCGCGGCTCGGCAAGGGTATCGTGCGTGCGCGCGATACGCCGAACTTCGTCGCCAACCGTGTGGGTGTCTTCTCGATGCTCGCGGTGATGCATCACACTCAGCGCCTCGGACTCGGTTTCGACGTCGTCGATTCGCTGACCGGCCCGATCATTGGCCGCCCAAAGAGTGCCACCTATCGCACCGCCGACGTCGTGGGTCTCGATACCTTGGCGCATGTCGTCAAGACCATGCAGGATACCTTGCCCACAGATCCCTGGCATGGCTACTTCGGGGTGCCGGCATGGCTTACGGCACTGATCGGCCAGGGCGCGCTTGGCCAGAAGACGCGTTGCGGAATCTTCCGTAAGGATGGCCGCGCGATCAAGGTGCTCGACCTGACTCTCCAGGCCTACCGAGACAGTGCGGCCCACATCGACCCGAGCGTGCTGGCAATCCTCAAGAATCGCGACCCGGCCGGGAAGTTCGCACAGTTGCGCGCCAGCGAACACCCGCAGGCGCAATTCCTGTGGGCGATCTTCCGTGACATTTTTCATTACGCCGCTTACCATCTGGCCGATATTGCCGACAACGCCCGCGATCTTGATTTCGCGATGCGCTGGGGCTTTGGCTGGTCAGAGGGTCCGTTCGAGAGCTGGCAGGCGGCTGGCTGGCTGGCGATTGCCGAAGCGGTTCGGGCCGACATCAACGCCGGCCGGGCGATGAGCCAGGCTGCGCTGCCGGCCTGGGTCTTTGGTCGCGTCGCGCAGGAAGGGGTGCATGGCGCCCAGGGTTCCTACTCGGCGAGTGCCGACGCCTATCGACCGCGCTCGACCTTGCCGGTCTACCAGCGGCAGATCTTCCCCGAGCAGTTGCTGGGAGAGAACACCATCGCCGGCAGCACGGTCTGGGAGAACGATGGCGTCCGGATGTGGACGCTACCGCAAATCGATGCCGGCATCGCCATCGTCAGCGTCAAGACGCGCAACCACACGCTCGGTCGTGACGTGATCGTCGGCCTGCAGGAGGCTGTGGCGCGTGCCGAAGCCGATTATCAGGGCTTGGTGTTGTGGCACGAAGCGCCTTTCGCCTTTGGTGCCAACCTCAAGGAGGTTGCCGAGGCGATTGCCGCCGGTGATTTCGATCTCCTTGAAAGATACGTCGGCGAATTCCAGAACGCGTCGATGTGCCTGAAGTACGCCAAGGTGCCGGTGATCGCGGCGGTGCAGGGAATGGCACTTGGTGGCGGCTGTGAGTTCATCATGCATGCGACCAAACGGGTGATCGCACTCGAGAGTTACATCGGTCTGGTCGAAGCCGGTGTCGGATTGATCCCTGCCGGGGGGGGCTGCAAGGAGTTCGCCATCCGCGCTGCGCAACAGGCCGCCAGGACCGCTGGCAACGACCCCTTTGAATTCATCCAGCCGGTATTCATGACTATTGCCATGGCCACCGTGTCGAAGAGTGGCGCACAGGCCAGGGAACTCGGTTTTGCCGTCGACACGGACAGGATTGTTTTCAATGCCCACGAACTGCTGTACGTGGCGCTGCGTGAAGCACGCGCTCTTGCCGAGGCGGGCTACTACCCGCGCCTGTCACCGCGTGCGATCAAGGTTGCCGGGCGCACCGGCATTGCCAACTGTGTCATGTTGCTTGCCAACATGAAGGAGGGCGGCATGATTTCAGCACACGACTACGCGGTGGCCAAAGCTGCGGCGACAGCACTGTGTGGTGGCGACATCGAGACCGGGTCCCTGGTTGATGAGCAGTGGCTACTGACCGTCGAGCGCAAACTGTTCGTCGAACTACTGAAAAACCCGAAAACTCAGCAGCGTATCCAGCACCTGCTGGAAACCGGCAAGCCGCTGCGTAACTGAGCGAGCAAGGAGAACAGATCATGAGCAAACAGATTCAGGACGCCTACATCGTCGCCGCCACCCGTCTGCCGGTGGGCAGACGCAAGGGCCTGTTGGGCCACGTTCGTCCCGACGACATGCTGGCGCACGCCATCCGGTCGGTCATGGCGCAGGCGCCGGGGCTTGACCCGGCGCTGGTCGAGGATGTCATCGTCGGCTGCGCCATGCCCGAGGCCGAGCAAGGCATGAATGTCGCGCGCATCGGCCTGCTGCTGGCGGGCCTGCCGAACACCGTTCCCGGGGTCACCGTCAACCGCTTCTGCGCTTCCGGCCTGCAGACGGTGGCGATGGCGGCTGATCGCATTCGCCTCGGTGAAGCCGATGTGATGATCGCCGGGGGAACCGAAACGATGTCACTGATGAACCAGATCATGGGCAACAAGGTGGCCATCAATCCGGCAATTTTCGAGGCCGAAGAAAATTACGCGATTGGGTTCGGGATGGGAATCACCGCCGAGAAGGTGGCCGCGCAGTGGAAAATCTCGCGCGACGATCAGGACGCCTTCGCCGTCGCCTCAAATCAGAAAGCCTGTGCGGCGATCGCCGCGGGTCACTTCAAGACCGAGATATCGCCTTATCTGGTCAGCGCACGCGTGCCGAACCTGCAAAGCGGCGAAGTGATGGTCAAGGAGTTTCTGGCTGAGAACGACGAGGGCCCACGTTCGGACAGCAGCATCGAAAGCCTCGCCCGCTTGCGGCCGGCGTTTGCCGCACGCGGTTCGGTGACCGCCGGCAACAGCTCGCAGATGTCCGACGGTGCGGGGGCAGTATTGGTTGTTTCGGAAAGAATTCTCAGGCAGTTCGATCTCAAGCCGCTAGCGCGCTTTGCCGCCTACGCGGTGGCGGGGGTGCCACCCGAGGTCATGGGTATTGGCCCGGTCGAGGCGATTCCTCGGGTGCTCAGGCAGGCCGGAATCAGCCAGGACGATGTGGACTGGTTTGAGCTGAACGAAGCCTTTGCCGCGCAGGCGCTGGCCGTGATACGCACGCTCCACCTCGATCCGGGCAAGGTCAATCCGCTCGGTGGCGCGATCGCTCTCGGCCATCCCCTCGGCGCCACCGGGACCATTCGGACGGCAACGCTGCTGCACGGAATGCAGCGCACCGGGCAGCGCTACGGCATGGTCTCCATGTGCATCGGCACCGGCATGGGTGCCGCCGGGCTGTTTGAAGCGATCCGCTAGAATTCCTCCGGCGGCACGAAGGCCTCGCCTGCATTTTTCGGGCGAGGCCTTCGTGCCTTGGCGGTGAGCGAGGGCCGGGACAGCGCTGAAAGATGATTCTTGAGACGGACCAAGTGTCTGGCATAATGTCTGCCGGAAAGGGTCACGAAGGCGTGCAATGGATTTCGATCTACTGGGCAGTCTGGGGTGGCGCGAAGGCTTGATCGCGGTCATCGTGCTGCTGGTCACTTACATCATCGTCCTCTATCTGCGCATGCGGCGCTTGCAGCGCGGCGGCGTCACGTCGCCGCCGCTGGCGGCGCAGGCAGCGCAGGCGGCGGCTTACGCGGCAGTCCAAGAATCGGCGTCGGAGCAGGGGGCAGCCGCGACAGCGGTCGATCCGGTCGTGGCAGTCGCTGCGGCAGTCTCTGCGCCTCCGCCCAGCGGCAGCGCGTCCGTCGCCGCACCCGACGCGCCGGCAGGTGCCGAGCCGGCGTCGCCGGAATTCGCCTGGAACGAGCCGCCAGCAGGGATGCCCGGGCAAGCGTGGATCGATTCCTTGCAACGCGAAGTCTATCAGTTGCGCTGCGAAGTGGACGAGTTGCGCACTGAAGTGTTGGCCGCGCGCGAGGACTTTCGGCAACAAAGCAGGCAATCGACCGGATCGCCGCCGGCCGCCGCGCCGCTTTACAACGATGCGATGCAGATGGCGATCCAGGGGCATGACGCGACCACCATTGCCCATCATTGCGGGATTGCCCGTGCCGAGGCGGATCTGGTGGTGGCGCTGGCGCGCAACCGCTACGAGGGTGTTTAGCCGCGGAGTCCGGGAAGTGGCGAAGCGACCGGCAGACCATTTGTCGCCCGCATCTTCCACCCTGGCTGCGCCTGCCGCTGTCCCGCCTGGGTGGTTAGGGGGGCAAGCCGATCTGAAGCGCCAACTGTGGCGGCAAATGGCTGTTGCCGCGTTCTTGATCGTAGCCGCACTGGTGACGCTGATCGTGCTGGACTACCTGAGCTCGCAGGAGGAAGAAATGGCTGCGGGTCCGCAGTTCACGCAGCCGGTACCGGTCAGAAAACCGTCACCTTCGGTCGAAACCACGCCATCGCCGTCCGAGTTGCCGCCGCTCGAGCCTCGCGCGGCGGGGCCGCAGGCAGGGGGTGCCGCGCTTGAGAAATGGCTGCCGGTGGAACCGTCGCCGCCTGCGAGTCCTCCGGGCGACGCCGCAGCAGCTGCAACAGCAAGCGCGCCGCCGGTCGAGCCGCTCGCTACGCCGATGCCACGCCTGCTGGCGGGGCTTGTCGTGCAGTCCGGGATCGTGCCGGATGTGCGTCAAGCCGAAGCGATACAGGCAAAGTTTGCCGCAGAAGGCATCCCTGCGAGCATCGAGGTGCGTCTGCAGCTTGGCCCTTTTAGGACGCGCGCAGAGGCCGAGGTGGCGCGCCAGAAGATCAAGGGAGTCGGGATCGACGGACTGATCACGGTCGGCAAGGTCAGCAAGCCTTGATCGAGCCGTTCTCCGACGAGGGCAGTTGGCGACGCAGGCGCCGGGCAAAAACGGTCATCTCCCTGGCCGCCTGAATGTCCCCCCGGCTTTCGGCAATGACGATCCCTCGTTCATAGGCAGCGAGGGCTTCGGCCTGGCGACCGCCCTCGCTCAGCGCCTTCCCGAGCAGCTTCCACGCTGCCGAATACTGGGGGTTGCTCTCGACCGCCGCGCGCAGGTGGATTACCGCTTGTTCAAAGAGGCCGGTCTTGAGATACTCATTGCCCAGTGAATAACGCAGTACGGCGCCGTCACGCGGGCCGCCGAGCAGTTTTTCGAGATTGGCGATCAGCGTCGTCGTCATTGATATCCCCTTTTCAAGCAACCATTGTAGATAGAGGACAGCACCATGGCCAGAACGATCATTTCAACCCCACATGCGCCTACGGCGATAGGAACCTACTCGCAGGCGGTCAAGGTCGGCAGTACCGTCTATCTCTCTGGCCAGATCGGACTTGACCCGGCCAGCATGCAGATGGTCGACGGGATCGACGCGCAGATCGTGCGTGTTTTCGACAACCTCAAGGCCGTGGCGGAAGCTGCTGGCGGCTCGCTGGCCGATGTCGTCAAGCTCAACGTTTTTCTCACCGACCTGGCGCACTTCACGACCGTCAACTCGGTGATGGGTGGTTATTTCTCGGAGCCGTTCCCGGCTCGTGCCGCGGTCGGCGTGGCCGCCCTGCCGCGCGGCGCGCTGGTTGAAGCAGACGCGGTGATGGTGATCGACGACTGATGCCGACTGCGGACGCCATCGATGCGCCGCCAGTCATCCGGAGCCGGCTGCAAAAGCTGGGTCTGCATCGGCGGGACGATCTTGTCCTGCATCTTCCCCTGCGCTACGAGGACGAAACGCGCGTCACCACCATCGCCGATGCCCCCTGCGGGATGCCGGTGCAGGTCGAGGCCCGGATCATCGATCTCTCGGTCAGACCGGCGCCGCGTCGCCAATTGCTGGTCCGGGTTTGTGATGCGCATGCTGATGACGGTGTCCTCGATCTGCGTTTCCTGAGCTTCTACGGCAGCCAGCAGCGGGCGCTGGAAAACGCGCGCGAATGTGGGTACAAGCTGCGCCTTTTCGGCGAAATTCGCGCCGGTTTCCTGGGTCCCGAGATGGTGCATCCACGTTACCGCATTCTCGCCGATGACGAGAAGCTGCCCGACTCCCTGACCCCCGTCTACCCGACCACTGCCGGGTTGTCGCAGGCCAGTCTGCGCCGACTCATCACGCGCGCGCTGCACAACGCCGATCTTGCCGAATTGCTCGACCTCGACTGGTGCAACCGTCATTCACTGTTGCCCTTTGGCACCGCCGTGACCCTGTTGCACGCGCCGCCGCCCGAGGCCTCGGACGTGGCTCTGCAGACCCGCAGTCACCCCGCCTGGCGGCGAATAAAATTTGATGAACTGCTGGCACAGCAGCTTTCGCTGCGCCGTGCCTACCTGGCACGACGGCGCAAGGGTGCGCCGGTGCTGGCCAGCGCCGGCCGTCTGGGCCGCCGTTTCGAGGCCTCGCTACCCTTTGCTCTGACCGGGGCGCAGCGGCGTGTCGTGGCCGAGATTGCCGGTGACCTGGCCGCGCCTTACCCGATGCAGCGTCTGCTGCAGGGGGATGTCGGCTGTGGCAAGACCATCGTTGCGGCGCTGGCGGCTTGTCAGGCCATCGAGGCGGGTTATCAGGCAGCGTTCATGGCACCAACCGAAATCCTTGCCGAGCAACATTTCCTGAAGCTGCAGGCCTGGCTCGAACCCCTGGGTGTCGAAGTGGTCTGGCTGACGGGCAGTCTCAGGAAGAGTGTCAAGCAAGCCAAGCAGTTACAAGCCGCGACGACTGCGCAACTGATCGTCGGAACGCATGCGCTGATTCAGGAGAGCATCGATTTTGCCCGTCTAGGTCTCGTCATCGTAGACGAGCAGCATCGTTTCGGCGTCGTCCAGCGGCTCGAGTTGCGGCGCAAGGGCGGCAATCCACACCAGTTGATGATGTCCGCGACGCCGATTCCGCGCACGCTGGCGATGAGCTACTACGCCGATCTCGACGTTTCGGTGATTGATGAAATGCCACCGGGACGATTGCCGATCAGGACGCGGCTGTTTTCCGACAGCCGTCGGGAGCAGGTCATTGCCGCGGTGCGTGCGGTGGTTGCCGGCGGACGCCAGGCTTACTGGGTCTGTCCGCTGGTCGAAGAATCGGCGAAGCTGGAATTGCAGGCAGCGCTGGAAACCTGTGCAGCGCTCAGCGCCGAACTTCCCGATCTGCGCATCGGTCTCGTGCATGGCCGTTTGCGCGGTGATGAAAAGGCGGCGGTGATGGCTGCCTTCGTTGCCGGTGGAATCGACGTCCTGGTGGCGACCACCGTCATCGAAGTCGGTGTCGATGTCGCCAACGCCACATTGATGGTCATCGAACACGCCGAACGCTTCGGACTTTCGCAACTGCACCAGTTGCGCGGCCGCGTCGGTCGCGGCCGCGACGATTCGGTCTGTGTGCTGCTCTATCAGCAGCCTCTGTCGCCGACCGCACGGGCTCGCCTGAAGATCATTTTCGAAAACACCGATGGCTTCGAGATTGCTCGTCAGGACCTGCATCTACGCGGTCCCGGGGAGTTCGTCGGTAGCCGCCAGTCGGGTGTGCCGATGCTGCGCTATGCCGACCTCGAAGGGGATGCCGATCTCGTCGAACTGGCCCAAGCCCTGGCCGTGCACCTGTTGCACACTGATCCCATGTGCGCCAGGCGGCATTTGCGGCGCTGGCTAGGGAATCGGGAAGAGTTGTTGAAGGCCTGACTCGGGCCCATACACTCGCGCGCCGAGGAAGATTGTCCGGTTTGTCGAGAAAACAGGCCAGCGATCGAGGTCGTGGTCCGGATGGCCACTGGACCCCGTCGGATCGGCATGGGCGATAACCGTAACCGGTTCTTGCCGGGGGAAAACCTTCATGCATTTCAAGCATCAACGGGATGGCAAACTCCATTTTCATGTGAATCAGAGGAATCGTGAACATTTCCCTTCCTCCCCGGATGACCATCTGATTTCGACGATAACGAGGCAGGAGCGTTTGCCGACGATATGCCCGCTGTCGCCGTCCGGGCGGTGTGACCTGGGTCATGGCTTGGGTCCTCCTCAGAAACTTTCGAAGTCGTGGTTGGCCGGTGCCCCGGCGGCCGCGACTCTGCTGCGTGCGGGTACCGCCCGCTGGGTACCCGAGGCAGCCTGGCGCGCAGTTATGCTGCGGCGATCCCGCTCTGCGAGCCGGAAGAAGGTCATCAGCTCCTGCAGTTGCGCGGCCTGGCTGCCGAGTTCATCGGCGGTGGCAGCGAGTTCCTCGGAGGCCGAGGCGTTCTGCTGAGTCGTCTGGTTGAGCTGCCCCATCGCGCCGTTGATCTGGCCGACGCCGGAACGCTGCTCCCGCGAGGCGGCGGCGATCTCCTGCACGAGGCCAGAGGTCTTCTGGATCGACGGCACCATCTCGCCGAGCAGTGACCCGGCCTGTTCGGCGAGTTTGACCGACTCCTTGGCGACCTGGCCGATTTCCTGAGCGGCGACCTGCGAGCGCTCGGCGAGTTTTATTACCTTGGCGGCGACGGCGGCGAAACCCTTGCCGTGCTCGCCAGCGCGCGCCGCTTCGACGGCGTTCAGGGTCAGCAGGTTGGTCTGGTAGGCGATGTCGTCGACGAGGTCGATCTTGTCGGCGATGGTCATCATTGCTCCAACTGTCCGGGCGACGGCTTCTCCGCCCTCGACAGCCTGGCGGGAGGCGGTTGCGGCCATGCTGTCGGTGACCTTGGCGTTCTCGGTGTTCTGGACGATCGACGCGCTCATCTGTTCCATGCTGGCCGTCGTTTCCTCGACCGAAGCCGCCTGTTCGCTGGACGATCGCGAGAGCGACTGGGCGGTCGCCGAGACCTGGCCCAAGGCATTGCCGCGAATGACGCGGTGACAGGATTGACCCACCGGAACAATCGGATTCACCAATGGGAAGCTTTCTCCTGTACTCGATGGGGAGCGCCGCAGGGTGTGAACCGATGCACTTCCCTGGGCAAACGACCTGCAGTGCGGCAGAAATCGGAAAAATACTGAAGGGGTGTTGTCAATCCGGGCTTCCAGGAGGTTTATGGTAGATACTGTCGGAAAAAGACAGATAATCTTCATTACGGTGCTCGACAGAACAAACTTGAGCCCAATTATGGATATTTATTGATTTTCCGCTGTACTGCCCCAGCCAATCCATCTTGGTTGTCGAAAGGAGCACTTGCTGCACCTGCCGTGTACGACCCACAGAATCCTGCAGGGACAATCGTGGTTGAAATTTCCTGGAACGAGAAGGCAACATGGGCGTGTGTAACCATCCCCAGGCAAAGCCGAAGGATTTCCCATTGTTGGTTATTAAAAAGTGATTGCCTGCTGGAAGTCGTTGCCGTGCCGGTTGGCGAACGGCACCGATCCGTGACCGCCAATCCTGCTAAATCGCTGGCGCAATCTTCCCATTGGCGGTCATGACTTGAGTGGCATGGTCTGGAGTCCTTTCCGGCCCAGTGGGACCTCGATGTCTCCATTACCGGTTCACCGTCCCGGCGGTGGCGACGGGCGTGCATGCTGGTGCGCAGTCACGCCCGGACTGGTGGCTACTTGCAGTGTTTGGGTTGCGCAATGCCAGTCTGTACAGCAGGATTGTAGCCGGCGCCGGTGCCTACCGCCTGTTGCGCCGCGGGCGCGGCCGCCGCGTTCATCGCCGCAGGCAGCGCCTTGCTGAGCTTCTCATACTGATTGTCGAGGCACGGCGTGTTCAGGGGGGTTTGTTGCGAGCAAGACGCCTCTCCCGCCAGAGCCTCCTTGACTTCCTGGACGCTGCCCAGGTAGGCGCCCCACTTGAACTCGAGGAAATAGGCGTCGGCGCAGGTCACGTTCGGAAACTTGTCCGCGCAGCTCAGTTCGTCGTCATCCTTGGCGGCTCCCGGAGGATCGCATTTGACGTAGCCACAGCTTCCACGCACCCAGGCCGAAAGGGTCCGCAGCGGGTCGTCCTGCAAGGCACCGATGCTCTTGGGAAGCTGGCTGGGCGTGATGTCATTGCCGGCCGGATCCTTCAGCCAGGTATCGTGCTGTTTGATCATCTCCTGCCAGAAGGCGTCTTCTTTCATGTTCGACCAGTCGGCGATCAGGAACGCATAGACCTTCTTGTCCTTGTCCTTGATGTCGGCATTCCAGACGGCGGTGGAGAGATGGTGGTGGTCGGTCAGGTAGAAGACGCCACCCGGCCCTCGCACCATGGGAACCCAGCGGTTGTCGGCAAGCAGATAGTCGTCGAGTTTTCCTGCCTTGGCCTTGCTCGATATCTTTTCCGCCTTGCATTCCACCGCGTCCATTCCCACTGCCGATTGTGTCGGATGGAGTGCCTTGACGTCGATGATGCACCCTCTTTTCTTCTTTTCCTTGAGCGTGATGATTCCCTCGTCATTAGGCCGGGCAACCTTGGTATTCTTGCCGCATTGCGGGATGGCCGCATCCCCCTGGTCCTTGCCTTTCTTGGCCTCGGCGGTTCCGGCCAGGCCAAGCACCAGCAATCCTGAAAGCATGATCGTGACTGTGCGCATCTCTTTCCTCCTCTGTTAAACCAATGGGAAACGAATCACCGTAGGCATTGCCGCCGCCCGCGCGCAGTATCGGCGGCGTGGCCGGCGAAGTCAATTTGATCCTGACCGGCGTCAAGGATCATCGACGGGATCGAAGCGGTGAATCGCGGGCCTGCATATCGCTTTCCACACCCGTTTCGGCGTATCGTTCAAGCCTTGCTTGCCCCCTTTGACCCTGGAGCCCGACTTGACCCTGCTGCCGCTGCCGCCTGGCCTGATGCTCGTGCATGGCAACCAACCCGAGATGCTGCGCGACCTGGTCGTCGAGTGGATGAAGCGCCATCCGCTGGCGCCGCTCGAGAATGAGGTCATCCTGGTGCAGAGCAATGGCATTGCGCAGTGGCTCAAGCTGGCGCTGGCCGCCGATGTGGGGAAGGGCGAGGCAGCCGGGGGCTGCGGGATCGCCGCGGCGCTCGAGATCTCGCTGCCGTCGCGCTTCCTGTGGCGAGTCTATCGCGCGCTGCTCGGGCGTCAGGCGGTGCCGGAGAATTCGCCGTTCGACGAGTCGCGGCTGCTCTGGCGTTTGCTGCGGCTGCTGCCGGAAGTGATGAACGAACCGGAGTACGCGCCGCTGCTCGCCTTCCTCGGCCAGGACAGCGATCGGCGCAAGCGCTTTCAGCTTGCCGGGCGCCTCGCCGATCTCTTCGATCAGTATCAGGTGTACCGCGCTGACTGGCTGGCGGCCTGGGAGACGGGCCAGGATGTCCTGATCGACGCCCGCGGACGCGCAGTGCCTCTGGCCGAAGGACATCGCTGGCAGGCAGCGCTCTGGCGCGCCTTGCTGGCCGACGTGCGGGCACGGACCAGCCGATCCGGCGGCTCGGGGGCGAACGCGGCGGCGAATGCCGGGCGGGCAGGCGTGCACGCGGCCTTCCTGCGTTGCGCCGCGCGCTGGCCCGAGGGCGAACGCCCCGCCGACTTGCCGCGCCGGGTGATCGTGTTCGGCGTTTCGAGCCTGCCGCAGCAGTCTCTGGAAGTGCTCGCGGAACTGGGACGCTGGACACAGGTGCTGATGTGCGTGCATAACCCCTGTCAGTATTTCTGGGCCGACATCGTCGCCGATCGCGACCTGCTGCTGCACCGCGGGCGTTCCCGCCAGGCGCGGCGGCCGAGCGTTCCGGATTTCATTGTCGACGAACGACTGCATCTGCACGCACAGCCGCTGCTCGCCGCCTGGGGCAAACAGGGGCGGGATTTCATCGGCCTGCTCGAAGCACACGACGACGATGCGGCGCGCGCCGGCTACCTGCCGCATTTCGCCGCCATTGGGCAGCGCATCGAGCTGTTCAAGGATTTCGGCGGTGCCACCCTGCTGCAACAACTGCAGGATGACATCCTCGAATTGCGCCCGCTTGCCGAGACGCGCGCGCACTGGCCAGCCGTCGACCCGGCGCGCGATGCTTCGATCCGTTTTCATGTCGCTCACAGCCCGCAGCGCGAAGTCGAGATCCTGCATGATCAACTGCTCGCCGCCTTCAATGCCGACGCGACGCTGCGCCCGCGCGACATTCTCGTCATGGTGCCCGATATCGATCGCTACGCGCCACACGTGCAGGCGGTATTTGGCCTGCTCGAAGCAAGCGATGCGCGCTACCTGCCGTTCAGCGTCGCCGACCAGGGCCGACGCCAGGTTGATCCGCTGCTGCAGGCGCTCGCAAAGCTGCTCGGTCTGCCGCAGTCGCGCCTGGCGGTCAGCGATCTGCTCGACCTGCTCGAGGTGCCGGCGCTGCGGCAGCGCTTCGGCATCGCCGAAGACGAGCTGCCGCAATTGCAGCGCTGGATCCGGGGTGCCAACATTCGCTGGGGTCTGCACGCCGAGCAGCGTGCCTGCCTCGATTTACCGCAGCACGCCGAGGCGGCGGCGCCGAACACCTGGCTGTTCGGCTTGCGGCGGATGCTGCTCGGCTATGCTGTCGGTGCCAGTGCCGCGGCCTGGCAGGGGATCGCGCCGTACGATGAAATCGGCGGCATCGATGCCGCGCTGCTCGGCCCGCTGGTGCAGTTGTTCGACCGCCTGGACGCCACCTGGCGGAGCTTGCGCCAGCCCGCGACCGTCAACGTCTGGTGCGTGCGCCTGCGCGCCCTGCTTGCCGGCTTCTTTGCTGCCGAGGACAGCGGCGACGCCTTCACCCTGCTGCAGCTCGACAGCGGCCTGCAGCGCTGGCAGGATGCCTGCGACGAGGCGGCCCTGGTCGAGGAGCTGCCGCTGTCGGTGGTCGGCGAGTCCTGGCTTGCCGGCCTCGATGAGGGAGGACTGTCGCAGCGCTTCTTCGGCGGCGTCATCACCTTCGCCACCCTGATGCCGATGCGCGCCATCCCGTTCCGGCGGATCTGTCTGCTCGGCATGAATGACGGCGACTACCCGCGCACGCGCACACCGATGGACTTCGACCTCATGGCGCTGGACTACCGGCCAGGCGACCGCTCGCGCCGCGAGGACGATCGCTATCTGTTCCTCGAAGCGCTGCTCTCGGCGCGCGATGGCCTGTATATCTCCTGGGTGGGCCGCAGTATCCACGACAACAGCGTGCGGCCGCCGTCGGTTCTGGTCGGGCAGTTGCGCGATCACCTGGCCGCGGGCTGGTCCCTGGCCGGTCATGTCGGACCAGCCGGGAAAGGGGGCGAAGCCCTGCTCGCGGCGCTGACCGTCGAGCACCGGCTGCAGCCCTTCAGCCCCGACTATTTCCCGGCGCTTCCGGAGGAAACCAGACTGTTCACCTATGCGCAGGAGTGGCAACCCAAAGCCGAGGCCGCCGCCGACGCGGGTGCACCGGAGGCGGACAGAGTCTTGCCGCTGCTGCTGCGTGAAGAGCCGCTGTCGCTGCGCGATCTCGGCGACTTCCTTCGGCAGCCGGTCAAGGCCTTCTTTCGGCAGCGCCTCGGCGTCTCCTTCGAGATCGACGATCCGGTGAGCGACGATCAGGAACCCTTCGAGGTCGATGGCCTGGGCCGTTGGCAGTTGCAGGACGAGTTGATCCGGGCGCAGGTCACTGCGCTCGAACAGGCGCAGGACCTTGCGGCCGCACGCAATGACCGGCTTGCCGACATCCGGCGGCGCGGCGATCTGCCCGGTGGAGCCTTTGGCGATGCCCTGGCCGACGAGCTGCTGGCGCCGATGGACGATGTCCTGGAGCGCTATCAGCGTGCGCTCGCGCGCTGGCCGTTGCCCGTCGATGGCGAGCAAGAGATCCGCTTCCAGGTCAGCAGTCAAGGGCAGGAACTGGCGATCGCCGACTGGCGCGGTGGACTCCGCTGCGATGGCGATGGCCGGCGCGGTCGGGTCGTTCTCGAAACGAGTGATCTGGTCAGGAACCATCAATATCGCGGCGAAAAGGTCATCCGCCACTGGGTCGAGCATCTCGCCCTGCACCTCGACAGTGGGCCGCTGAGTACCGAGATCATCAGCAAGGCCGGCGATGTCACCCTGCCGCCACTGACGATCGAACAGGCCCGCTGCCAACTGAGAAAACTTCTGATCGCCTGGCAGCAGGGAATGCAAAGGCCGCTGCCGCTGGCGGCCAGGACGGCGTTCGCCTATCTCAAGGGGGGCGACGATGCGGCGCGCAAGGCATACCAAAGCGCTTACCAATCTCTGGGCGAAGTGGACAGCGATCCCTATCTCAAACGCGCCTATCCGGATTACGACGCGCTGCTGGCTAAGGGGGAGTTTCACGCACTTGCCGAGATGCTCCTGCGCCCGCTGTTCGAGGCAATCCCGGCCAGCAAGGAGAAAGTCGGCCGGGCGGAGAAGAGCGCGGGAGGGTCCGCATGAGTCCCGCCGCACTGACGATGGCGCCCGGCACGGCCGTCGAAATGCTCGATCCCTTGCGTTTCCCGCTGCATGGCAGCCGGCTGATCGAGGCCAGCGCCGGCACCGGCAAGACCTTCACGATTGCCGCGCTGTATGTCCGCCTGGTGCTGGGTCATGGCGCGGAAAACGCTTATGCGCGCCCTCTCACGCCACGCGAAATTCTCGTCGTCACCTTTACCGAGGCGGCGACGCAGGAGCTGCGCGACCGCATTCGCGTCCGTCTGGCGCAAGCGGCCGCCTGTTTCAGGGTCGATGCCAGCGATGACTCCAGCGAAAACGACAGGACCGTTGCCGACGAGCTGCTGCGTGCGCTGCGCCAGGAGTACACGCCGGAACAATGGCCGGCCTGCGCCCGCAAGCTGCAACTGGCTGCCGAAGCGATGGACGAGGCGGCCGTCTCGACCATCCACGCCTGGTGCCAGCGCATGCTGCGCGAACACGCTTTCGACAGCGACAGCCTGTTCACCCAGACACTCGAAACCGATCAGCACGAGCTGCTCGCCGAAGTCGTTCGCGACTACTGGCGCAGCTTTCTGGCGGCGCTCGACCGTGAGGCGGTTGCCGAAGTGCGGAAATGGTGGTCGGGTCCCGAAGCCTTGCAGGATGGCATCAGGAATCTCGTCGCGCATGCGGATTGGCTTGCCGAGTCGCCGCTGTCCCCGGCGGAGGCGCTGCGGAGCAGCCTGAGCGAGCGGCGCCGCCGCCTGGCTGAACTCAAGGCGCCGTGGGCGGAATGGGTGGATCAGTTGCGGGCCTTTCTCGACAACGCGGTCGCAGGAAAGCAGGTGGATGGACGCAAACTGCAGGCCCGCTTCTACCAGCCGTGGCTGGAGACGCTGCGCGCCTGGCGGGACGACCTGGACATGCGGCGGCCCGATCTCCAGACCGGCTGGACTCGCCTGACCCCTGCCGGACTGGCCGAAGCCTGGAAAACGGCTCCCCTGCCGGAGCACCCCGCACTGACCGCAATCGCCGGTCTTTCGGCCGCGCTGCAGGCCTTGCCCGACGCGCGCACCGACCTGCTCCGTCACGCGGCACGCTGGGTGGCGCAGCGCTTTGCCGACGAGCAGGCGCGCCGTGCGCAGATGGGTTTCAACGATCTCCTCACCCGGCTCGACGTAGCGCTGCACGCGCCTAGTGGCCAACGCCTCGCCGACAACATCCGTCAGCAGTTTCCGGTGGCGTTGATCGACGAATTCCAGGATACCGACCCGGTCCAGTACCGGATTTTCGATGCCGTGTACCGCGTTGCGCAGAGCGTTTCCGACAGCGCGCTGATCCTCATCGGCGATCCCAAACAGGCGATCTACGCCTTCCGCGGTGCCGACATCCACACCTATCTGGCGGCCCGCCGCGCCTGCGTCGAGCGGCTCTACACGCTGAACAAGAACTACCGGTCGACCAGGGCCATGGTCCTGGCGACCAATCACTGCTTCACGGTGGCGGAAGATCGTGCGAGCGGTTCCGGCGCTTTCCTCTTCCGCAGCGGGACGGACAATCCGGTGCCCTTCATCACCGCCGAGGCACAAGGCCGCGCCGATGCACTGCAGGCCGACGGCATGCCGGTGCCCGCACTCACCGTCTGGCACCTGCCGCTGAATCCGGATGGCAAACCCCTGGGCAGGACCGTCTATCGCGAACAGATGGCAGCCAGTTGTGCCGGCGAAATGGTGCGCCTGCTCAATCTCGGCCAGGCGGGACGGGCCGGCTTTGCTGGCCAGAGCGGCCTGCAGAGCGTGCGCCCGGCCGACCTCGCGGTATTGGTCAACAGCCGCGGTGAGGCCGATACGATGCGCAGGGCACTGTCGCAGCGCGGAGTGCGCAGCGTCTATCTCTCGGACAAGGATTCGGTTTTCGGGAGCAGCGAGGCCGGCGAGCTGCAGCACTGGCTCGCCGCCTGCGCCGAACCCGACGACGGGCGCCTGCTGCGCAGCGCGCTGGCCACCGCCATTCTGGGCCTGAGCTGGCGGGAACTCGACACGCTCAACCATGACGAGATTGCCTGGGAAGCGCGCGCCCTGCAGTTTCGCGGCTATCGGGATTGCTGGCGTCGCCAGGGCGTACTGCCGATGCTGCGCCGGCTGCTCAACGATTTTCAGGTGCCGGCAAGGCTGCTCGGCTGCGACGATGAGGGCGGCGATGATGCGGGCAGGGCGGTCGACGGCGAACGCACACTGACCAACGTGCTGCACCTTGCCGAACTGCTGCAACAGGCGAGTGCGCTGCTCGACGGCGAGCACGCGCTGATTCGCCATCTTGCCGAGCAGCGGCGCGATGCTGCCAACACTGGCGGCGACGCGCGCCAACTGCGCCTGGAGAGCGACGCCGATCTGGTGCAGGTGGTCACCGTGCACAAGTCCAAGGGGCTGGAATACCCGCTGGTCTTCCTGCCCTTTGCCTGCACCTTCCGGGCGAGCGATGCCAGGGATCTGCCGTTGAAATGGCATGACCATGACGGATGCCTGCAACTCGCGCTCGCCGCCGACACAGGCATCGTCGATAAGGCAGACCGCGAGCGCCTCGGCGAGGACCTGCGCAAGCTCTATGTCGCCCTGACCCGTGCGCGTTACGCCACCTGGATCGGCGTCGCGCCGCTCAAGGATCTGGAGCGCAGCGCTTTCGGCTACCTGCTGGGCGGCAGCGAGGTGCTGGCAGCGGCTGCGCTGCCGCAGGCGCTCGCAGCCTGGCGCGACCACTGCCCGCATATCGCCCTGGCGCCGGCGCCTGCCGCCAGCGCTGAGCGATTTCTGCCGCAAGCCTCGGCGCGGGTTGCCGGTCCGGCACGTCGCTCGGCGCGCGCACTGCGCGAGCACTGGTGGGTTGCCAGCTACTCGGCGCTGAAGACCATCGGCGAGGAGCAGGCTGCGGTATCCACAAGCGCCGCCGACACACCGGTGGAAGACATTTTCCTGGAAACCCGGGCAGCGCAGAACGCCGCGGCCGTTGCGGACGGTTCGCCGCCGCCCGGCGCAAGCACGGCGCGACCGGCGATTCCCGCTCCCGGCTCGCTGCACGATTTTCCGCGCGGTGCCGAGGCTGGAACCTTTCTCCATGACCTGCTCGAGTGGTCGGCCAAACAGGGCTTCGGCCGGGTCGCCGGAGAACCGGCGCTATTGCGCGACCTGATCGCTCGCCGCTGCCAGACGCGCGGCTGGCAGCACTGGATCGAACCTTTGCAGGCCTGGCTGCTGCATTTCCTGACGACGCCGCTGCGGCTGCCGGCGCTGCCCGGCGTGCCGGCGACCTCGCCGGTGCTGGCCGGTCTGTCATCGTCGATAGCCGAGATGGAGTTCTGGCTCGCCGCGCATACAGTCCAGACGACCCGCATCGATGCGCTCGTCCGCCAGCACACGCTCGCCGGCGCCACCCGTCCTGCGCTGCAGCCGGATGAACTGAACGGCATGCTGAAGGGCTTCATGGACCTCGTTTTCGAGCACCAAGGTCGCTACTACCTGGCCGACTACAAGTCGAACTGGCTCGGTCCCGACGATGCCGCCTATACACCGGCGACAATGGGTGCCGCGATTCTGCACGCCCGGTACGAGCTGCAGTACGTCCTCTATGTGCTCGCACTGCATCGCCTGTTGCAGGCGCGCCTGCCCGATTACGACTACGAGCGACATGTCGGCGGCGCCGTGTATGTCTTTCTGCGCGGCGTGCACGCGCCGAACCAGGGCCTGCACTGCGAACGTCCGCCGCGCGTCCTGATCGAAGCGCTCGACGCCCTGTTCTCCTGCTGCCGCACGAAGGAAACGCCATGAGCCATGCCCCCTTCGATACCCAGGCGGCGCTGCAGGCGGTGCTGGCCAGTTGGGCCGAACGCCGGTGGCTGCGCCCGCTCGATGCCGCATTCGCCGATTTTCTCTGGCGCGAAGTTCCCGACGCGCCGCCGTTCCTGATCCTCGCCGCCGCGCTTGCCAGCCACCAGCTTGGCCGCGGTCACGCCTGCCTCGATCTGGCAGCGACGCTCCAGGCACCGGCATTGGCCCTGTCGCTGCCACCCGAGGGTGAGGAGGGGAGGGATGTGCTGGCCACGACGGAGCCGCCACCGTTGCCGGCCGAGGTACTGGCCGGATGGAGCCTTGATCGATGGCAGGCAGCGCTCGATCATCCGCTGCTGGTTGGTTGCGGTGCTGGCGACACGCCACTGGTGCGCGTCGGTCCACGCCTCTATCTGCGTCGTTACTGGCAATACGAACAAGACGTACACCGTGCCATCGAGCGGCGGCTGGCGCGGTCGGCGACGCTGCAGGCCGCGCTGCCGCTGGACATCCTGCGCCCTATCCTCGACGGGCTGTTTCCGCCCGCAGCGGCCGGCGAGGCCGGGGCTAGCTGGCAGAAGATGGCCTGCGCACTGGCGGCGTGCAGCGGATTTTGCATCCTCACCGGCGGTCCGGGAACCGGCAAGACGACGACCGTGGTTCGCCTGCTGGCGCTGCTGCAGGCGCTGGCGCTCGCCGCGCCGTTGGCCGGAGAGCCGCCGCGGCCGCTGCGCATCCGGCTGGCGGCGCCGACCGGCAAGGCGGCGGCGCGCCTCAACGAATCGATCGCTGGCGTGGTGACGCGCCTGTCGCTGGCCGGCTTCGAACAGGCGGAAGCGGTGCGCGCCGCGATACCGGTGAAGGTGAGCACCCTGCATCGCCTGCTCGGCAACCGGCCGGATAGCCGGCATTTTCATCACCACGCCGGCCATCCGCTGGCGCTCGACGTGTTGGTGATCGACGAAGCGTCGATGATCGATCTGGAAATGATGGCTGCCGTGCTGGCTGCCCTGCCGGCATCGGCGCGGCTGATCCTGCTCGGCGACAAGGATCAGCTCGCTTCGGTAGAGGCTGGCGCCGTGCTCGGCGAACTGTGCCGGCACGCGCGCGCCGGACGGTACACTCCGGCGACGCGCGACTGGCTGGCGGCGGCCAGTGGTGAACGCATCGACGAGAGCCTGGTCGACGAGGCGGGCAGTGCGCTCGCGCAGACGGTGGTCATGCTCCGTCACAGTTACCGCTTTTCTGCGGCGAGCGGCATCGGCCAACTGGCTGAGGCGGTGAACGCTGGCGACGCGGTGCGGGTCAGCGAGGTCTGGCGGCACACCCATGCCGACCTCGCCCTGCTGCCGCTGGATGCTGCTGACGAAACACGGTTCGCGGCACTGGTCATCGACGGGGCTGTGGCAGGGCCGGGTGCCAATCCGGCGCCCCCCGCCGGGCTTGCCCAGACGGCGTTTCGATACGGCTATCGCCATTACCTCACGACTCTCTCCGAGGCCCGGCCCTCGTCTGTAGCGAATCAGAACGCAATCGACGACTGGGCGCGCCGGGTGTTGCGCGCGCATGGCCAGTTCCAGGTGCTGTGCGCGCTACGGCGTGGACCCTGGGGGGTCGCCAGTCTCAACCAGCGCATTGCCCGCGTGTTGTGTGCAGCCGCCCTGATTCCGGCCAGCGCCGGCTGGTACCCGGGCCGCCCGGTTCTCGTCACCCGCAACGACTACGGTCTTGGGCTGATGAACGGCGACATCGGCATCACCCTGGCGCTACCGCCTGCGGCCGACCAGGAAACGAAACTGCGGGTTGCCTTTCCCGCTGGCGACGCCGGCCAGGGAATCAAGTGGATCTTGCCGAGCCGCCTGCAGGCAGTGGAAACAGCGTATGTCCTGACCGTGCACAAGTCGCAGGGATCGGAATTCGGCCACGTCGCGCTGGTCCTGCCGGCCACGCCGAGTCCGATCCTCACCCGCGAGCTCCTCTATACCGGAATCACCCGCGCCCGCGCTTTCCTGACGCTGGTCATGCCCGGTCCATCCCGGCTGCTGGATGTCATCGTGCAAAGACAGGTGCTGCGCGCGAGCGGCCTGCTGGCTGAGTGAGGCCGATGGTGAGAACGGCGAATCAGGCCTGCTCAACCGGCGGCGCAACCTTGAAGACTTCGGCGAGAGTGGTCACGCCGGCAGCAACCTTCATCGCTCCGGAAATGCGCAGGGGTTTCATGCCCTCCCGGTAAGCCATGTCACGAATCTTGGCGATATCCTTGTTTTCACTGATCGCCAGCTTGATATCCTGCGACAGGAGCAGAATCTCGTACAGTCCGACACGCCCGAGGTAACCGGTCATTCGGCATTCGAGACAGCCGATCGGTCGGTAGAAGCGCGCCGGACGATTCGATTTCCAGGGCGCGACCAGTTGATCCCACATCTTTTCCTCGACCGGGCTGGCCTGATGCACCTGCTTGCAATGCGGGCAGAGGATGCGTACCAGGCGCTGCGCCATGACGCCGAGTACCGTCGCGCCAAGCAGATACGAGGGAACGCCGAGATCGAGCAGGCGCGTGATCGCTGCCGGGGCGTCGTTGGTATGCAGGGTCGACAGCACGAGATGGCCGGTGAGGGCGGCCTGGATCGCCACCTCGGCGGTTTCCAGGTCACGGATTTCTCCGATCATGATGATGTCCGGGTCCTGCCGCATGAGCGCACGCACGCCTTGTGCGAAACCGAGGTCGATGACATTCTGTACCTGCATCTGATTGAACGCCGGTTCGACCATCTCGATTGGATCTTCGATGGTACACACGTTCACTGCCGGGATGGCGAGCTGCTTCAGCGTCGAATAGAGCGTCGTGGTCTTGCCGGAACCGGTGGGGCCGGTCACCAGAATGATTCCATTCGGCCTTTCCGACATCTCCTTCCAGCGCGTCTGGTCGTCATCGGTGAAGCCGAGGTCGGCAAAACTGCGGACCAGGACATCCGGATCGAAAATCCGCATCACCAACTTTTCGCCGAAAGCGGTGGGTAGCGTCGACAGACGCAGTTCGGCCTCCAGGCCATCGGCAGTGCGAGTCTTGATGCGGCCATCCTGCGGGCGCCGTTTCTCGACCACGTCCATGCGGCCGAGAATCTTGACGCGATTGACCATCGCCGCCATGACGCTCATCGGGATCTGGTAGACCTGATGCAGAACTCCGTCGATCCGGAAACGCACGATACCGATTTCGCGCCGTGGCTCGATATGGATGTCGCTGGCACGTTGGTCGAACGCATACTGCCAGAGCCAGTCGACGATGTTGACGATATGCTGGTCATTGGCATCGAACTGGCGATTGGTGCGGCCGAGTTCGACCAACTGCTCGAACGATGACAGGTTGCCGGTTGGTCCGCCGAGCTGGGCGGCTTTTTTGACCGAGCGTGCGAGATTGTAGAACTCGACCAGATAGCGCGCGACGTCGACCGGGTTGGCAATCACCCGGCGGATTTCCTTCTTGACGATCGCCTTGATCTCCTTCTCCCAGTCCCGCAGGAAAGGCTCGGTCGTCGCCACCACGACTTCACGTGTCGTCACCTGAATCGGCAGCATGCCATAGCGCGTCGCATAGGCACTCGACATGACCTCCGTCACCGCCGTGAAATCGACCTTCAGCGGGTCGATGTGCTGGTACTCGAGGCCGACCCTGCGCGCCAGCCACTCGCCGAGTTCTTCGAGAGTCAATGGCCGATGCGGCTCTTTCTGCGTCTTCCACTTCTGATCGGCAATGATCACCAGAGGATGCGCCGCCAGACGCTTGAGGCGACTCTCCTTCACCAGATTATCGGCGTCGGGCGCGCTGACCAGGCCATCCTCAAGCAACCATTTGAGGACTTCCGCCAGCGTCAGGCGATGTTCATGGACGGTGTTGACCACAGCTTGGGACGCTTGGGACATTTCAGTGTTCCATGTGGATGTTCGAGCATCAGGCACTATACCGGACAGTGCCCCCGTGGCTCAATGCCGGCAGCCGGGCGGTGTGTTAATGCGAAAGTCGCGTCAGCGAACTCACGAACCTTCCCTTTCGACTCGCGGGAGAGGAGGGAAACGGTCATGACTTTCATGATCAAGGGTGTCTGGAATAGTCATGGCCGTTAGTTGGTTTCCTGACGGCACGCCAATCCCCGCCGCTCGCCAGAGCGCGAGTTTTCGCTCAAAAGCCAGGGTATACGCCGGACTGGTCGAAGGCAGGACGCAGGTTTCGTAGCCCTGCTGCTGAAACCAGACGGCACATCTGCCGGCGGTCTGGCCGTTGAAGAAGACGCGCCGCAAGGCTGGCGCATCGCGACGCAATCCTGCAAAATCGTTGAGCACCGGCGACTGGATCGCGGTGTCAAGTGCGCCCTCGCGCCGGCACTGGCGATAGACATCCCAGACCCCGATGCCATGCTTGAGCAGACGCCGCTGCTTGTCGGCGTAATCGAGTTCGGGCAAGGGCTCGGCGAGAAGGGCACCGAGCAGGCGCCAGAACTGATTCTGGCGGTGCGCATAGTAATGCGCTGCCGCCAGCGAGGCCGGCGAAGGGAAACTGCCGAGAATCAGGCTCCCCACGCCGGCATCGAGAATCGGCGGCAGACCATGCAATAGCGCCGGCCCGCCGCCGGTGATCAACGGCCGCTGCCCAGCGAGAGAGCGAGCATCAGGTCGTTGATGCGCTTGACGAAACCGGCCGGGTCATCGAGCGAACCGCCTTCAGCGAGCGTCGCCTGCTCAAGCAGCAGATTGGCCCAGTCGTCGAAACGGGTCTCTTCGTATTTCAGACGCTGTACCGCCGGATGCTTCGGGTTGATTTCCAGGATCGGCTTGCTCGCCGGCGCCTGCTGGCCGGCGGCCTTGAGGATGCGCTGCAGATTGCCGCCGAGGTCGTACTGATCGGCCACCAGGCACGAAGGCGAATCGGTCAGGCGATGCGTGGCGCGAACGTCCTTCACCTTGTCACCCAGGGTCGTCTTGATCTTCCCGAGCAGTTCCTTGTACTCGTCGGCAGCCTTCTCGGCCTCTTCCTTCTCGGCCACATCCTCGAGCTTGCCGAGATCGAGCCCGCCCTTGGCCACCGATTGCAGCGGTTTGCCGTCAAACTCGGTGAGATGACCGGTGACCCATTCATCGACGCGGTCGGAGAGCAGGAGCACTTCGATGCCTTTCTTGCGGAAAATCTCGAGGTGCGGGCTGTGCCGGGCGGCGGTGAAGGTTTCCGCGGTGACGTAGTAGATCTTCTCCTGGCCATCCTTCATCCGCGACACGTAAGCGGCGAGCGAGACGTTCTCGTCCGGCGTATCGGCATGTGTCGAGGCGAAGCGCAGCAGTTTGGCGACGCGATCCTTGTTGGTGAAATCCTCGCCGACACCTTCCTTGAGCACGCGGCCGAATTCCTTCCAGAATTTTGCGTACTTTTCCTTGTCGGCCTCCTCTTCACTGTCGGCAAGGCTTTCGAGCAGGCCGAGGACCTTCTTCACGCAGCCACCACGAATGCTCTCCATGTCGCGTGACTGTTGCAGGATTTCACGTGAGACGTTGAGCGGCAGATCGTTGGAGTCGACGATCCCGCGTACGAAGCGCAGGTAAAGCGGCATCAGCTGCTCGGCGTCGTCCATGATGAAGACGCGACGCACATAGAGCTTGATGCCATGGCGGGCGGTACGCTCGAAGAGGTCGAAGGGCGCGCGCGACGGGATGTACAGGAGTTGCGTGTATTCCTGCTTGCCTTCGACACGGGCGTGCACATGCGCCAGCGGATCTTCGAAATCATGCGCGACATGCTTGTAGAACTCCTTGTACTGCTCGTCGCTGATCTCCGATTTGGGGCGAGTCCACAAGGCTGAGGCCTGGTTCACGGTTTCGTCTTGGTCAGTGACGACCTGCGCCTTCTTTTCCTCGTTCCATTCCTCCTTCTTCATCACGATCGGCAAGGTGATGTGGTCGGAATACTTGCGGATGATCTCGCGCACTTTCCAGTTCGACAGGAACTCGTCCTCGCCTTCACGCAGGTGCAGGGTCACTTCAGTGCCGCGCTGCGCCCGTTCGATCACCTCGATCGTGAAATCGCCCTCTCCCGACGATTCCCATCGGATTGCCTGATTGGCTTCGAGGCCGGCACGGCGGGAAAGCACCGTGACCTTGTCGGCAACGATATACGACGAATAGAAACCGACGCCAAACTGGCCGATCAGATGCGCGTCCCTGGCCTGATCGCCAGTCAGTGCCGCAAAGAACTCGCGCGTTCCCGATTTGGCGATTGTTCCGAGGTGCTCTACCGCTTCTTCGCGCGACAGACCGATGCCGTTGTCGGAGATGCTGAGTGTCCGTCCGTCCTTGTCAAAAGAGACTCGGATCTTCAGATCGCTGTCGTCACCGTAAAGGCCGGCATTGTTCAAGGCCTCGAAGCGCAGCCTGTCGCAGGCGTCGGAAGCGTTGGAGATCAGCTCGCGTAGAAAGATCTCCTTGTTGCTGTACAACGAATGAATCATCAAATTCAGCAGTTGTTTGACTTCTGCCTGAAAACCGAGGGTTTCCTTCTGTGCACCCATGCGAGACTCCGTGAAAAACGTTGAAAAAGAATGGCTGGCAGCGCCAGGCAAGCGCAATGCAGCAACAAATGGGGACGGAGCCTGCGATTTCAAGCCCTGGCGGCAAGATCACCGTCGCCGCCAGGGTCGGTCAGTCGTCGATGCTCAGGGAATCGATCCCTGAGCACTTCAACTTTCGATGCCCAGATATTCGACGCAGAGCACTTCGACCTCGCGCCAGCCGGCCGGGCTCTGAAAACGGACCGTATCGCCCGTCCGTGACTTGAGCAGCGCGCGTGCCAATGGCGACACCCAGCTGATGCGTCCGCGCGCGAAATCGGTTTCGTCGACGCCGACGATCTGGTAAGTGCTTTCAAGTCCCTGCTGGTCACAGATGGTCACCGTCGCACCAAAGAAAACCTGATCGGTGTTTGCCCGCGTCAGTGGATCGACAATCTCGGCCAGATCAAGGCGTTTGGTCAGAAAGCGGATGCGCCGATCAATCTCGCGCAGCCTCCGCTTGCCATAAATGTAATCAGCATTCTCGGATCGGTCGCCATTCGCTGCCGCCCATTGCACGACGGACACGACCTGCGGGCGATCGACGCGCAACAACCGCTCGAGTTCCGCGCGGATGCGCGCGTGTCCGCCTGGGGTAATGTAGTTGCGAGTCCCTTCCGGCAACTGCAAGACGAAATCAGTAGCCGATATTGAAAGCGGCGACATCGATACGCACGGTATCGCGCCCCAGGGCCAGCGCGGTGTAACGGGCAAAACGGGTCGCCCAGTCCTTGCCGTCGATGAAGCGCCGCTCGCCACCGTACCGGGCGACATTGAGAATCTTGTCAATGATCAATACCTTGCCCATCGGATTGCTGGGTTCACATTCAAGGTCGGCAAATTCTTTGTCAAACCAGCGGCGCGCTTCTTCGGGAGAACCGACGGCAAGTTCGGTATGGGAGAACTTGAACTCGTACTGCCTTTCCCGCCCAAACGAAACGATAATGTGGTAAACCATCTGCCTCCTCCCGGCGGTGTCTCAAAGTTACAAATGCATCCTCTATTCTATTCGCAAAAGTACCTCAGGCTGCAAGTCCCAAGGCGCGCGGCGAGTTTTTTGAGGGCGGCAATCATCGCGCCGCCGTTGTTTTTTGTCGTTAGCGCGCCTACCATAGCTTCCAGGTCAAGCCTTTTCGTCGCCGCCATCGCACATCCGTGATCGCCTGGCGGGCGTGCAGGATAACTGGCTCACCGTCGTTTCTGGCATGCTCGTCCACTGGGCGTGGCAAGCCTTGACCGGTTCATCCGACTCACAACCTGGGGATATCGCCAATCATGCTGACCCAAGAACAGATCGCTGCAAACCGCGCCACCCTGCAAGAATTGCGGATCGAACATCACGATCTCGGCCAGGTGATCGATCACCTGATGCAGAACCCGCCACCCGACGACCTTCTGGTTCGACGTCTCAAGAAACGCAAGCTGCTGCTCAAGGATCGCATCGCGCTTCTCGAGCACCTGAGTGAGCCGGAAGACCGGGCCTGATCCGACGGTCCACCATGCTGACAAGGCGCGTATGCAACTGACCGTCTCTGGCCAGCGCTGCCGCCTGGGCACTGGCGGCCAGCGATTCGATCCGGCGTGCTCGCGCTGGCCGCCGCTGCTGCTGATCCACGGGGCCGCCAATGATCGCGATGCATGGCAGCAGGTTGCCGGCGGTCTGGCCGCTGCCGGCTGCGCGGTTCTCGTTCCCGACCTGCCTGGGCACGGCCTCTCCAGCGGACCGCCCTTGCGCAGCATCGAGGCACTCGCCGACTGGCTGCCGCGGCTGCTCGATGTCGCGGCTGTCGAACAGGCCATCCTGGTCGGTCATTCGATGGGCTCACTGATTGCGCTCGAGTGTGCCGCACGCCATCCGCAACGCGTGCACCGGCTGGCGCTGCTCGGCTCCTCAGCGCCGATGCCGGTGGCCGAGGCCTTGCTGGGACGCGCCGCAACCCATCCCGACAGCGTCCTTCGAATGATCAACGAGTATTCGCTGACCCGGCAGTTCCAGCTTTCCGGCGGCACTGGCCACGGCATCTGGGGGCCCGGCGTGACTCTGGCGATCATGCGCCGAAGTCCGCCGGGCACGCTGGCGATCGACCTCGCCAATTGCAACAACTATGCGCGCGGTCTCGAAGCCGCAGCCCAGGTTTCATGCCCGACACTGTTGCTGGTTGCCTGCCGCGACCGCATGACACCACGCCGCAACCTGCCGGCGCTGCAATCGGCCCTACGCCAGGTGCTGCGCGCCGAGATTCCCGACTGCGGGCACGCCATGATGAACGAACAGCCGCAAGCAGTCGTCGAACAGCTCCTGAGCTTCCTCGCCAGCCCGGCGGACACCGCTGGCCAGGGCCGCTAGCGCTGCTGGGCGCTCGAGCGCGCCAGCACGACGACTGCGGCGAGGATGATCGCACCACCGGCGATCTGCCAGCTGCCGATCGCCTCGCCAAGAAATATCGCTGCCAGAATCACAGTGACCACCGGTTCGAGCGTCGACAGCGTCGCCGCATCGGCTGCACCCAGCCGCGCCATGCCGGCAAAGAAGGTGATCATCGCCACCACTGTCGAGAACAGCGCGATGCCGCCGATGGCCGCCCAGGCCGCCGGCGAGGCCGGGAAAGCTGCGCCGCGCGACAGCACGATCAGCCCGAACACCAACGCTGCCGAGAGCATGATCACCGTTGCTGCCGGCATCGCTCCGACCAGCGGTGTAACGCGCTCGCCGACCAGGATATAGACCGAGTAGATCAAAGCCGCCCCGATTCCGAGCAAAATGCCAAGAACACTGCCGGCGAGGCTGCCGCCGACGGCAAGACCAGTACCGAACAGCGCCGCCGCCACCGCCAACAGGCGCAGTGGCGACAGTCGCCGCTGCGCCAGCAGTGCCGACAGCACAGTGACGATCGCCGGATAGAGGTAAAGCAGCAGCGCCGTCAGGCTGGCTGTCGCATACTGCAGGGCGGCGAAGTAGCAGAACGACTGAGCGACGTAGCCGATCCCTCCCATCGCCACCAGCAGCAGCAGATTGCGGCCGCGTGGCCACACCATCCCGCGTACGCGCATCAGCAAGGCCATCATCAGGCCGGCCAGCGCAAAACGCAGGAACAACATGCTTGGCAGATCGACACTCTCGGCGTAAGCCAGCTTGGCGAAGATCGGCATGGCTCCAAAACCGGCCGCCGAAGCGACGATACAGACGAAACCGCCAAGGCGCGTGCCTGCGCCAGGAACAGGGGGAACCATCGATGGAACTCGGAAACGGTGCCGCCGTGGCAGCGCGGGTGAAAGAATCCGGACAGTTTGCGAAGCCTGCCGGTACTGCGGAAGATGAATGATGACATAAGCCTTGCCGAGAACCTATACTCAGATCAGGTGACAGGCCGTAATCGCCGGCTCGTCAGTGCCGAGCGTCGGGTGTGTTGTCGGGGGGTGTTTATTGCAGCCCGCTGCGGATCGTCCTGTGTCGCCTGTACAGTTCTTGGGAGATCGTGATGTCCGAAAAAACGCATCCACCCGCGCCGGACCCAGCAGCGATGCCTCGGCAAGCGCCAAAGCAGCGGCGACGTTTCGCGGCGCCGTGGCGGGCACTCTTGTCCACTCTACTGTTAGTAACCCACGCTGCCGGAGCTGCCGACATGGACTACAATCGCGCGCGAATGCGCATGGTCGCAGAGCAATTGAGCGCCAGCACGCGCGGCATCAGCAATCCCGCGGTGCTCGAGGCGATGGCCACGGTGCCGCGGCATGAGTTCGTTCCGGCCCAGTTCAGGCGCTACGCGTATGACGACCGACCGCTGCCGATCGGCTATGCTCAGACCATCTCGCAGCCCTACGTGGTTGCCTTCATGACAGAGAAGCTGGAACCGCAAGCAAACGAGCGTGTGCTGGAGATCGGAACTGGCTCGGGTTACCAGGCGGCAATTCTGGCAGGTCTGGTGAGTGCCGTGTACAGCATCGAAATCGTCGAGCCATTGGCCGTCCGGGCACAGGGCGATCTGGCCCGGCTCGGCTACGGCAATGTCAGCGTGCGACACGGCGATGGTTACCTGGGCTGGCCGGAGGCGGCGCCTTTCGACGCCATCATCGTCACCTGCGCCCCCGATCACGTCCCACAGCCGCTGATCGACCAGCTCAAGGAGGGCGGCCGCATGGTCATTCCGGTCGGAGAACTCGATGATCAGAACCTGTATCTGCTGCGGAAACGGGGAAAGGCGCTGCAGCGTGAAGCCATCCTGCCGGTGCGCTTCGTACCGATGACCGGCACCGCCAGCCGCCGCTAGAAGCCTGTCGGACTTTCCCCTCGCTATACCCAGTCGTCGTTGCGCGTGCTGCGGTTGGCCTTGGGGCATTGGAATCTTTGCTGGCGGCCGAACGCCTGCTCGGCTGCGAAGGTCTTTTCTCATGATGAAAAGAGATCCTCGAAAAAGGTCCAGGATAAATTTGTTCTGCCCGTAACCCATTGATTTTAAGTTTTTCCGGCGGGGTTAAGCGAGCATCGAGTCGGTCACTCAAAGGAGGGTCAGGGTTAGCAGCCTGATTGGATTGACGAATCTGGATTCCGGCCCGCTCCCGAATGACGATCTCTCAAAAAGAACAAATTACCCTCGAAAAAAGCCGAGTGAATGTTGACGAACCCACTGCTAGTGGCTAAACTGCCCGCCTGCATGTTCCTCGATAGCTCAGTCGGTAGAGCGTCGGACTGTTAATCCGTAGGTCCCTGGTTCGAGCCCAGGTCGGGGAGCCAAATGAATCAAGCAGTTAGGCCGCTCTAGAGGGTGGCATTTTTGTTTTCTGTCTGTCGTGTAGCCACTATTTAGCCAAATCCGGGCAATCCGAATCAACGTCAGGCTAAGACCCGGCTCGGTGGCAACCGCCAGACTTCGTGTGGTACCTGATCGGACGCCTAAAGCTTGGCCTGAGCCACCGGCCCGAACACCGTACCCAACAAACTCTTCATCACGTCATCCAGCGCACTCTTGTGGCCGAGCTTGGACGGAAGCATCGACGCCTTCAGCGCTAGGGCGTCCAGTTCCTACCACAGTAGGTCACACCCTTCTCGGTTTTCGGGCTTTCGGTCGGCTTCATCGGCACCAGCAGGATGAGGAAATCTCCACCAGCTTCCGCTTAATCGACCTGCCGCCGGTATTCTGCCCATTCCTCGGCCGGGGCGTCGCTCGCTCAGCATGCACACAGGTTGTCGGGGCTTCGGCAGCAGCACGTCTTCCAGTCGTGCCATGCGACGTTTCAGGGTACTCATTCCAGTGCTTGCTCGGGCAACAGAAGCACGCAGCACGGACGGCGATCGGTACGAGCAAGTGCTTCGACCTTCACCCGTTCCACGAAGTCGTCTTCGGCTTCGTCTAGGGCGTGTCATCAAGTTGATTTCGAGGCCCTACTCTAGCTCCCGCCGTATGCCGGAGTGCAGCCGGTCGAACGGCGGGTGCGCCCGGAGGAACTCGATGGGGTCCATGCTCAGGACGGACGAGGCACGTAGTACCGCGCTCCGGTGCTGCCGTTTCCTTCTCGAATCTTCATCCCGACCACGGCGCCGCGTGCGTCGCGCCGGAGCTTGAGGGTCAGGTCGTTGCGCCGGCCCGGGCCGTACTCGGTGCGCACGCGGAACGTGTCTCCCTCCGCGCCGCGCAGCTCCCAAGTTCTTTTCAGCGCGATCCGCGACTGGCCGAGCTGGAAGGCGTGGGCCGCGTCGGGCCCGAACGTGACCGTTCTGCCGTCATAGATGGCCTCGAAGGGCACGCCGCCGCCGGGGTCCTTCGCATAGACCCAGACTCTCTCGATGGGTTTCGCGTACGCAGGATCGGGCCTGGCGGCCTGCTCGTGACGCGGCGCGTCTTCGCGCCCGGGCGGCGAGGCAAAGGCAGACGCAATGGTGGCGACGAGGGCTGCCGCAACGAGGGCCGGCGTGAAGCAGCAGGGGCGGGAACGCATCATCGGTCCTCCTGCGGGGCTCATACCCGCCATGACCACTTCGCCGCAGAGAAGGCCCCTCCGCCTGACGGTGCTGCTGGGCGTCCTGGCGCTCGTCGGCCTCGCGGCCGCCTCGACGCGAGCCGAGCGGCTCGCGTATGCCGCTCTCCAGGCCGGCCTGGGTCTGGCCGCCTTCGGCGCGGCCTGGTGGCTGCACGGCCCGGAGGTCTCGGGCCGTACTTCTACGTGGTGCGCGGCATCCGGCTTAAGGGTCGGCGCGTCGTCTCCATCGGTTATGCGTACAAGGCGGCCGGTGCAGCCTTCATCCTGACGGGTATCGGGTGCGTGGCGGTGTGGCTGATGCCCGGCCTCGCCGGGTGCTAGGCGGCCGCGCTTCATTCCGTCGCCGAACCGAACACCTCGCACATCGTCAGCCGGCGCACCTCGTCGAGCGTCACACGTGAGAGTCCTTCCCAGTCGGTCTCCTCCTCGAACGGCTCGTAGTCGTGTTCGTACCGGCGTTCGTACAGCGTGCCGCACGAGGGACACCGGTAGAGGCCGCCGCGCGTGTCGACGGTGGTCACGGGTTTCAGGCGAGCCGCCGCCGCCGGCAGCGAGTACCCCTTCAGGGGCGATCCGCCGACCGAAGGCCCCAGCTCGGCGCACAGCCCACAGTGATCCGGCTCGGTCCCGAAGCGCGCGGCCGCCAGGTCGTCGAGCGCCCGCTCGACAGCCTTGAGGGCGCGATCCTGCTCGGTCTCGGCGATCGCCGGCAGTTCCAGCCACGCCCGCACGGTATTCTGCAGGTGCAACGGAACCCGCCAGCTGCCGGTCCAGTACTTCAGGTGCTCGCGCGGTACGCCGTGCCGGGCGAAGTCCGGGCAGGACTGCTCGAGATCCCATCCATGGGACGACCGCCAGTACAACCGTCCTGCCCGCGCGCGGACGCCGCGCTTGCGGTCCGTCGTCCAGCAGACTTCCGCATCGGACACGTGGTGCGACGAGAGGAACTCGAGCTCGTCGACGAGCTCTCGAGTTCTCCCCAACGGCCGGGGGACCGCCGTCCGCACCTCGCGCAGGACGACGGCCGCCGCGTCGAAGGACCGCGACGCCCAGGTGCGGAGCGCCGCAGCCGCGTACTGGTTCACTCTTTCGCGGATCTTCGCCAGCAACACGGGCAGGGCCGGTGTGAGGTCCGCGCCGGCGAAGGCCGCGGCTTCGAGTGCGTGCTGCGCCCACATGGCGTCGAGGTCCGTGGTGTGCGGCCGCGCCGCGACCAGTGCCAGCGCCGGCAAGGCCGGGGCGATGTCGGTTCCGGCCCACGCGGCGTGGCACAGGTCGAGCGCCGCGTGACAGCGCGTGCGGGGATCCTCGCTGGCAAGCTTCGCGATCCTCAGGTTCCGCTGAATGGCGGTGAGCCGGGGGCTGGTCGGCACGGGGAAGGCCCGCCTACCGGGACTCGACCTCGACGGCGGCGGCCGCCGCGTCTGGCACCAGGCCGTCTATGCGTCTCACGTCGAGGTGGCCGACGTCGTCGACCGTTCCGCGCCAGTAGCCGATCAGCCGCACGACGCAGCGGCGGCCCGCCGCGCAGAGGTCGCGGGCCCGGTCTGCGAGCGCTACTCCCATCTTCCCGTCGTCGAGCTGCAATCGGGTCGCGGCGGCGGCGCCCGACGGACCGAGGCGCGCGTCCACGATAGACAGGCGATACTCGTCGAGCGCGATCGACACCGGCAGCCGGACTCGTATCGGCGGCGATGCGGTTGCCAGGCGGTTGAGGAAGTCCAGCGCGGCCGCGACCGGCTCCAGGGCAGCTGCGCGCTTGAACTCCTCGGCCTGGCGGAATGACGGAACGTCGACCCGCTCCGCGAGCCACGCCCCAACAGGCGCCCAGCCTGCCAGGGCCAGGGCTCCGCAGAGCATGACATTGTGGCCTCGCCGGCGGGTTGTGGGGGGATTCACGCGGCGATGTTACCGCGGAACGGGGTCCGGCGCGTTACAATGCCCGCGATCAGTGTCCGCCCTGCGCCGGCTCATCGCCGCGGTCAAGCTCGTCGCCCTCCTGATTGCGGTCTGCCTTGCCTGACGGCTTGCACGCCGCGTTCGGCCGGGTGCTGCTGCCCGACGACGTTCCCGTCTTCGTCGGCGACACGTTCACTCCCTGCGACGAACAGCCCGCCGCCCTGCTGGCGCGCGCCGCGCGGCCCGCCGCAGCCCACCCGCCGGGACTGACTACCTTCACTACGGCCCATTGCTACGCCCACTGCTGCGTCTGGTCTGCAGTTCTACTGGACGCCTGAGTGGCGTTGCTGAAGCAGGTCGCGCGATGCCGCTCATTCGGCCAGAGTTGCTCTCTGCCGACGATAGGCGGCGAGAAACACACTGCGGTCGTCTTCGCTCCAGCCGGGGCAGTGACGCATGAGTTGGTCTAAATCCTATGCGCCGTTGCGCTCGCGACTGGCGCCGCGGCAAAGTTTTTCGAGGTCGTCGAAACGGACGTCGCTCCCCGCATAGAGGAAGCCGGGTTCCGCCCGCCGTCCGACGAAGAGGTGCTTGCCGTAAAGACAGCCCTGCTGCAGACGGTGATGATGCAGACGTGCGCAGGCGCTGGCGATGGCGACCAGCCGCGATGGCCGTACCTCCTGGTCGTGCGCGCTGGCGTTCCACTCGTTAGCGCAATCCTCGCCCTCGTCAGTTGTTGGCACCGTACGCCGAGTCACTATAAGGGTGTAAGGGTGTAAGGGTGCGATCGAAAGTGGTGGACGCCTCGGTTGGTCGTGATCCTCTGGAGCCCGGAACGGCCTGGTTGCGTCCCTTGGGCCTGCTGAAAACAGCGCTTCGGCTCCTTCGTCCAACACTTTCGGCTCTACACCCCTCGGCGCGGGCAGCATGAGTAAAGACAGTCGTTTTCGTTTACATTTTCCATTCGCGCTGCAATGCGCTATAGAGCGGAGTAGGATATAGGAATTGCTCGGGCTTTGAGGGATCTCGACAGGAGGATGAGATGGCCAACAGTATCAGTAGATCGGTTTCTGCAATCGTCTTGGGTTGCGGTTTGCTTCTGGAATGCAGCCTCGCATCCGCCGGGATCATCACCCTGCTCAGGGATAATTTTAATGACACTACCGGGCTCAATGCGCCAGGTGACGTGCGCACCGTCGCCGACATTCTGGCCAATGATCCGGGACAGTTGCCAGCGGGTACAACAGTCCTCCTTGGCTCCCCGAACGTGCGCCGGGTCGACGACCCAATCAACATGCTCGGCGGCAACAATGGATTCCACAATTTCTTTGGCAGCAATTTTCTGGTGCTGGGCGACGACTCGGGACCGATCGGCGGCAACCCTAGCGGGCTGAACGAGGACACCGGAATTCGCTTTCCATTCGAGATTCCGGTCGGGGCATTGGGGATTCAAATTCGTTACCGTGTTGCCTTTAATGGCGTCGATACCGCGACCAATCGCACCGATTTTTTGCGGGTAAGGTTGACCGGGCCAGGCGATACGGTCAATGTTCAAACGCTCAGCAGTCCGGTCGACTTCGGCGCCGGCACATTCATCAGTTCGTTCTTCGACGTATTCGTCGATCTCAATCCAGCCACGCTCAGTCCTGGGCAATACCAACTCCAGTTCCGGCTTAACGAGGATAGCAACGGCAACGGGCAGACCAACACCGCAGTCGGTCTGGACAGAATTCGCATCACCGCAGAGATTCCCGAACCGGCGACCTTGCCATTGCTGGCGGCTGGTCTGGGCGGGCTGGTCGCACTGCGTGGGCGCAAGGCGTTATGGGCAGCACGCATATTCTGAAGCTGGGCAAGGAGCGTCCGAAGGGTGTCGAACAACACCCCCCGGCCATGACTTTGCAAGTCCCCCGATGATGAAAGTCATGACCGTTTCCCCCTCCTTGCAGGCCGGATCGTTCGATGGGCGCAGAGCATGCTCTGCGAATTCCTCATTTCACCCCCCAACCCCTTCCACGATTGGCGCTGCATCGCCGGCCGGCTGTGGAGGCGCGGAGCGGTGCTCCGCGAAACTCCGCCTGCATTCCCGTCAGGGAGGAGGGGAGATTCATGAGTTGCTCGCGACTTGCATGCCACGCAACCTCCGCGCTTCTCTGGCCACGCTTCCATGATCTCGCAACCGACGTAGCCTGATGGAAAGCAAACGCATCATGCGGCAGTTGGTGCGCTGGCGTCGCTCGCTGCACCAGTGTCCGGAAATTGGCTATGAAGAACGGAAAACCGCCCGCTTTGTGATCGCCGAACTCCAGCGCCTGGGAATACCCTACGAGTATGGAGGCGTGGGTGGCGGCATCGTCGCCCGCCTGCGTGGCGTGCGAACAGAAGGAACACGGGTCGCGCTCCGCGCTGAACTTGATGCGTTGCCGATTGCCGAGCAGACCGGCCTGCCGTTTGCATCTCGCCACAGAGGCAAGATGCACGCCTGCGGGCATGACGGACATATGGCCATGGTATTGGGCGCCGCAGCGCTGTTGCAGGATCCGCTCCCGCAGGGCGACGTGGTCCTGATCTTCCAGCCTGCCGAAGAAGGCGGTCTAGGCGCGCAGGTGATGATCGACGCCGGCGCCCTCGCCGGCGTGGCCATGATCTTTGGGGGGCACCTGACCAATCTCTACTCCACTGGGCAGATCATGGCTGTACCGGGGCCGGTTTGCGCCCAGGCAGACAGCTTCCGTATCCGTGTGTTCGGCCGCGGAGGTCACGGTGCCAGGCCGCACGAGGCGACCGACGCATTGGTCGCCAGTGCCGCGCTGGTCGGTGGGCTGCAGACTCTCGTGTCGCGCGAGGCCAACCCGCTCGATCCATCGGTGGTTACCATCGGGACGCTGCAAGCGGGCACCGCCCGCAACGTGATCGCGCACGAGGCGTTGCTGGAGGGAACGATCCGTACGACACAAAGCGGGACCCGGTTACGATTGATTGCCGGGATGGAACGAATGTGTCGCGCCCTGGGGGAGGCATACCATACCCGAATCGAACTCGAACTGTCGGAACCATATCCGCCAGTGATCAATACGCCGCGCGAAACCGAACTCGCTCGTCGCGCGGCCGCGCGTGTCGTCGGCGCAGGGCGGGTGTTGACTTACGAGTTGCCGAGCATGGGTGCAGAGGACTTTTCGCTTTACCTCAAGGAGGTTCCCGGCTGCTTCGTACGCTTTGGAGCGCGGGCTCCGAACGCGGCGAACGTGCCGCTGCACAGCCCGCAGTTCGATTTCGATGAAGCCGCCCTGCTCATCGGAGCGCGTTACTTCGAAGCCGTCGTCCGCCTTGCGCTGGCCGATGACTTGTCGGCTGCGCAAGTTCTGTCGGACGATCCCACGAGTTATGATGACTCGTTGAGCACGCCCGCCACCTGATCGCCGGGGCCCGCTGTCGCGACCTCGGCCAGCCATCCCGTGCACCCGGCGTCACCGCGCGGAAGGCCGCCGTCACAGGAGAAGAGAACGAGGATGCCGGGCGGGAACTTCACCTGACTTCACCTGTTAAGCGACGCCACCCCTAGCAGCCTGTCGGACTTTACCCTTGCCGCCCGCTGAATATGCTACAATCATAGCTGTTCCAGGAACGGAGGTCCGGCATGTCCCATTTCATCGTCACCGATCGCAAGACCGACTACCTGCTGCCGCCGTCACTCGACGATTGGTTGAACGAGGATCATTTGGCGCGATTCATTGTGGAGGTGATCGACTCGCTTGATTTGTCGAAGCTGACGCGGCAGTACGCTGGACGGGGATCGAAGGCGTACCATCCGGCGACGCTGCTGGCCATTCTGGTCTATGGCTACGCGACGGGTATTTTCTCCAGCCGCAGGCTGGAGCAGGCGACCTACGATTCGGTCGCCTTTCGCTACATTGCCGCCGGCAGCCATCCCGATCACGACAGCCTGGCGACGTTCCGCCGGCGTTTTCTGGAGGAACTGAGCGACTTGTTCGTGCAGGTTCTGGAGATGGCCCGGGAGATGAAGCTGCTGAAACTGGGCAATGTCTGTCTTGACGGCACGAAGATTCAGGCCAACGCCTCCCGCCACCGTGCGCTTTCGCACGGCCACATCGAAAAGCTGGAAGCGCAACTCAAGGCGGAGGTGCAGGAACTGTTCGCGCTGGCCGAACAGGCGGATCAGGCGGAGGTTCCGGACGGCGTCAGCCTGCCGGAAGAAATCAAGCGCCGCGAAGATCGGCTGGTGGCGATGGCGGCGGCCAAGGCGAAGATTGCGGCGCGGGCCGAGGAGCGCTATCAGCGAGAGAAGGCGCAGTACGACGAGAAGATGGCGCGGCGCAAGGCGAAAGAAGAAGAGACCGGCAGGAAGTGGGGGGGCAGAGTGCCCAAAGCCCCCGAGCCCGGCGTACGGGACAGTGACCAGATCAATCTGACCGACGAAGAATCGCGCATCATGCCGGTGGCCGGTGGCGGCTTCGAGCAGGCGTACAACGCCCAGGCGGCGGTTGATCCCGCGACCCTGCTGGTGGTGGCGGTCGGCGTGACGCAAGCCCCCAACGACAAGGAGCAGGTCGAGCCGATGCTGGCGACGCTCCAGGCGCAGGCCGATGGGCTGGGTTCCGTGCACGGGATGATCGCCGACACGGGCTTCTACAGCGAGAAGAACATCAAGGCGTGCGAGGCGGCCGGCATCGTCCCCTTGATCGCGGTGGCGCGCGACGAGCACCATCCTGACTGGCGGGAGCGGCATAGCGAACCGGCCGCGCTACCGGAGCATGCGACACCCGTGCAGGCCATGTCGCATCGTTTGAAGACCAGAGCGGGGCGAGCGCTCTATGCGTTGCGCAAGCAGACCGTCGAGCCGGTCTTCGGCATCATCAAGTCGGTCATGGGCTTTCGCCAGTTTTCCTTGCGGGGTTGGCAGAAGGTCACCGGGGAATGGACGCTGGTCTGCCTGGCGTGGAATTTGAAGCGCATGGCCAAGTTGCGCCCGCAGTAGAGAAAAACGAGGAAAAAACCTCAAAAAGGCCGGAAAATCGACAAATTCCGGCCTTTTTCATGCCGAAAAGTAAAATTTGTCGGTTTCCCGGGCTCCAAGTCCGACAGGCTGCTAGGGCAAGTCCCGTTTTCATCGTATAAAGGCCGGACCTTTGCCCAGGGCAGGACGGCTGGAAAGCGGGCGGACGGGCAGGCCAATCATCGTGGTAACCGCGTTCGGCGCCGTGGTGGTTGGCCTTGCCTTGGCCAGGATCTGGCTGGCAACATCGACGGCGCGTAAGCGAGGTGGCAGCTGCCACTTCTTCCCTGACGACGGGATCCGACACCGGCGGGAAGACGTGGCTGCCGCCCGCTTGCGCCCGCTCGAAGAGCTGCGCCGCGAAGGCCAGAGTGAAAAGGCCAAGGCAATAAAGGCAAAGGCAATGAGGACGAAGGCGAACGGTCGATAGGGGATGGTCGTCGGTTTCTCCCGGAGCAGGTGGTGCTCGTTCACTCAGCGACTGAGCATGTGGCTCAAGCAGTTGCCCTATTCCTGCGCCTGCATTCACGTCCGAGTACGTCCTTGCCGTTGCGCCTGAACCTATTTCTGGATTCACGCCGGATCGACCAAGCGCGTCGGGCTGACCGATACGGCAACGGTGTCGATCGCCTTCCCGGCCGGCGTTCGGATGGCCGCGTGCAAATCTTCAAGGTGGCGGCTCGTACACGCCGGGGTACCCGGTTTGTCGCCGGCACAAGACTTGCGGTGAAAGATTTCGCCGAGGGCGGCAGAGAATCCGGCAAACGCCGGGTCATTCTTTTCCGCCTTCAGGGCATCGCCGGCCAGCAGTTCGTCACGTGCGGCGGCACCGGCCGGTATCGCGGCGAGCGCCAACCTGATCACCTGGGCCAACAAGCTGGCCTGTGGGGAGTTCATGAGGGTTTCCTTTTGGCAACGATTTTGCGCCACTTTGCCAAATCGTCACTGAACCGCCTGTTCATGTTGCGTTCAGCCCTTGAAGCGTATAAAGAGGAACTGCGGTTCTGCGGCGCGCCCCTGCTCTCCGCGGTGACCGATTTGCTCGAGGAGATAGAGCGATGCTGAAGAAAACTGTCTGTTTGTGGGCCACAACCCTATGCCTGGCCGGCGGCCTGGCGGCTGCCGCCGATCCTCCGCCCGACAATCGGGCGACCACCTCGCCAGGCACGGCGAGCCCGGGCAGTCGCCCGCCCGCCGGGCCGGGAATGGCCAGGCCGACGTTTGCCGATTTCGATCGTAATGGCGACGGCAAGATTACCCAGCAGGAGTTCCACGCGACGCGCAGCGAACGACAGGCGCAGCGTGCCGGCCGGCCAATGCGCGGGATGGCCGGTGCCCCGTCGTTTGCCGAGATCGACAGGGACGGCGATGGCTCGATCAGCCCCACCGAGTTTGCCGCCCACCAGCGGACGGAAGGCAGAGGCCCTGGCCCGGGCATGGGGGGCATGGGCGGCGCCAGAGCGCAGTGAGCCGGAGGCCCTGCATGACCAGCGGCATGCGGTTTTGGCTGATTCAGCTCGCTGCCGCTTCAGTGTTGGCCTGGCCCGCTGGCGGTTGGGCCGACGACGGACGCGGCTACGATCGCGCTCGCCAAGCGCTCGAAGCGGGCGAGTTTCTCCCGCTACGGGCGATTATCGAGCGCGTCGAACGCAGCTATTCCGTGCAGGTGCTGGAGATCGAACTCGAGCGCGACGGCGGTCGCTGGATATATGAGATCAAGACGGCAGCGATCGACGCCTTCGTTCAGAGTGGGCGTTTGACCGTCAGCGCACCGCGGATCTGGCCCTTTTCGTAACCGGTGGCGCGGTCGTTCGGATAGTGGTCGGCGAGCGTCCGCCGCAGGTCGGCATCGAGTCCTTCAGCTGGACCGTGGCAGCCGAGGCAGACCTCACTGACTGGCAGCGCTTTCATGTAGCGCAGCACCGGACGACCATTGACGGTGACAATCTCGCTTTTCTCGATGGTTTCCGGCTTTTCGCCGCTCGCGGCGCGGCGATCGAATTCGGTGAGCTGCGCGGCTTCCCAGGCATCCGGCGTACCGCGCTCGGCGTTACGGGTTTTCAGGCTGACGCGCCGGATGTCCCAAGCAGTTTCGGCGCGTTTCTTGCCGATCAGTTGCGGTGCCAGGTCCTTGCAGACGGGAATCGCGCCGGCGACTCCCTCGGTGGCCACCGCTTCCTGCATCTTGGCGATGACCTGGGGGATGACGGGCAGGACCGTGCTCCTGGTTTCGGCGCTGAGCGCAGCCAGATCCTGGGCGCAAACGGGCACGGTGCAGACGAGCAGGGCGATGCTGATGGTTGATTTCATGGGGAGGTTCCTCGGCTTGTTCAGGAGACAGTGGCGGGCGTTTCGCTGACCGAGAAGGCAATCTCTGCGCCCCTCTGGACGATCTTCTTCACGGCACAATCGTTGATCGCCAGGAGAACGCGTTCCCGCTGTTCCTCGGAAAAGTGCTCGGGAAAGCTGACTTCGGTGCGGAAGCGGGCCAGCGTCAGTGGCCCACCGTGGCCGGCGAAGGGCTTGCAGCCGATCCTGATTCCCGCCGCAGTTACACCCATTGCCTTGCACTCCTTCTTGGCATAGACCGCCGCGCAGCTCGCCAGCACAGCGTAGAAGGCTTCCAGCGGATTCATCAGCGACCCATCGACGGCGTAGCTCACCTGATGCTTGCCGCCGCGCACGGTAATCACTTTCGAATCATCGACATCGACCGAATACATTGAATTCTCCTGATAAAGATGGACCGCGGATCACTTGCCCGGGTCAGACTGCACCTGGCGCACGCGCGACAGGCGCTCGAAAACGGTGAAGATGGCCATGCCGGCGAGCATGGCGAGGACGAAGACGAAGCCCTTGGCGCTGCCGCTACCGAGCAGGACGAGAGCCGGCCCGGGGCAGATTCCCGCCAGACCCCAGCCGATGCCGAACAGGGCGCTGCCGGCCAGCAGCCGGCGGTCGATCTGCCGGGCAGTCGGCATCTGCAGCGGCTTGCCGCGCAGCGAGGTCTGCCGCTGCCCGGCGATGCGGAAGGCCAGCAGGCCGACGGCGATCGCCCCGGCCATGACCAGTGCCAGAGAGGGATCCCAGTCGCCGGCGAGATCAAGAAAAGCGAGCACCTTGGCCGGGTTGCTCATGCCGGAGACGAGCAGGCCGCAGCCGAAGACGAGACCGATCAGCAGTGAAATCAGCACGCTCACGCGAGGCTCCTAGGCGAAAAGATGGCGGCTGGCGAAGACGGTCGCGAAGCCGGCGCTCATGAAGACGAGGGTGGCGACCAGCGAGCGTGGCGAGCGGCGCGACAGCCCGCAGACGCCATGGCCGCTGGTGCAGCCCGAACCGAGCCGGCTGCCGAAGCCGACCAGCGCGCCGGCGACGATGAGCGTTGCCCAACCGGTATCGATGCGGCTCTGTGGCAACTCGGCGAGCGCCTGGTAAAGCAGCGGCGCTGCCACCAGCCCGAGCGCAAACGCTGCCCGCCAGGCGACGTCGCCTTTCCTGAGCGGTTGCAGCAAGCCGCCGACGATACCGCTGATGCCGGCGATGCGTCCTTCGAGAAGAATCAGCAGCGCCGCCGCGAGGCCGATCAGCAGGCCACCGGCAAAGGCGCTGGCGGGTGTGAAATGCAGCCAGTCGATGGTGATCATGGGTTCTCGCCCCCCGCTTGCGGGCAGTACATTTCATAGAGGGTGGCAAGCAGGGCAAGCACCCGTGCGTCGGCGACCGAGTAGTAGATCTTCTTGCCGTCACGCCGCGTGTTTACCAGTCCTTCGCTGCGCAGAACGCCAAGTTGCTGCGACAAGGTCGGCTGGTGGAGGTCGAGCAGTTCCTCGAGTTCGCCGACGCACTTCTCGCCCTGACTGAGCTGGCACATCAGCAGCAGGCGGTTGGTGTTGGCCAGCACGCCGAGGACCGCCGTCGCCCGGCCAGCCGCGGCGCGCATCGACTCGATATCAAGGGTGGTGGTGTCCATGGCGCGATTCCCTCACTAAGTTATGCTTGACAATATTATGTTGTATAGTATTATGTATGTCAACATATTGTTTGGGCTGGCCGCCGCAACACCCGTGCAGCGGTGGTTGCACGGCGGACAGTCGCTCATCAGGGGATATCGCGATGCACATTGAAGCTTTCTTTGATCCGGCGACGGGCAGCAACAGCTACCTCGTCTTCGATACTGACCGAACGCGCTGCGTCGTCGTCGACAGCGTGCTCGATTACAACCCGCAGGCGGGACGAATCGGCACCAACAATGCTGACCGGCTGATCAGCCGCGTCGCCGAGACCGGTGCCTGCGTCGAGTGGATTCTCGAGACGCACGTCCACGCCGATCACCTCTCGGCAGCCTCCTACCTCCAGGAAAAGCTCGGCGGCCGGACAGCGATCGGCCGGCAGGTGACTGTCGTGCAGGGCGTATTCGGCAGGCTTTTCAACGCCGGATCGGGCTTCGCCACCGACGGCAGCCAGTTCGACCATCTCCTTGCCGATGGCGAGACGATCACGGTCGGCAGCCTGAGCATCACGGTCATGCACACCCCTGGCCACACCCCCGCTTGCGTCAGTTACCTGTTCACCGAGGGTGACGAGCAGGCGGTGTTCGTCGGCGACACGCTGTTCATGCCCGATACCGGCACCGCCCGTTGCGACTTCCCCGGTGGCGACGCGCGCACCCTCTATCGTTCGCTGCGCCGCCTGCTCGCCCTGCCGGCAAGCACCCGACTCTATCTCTGCCACGACTACCCGCCGGGCGAGCGGCCACACTCCTTCGTCAGCACCGTGGGCGAACAGCGCCGCAGCAACATTCACGTGCATGACGGTGTCAGCGAGGAGGAATTCGTTGACCTGCGGCGGCGCCGCGATGCGACGCTGGCGGTGCCGGTACTGCTGCTTCCCGCCGTGCAGGTAAACATGCGCTGCGGCAGGTTGCCCGAACCGGAGGAGAACGGGACGCGCTACCTCAAGATTCCGCTCAACACGATCTGAGCCGACGATGCCGATGCTGAGCGATCCGGCAATCATGGCCCCGCTGCTCGGTGCCGCTGTCGGGCTGATCCTCGCCCTGACCGGCGCCGGTGGTGGCATCATTGGCGTACCGCTGCTGGTCTTCGGGCTAGGTCTGCCCATTCAGCAGGCCGGTCCGATCGGCCTGCTGGCGGTCGGCCTGGCCGCCGGGCTCGGCTCCCTGCTCGGCCTGCGCCAGGGGATCCTGCGCTACCGCGCCGCTGCACTGATCGGCGCCTGTGGGCTGCTCACGGTGCCGGCAGGAGTCTTTCTCGCCCGGCACATCCCGAATCAGCCACTGACGCTGGCCTTTGCCCTGCTGCTCGGCTGGACGGGCTGGCGAGCGCTGTGGCGCGCGCGCCCACGGCAGGAGGTTGGCGCGTCGACCAGCGAGTCCCAACCGTGCCGGCTCAACCCGGATGTCGGACGATTCGACTGGAACCTGTCTTGTGCCCGCGCGCTTGGCGGAACCGGCCTGCTGAGCGGTCTGCTCAGCGGTCTGCTGGGCGTCGGCGGTGGCTTCGTCATCGTTCCCGCGCTTACCCGCTACTCCGATCTGTCGGCCGCGAGCGTCATCGCCACCTCCCTCGGCGTCATGACGCTGGTTTCGGTCGGTGGCATCGCGGCGGCCGCGGCGGGCGGCAGCATCGTCTGGCCCCTGGCGCTGCCTTTCGGCGGTGGCGCGATCGCTGGTCTGCTGCTCGGCCATACGCTTGCCGCGCGCTTCGCCGGCAGGCGCCTGCAGCAGAGCTTTGCCGTTCTCTGCCTGATCGTCGCCGGTTTGCTGATCGGACGAGTCGCCAGCGCCATTTTTTGATGGAACTGATGTGGGACATTCAGCTTCCGTCTTGTGACTTCGAACGCGCTGCTCGGCACGTTCTCGAGCCTTGTTGTGGCGATAGGATTCACCCTTGATCGAGACTGATAGGCGCAACGCCTCGCGGACCACATCGCTCGAGAAGGCGTAGAGGCCGGACGCCACCTTCCGCCGGACCATTTCCTCAAGCCTTGTCTTTTTCGCTTTCGCTCCCCCAACGCCTCGTCATTTCCTTCACGCCAGAACGTCCGCCACTGCAACTCGGACCACAGGCACCCACAGCGGTGCTACTGTTTCGGAGGTCGTCGGCTTGTGCATCAGGCGGTATTGCCCCTCGATGGGTTCGCGAAAGACCGCCAGTCCGCCGGCCTTGACATCACACAGCCAGACCTCGGGAATGCCGTGGCGCGCATAGAGCGAAAGCTTGACATCGCGGTCGTAATCGAGGGTGGTGTCGGAAACCTCGACGATCAACAGGACGTCAGCGGGTGTCGGTCGGCATGGTTGGCGCGTTTGACGAGGGTAATGTCCGGCTGAGGTTCGCTCCGTTCGTCAAGGACGATGGGGTTCTGCACCCGCACCATATAACTGGCGGAAGGGCCGCTGCCGAGACACTCGGCAAATCGGTCGACGAAATCATCCCCTCGACCATCGCGCGGCAATGCGGCTCATCACCTCGGAACCGGTGCTTGACCTCCGTGCCATCTGCGCCGACATTCAGAAGATCAAGGCGACTTGTGGCCATACGGTCGTCAGTCTCCCGCTGCGGATGTTGAACGTCGCCATTGACCCGTTGGAGCCATCCGATCAAAGGTTACGGCACACTATTCGAGCTTGGCCCCTTTTCATTGTCTCTGGTCGAACTGGCAGGCGAATACGCCGACACCTTTGCCCTGCGTGGCTACGACAGCGTTCAACTCGCCGCTGCGCGCATTTTGCAACCAGCGGCTGGAGGAGTTGCACTTTGCCTGTTTCGACATCCGCCTGCAAAGGTCTGCCAGAGTGCTGGGCATGCTGACAGTGGCTGTGGAATGACTGCCGAGGGGTGTGAATGAATGTGTTGGGAGGGACCGATATACACCCCTCCCCAGCAAGGGGCGAGGGGTGTTCACCGATGTCAACGCATCTCCATTGAACAAGGGACTGCGACCAACACTTTCAATCACACCCTGCGAGAAGGGTGCGATTGAAAGTCGAGGAAGCGTGCTTTTTCACTTTAAAACCGAAGCGCCCCGCCCAATACTTTCGTTCGCACCCGCTGCCTTACGCGTCGTCTCTTGCGGTCGCTCGATTGCGTTACACTGCGCGGACCATACCGACCGCCGTCTTTTCCATGCCCCCGCCTGCAACGCTTCCGACCGGAGAGATCTTTCTCAGCTATAGCCGCAGCGACCGGGTGGCGTGCATCGCGCTGCGATCGGCGCTGGAGCAGGCGGGTTTTCCGGTCTTTCGCGATGAGGACTCGATCCGCTGCGGCGATCGCTGGCTCACCAGCCTGCAAAAAGCGCTGCTCGGCTGCTCGGCTTTCGTGTTGCTGGTCGGCCGCGATGGCGTGCAGCGCTGGGTAGGCGCCGAAGTCGAGGTCGCCTTGTCGCGGCACCTGTCGCCGGCTGATGGCGCGCAACGGTTGCCGATTTTTCCGCTATTCCTCGAAGGCGCCGAGCACGGCGACCTGCCGCCTTTTCTCGCCCTGTTCCAGGCCGCTCGCTGGTCGGCGGACGAGCCCTTGCCGGAAGCCTTGCTGGCAGCGATCACGAGCGGTGCCACGCTGCCCGATTACCGCGAGACGTTCGACGGCTGCCCCTTCCTGGGACTCCGTGCCTTCGCGCGAGTCGATGCCCGCTTGTTCTTCGGGCGGCGGATGGAGACGCTGGAGGCACTTGCCTGCCTCGGTGACCAGCGCGAAGCCAATCCGGAACGACTGCAGGGCAGCGCCGGCGCCGGCTACCAGCGCTGGCTGCAGATCGAAGGCAACAGCGGCGCCGGCAAGTCGTCCTTGGTCAATGCCGGCATGCTGCCCATGATCGAGCGCGGTGCGCTGTGGGCTCGCACCGGCTTCGAACACTGGCGGCTCCTCGGCCCGATGATGCCTGGCCTCGACCCGCTGGCGAAGCTCGCCGATGTGCTCGAACACGCGCTGATCGCCGAGCCGGCGCAACGAGATGTTCTTCGCCTGCAGCAGCGCTTCGAGCGGAACGAACGCGCGCTCGCCAGCCGGCTGCGCGATCTCAAGCAGGAACGGACGGCCTTTCTGTTGATCGTCGACCAGTTCGAGGAACTGTTCACCTTTGCCGGCGACGCGCCGCGCAAGCAGTTCGATGCCTTGCTGGCGCAGGCGCTGCACGACCCGGAGTGTCCGCTGTTTCTGATCAGTACCGTTCGTGCCGATTTCCTCGACCGCTTTGAACAGTTGCCGCGCCTGCGGGCGATCTACAACAGCCACTGCAGGCGCTACTTTCTGCCGACGATCTCGGAGAACGGCCTGCGCGAAGTCATCGAGCAGCCGGCCGCTCTCGCCGGCCTCGATGTGCGCGAAGTCGCCACCGCGATCCTCGACGACGCGCGCGACGAAATGGGCGCCTTGCCGCTGGTCGAGAACGCTTTATTCACGCTATGGCAGCGGCGCGACGGAAATCGCCTCAGCGGCCAATGTTACCGCGACGAAAACGGCATCGTCGGCATATTGAGCACGCAGGCCGACGAGTTGCTGGCACGGATCGAGGCGGACGTTGCGCAGGGCCGGCGGGCAGCGCTCGAACTGCTGCTGCGCCTGACCCGGATCAACGACGAAGGCCGCCACACGCGCCAGCGCATCACGCGTGAAGAGGCCATCCTGGTTGCCGGCAATGGCCGGGACGAGATCGGCGAGCGCGTGCTGCAACTGCTCTCGGGCGAGCGGCAGCCCGGCGTCCCGAGCGCTGGCGGGCAAGGCGCCTTGCGGCTGATCACCACCAGCCTGGTCGGAAAGCAGCGCTATGTCGACCTGATTCACGAAACGCTGATCCGCGCCCGTGGCAAGGACGCGACGAGCGGCAAGCGCATCGGCTACTGGCCAACGCTCTACGACTACATCGAGGCCAACCGCGACCGCGACATTCACCGTCGGCAGCTCGGGTTCCAGACCGAGCAGTGGCTCAAGAGCGGCGGTATCTTCGCTCGCTGGCGCAATCTCGCCGGCTGGCGGGACCTCGGCCTGTATCGGCGCTTGCGCGTCGTCAGCGGTAGTGACGAAGGGCGCTTTCTCGCGGCGAGTCGCTGGAATGCGCGCGTGCAAGTCGCTTTGCTGGCTTTGCTGCTCAGCTTCGTCGGTGAATCGTACCTCTGGACGCGCCGCAACGACCTGCCGCTCGACTCGATGCTGATGCAGCAACGCTATCGCCTGGGATACGCGCCGCTTCCCGAGCTGGTGGACATCCCTGCGGGTAGCGTGGACATCGGAGAGCAGGACGAGGAATTTGTGAAGGGGATTCCGGAAACGACCATGATGTACCTCGGAGTTCCCGGAAGACGCGTCGAGATCACCAGCGGTTTCAGCCTGGGCAAGTACGAAGTGACCTATGAACAGTTCGACTACTACGTCTGGGAGCAGCAGCGGACCGCAGATCGCCGGCTGGCGCACTATCCGACTGCTGCCAAGGGCGGGCGCGGCAAGCGGCCAGTGGTGAACGTGGACTGGAGCGCTGCTTCGGACTACACCCGTTGGCTCGGCGGGCGCATCGGGCGCGAGTGCCGCCTGCCGACCGAGGCCGAATGGGAACATGCCGCCCGCGCGAAGACCCACACCACCTATCCCTGGGGCGACGAGGTGCGCCGCATGAGCAGCGGCAGGGAAGAGGTGATGGCCAATTGCAGAGGCTGTGGCAGCTCCTGGGATGGCGACCAGTCGGCGCCGGTGGGCAGTTTTGCCGCCAATGCGTTTGGCGTCCACGATACCTCGGGCAACGTCTGGGAATGGACCTGCTCGGTCTGGCGCGAGCGCTTTGACGGCAGTGAACAGACGTGTGCTGCCGGCGCTCGAGAGAATACGGAGGCCCGGGTGGTGCGCGGTGGTTCCTGGAACGATGTGGTTGCCTTTGCGCGCTCCGCCGCTCGTTTCCGCGTCCCTCCGGACCTCCGTTTCGACTTTCTCGGTTTTCGGGTGTGGTGTTCGTCCCAATCGTGATCTGCTTCGCAAGGCGCTGCTGGCGCTGCCGGAAATGCCGGTCGACCAAGGTTTGCCGGCCGAGGCCTGAGCTGGATCGATGGCGCAGGTGAATCCCGTCCGCACGTGGCTGCATCGCGTCGGGCGCATATCAAATACGGGCGCCGCCTGGGCTTCTGCCTCGTGGCGCCCGGCCTCCACCTGGCACGACCCGTCGTTGACAATGTGGCAAAGCAGAATTACTCAAGCTCGTGCCGCAGCCGCCCCTCCTGGAGCAGCGCATAGATCGCCGAATCACCGCCAGCGTGAGGACGGTCGACGAAATCATCTCCAGACCATCGGCGTCGCGATGCGGCTCATCACCTGTTGAGTCTGGCCCGTTTCACTCTCCCCAATCTGTCGTGGCGTCTAGCCAGCACGCGAGGAGAAATTCGTCAAGATCCAGCGCTGCCCGCTGCCCGTGGCCCCTTACCATCGGTGAATGTCTGTTCCTTGGCTGAGGTGCCTGATGAGCCAGAAGAGCGTTCGCCGAGTGTCGCCTCACCTCCGGCTCTAACGGTCATGACTTTGCAAGATTCCCCTGATCATGAAAGTCATGACCGTTTCCCTCTCCCCCGACCCCTCCCACGGCCCGCGCTGCATCGCGGGCCGGCTACGGCGGCGCGGAGCAGTGCTCCGCGAAACACCGCCTTCGCCCCCGCAAGTGGGGAGGGGAGATTCGTGAGTCGCTAACGCGACTTTCACATTAACGTTTGCCGCTGGGCTGTGTTGCCGAACCCAGCATATCCCAGACCTGCTCAAGTGTCGCCCGCATGCCGGCGCTGTGTTTTCTCGGATAGGCGGCAAAAATGGCGATCACCAGTCGGCGATCGAAATCAACGTAAAGGCTGTTGCCGTAGGGACCCAGAATAGCGATGCGGTTCGGTGCTCCACCAAGATGCACAAAACCATAGCGGTACTCGCTTCCCTTTCTGAGGCCAGCAAGATCCGGAGAATTCGCTATGCGCAGCCCGGCGGAGGCTGTCAGCGTTTCGATGAACCAGTTCGGGACCTTGTGGCGTCGATTGCTGTTCCTCGCGTCGATCAGCAGTTGCCCCAGACGGGCAAAATCGCGTAGCGAGAGCGCCAATCCAGCGGACAGTTCCGTTCCCTGCGAGTCGGAGAGCCAGAGGGCTGCGCTCTCGGGTCGGAGTTTTTCGAACAGTTCCTGGCAAAAGGTCCGCGTGAGCGGAACCCGGTAGGCTTCCGCGAGTGCCCAGACGAGCAGGTCGCTGTCAGGTCCGACTTCGCCGAGTTGCGGGTTTGGGGAAAAGTCCCTGTCCCAACGACCCGGTTGGTTGAGCCAAGCGCGAATCCCTCCGGCCGTGTTGCCGGTGTTCCATCCACCGGCCGCCAGCCAGTCACTGACGTCGTTCGACGACCAATCGAAGCTGCTCTCTCCTTCAAGCAGGCGCCGAATCGACAACTTTCGCAACCCCGTCTGCCCACTCAGGGCGGGTATGTAGCGAATGATCGACCGGTCCGGCGAGAGCTTGCCCTGGGCGACAGCCATGGCACCCATCAGGGAGAGGATTGGTCGGGTTCCGCCAAGCAGCAGTCGTTGGTCCTGCGCTACCAGCCCATTCCAGTAGCGCTCGCTCGCCACCTTGCCGTCGCGCAGCACCAACAGACCATCGGCGTACAAGCGCGTGGCCAGCAGGAATCCGACATCGCGCGGTTGCTGATCGAGCGGGTCGCGGGCCTTGAGTTTGTCGAGTTCAAGCTGTCGGGAAGCCGGGCGGAGCATCTGGGCGGTTTCTGTCGCCCTGATCTTCAGCGAAGGCATGAAGCGGCCGAATGACTGCAAGCCGATGCGCAGATTTTCAGGTGCCAACCAGTTGTCCTGGTCGATCCATGCGCCCGGATCCCTGGTGCTCCTGGTGACCGGCTCGATGACACATTCCTCGGCCGCATGCAGTGTCCATGCCCAAGGCACCATCAATACCAGCAAGGTCAGCCAGTGCCTCATCGTGGAGCCCCGGCAAAGTGCGTGCTCCCTTTATTGCGAAAGCGCATGGTGGCCTCACGGACGACATCGTTCAGGTTTCCATGGGCGGCCTGACGCCGGCGCAACCAGCTGGCATCGGAGATCTCTCCGGCCAGGGAGGCGTCGAGCAGTTGCAGCCATGCGGAACAGCCAAGTTCGCGGGCATCCTCGACCAACATGGCGAGCAGTTCACGGGTGATCTGCCGGAGAGGGACTTGCCGCGGGCCGGTCGGATCCGAGATCTGCCCATCGAAACCATAGCGGCACGCCTGAAACTTGTTGTAGCGGGCAACATACAGATGCCGCTGGGTGTCGAGTTCGGGCCGAGTTCGCAAGAGATGGTGTACCAGGCTTTGCGCCAAGGCCGCCAGGGTTGCGGCGCGCTCGACCGTCAGTGGCGTATCGCAAACGCGGATTTCCACGGTCCCGAATTCGGGTTTGGGACGAATGTCCCAGTAAAGGTCCTTGATGCTGCGAGCGATGCCACAGGCCTGCAGAAAGGAAAAATGTTCAATGAACTCTGCCCAGTCGCGCAAGGCCGGGCATTGCCCACTCAAGGGGAAGGCCGAGACGGCGTTCAGACGAGCGGACTGGAACAGGGTGTCTTCGCCATCGACGAACGGTGACGACGCCGACAGCGCAATGAAGATCGGCACATAGGGTCCCAGGGCCTGCGTCATCCAGATCGCTTCGTCACCGGATGTACAGCCGACGTGAATGTGCTGGCCAAAGACCGTGAACTGCTTGGCCAGGTAGCCATAACGGTGGTAGATCTCATCGAAGCGATCACCCGGACAAATCCGGCGCTCCGCCCAGCGATGGAAAGGGTGCGTGCCGCCGCCGCAGACGGCGATATGGTTGCGCGCGCACTGACTGACGAGCGCTTGTCGGAGGCCGACCAGATCGGCAGCAATGCTATCGACGAGTGGTCGCGGCAGGGTGCTGACCTCGATCATGCTTTCGGTAATTTCAAGCTTGATTTCACCAAAGCGGCCATCGTAGTCCATGCTGCCGAGAAGATCTGTCGCTCCACGCGTCAAATCAAAATCGCGCACGGAAACCAGCTGCAACTCAAGCTCGACCCCCAGGGTCAGTGGCTGGCTCTGTTTGAATTCGGCGATTGGCTGGCTCATGCCACTCCTTCCTTGCTGTTGTCGGTCGCCGCGGTCTCTCCGGCACGCACCACGGCGAAACGGCAGAGGGCAGGGCCGGCGAGTTCCATGATGGCGGCCGCAAACAGCGGCAATGACAGCGACGAACGGCCGATTTCCGGGTAGAGTCCGGCGATTTCATAGGCCATGAAAACGGCAGTGGCCGACAGCGGCTGAATGCCGATGCCAACCAGCACGCGCTTGGCAACGCCCAGGCCACCACCCGCCCACGCCAGGGCAGCCACCTTGGCCACGGCCCGAACGATCAACAGGCCAACCGCCTGCAGTCCGATCAGCCAGGTGAAGTCTTGCCAGGGCAGCGAGGCGCCGACGACGACGAAGAGGATGATCGCCAGAAACCAGTGTCCTTCCGGCAGGTTGGTATAGCTCAACGTTCTTTCCTGATCGCTGAACGACAGGATCACCCCCATCAGGAAGAGCGTCAGAAAAACCGGTACCGCCAGCATGCGGGCGGTGCCAACGGCGAGCAGGGCAGTGGCCACGAGGATGAAGACCTGCGCCAGGGAGCGCTTCCGCAATAGTGCCGCGACCAGACGAGCGAGAAGCGCCATCAGCCAGGCGATCATTACGGAACCGACCACAACCCATGGCGGATGGGCTACGGCATTCAGCCAGTCGTCGCTGTATTGCGCATGCACGATGCCGACGACGACGGCGAACACGACGAATGACGCGGCCGCGCTCAGTGCCGTGTGCAGGATGATCCGTTCGCTGACCTGCCCCTGCGCGTTCGATTCCTCGACGGTCAGCAGGACAACCGCCGGCGCCGAGGCCATGGTTACGGCTGCGGCAGCGGCCGCCCATGCCGCCATCAGACCAACCACCCCCCAGGCGAAGAGGAAAATGGCCGTGAAGGACAGGGTGATCTCGCCAAGCGTGGCTCTCAGCAAATCGCGGTTTTCACCTAGCCAACGCAGATCGAGGCGTCGCCCGATCTCGAGCATCAGGAGTCCGAGCGCTGCATCGGCCATTGGCCGTATCTGGGCCAGTGCCTCAATGCTGATCCAGCCGAGCACGGAGGGGCCGAACAACGTTCCTGCCAGGACGTAGCCGATGACTTTCGGCCAGCCCAGTTTGGCGCGCAACCATTCGCCGAACAGCAAACCGACGACCAGCAGCATGCTGAACAAGGCGAGTGAATCGAGTTCATCCGGGAAGGGTGGCAGGAAGAAGAGGCGTTCCTGCAGGCCTTCCCACGCAGTGCGTGCCGGCGACAGAATGCCGTTCAGCATGGGTTCGTCCCGCTCACCAGAGTCGGCCGCGCGCGGAGGCGAGAAACTCGTCGAGGATTGGCGTGCAGTCCAACAGATCCTCGCTGCCGGGGGGATGGAACTCCGGGTGCCACTGCAGGCCAAGAACATACGGCCTGCCTTGCAGGCGAATGGCTTCGATCAGGCCGTCTCCGGTGCTGCGCGCTTCGACCCGCAGGTCCCGACCCAATGCTCTGATCGCCTGATGATGTATCGACACCACCCGCCCGCCGGTCTTGCCCGGATAAAGCTTTGCCAGGCCGGACTTTGCAGCCCACTCGACCGCGTGGCTGTGCTGGTCGTAATCGCTATGGACGTGCTCGCCCGCCGCTTCGATCTGTGTCGCGATGTCCTGATAGAGTGTCCCGCCAAGCGCCACGTTGATCAGTTGAGCTCCGCGACAGATGCCGAGGACCGCCTTGCCGGCTTCCATGAATTCGTGCAGAAGTTCCATTTCGTAGGCGTCGCGCACCCGGTCGCCAGCCCAGTCGGGGTGCAACGGCTCCTCCCCGTAGCTTTGTGGGCTGAGGTCAGCTCCACCCTGGAGAATCAGGCCATCGAGATACTCCGGGTAGTCCGAGAGCCGGATGCTGCTGCGATGGACCATGGCGTCGCCACTGACCGCGGGGATCATGAACACCATCACTTCGCGGGACATCACCCAGTGCGCCACCGATTGCTCGAGGTACTGTAGGGACTTCGACTGCAAACCCGTGGCGCCGACCACTGGGTGGTAGATGCGCGCGGAGAGACCGATACGTAAAGGGCGTCTGCTCATGATTTGTCTCCCCAGGAACCTTTGTTGGAGGCAGGCTTCACTGCTGCCGGGTCGTCCGATTGCAGATAGGTTGCTTCGCCGAAGCCCTTGATCGCCGTCTGCGTGGCCAAGGGGCCAAACAACTGCATGAGAAGAATCGTCGCCAGCAAGGCGCCCGTCAGTCGTGGCTCAAGCCCGGAGTAGAGCGTCTGCATGTTGGCAAGAAGAACCAAAGCAATGCTTGACATCGGCTGTAAACCAATTGACAGGTAGATTGAAGATGCGGTTCCCAAGCAGAGGCGATTGCGATTCAAGAGAACGCCTGCGAGTTGCCCGGCGAAGCGCGCGATGATCACCAGGACAGCGTCCGGCCAGCTCTCCACGACAACTCCAATGTCGAGCGCGGCACCGGCCAGAACGAACGTGGCGACGAGAAAAATCCGGGCATCACTGGCAATCCGAATGGCAACGACCTGCTTGTTTCGATCCAGGGCGCGCGTCAGGTAGCCGAATAGCAACATGGGCAGAAACGCGGAAATGTCGAGGTGGATCGCGGTTCCAACGCCCAGGACGATGGTTCCCAGAATCAACAGGTGCTGGTGTTCGGAACGCCGTCCCAGGAGTTGAGCGCCGGTCAGGACGAGCGCAGTGCAGGCACCACCAAGCATCACGGCCCCACCGACTTCCTGCGTCGCCCTCCAGGCACCGGCAAGGCTGTAAATCGCCCCACCCTCGACCAGAAGCGGCATTGACCAGGTAGAGACAACCAAGGCAATGCATCCATCAATTGCCACCATGGTGAACAGCAAGCCGGTTTTTTCTCCTCTGGCGCCCACATCGCTGCAGGTCGCAATCGTGATCGCTGGCGAAGTGGCCAGACAAAGGGCTGTCGCAAACACTGCGGAGCTGGCGGAGAAGTCCATTGCCAGAAGCGCTAGTAGTACGGTGGCTCCGGTGGTCAGAGAGATCAATAACCCCGATTTCAGTCGGTTCCATCCTTCGCTGACAGCCACCAGCGGAACTTGATAGCCCAATTCGAACAGAATCAGGCCCAATGCCAGATCGATGAAAAGCTGGTTGGACTCGACGTGATAAGGCGCTATCCAAGCCAGTCCGCTCTGGCCGACCAGCAATCCAAATACGACGTAGCCGGTGGTTCGTGGTAAGGCCAGCGCACGACGCGAAAACTCGCCCGCACCCAGGCCGCCAAGAAGCGCCATGCCGAAAATCTGGATCGAATTGAACATCGAGTCGCGGACCCTTATCGGTGCTCTGAGTGGCAACAAAAACGTGACCAGTGGCCCTGGCGCTATGCCGTCGCCAGAGGTGCAGGTACAAAAAATCCATCGAAATTACATTGATGGTGAATATAATAGTCTTTCTATCTCGATGAGAGCAATGCCTCAAGCCCGATGACACCTCTTTTGACGGTCGCCACACCGCCGGTCCACTTGGCGGTTCTACAACAATTCCGTGTAATCTACGGCACGATGCGCCAGTATTTCCGTGAGGTGGAAGATCGTTGTGGGCTTCCCGGTTCACAGATGTGGATTCTGCAGGAAGTGCATCGCTGCCCAGGGCTTGGCGTGACAGATCTCGCTGCACGCTTGGGGATACACCAGTCTACCTGTAGTCAACTGGTTGAAAAACTGGTCGTCCGAAGATGCCTGATCAAGACGCGCAAGCAGGAAGATCAGCGCCGGGTCGGTCTCCAGCTCGCACCCGACGGTTTGAAGGCCATCGCGGCGCTACCAGGGTCCGCAGAAGGCGTCCTTCCCGAAGCGCTTGCCGCCATGCCGGAAGTCGCCCTGCAAACATTGTATATCAATCTATTTGAGTTGATACGGCATCTGCCCGGTCGAGACGATGCCTTCGCCAGCATACCGCTGGCAGACATGCTGACGGATCCGAAATGAGGCCTGCTCGGATCGTGTCCAGGCTCTCCAGCCTGATACGGCTGTTCTATGGCGTAATGCTCATCGGATGCAGTACCGTGGCCATCTCACCCTCAGAGCCGATGCCGCAACAGTCGCTTGATGCTTCTTCAGCCCCAGATACCCCATTGGATGCGCCCTCAACCAAGGAAACGGATTCTGCAGACCTGGAGGAAGCTAACAGCATTTACTTCGCCAAGGGCGCAACCCGTATCGATACGGCGGGGCAGGACAAACTGCGGCATCATGCAGTGCGCTTGAAGGCTAATCCGGCGCAGGTGGTGACCTTGGCCGGTTACACGGACGACCTGGGCAGTGCCTCCTATAATCTGGCGATAGCGGAGCGGCGTATCGAAGCGGTCGCCAAGCTCCTTCGCACCTACGGCGTTCCCAAGAATCAGATTCATCCTTTGCGTCGCTATAGCGCCGGTCGAGGGGAAGCAATGCCAGCCTGTAGAACAACGGAATGCCGCCAGATCATGCGCCGGGTGGAAGTGATCTATGGTATTCGGTAAAGCGGTTCGAGTCGTGTTCGGCAAGGAAGGGAAATTTAGGGATCTGGATTCCCGGAAACCGCCTTGGTTGTAGAAGAAACCGTACTCCAGCAAACGCAGCTCCCACCTGTTCAACACGATACGGCGGGTGCCTGGAGTCGGTCGGCATGGTTGCCGCGGCATTGCCGTGCCCGTAACCCGAACTACGCAAGCCTGTTCCGCAGCCGCCCCCCCTTGACCAGCGCATCATTCGCCGGAATCACCGCCAGGGTGAGGACGGTCGACGAAATCATCCCCCGACCATCGGCGCGGCGATACGGCTCATCCCCTGCTGACGAAGTTCGGAAGTCGCGCTGAACATGCGCGAAGGTTCAATTTCGAGCTCCGCGCCATCTGCGCCGACATTCAGAAGATCGAAGCGACTTGTGGCCATACGGTCGTCAGTCTCCCGCCGCGGATGTTGGACGTCGCCATTGACCCGTTGGAGCCATCCGATCGAGGGCTACGGCACCCTATTCGAGCCTGGCCCCTTTAACTCAATGAATACCTGCCCGTATCGCATGTCCTCGGAGTAAAGGATTTCGCAGCCTGCTGCCAGCGCCGCCGCGACGATGAGCGAATCCCAGTGGCCGGCGCGATCGGGCTGCGAATGCTCCGGCGGTAGACGTTCCACGATGCTGTCACCAACGTAATGCCGTGCTATTCTTACTTCTTACAGCAAGAAGGGGGAAAACTATGCGCATCACCAGCAAAGGTCAGGTGACCATTCCTGTTGAAATTCGCAAACAGGCCGGCCTTATGCCGAATACGGAGGTGGAGTTCGAGTTCAAGGACGGTGTTGTCCGGCTCATGCCCAAGGGAGGAACACGCGGCCAGCAACTCGTTGAGCGCCTGCGTGGCGCTTTCAAGGGCTGCGGCATGACCACCGATGAAATCATGCGCGAAACCCGGGGTGAGGACTGATGCGAAGTTATCTCATCGACACCAACGTCATCATCGATGCGGCGGACCCGGACTCCCCATGGTACGCCTGGTCGGCTGCCCAGCTCATCTCCGCCTCGAACGATGGCGCGGTGTTCATCAACCCCATCATCTACGCGGAGTTGGCCGGCTATGCCGATTCGGAGTCGCAGATCGCCTCGATCCTCTCCGATATGCTGCTGGAGCGCGCCGACCTTCCCTGGGAGGCGGCATTCCGCGCTGGGCGAGCTTTTGTCGCCTACCGCCGTGCAGGCGGGACCAAAACCGCCCCGATGCCTGACTTTTACATTGGCGCCCACGCCCAGGTTGCCGGGCTGACCTTGCTCACCCGGGATGCCCGCCGTTATCGCAGCTACTTTCCCGAGCTACGCTTGATCGCCCCCGACTCGATGCCGTAGTGGAAATCAAAGGGGCAGGCGTGTTTTGTCTGCTGATCCCCCTGGCGCCGAAAGACAACAAGAGGCCCACTTCTTTACCTGATTTTCGCTGGATAAAGCGAGCGTGGCCCCTTATTTCTTGCTACGGCACACTATTTGAGCCTGGCCCCTTGAACCTCGCGGATTGCCGATCCGGCGCCTTCTGCACGAGACGCCGCTGGCGAGTCCGCCGCAGCGGGATCGATTCGTCGACCTGGCGCTGCGCCTTGGCATACACCTGATCTAAAGCCGGCGTCGGCTGGCGATCGCCTGTGGGCGGTTCGGCGGGACGACGGTTTGACGTTGTCCGTGCGAACACCAACGGAGAAGCTCGGTCGAGCCCTACCCGGTCACTCTTTGTTGCAGTTCGTACTTGCGCACGGCGCGGCTGACGGTCATGTAGTGCACCGCGTAATGTCGGCCGATTTCCGCCATCGTATAGGCACCGGACTGGTAGGCCCGAGCCATGGCGAGATCTCGCTCGGGGTAGCGCATCGCGTACTCATCGAGCGGTAAAGCCACTGCGCGCCTATGAGCCTATTTTCCTCAGTTGAAAGAGCAAGAATTGCTGCAAACTGAGTGCTGGTGAGGGTTTCTGGCGAACCGGGAGGGTCACCCAATGGGTGAGTTGGATTTCGAGCGAAAAGAGCTGGTCAAGGCGGTGGATGGTGCCTTGCAAGAGATCGAGCAGACGGCGCTGGAGATGCGTGTGGCGACGCTTGGTGGGCGATTCCACGTTCGCTGGGACGAAGGGGGAAGTGCCACGGCCCTGGGGCAATTGCCGTTCTTTGCCGAATTCCTCGAAGTCTCGGGCCTATTCGCCCGTTGGCTGGGGGGGTGTCCGATGGCATACAGCAGCCCCAACGCACCCGAGGCGGTCGACGTTCTCGGCACGTGGATGTTGTCGATACTGGATGGTCAGCGGCGCTATGCGCATGTGAGCGGGCTACGCGGCGACGAGGTCGCGCCGCAGATTCTCGGCATGAACAAGATCATCAGCGATGAAAGTCTGCGCCGCGCCCTGGCGCATCTGGCGCCGAACCAAGCCAAGCCGTACAGCGCCGAAGAGCGTGCTGCCCGGGCGGCGCAGCTGGCAAAGAGTACGGCATGGATGGACACGGCGCTTTCGGAGAGCAGCCGCGAAGCGCTCCGTAAGCCCTGGATTCTCGACGTCGATACCACCATCAAATTGCTCTACGGCCACCAGGCGGGCGCCGAGGTCGGATACAACCCCACGAAACCGGGACGCCCCAGTCATACCCTGCACACCTACTGGATCGGCAATCTGCGTCTGGTGCTTGATGTGGAAGTGCAAGGCGGCAAAGCCATTGCCGGGAAATATAGCCAGCCCCGGCTACGCCTGCTGCTCGAACGGCTCGCTGTTGAGGAACGTCCCGTCCTGGTGCGCGGCGACATCGCCTTCGGCAATGAAGGCATGATGGCCGCGATGGAAGAGATCGGGCAGCGCTATCTCTTCAAGCTCAAGCAAACGGCTGGGGTCAAGCGCCTGATCGAGCGGCTCTGGCGGCGCAGCGACTGGCAGGGTGTCGGCCAGGGTTTTGACGCGGTGGAAGCCGAACTCCAATTGGCGGGCTGGACTCGCGCGCGGCGGGTTGTGGTGCTACGGCGACGCGTCAAGTCCAGCCTGGTCGCCGAAGCGAGCAACGAGAGCACCCAGCCCGAGTTGCAGTTCCTCGACCATTCGGAGAGGGCCAAACTTTGGGAATACGCCGTCCTGGTCACGAACGCGGACTACTCGACAGAAGCCATGGGCCAACTCTACCGGGATCGGGCCGATTGTGAAAATGGCTTCGACGAACTGAAGAATCAATGGGGCTGGGGCGGCTACACCACGCAGGACCTGGAGCGCTGCAACCTCTCGGCGCGAGCGGTGGCGCTGATCTACAACTGGTGGAGTTGGTATGTTCGCCTGGCGCATCCGAAGACACGCCTGGAAGCGATCACCAGTCGCCCGATGTTGCTCGCCGGGGTGGGCCGCCTGACCGAGCACGCCGGCCAGTCCCGCTTGCTGCTCACGCTCTCCCATGCGGCGGGGGACCAAATCAAGGCGATGATCGTCAATGTCCGCAAGGGTCTTGACCATGTTCTGGCAAGTGCGCCTCAGTTGCCGAAAGCTGGCCGCTGGCCGGCGCTTGTCCGCTACATCGCCGACAAAATCATCAACGCTAGACCGAAAGCATCTCCTCCTACGCCGGTGGCTCCCCCAAGTCTCACACTTGCAGCGGGTTAACAGAGGAATTTAGGATGAGCCTTCGAGACCTCGCGCAATGGCTCCGGAATGCCTTTCTGGCAATGCCGTTCCACGAAAGCGCGATCGCCCAGCACCCACTGCTGGCGGGCTTCCAGAACGGGACTCGGCAAACCTCTGCCAGCCAGCAGAAACCCCACATAAGCGCGGCGAGCTCCGTCGCGCTCCGGGGCAAACTGCCGTAGCAGCCAGTCCACATCCAGCCATGGTGGCGGAGCTTCCCGGCCGACAACGAACGGAAAGCTGCTCCAGGGCCAATCATCGAGCGAATCGACCATCCGGGCGCGCAGCGGATTCAGGACCACATAACGAGTCAGCTCCAGCAGGTAGACTTCCTTCTGCACCAGGATCGCCTGGTAGCGCCCCTGAAAGAGGTGCCCAACCAGGCCGTGGCGGCGGTTGAAGCGCTGCGTGTAGAGGCCGTTCAAATGCCGCATCCCGAGCGACAAATTGCCATCCGGCGTCTCCAGCAGCAGGTGATAGTGATTGGTCATCTGACAGAAGGCGTGCACGACCCAGTTGAAGCGAGCGCAAACAACGCCCAGCACATCCAGCCAGTCGATGCGGTCCGCATCGTTCAGGAAAACCGCTTCCCTTCGATCCCCGCGCGACGTGACATGATAAACGCCCCCAGAGAATTCGAGCCTGAGCGGTCTAGCCATACGCCAAGCGTAGCATCTATTCGTCTTGTGTTGTAATGTTAGACCTGACCCCGGCCTTGGATGTGACCCCGGCCTTGGATGTGGCCCCGGCCTTGCGGCCTGACCCCGGCCTTGCGGCCTGACCCCGGCCTTGCGGCCTGACCCCGGCCTTGCGGCCTGACCCCGGCCTTGCGGCCTGACCCCGGCCTTGCGGCCTGACCCCGGCCTTGCGGCCTGACCCCGGCCTTGCGGCCTGACCCCGGCCTTGCGGCCTGACCCCGGCCTTGCGGCCTGACCCCGGCCTTGCGGCCTGACCCCGGCCTTGTTTGTGACCCCGGCCTTGTTTCAGCCGCCCAAATGGCCGGGCATTACTTGACACGGTGTCGGAAAATTTTACATTGCGTGGCGTGGCGTGGCGTGGCGTGGCGTGCAACTCATTGGTTTAATGTATTGTAAAATTTCAAGGCATAATTCTTGCTTTCGTGTGATGGTCAATACCCAACCAAGGAGCCATGACATGTTCAGCCAAACGTCTCGCCTTACGTCGCGCGCCCGATTCCTGAGTGGGCGGTGCTATACCATTGATTTGACCGTCGCTGCCTCGGCGATCGCAGCGGCGTTTGTCGCCGCTCCGGCCGCCGCCACAGTTTTGTTTCAGGAAGATTTTGAGGCATATGCTGTCGGCAGCAACCTGACCGGTCAGGGCGGCTGGGTGCCCGATTATGTGAATAGCGCGCTGAGTGTTGGCAACGGTTCGTTTCTGCCGACTAAGGTCTTGAACGGGCTGGCAGCCTCCAACAACGGTATGCTTAATTTCTCGGCCCGTCCTCTGGGGTTTGCCCTCGACCCGAACCGCATCACGACTCTTGCCGTTGATGCCTACGCAAGTTCCGGGGCCCGTGTCCACGACACGGTGATTGGGTTCGGCAATGCGAGTATTCAGACCTTCACAGCAAGTGGGGTTTTCTGGACAGCCAACTTGATCTCCAGTGGTCGCTGGGACTTTAACGCAGTTCCGCTTACCGGCCATGCTGGCGACAGCTTCATTGTGGTGGGCGGCTACGGCACCCCAGTGAAGATGAGCATCGTTGTCGATGGCGTGGCCAACGAGGTCTACGGTATCTATGATTTCGGCGGTGGCCCTCTGCAAACACCGCATTATGCCATCACTGACGTCCAGATCGCCACACTCAATGAAGTGGGTGTAGTCTTCGATTTCCGCTCGGGAACAAGGGGTGCCGAGTTGGACAACCTGCGGGTGTTCGACAACATCTCCACCGCAGTGCCTGAGCCTGGCACCGCGGTGCTCGTCTCCGCTTCCCTCGGCTTGCTCGGCTTCGCTAGACGTCGCCGTTAGGAGCCGGCCGTAGGATGTGCTGACCGAAGGGAAGTGCATCTCGGTCACGATTGATGCATTGATGCGCTTCGTACCTCAGCACATCCTACAGGCTACAACAAAATTAAAAGGGGACAGCCCACGTTTTCCTCTCTGCCAGCCTCCATGCAATCCTGGGCAGCAGCACCGGCCTGACACACTCTCCCGCCGACGGTCCGGCGATCGATAGATACTTTCCACCCTCCGGATCGCGGCAAACAAGCAATTCATTGCCCGTCAGATCGAGTAGCCAGACTTCCGGGATGCCGTGGCGCGCGTACAGATCAAGTTTCACGCCGCGATCGTAGTCGACAGATGAACTGGCAACCTCGACGATCAACAGGACATCCGCTGGGCCGGGGAGGTGCGCCATATAGTCTCCGGGCTTGAGCAGGGCCAGATCGGGCTGCGGTTCGCAGCGATCGTTGAGGCGGATCGGGTTTTGCGTGCTGACCAAACCGTCTTCGCCGGCAGCGAGCGTGAACAGGCGTGCCAATTGGTTGACGACGTAGGCGTGTTGGCTACCGATGGGGGCCATGTCGACGATCTCTCCCTCGATCAGTTCCACCCTCTCTTCGTGGCTGAGTACACCCGCGTCGGCCATCTTGTGATATTCGTCGACGCTGATGCGGTGTCGTGCTCGGTCCATCAGTTCGCTCATGGAGCCCATGCCTGGTTTCTCCTGCGAAGTAGTTTGCGCCAGATTGGCGAAAGGATAGCAAGGATAGGGAGGAGGATAGGAGATCCAACGCCACCTCCGCAAGTGATGCGGGCTCTGACGGGCCTGGAAAGCCGACGTGTAGCGGGGCGGGACAGACCCTACGGTCCTTGCACGAATCCATGCGAGGGTGCTGAGAAGCCCATCCGGCAATCCGAACCACTGATCCTGTGCCGCAATCTCACTTCATTTCCACCCACTTGAGGGCGTCGGCGGCTGTCGGTCGGCATGGTTGGCGCGTTTGACGAGGGCAATGTCCGGCTGCGGCTCGCTCCGTTCGTCATGGACGATGGGGTTCTGCACCCGCACCATCTAACCGGCGGAAGGGCCGCTGCCGAGACACTCGGCAAATCGGTCGACGAGAAATAGCCGCGGGTCTACATCGAAACGACGGTAATCAGCTATCTGACGGCCAAGCCGAGCCGCGACCTGATTATTGCGGCGCGGCAGGAGCTTGCCCGCGAGGTATGGGATCGACTACTGACCGACTGCGAGTGCTTCGTGTCGGCGCTGATGGTGCTGGAGGCCAGCAAGGGTGACGAGGTGGCCGCCGCACAGCGGCTGGACGCCATACACGGGCTGCCGGTGTTGCACATCGGAGACGACGCGGGACGAATGGCCGAGCTGCTGGTTGTGGAGAAGGCGATCCCAGCGGAGTGCGCGGAAGACGCCCTGCACGTTGCCATGGCGACGCGCAACGGAATGGACTTCGTGGTGACCTGGAACTTCACCCACATCAACAACGCAAGGGCTACGGCACCCTGTTGGAGCCTGGCCCCTTTAACTCAATGAATACCTGCCCGTACTGCATGTCCTCGGAGTAAAGGATTTCGCAGCCTGCGGCCAGCGCCGCCGCGACGATGAGCGAATCCCAGCGGCCGGCGCGATCGGGCTGCGAATGCTCCGGCGGTAGACGTTCCACGACGCGGTCGCCGACGTAATGCCGTGCTATTCTTACTTCTTACAGCAAGAAGGGGAGTAACTACTCAGGAGCATGGCACGGGTGTGCACGGTTTGTGCTAATGTTGAGGCCATGGATGAGCTTCCCGACCTGAGCAGACTGAGCGTTGCCGAGAAAGATCAACTGATCCGCGATCTGTGGTCGTGGGTGCGGAGGCTGACGGTTCAAGTCACCACGCTGCAAGCGAAGGGAGATGAACTGGCAGCGCGCCTTGCGCAAAACAGCCGCAATTCGAGCAAGCCCCCGTCCTCGGATGGGCTTGCCAAGCCCCAACCCAAGTCGCTGCGCAAGGGAGGAGAGCGCCCGAGTGGCGGACAGGAGGGGCATGGTGGGCACACGCTGAAGAAAGTGGCGGTTGCAGATCACATTGAAACCCATCTGCCCCCATCGCATTGCGCTGACTGCGGTGCGGTCCTGGCTGAACCGACAGTGGTTGAAAGCCGTCAGGTGTTCGATCTTCCCCGGCTGGGTTTCGAGGTGACTGAGCACCAGGTGCTTGCCAGCCGATGCGCCTGCGGCAGGATTTCCCGTGGCACGTTTCCGGCTGACGTGGTGGCGCCTGTGCAATACGGGCCGGCGGCCCTGGCCGCGGTGGTTCATTTGACACACCAGCACATGATGCCGGTACAACGCACGGCGGCGTTGATGGGAGACTTCTTCGGCCTGCCGATGGCGCAGGGCACGGTGCTGGCGGCCAGCGAAGAGGCGGCTGTTCGCCTGGCGCCGACCGTGGCCTTGATGGGTGAAGCCATCCAAACGGCCGAGGTCGCTCATGCGGACGAAACCGGGATGCGGGTGGCCGGCCAGCTGCACTGGATGCACGCGCTGGTGACGGCGATGCTCACCTGGGTCGGCTGTCACGAGAAACGGGGCAAACTGGCCTTCGATGCGCTGGGGATTCTCCCCGGCTTTCTGGGCACACTGATCCACGACGGCTGGAAACCTTACCGCGATCTGCGGTGCAAGCACGGGCTGTGCAATGTCCATCACCTGCGGGAATTGACCTACCTTTTCGAGGAACTCCAGCAGGCTTGGGCAGGCCGCCTGATCGAACTTCTGGTGGCCGCCTGCCATGAGGTGAACCAGGCGGGCGGTTCGTTACCCGTCGAACGCGTTGCGCTGTTGCGTAACCGATATACCGAAATTCTCAGCGAAGGCGAGGTCCTCAATCCGCCGGTGCAAAAATCGGGGAAGCGCGGACGAACACGACAGAGCAAGGCGACCAACCTCCTCTGGCGCTTGCGCACCTATGCCGAGGATGTCTGGCGCTTCGCTTCTGATCCCAACGTCCCGTTCTCCAACAACCTCGCCGAGCAAGCGGTTCGCATGCCAAAGGTCAAACAGAAGATATCCGGCGGCTTCCGGACCAGAAACGGCGCCGATACCTTTTGCACGATCCGTTCCTATCTTGCCACCCTGCACAAGCAAGGGAGCAATCTCTTTCACGCCCTCACGCTGACTTTCCAGGGCCAGCCTCCTCAGCCTCGTTTGGCTTGACCTACACAGCCCTTGGCTGGGGCTACTGAGTAGTTACGAAGGGGAAAACTATGCGCATCACCAGCAAAGGTCAGGTGACCATTCCCGTTGAAATTCGCAAACAGGCCGGTCTGATGCCGAATACGGAGGTGGAGTTTGAATTCAAGGACGGTGTTGTCCGGCTCATGCCCAAGGGAGGAACACGCGGCCAGCAACTCGTCGAGCGCCTGCGTGGCGCTTTCAAGGGCTGCGGCATGACCACCGATGAAATCATGCGCGAAACCCGGGGTGAGGACTGATGCGAAGTTATCTCATCGACACCAACGTCATCATCGATGCGGCGGACCCGGACTCCCAATGGTACGCCTGGTCGGCTGCCCAGCTCATCTCCGCCTCGAACGATGGCGCGGTGTTCATCAACCCCATCGCTGCGCCTTGGCATACACCTGATCTAAAGCCGGCGTCGGCTGGCGATCGCCTGTGGGCGGTTCGGCGGGACGACGGTTTGACGTTGTCCGTGCGAACACCAACGGAGAAGCTCGGTCGAGCCCTACCCGGTCACTCTTTGTTGCAGTTCGTACTTGCGCACGGCGCGGCTGACGGTCATGTAGTGCACCGCGTAATGTCGGCCGATTTCCGCCATCGTATAGGCACCGGACTGGTAGGCCCGAGCCATGGCGAGATCTCGCTCGGGGTAGCGCATCGCGTACTCATCGAGCGGTAAAGCCACTGCGCGCCTATGAGCCTATTTTCCTCAGTTGAAAGAGCAAGAATTGCTGCAAACTGAGTGCTGGTGAGGGTTTCTGGCGAACCGGGAGGGTCACCCAATGGGTGAGTTGGATTTCGAGCGAAAAGAGCTGGTCAAGGCGGTGGATGGTGCCTTGCAAGAGATCGAGCAGACGGCGCTGGAGATGCGTGTGGCGACGCTTGGTGGGCGATTCCACGTTCGCTGGGACGAAGGGGGAAGTGCCACGGCCCTGGGGCAATTGCCGTTCTTTGCCGAATTCCTCGAAGTCTCGGGCCTATTCGCCCGTTGGCTGGGGGGGTGTCCGATGGCATACAGCAGCCCCAACGCACCCGAGGCGGTCGACGTTCTCGGCACGTGGATGTTGTCGATACTGGATGGTCAGCGGCGCTATGCGCATGTGAGCGGGCTACGCGGCGACGAGGTCGCGCCGCAGATTCTCGGCATGAACAAGATCATCAGCGATGAAAGTCTGCGCCGCGCCCTGGCGCATCTGGCGCCGAACCAAGCCAAGCCGTACAGCGCCGAAGAGCGTGCTGCCCGGGCGGCGCAGCTGGCAAAGAGTACGGCATGGATGGACACGGCGCTTTCGGAGAGCAGCCGCGAAGCGCTCCGTAAGCCCTGGATTCTCGACGTCGATACCACCATCAAATTGCTCTACGGCCACCAGGCGGGCGCCGAGGTCGGATACAACCCCACGAAACCGGGACGCCCCAGTCATACCCTGCACACCTACTGGATCGGCAATCTGCGTCTGGTGCTTGATGTGGAAGTGCAAGGCGGCAAAGCCATTGCCGGGAAATATAGCCAGCCCCGGCTACGCCTGCTGCTCGAACGGCTCGCTGTTGAGGAACGTCCCGTCCTGGTGCGCGGCGACATCGCCTTCGGCAATGAAGGCATGATGGCCGCGATGGAAGAGATCGGGCAGCGCTATCTCTTCAAGCTCAAGCAAACGGCTGGGGTCAAGCGCCTGATCGAGCGGCTCTGGCGGCGCAGCGACTGGCAGGGTGTCGGCCAGGGTTTTGACGCGGTGGAAGCCGAACTCCAATTGGCGGGCTGGACTCGCGCGCGGCGGGTTGTGGTGCTACGGCGACGCGTCAAGTCCAGCCTGGTCGCCGAAGCGAGCAACGAGAGCACCCAGCCCGAGTTGCAGTTCCTCGACCATTCGGAGAGGGCCAAACTTTGGGAATACGCCGTCCTGGTCACGAACGCGGACTACTCGACAGAAGCCATGGGCCAACTCTACCGGGATCGGGCCGATTGTGAAAATGGCTTCGACGAACTGAAGAATCAATGGGGCTGGGGCGGCTACACCACGCAGGACCTGGAGCGCTGCAACCTCTCGGCGCGAGCGGTGGCGCTGATCTACAACTGGTGGAGTTGGTATGTTCGCCTGGCGCATCCGAAGACACGCCTGGAAGCGATCACCAGTCGCCCGATGTTGCTCGCCGGGGTGGGCCGCCTGACCGAGCACGCCGGCCAGTCCCGCTTGCTGCTCACGCTCTCCCATGCGGCGGGGGACCAAATCAAGGCGATGATCGTCAATGTCCGCAAGGGTCTTGACCATGTTCTGGCAAGTGCGCCTCAGTTGCCGAAAGCTGGCCGCTGGCCGGCGCTTGTCCGCTACATCGCCGACAAAATCATCAACGCTAGACCGAAAGCATCTCCTCCTACGCCGGTGGCTCCCCCAAGTCTCACACTTGCAGCGGGTTAACAGAGGAATTTAGGATGAGCCTTCGAGACCTCGCGCAATGGCTCCGGAATGCCTTTCTGGCAATGCCGTTCCACGAAAGCGCGATCGCCCAGCACCCACTGCTGGCGGGCTTCCAGAACGGGACTCGGCAAACCTCTGCCAGCCAGCAGAAACCCCACATAAGCGCGGCGAGCTCCGTCGCGCTCCGGGGCAAACTGCCGTAGCAGCCAGTCCACATCCAGCCATGGTGGCGGAGCTTCCCGGCCGACAACGAACGGAAAGCTGCTCCAGGGCCAATCATCGAGCGAATCGACCATCCGGGCGCGCAGCGGATTCAGGACCACATAACGAGTCAGCTCCAGCAGGTAGACTTCCTTCTGCACCAGGATCGCCTGGTAGCGCCCCTGAAAGAGGTGCCCAACCAGGCCGTGGCGGCGGTTGAAGCGCTGCGTGTAGAGGCCGTTCAAATGCCGCATCCCGAGCGACAAATTGCCATCCGGCGTCTCCAGCAGCAGGTGATAGTGATTGGTCATCTGACAGAAGGCGTGCACGACCCAGTTGAAGCGAGCGCAAACAACGCCCAGCACATCCAGCCAGTCGATGCGGTCCGCATCGTTCAGGAAAACCGCTTCCCTTCGATCCCCGCGCGACGTGACATGATAAACGCCCCCAGAGAATTCGAGCCTGAGCGGTCTAGCCATACGCCAAGCGTAGCATCTATTCGTCTTGTGTTGTAATGTTAGACCTGACCCCGGCCTTGGATGTGACCCCGGCCTTGGATGTGGCCCCGGCCTTGCGGCCTGACCCCGGCCTTGCGGCCTGACCCCGGCCTTGCGGCCTGACCCCGGCCTTGCGGCCTGACCCCGGCCTTGCGGCCTGACCCCGGCCTTGCGGCCTGACCCCGGCCTTGCGGCCTGACCCCGGCCTTGCGGCCTGACCCCGGCCTTGCGGCCTGACCCCGGCCTTGCGGCCTGACCCCGGCCTTGCGGCCTGACCCCGGCCTTGTTTGTGACCCCGGCCTTGTTTCAGCCGCCCAAATGGCCGGGCATTACTTGACACGGTGTCGGAAAATTTTACATTGCGTGGCGTGGCGTGGCGTGGCGTGGCGTGCAACTCATTGGTTTAATGTATTGTAAAATTTCAAGGCATAATTCTTGCTTTCGTGTGATGGTCAATACCCAACCAAGGAGCCATGACATGTTCAGCCAAACGTCTCGCCTTACGTCGCGCGCCCGATTCCTGAGTGGGCGGTGCTATACCATTGATTTGACCGTCGCTGCCTCGGCGATCGCAGCGGCGTTTGTCGCCGCTCCGGCCGCCGCCACAGTTTTGTTTCAGGAAGATTTTGAGGCATATGCTGTCGGCAGCAACCTGACCGGTCAGGGCGGCTGGGTGCCCGATTATGTGAATAGCGCGCTGAGTGTTGGCAACGGTTCGTTTCTGCCGACTAAGGTCTTGAACGGGCTGGCAGCCTCCAACAACGGTATGCTTAATTTCTCGGCCCGTCCTCTGGGGTTTGCCCTCGACCCGAACCGCATCACGACTCTTGCCGTTGATGCCTACGCAAGTTCCGGGGCCCGTGTCCACGACACGGTGATTGGGTTCGGCAATGCGAGTATTCAGACCTTCACAGCAAGTGGGGTTTTCTGGACAGCCAACTTGATCTCCAGTGGTCGCTGGGACTTTAACGCAGTTCCGCTTACCGGCCATGCTGGCGACAGCTTCATTGTGGTGGGCGGCTACGGCACCCCAGTGAAGATGAGCATCGTTGTCGATGGCGTGGCCAACGAGGTCTACGGTATCTATGATTTCGGCGGTGGCCCTCTGCAAACACCGCATTATGCCATCACTGACGTCCAGATCGCCACACTCAATGAAGTGGGTGTAGTCTTCGATTTCCGCTCGGGAACAAGGGGTGCCGAGTTGGACAACCTGCGGGTGTTCGACAACATCTCCACCGCAGTGCCTGAGCCTGGCACCGCGGTGCTCGTCTCCGCTTCCCTCGGCTTGCTCGGCTTCGCTAGACGTCGCCGTTAGGAGCCGGCCGTAGGATGTGCTGACCGAAGGGAAGTGCATCTCGGTCACGATTGATGCATTGATGCGCTTCGTACCTCAGCACATCCTACAGGCTACAACAAAATTAAAAGGGGACAGCCCACGTTTTCCTCTCTGCCAGCCTCCATGCAATCCTGGGCAGCAGCACCGGCCTGACACACTCTCCCGCCGACGGTCCGGCGATCGATAGATACTTTCCACCCTCCGGATCGCGGCAAACAAGCAATTCATTGCCCGTCAGATCGAGTAGCCAGACTTCCGGGATGCCGTGGCGCGCGTACAGATCAAGTTTCACGCCGCGATCGTAGTCGACAGATGAACTGGCAACCTCGACGATCAACAGGACATCCGCTGGGCCGGGGAGGTGCGCCATATAGTCTCCGGGCTTGAGCAGGGCCAGATCGGGCTGCGGTTCGCAGCGATCGTTGAGGCGGATCGGGTTTTGCGTGCTGACCAAACCGTCTTCGCCGGCAGCGAGCGTGAACAGGCGTGCCAATTGGTTGACGACGTAGGCGTGTTGGCTACCGATGGGGGCCATGTCGACGATCTCTCCCTCGATCAGTTCCACCCTCTCTTCGTGGCTGAGTACACCCGCGTCGGCTATCTTGTGATATTCGTCGACGCTGATGCGGTGTCGTGCTCGGTCCATCAGTTCGCTCATGGAGCCCATGCCTGGTTTCTCCTGCGAAGTAGTTTGCGCCAGATTGGCGAAAGGATAGCAAGGATAAAGAGGAGGATAGGAGATCCAACGCCACCTCCGCAAGTGATGCGGGCTCTGACGGGCCTGGAAAGCCGACGTGTAGCGGGGCGGGACAGACCCTACGGCCCTTGCACGAGCTGCGGGTCATGTCTTGAAATCATGCAACCATGCTCAACCATTCGTTTCAGGCGAGCGGCCGCCAGAAGCCGCGGCCGTCGCCTGAGCGTTGACGTTGAACTAAAGCGCTGCGCGCTGGGGTAGGCACTCCACCGCCCTTGTCTTTTTCGCTGTCGCTCCCTCCAACGCCTCGTCATTTCCTTCACGCCAGAACGTCCGCCACTGCAACTCGGACCACAGGCACCCACAGCGGTGCTACTGTTTCGGAGGTCGTCGGCTTGTGCATCAGGCGGTATTGCCCCTCGATGGGTTCGCGAAAGACCGCCAGTTCGCCGGCCTTGACATCACACAGCCAGACCTCGGGAATGCCGTGGCGCGCATACAGCGCGAGCTTGACATCGCGGTCGTAATCGAGGGTGGTGTCGGAAACCTCGACGATCAACAGGACGTCAGCGGGTGTCGGGTGTCGGTCGGCATAGTTGGCGCGTTTGACGAGGGCAATGTCCGGCTGAGGTTCGCTCCGTTCGTCAAGGACGATGGGGTTCTGCACCCGCACCATATAACTGGCGGAAGGGCCGCTGCCGAGACACTCGGCAAATCGGTCGACGAGAAATGCATGCCTGCTGCCTATCGGCGCCATATCCACCAATTCTCCATCGATCAACTCAACGCGGTCGGTCTCATCCAGCAAACCGGACTGGGCCATGCGATGGAACTCCTCCACCGACCAGCGGTGATAAGGCACGGCAGCACGTTCGCGGATTTCCAGCAGGATGGGCATGGCAGGTTCCCAGGCTCGATGACAAACGAGATGATAGTCCGGCATTCGCCTGACGGCAATCGCGTTTCGATCCAGGCATGTCGGTCGTGGACAGTGGAGAACCAAGGAATAAAATTCGACGCCATGGCAAAGATCGGCGCCAGCCACCGCAGCCCCCGGCATGGCCAGTCTGGCGAACGCCGAGGGTGGCGCGGCATGGCCGTGCCAGAAACCCGAACTACCCGATCCCGCGCCGCAGCCGCCCCTCCTGGACCAGCGCATAAATTGCCGGAATCACCGCCAGCGTCAGCACGGTCGACGAAATCATCCCCCCGACCATCGGCGCGGCGATGCGGCTCATCACCTCGGAACCGGTGCCGGTGCCCCATAGAATCGGCAGCAAGCCGGCCATGATCGCGACGACGGTCATCATCTTCGGCCGCACCCGTTCGACGGCGCCTTCCATCACCGCCGCGTAGAGGTCGGCGACCCCAGGTTCCCGCCCGGCGGCGCGGCAGGTCTCCCTGACCGCTTGCCAGGCATGGTCGAGATAGATCAGCATCACCACGCCCGTCTCCGCCGCGACGCCGGCCAGCGCGATGAAGCCGACGGCAACCGCGACCGACAGGTGGTAATCGAGCCCCCACATCAGCCAGACGCCGCCGACCAGCGCGAACGGCACCGACAGCAGGACGATCAGCGTTTCGGTCAGGCGCCTGAAGTTGAGGTAGAGCAGCAGGAAGATCAGCAGCAGCGTCAGCGGGATGACGATCTTCATCTTCTCGAGGGCGCGCTCCATGTACTCGAACTGGCCGCTCCAGGTGATGTAGGTGCCGGGCGGGAACCTGACCTGTTCCGCCACTGCTTTCTTGGCGTCGGCGACGTAACCGCCGATGTCGCGGTCGCGGATGTCGACGAAGATATACGCCGAGAGGAGGGCGTTCTCGGTGCGGATCGCCGGCGCGCCTTTCGTCACCTCGACGCGGGCCACCTGGCCGAGCGGCACCATGGCGCCGTCCATCGTCGGCACCAGTACGGCCCGCGCGATCTGCTGCGGATCGGAACGCAGTTCGCGCGGGTAGCGAACGCCGACGCCGAAGCGTTCGCGCCCCTCGACGGTGGTGGTCACCATCTCGCCGCCGAGCGCCGTGCCGATGACCTCCTGCAGGTCGCCGACCGCCAGACCATAACGCGCCAGTTGCTGCCGGTCGGGCTCGATGTTGAGGTAGAAGCCGCCGGTGATGCGCTCGGCAAAGGCGCTGGTCGTTCCGGGCACGGCTTTGACGACCGTCTCGATGGCCTTGGCGAGCTTTTCCATCTCGTCGAGATCCTGGCCGAAGACCTTGATGCCGATCGGCGTGCGAATGCCGGTGGACAGCATGTCGATGCGCGCCTTGATCGGCATCGTCCAGGCGTTGGCGACGCCGGGGAACTGCAGGGCCCGGTCGAGTTCGGCGATCAGCTGGTCGGTGGTCATGCCGGGGCGCCATTCGGATTCCGGCTTGAGGTTGATCACCGTCTCGAACATCTCGGTCGGCGCCGGATCGGTTGCCGTGTTGGCGCGCCCGGCCTTGCCGAAGACCGACTCGACCTCGGGGAAGCTCTTGATGATCTTGTTCTGGGTCTGCAGCAGCTCGGCCGCCTTGGTGATCGACATTCCCGGCAGCGAAGTCGGCATGTAGAACAGCGTGCCTTCGTTGAGCGTCGGCATGAACTCGGAACCGAGCCTGGCAGCCGGGTAGATCGAAATGCCGAGGACCAGCAGCGCGGCCAGGATGGTCAGCTTCTTCCAGCGCATGACGCCGGCGATGATCGGCCGGTAGCCCCAGATCAGCGCGCGGTTCACCGGATTTCTCGCTTCCGGCAGGATCCGGCCGCGGATCAGCCCGAGCATCAGCACCGGCACCAGGGTCACCGACAGGATCGCCGCGCCGGCCATGGCAAAGGTCTTGGTGAAGGCGAGTGGCGAGAACAGCCGCCCCTCCTGGCCTTCCAGGCTGAAGACCGGCAGGAAGGAGACGGTGATGATCAGCAGCGAGAAGAACAGCGCCGGTCCCACTTCCTGGCACGCCAGCAGCATGGCGGCGGCGCGATCCTGCCGGGAATGCTGCGGGGGCAGCCGCTCCAGGTGCTTATGGGCGTTCTCGATCATGACGATGGCGGCGTCGATCATCGCCCCGATGGCGATGGCGATGCCGCCGAGGCTCATCAGATTGGAGTTCATGCCGAGCAGGCGCATGGCGATGAAGGCGATCAGCACGCCGACCGGCAGCATCAGGATCGCCACCAGCGCGCTGCGCACATGCAGCAGGAAAACGATGCAGACCAGCGCAACGATCAGCGATTCCTCGATCAGCGTTCTCTGGAGGGTGGCGATGGCGCGGTGGATCAGTTCGGAGCGGTCGTAGACGGTTTGTACCGTCACCCCTTCGGGCAGGCCGGAGCCGAGTTCGGCGATCCTGGTTTTCAGGTTGTGGATCACTTCGAGGGCATTCTGGCCGTAGCGCGCCATGGCGATGCCGGAGACCACCTCGCCTTCGCCATCGAGTTCGGTCAGGCCGCGCCGCTCGTCGGGCGCCAGTTCGACACGCGCGATGTCGCGGATCAGCACCGGCGTTCCCTGGTCGCTCTTGACCACCAGCGCTTCGAGGTCGCCGATGCCGCGCAGGTAGCCCCTGCCGCGCACCATGTACTCGGTTTCGGCCATTTCGACGACGCGGCCGCCGACGTCGCGGTTGGAATCGCGGATGACCTGCACGACCTTCCGCAGCGGCACGCCGTAAGCGCGCAGCTTGACCGGATCGACCGTCACCTGGTAGGTCTGGACGAAACCGCCGATCGACGCAACTTCGGCGACGCCATGCGCCTTGCTGAGCTGGTAGCGCAGATACCAGTCCTGGATGCTGCGCAACTCGGCGAGGCTCCGGTCTTTGCCGAGCAGCGCGTACTGATAGACCCAGCCGACGCCGGTCGCGTCCGGGCCGATCTGCGGCGTTACCCCTCTGGGCATGCGGCTGGACGCGAAGTTGAGATATTCGAGCACGCGTGAGCGCGCCCAGTAGATGTCGGTGCCGTCCTCGAAGATGAGGTACACGAAGGACGCACCGAAGAACGAGAAGCCGCGCACGACCTTTGCTTTCGGCACCGACAGCATCGCCGTGGTCAGCGGATAGGTGACCTGGTCTTCGACCACCTGCGGCGCCTGGCCGGGGTATTCGGTGTAGACGATGACCTGCACGTCCGAGAGGTCGGGCAGTGCGTCGAGCGGCGTCCTGAGGATGGCGACGATGCCGCCGACGATGACGAACAGGGTGGCCAGCAGAACCAGGAAACGGTTCCTGCTCGACCAGTCGATGAGTTTGGCCAGCATGGCGAAGGGCTCCGTGGGTTGCCGTCAGTGGCCGGCGTGCGCCGCGTGCGGATTGGCCTGCGCCGCGGTTCCGGTTCTGGCCTCGGGCCTGATTGCCGACTCGACCGCCGGCTTGACCGAAGTGATCACCCATTCTCCCGGTCCGCGCTCGACGAACTCGAAGGAGATCATCGCTCCGGGCTTCAGATCCTTGCGCAGCGATTCGTTGGCAAGCTGGAACTGCATGGTCATCGGCGGCCATTTGAGGCTTTCGACCGGGCCATGACGGATGCGCAGCGCGGAGCTGCCCGCTTCGATGGACTCGACCTGGCCTTCCGCCCGGTGTCCCGTGTTTGCCGGAGCCATCCTGGCCGTGGATTCGCCGGCCGGGGGCTGTGCCTGGGCAAAACCGCCGACAGCCGCCTTGAGGTTGCTTTCAGCGTCGATCAGGAAGTTGGCGGCGACCACCACCTGCTCGCCGGCGCGCACCCCGTCGCGCACCTCGACCTGGTCATCGCTGCGCGCACCGAGCCTCACCTCGCGCGGCGCGAAGCGACCCTCAGCAAGCTGCACCAGAACGATCTGGCGCGTGCCGCTGTCGATCACCGCCGAGACCGGTACGGTCAGCACCTGGCCCCTGGCGGCCACCGCCAGCTCGACCTGGGCGAACATGCCGGGTTTGAGCAGCATGCCCGGATTGCTCAGCTCGACGCGGACCGGAATGCTGCGGGTTTCCGCCTTGAGCGTCGGATAGATATAGCGGATGGTCCCCTCGAAAACCTGCTCCGGGTAGGCGTTGACCTTGATCCTGGCCGGCGCACCGGTTTGCACCAGCCCGATGTCCTGCTCGAAGACCTCGGCGATCACCCAGACCGTAGACAGATCGGCCACCTGATAGAGCGTTTCGCCGGGCATGAAACGCATGCCCTGCACGGCTTTCTTCTCGGTCACGACGCCGGCAACCGGCGAGCGGAAGCTGAGCGTGCGCCGGGCGTCTCCCGAGCTGGCCAGGGCCTTGAGCTGCTCGTCGGAGATGTCCCAGTTTTTCAGGCGCGTGAGGCTCGCCGCAGCCAGTTGCTGCATGTCGCTGCCGCCGCGGGTTTCGCTGCCGGCCGGGCGCAGCGATTCCGCCGCCTGCGTGGCGAGCACGTATTCGCGTTGGGCAGAGACCAGTTCCGGGCTGTAGGCTTCAAACAGCACCTGGCCCTTGCCGACCATCTGACCGGTCACATTGACCTGCAGGCGCTCGACGTAGCCCTCGAACTTGGGGGCGATCGCATACTGGCGGCCTTCGTCGGGCTCGATGCGACCGACCGCGCGCACGATCCGGTCGAGCGAGCGCAGGCGGACGGTCTCGGTTCTGACGCCGAGCTTCTGAACCTTTTCGGTGCTGATCCTGAGCTGCTTCACTGCGCCCGCCTCCTCGTCGGCTTCGTCCGCATAGACCGGAACGTAGTCCATTCCCATGGAGTCTTTCTTCGGGGTCGGCGAGGTGTCGGGCAGACCCATGGGGTTGCGGTAATAGAGGATCTTGCGTTCCTTTGCCGCCGGGTCGCCGGCAGGGGCGGCCGTCTGGCGAGTGGCTTCCGGATGGCCGGGGGGATTCCGCGTGCCGGCCCAATAGCCCGCAGCGGCTGCCAGCGCGGCGACCGCCAAAGCGCCGGCGGCAATGCGCGCGCCCTGCTTCATAGATCTTCTCCCAGGAGACGTTCAATTTCCGCAAGGCGCGCCTGTCCTTCGGCCTGCGCCCTGATCTGGTCCTGTCTGGCCTGCCGAATCTGCCGCTGCGCATCGAGCAGCATCGCGAAATCGAGCTTGCCGTTCTCGTAGCCGGCGAGCGCAGCCCGGAAGGTCAGCTCGGCCTCGGGCAGCAGGTCATAGGTGGCCAGGGCTTCGCTCCGGCGCGCGCCGTCGATGGCGGCCAGATTCTCTGCCAGGTCGGCAAGCACCTGGTAAGTGCTCGCTTCCCGGCGCGCGCGCGCCGCCGACAGCATCGCCTCCGATTCGCGTTCCTGTGCGCGTCGCGAGGATTGCTGCAGCGGAATGTTCATTTCGATCATCACATCCCATTCCCGGATCGCACTCTGATACTGGATCGGTCCGGCGCTGAGGGTGAAATCCGGGTAGCGGTTCTTGTAGGTGAGTTCCCGGTTCTTTTCCGCTGCCTGGAGTTTGCCGTCTTCGGCCGCCAGCAGCGGATTACGGACGCGGACACGTTCTTCGAGCGTGGCGTAATCGAGCCGCGCCGGTGGCGGTAGCGGGCGCAGCTTCTCCGGTGCGGCCAGCGGTGCTGCCGCGGGCCGGGCGAGCAAGGCGTTCAGGCGCGTGCGCAGGTGGTGGTGCTCGGTTTCCAGGGCCACCAGTTCGCTGCGCAGCCTGGTCTGTTCGACCTGTGCACGAATGAGGTCCTGCAGGGTCGCCAGACCGTTTGCGTAGCGCGTCTGGACGATTTTTTCGAGGCGTCGCATCAGGTCGAGGATTTCCTGCGTCAGGCGCTCATTGCGCTGAACGGAGTACCACTGGGCGTAGGTCGTCTTGATCCTGGCCGCGATTTCCGACCAGGTGCCCAAGGCGCGTCCCCTGGCACTCGTCGCTTCGAATTCCGCCACCTCGCGTTTCAGGTCGCGTTTGCCGAACCAGGGAAGATCCTGCGACAGCAGGTACTTCGTGCTGCCGACGCGGCTCGGGGAGAGCGTCGGGTTCTGCTCGCCGGAGTGGGTGATGTCCCGCAATTCCATCCTGAACTTCGGGTCGGGCAGGGCGCCTGCCGGCGTGACCCGTTCCGCCGCCGCGTCCGCTTCCGCCTGCATGGCCGCGTATTCGGGATTGCGAACTTTGGCGAATTCGAGCAGGCTCTCGACCGTGCGGCCGATGGCGACCTCCTGCGACAGGACCGGCGTCGCCAGGCCCAGCATCAGGCAGCAGGCGAATGTCCTCATGGATTTGCCTCCTCGCATGCCGTCTCCCAATTCTTGAATGGTTCCTGTCGATGATGCCGTGTCCATCGGATGATCACGCTTGTCCTGGCCCCCGGTCGCAGCCGGTTTCTCCGGTGGGCTCCCGGCAAAGCCCCCGCTTGCCAGGCGCGTGGCGCAGTATAAGCAAGCCTTCCCAACCGGACGCTGACGCGCAGATTACATTTCGGTAATCTTCGACGAAAGGCTGATCATACGGCACAAAATGCGCCATGGGCAGGGAGGGTAATGGAGAACGACGATGAAAATCCTGGTCATCGAAGACGAACCGAAAACGGGGACTTACCTCAAACAGGGATTGCTCGAGGCGGGTTTCGTGGCTGATCTGGTGAGCAACGGGCTGGACGGCCTGCACTTCGCGTTGACCGAAGCCTATGACCTGGTGATTCTCGATGTCATGCTGCCGGGAATCGACGGCTGGCAAATCCTGCAGGGCATCCGCAGGGCGGGCAAGGACATGCCGGTCCTTTTCCTGAGCGCCCGCGACGCGGTGGATGATCGGGTCAAGGGATTGGAACTCGGCGCAGACGACTATCTGGTCAAGCCGTTCGCCTTTGCCGAGTTGCTTGCCCGCGTCCGCACGCTGTTGCGCCGAGGCGGCAAGGTCCGGGAATCGGGGTTCTTGCGCGCGGCGGATCTGGAACTCGATCTGCAGCGCCGACGCGTCACCCGATCGGGCCGGCGAATCGATCTGACGGCCAAGGAGTTTGCCTTGCTGGAGTTGCTGCTGCGGCGGCAGGGTGAAGTCCTGCCCCGTTCGCTGATCGCCTCGCAAGTCTGGAACATGAATTTCGACAGCGACACCAATGTGATCGAGGTGGCGATCAAGCGCCTGCGGCTCAAGGTGGACGAGGGATTCGACGACAAACTGATCCGCACGGTGCGCGGCATGGGCTACGTACTGGAAAGCGGCGAGTGAGGCCAGTCCGGCGGCAATCGATCAGCTTCCGGCTGACCCTGCTGTTCGCCTCGGCGTCCACCCTGGTCTTGCTGCTCCTCGGCGTGCTCATTGCCAACCTGGTCGAACGACATTTCGAGGAACTGGACATGGAGATTCTGACCGGGAAGTTGCAACTGGCCCGGCACGCCCTCGAGAAGGTTCGCTCCACGGCCGACCTCGAAGCCATGCCGCGGCAGCTCGAGGATTCCCTGGTCGGCCACCCTGGGCTCGCCGTGGTCGTCGTCGCGCCAGACGGCCAAACGCTGTTCGCCACGACTGGCGCCGAGTTTCCGGGCACTCTTCTGGACCGGGGCGTCGAGCCTGCTTCCCGGCATCCGGTTCATTGGAAGACTCGCGACCAGCAGCCTCTGCGCGGCATCTCCGGTCTTGCCCGGACGAGCATCGAGGGCGCACCGCCGGCACTCGTGGCCGTGGCGACCGGGATCTCGCACCATGAGCACTTCATGAGCGACTTCAGGACCACCCTGTGGTCGTTCATGGTGATGGCCGCCTTGTCGATCGGGCTCCTCGGCTGGATCGCGGTGCGCCGGGGGCTGGCACCCTTGCAGACGATCAAGCGCGAGGCGGCGGCGATCACCGCGCAGCGGCTGAATGCCCGCTTGCCGGTCGATTCCGTTCCGGTCGAACTGATTGCCCTGGCCCGGACGTTGAACGACATGCTGGCACGCCTGGAGGAGTCCTTCCGGCGCCTCTCGGATTTTTCTTCCTACCTGGCGCACGAACTGCGGACACCGGTCAGCAACCTGCTGACCCAGACCCAGGTGATGCTTTCCAGGACCCGGACAGCCGAACAATACCAGGAGGTTCTGGCCTCGAACGCCGAGGAACTCGAACGCCTGTCGCGAATGATTTCGGACATGCTCTTTCTGGCCAAGGCCGAAAACCAGCTGGTCATTCCGCACCGGGAAGCCGTCGATCTGCGCGCGGAAGTGAACGGGCTGTTTGAATTCTACGAGGCTTTCGCCGAGGAGAAGAACGTGTCCCTGTCCTGCTCGGGCAGCGCCGTCGTTTCGGGCGACCGGCTGATGTTGCGCCGGGCCATCAACAATCTGCTCTCGAACGCGATGCGACATACGCCCTCCGGAGGAGGGATGGCCGTGCATCTGGAGCAAACCGGCGAAAACTGGGTACGGCTGTCGGTCGAGAACACCGGCGAGACGATTGCCGCCGAGCACTTGCCGCGACTGTTCGAACCTTTCTACCGTGCGGATTCCTCCCGGCAACGCTTCAGCGACGGCGCCGGGCTGGGCCTGGCGATTACCCGTTCGATCCTGCGTGCCCACGGGGGCAGTGTCGAAGCCCGCTCCAGCCACGGCGTGACGGTGTTTCGGCTGAACATTCCGGCTTGAGCCAGAGCGATGCGCGCGGGTGTCGGCCATTCTGCGCGGGCCATCCTGTCTGGAGGCGAGGTTGCTGCCGGCAATTACGCGTGCCAGGCGGCAAGCCGGGGCGACGGGGCGTGGACGGTGCCGGAGGTGGCAAGAGGTGGCTTTCGGTCTGCTTTTCCTCTGTGCCTTGCAATAGGCGTTGCCCTTTCATGCCTGATGCCTGCGAGAGCCCCGGCAGTCGGGCGTTTTGCGGGCCTCAGGGATGTGTGCTTCCTCGTTCCGGATCCCACTGGTACCACGCCACTGCCACACGGTGTCGAGCAGTGGTCTCATTGTCTGGCGCCTCGGGAAAATTTCACACGCCTGGCGATTTCAAGAACGAGATCTCTGAAGTCGTCGTAGCACTGCTGCACGTTGGTCTGGTGCGCACCGATCGCCCCGTCCGAGGCACGCAGCGCGAACATCGGCTTGCGCGACTCCATCGCCATGGGCATCAGGCTGCGGTAATGCTTGATGCGTTGAATCTGTTGCGGGTCCGGCGTTGGCCCCGTTGGTCCGGCTTGTTCGTCAAGCACGCTTTCCCGATAGGCGTGCGGCAGCCGCGCCTGCCATTTGGCGTAGGCTTTGGTCGGTCGCCCGAGCCGCTCGGCGTGCTGCATCAGAACATAACCGACAGCGGCCATCTCGCCGCCAGGCTGCTCGCCCAGGCTTGCCGAAGCCTTGGGCCTGGCCTGTAGCCAGGTATCGCGCCAGAGCCGGAGTGTTGGCCCGAGGTTTTTCAAACCCTGTAGCGAGAACAGATCGGGGGCGACTGGAACCACGACATGGCTTGCCGCCACCAGCGCGGCGCGATTGATCGCACCCAGATTGGGGCCGACGTCGATCAGCAGGACATCCGCCTGATGGCGCCAGGCCGCTTCTTTCATTACTCGCCAGAACGACGTGGTGACGCGAAACGCGCGCTCCCGTCCTTCCAGACAACGCGGCCACTCGGTAGAAAGATCATCCTCTATACGCGACAACGCCAGGTCCCCGACAATCAAGCCCAGCGCATCCGACAAAGGCTCGATATGGGCGGGCCGAATGTCTCCGGTGCCGCCGAACAGGGGTTCGACCGCCCCAAACAGGGTTTCCCGATGCGCAACGTCCGGCCACAGTGCTTCCAGACGCTCTTCGTCCAGAGCCATGATCGACAGGTTTGACTGTGGATCGAGATCTACAGCCAGTACACGGTAGCCCTGCTCGGCAAGCATCCAGGCCACGTGATAGACCAGCGAGGTCTTGCCCACGCCGCCCTTGTTGTTGAAAAACGCGATGCTGATCATGGCCCCTCCCTGTGGATCAGGGCCGCGACTACACCGGGTTGCACCTGAAACGACAGCCGCGCACCGAAGTGCTTTTTGGCAATGGCGATGCCCGCGCCAAATCGCTGTACATACCCCAGTGCCCGCAGCGCCTCGGCCAGATTGGGATTGCGGTAATCCGTGACGCCGGGCTGGCCGAAGTTCTCTACCGTCACGCTGCCAAACGGTCCGCCGGGGTTGTGGATTTCGATGCGGTCATCGAACCAGTACACCCGCACCGGCGCATTCGTCGCCTCGTAGCTGCGGTGCATGTAGGCGTTGCGCACCAGTTGCCGCAACGCAACGAGAGCATAGTCCTCGCCAACCGATTCCCTATCGACGCCAGCGAAATCTATTCGGCGGCGGTTATGGGCTTCGAGTTTTTCCTCCAGGCGGCGGATCTGGTCGGCCACTGTGCCGTGGATGACCTCTTCATCCTGTACCGGGTCGGTGAGGTCGGTTCCAGCAATGCGCAGGAACTGGGTGTAGGCGCCACCGATCCAGTCGGATGGTAACTTGCCGCACACCAGCAGTCCCAGTACGGTGGGCACCGCTTCATTTTCGGCGGCGATCAGTTTGGTTGCGGCGAGCTTTTGCTCAAAACTGCGCTCATTGGCCAGCAGAAGATCGCGCGCCACGAGCGAGGGCAGATACTCCTGCTCGAAGCGCAGCCGGTCGATTTCCTCCAGCGTGGCACCCGAAACGGGCTGCACATCGAACGGTCGATCACGATGACGCCGCCGCTCGTTGAGGATGCGCTCGTCCTGGGCGCTGGCCAGTCCCCGGCGCGGTCCCCAGCGTATATGGATACGGCCCTTGTAGCGTACCGGAGGCGTGTCGCAAGGCCACACGGTGATAACGGCAAAGTCGGAACTGGCGAGACGACGTTTTTCCACCAGCAGCGTTGGCGGTGGTGCAATGTTGCCATCGGTCTTGATATCGGCCAATTGTCGTAACAGTTCATCTGTCACTGCAAAATCGGCGGCGGGTGTACCGTCATCCGTTGCGCCGATCAAAATGGCTCCTGGGCTGCCATGCCCGGCGAGGTCGTTGGCGAAGGCGCATACCGCCTCACGAACCTTGTCCGGCGCAGAGCCCTTGAAGGATTGCTTGCGCTCGACCCGGTCTGATTCCAGATCCCGCAACAAGGCCACAAGCTCGGCATCAATGAAAGCGGTCATCAGTCGTACTCCTCAAACAGCGAGCCTTGGGTCGGCTTGACCGCCTGGCTTGCCGCTCACGCGTTGTAGATCGACACGGCGCGCGAGGCCGTTTTGCGGCTGGCCTGATCCGAGCCGTTCCTGTGCAGCCATGCGAGCAGGGGTTTGGGCGCCACATGCGGCTTGAAGTGAGGAGGTTCCCTCGGTTTTTCGTCTGCCAAAGGGCAAGCTTCATGTTACCAGTTTTTCCTGATGCTGCTCTTTGATCCCGTTCTCCAGGAACCGAATCGGCGATCTTCGTGGTCATCGGCGCCTCAAGAAATCGCCGATCTTCTCAGGGATGTTGCACTAACATGAGGGCCTGTCCATTACAGAGATGGCAGCATGGCCAATCAACATTTCACGCAATTTCTGCACTGGAAACGCGAGCTACTTCAGCGACACGAACTTGACCATCCGGATGCGCGCCCTCTCTATCGCTATCGTCTGACACAGAGCGAATTCGCAGCTCTGGAGAACTTGCTCAAGACCAGGCTGGAGAGGCTTTCCACGAGACATGGCCTTGATGTCGTAGCCTCCCGATTGAGCGGTTTTCCCTCCCTATTCGTTCTTTACGCGGCCGAATGGTGGCGGCGTCGATACGCTGGTGGCCCTTGGTCGTGGGAGCCCATTCTTCGAGGGATTGGGGCAAATCCAGACGAATGGAATCAGGCTCAGCGCAGCGAATGCGTGACCCGCGGTCTGCAAGACTGGCGCCTGAGTCCTCGTGCAGACGGAGGATTGCGTTACCTTGGCAGTGTCGCGGTTCAAGGCGGACTGCCTCTGCGATTACTGGTGGAGGCGCGCGGCGGCATCGGCCAGGTATTGGGTCGGGTGTTACAACTCGCGGGTAGCCGCGCCACCCAGCCCGACCTGCTGACTTGGGTGGATAGCCTGCAAGGACTGTTGCCGCGCACTTATCGGCAGTCCACCATCTTCGCTTTGTTGGCTGACGTTGCCTGGAGCATCCTTGATCTCAAGGAAAAAGCCCGATTGACGTCCGGCGCTAACGCCGTGCGGCAACTGGACCAGGCCATCCCCAATTGGCGTGACCGCTTTCCACTCCCCATCGACGATACCCAAGTGCGTGGGCTCATTGAGCAACTGGTGCGCGACGTCGCCGCGGTCCGAGTCGAGCGACAAACCATTTGCCTACCTGTGGCGCGCAGGATCGAGTCGGAAGCCAACCACGGTTGGATGCTGCAATCCCGACTTGATCTGCCGGAAACCCTTGCCGCGGCGCCACTGGCCAGCCTGTTTGGCATTGCCCCCGAGGAGCTGCCGCGCATGGCTGAACTGACATTGACGGTGGCCGGGCATGAACAGTCCACGGCCCTGCGCCGCCTCGCCGGTTCCGACAGCTATCGAGTGGAAAGAAGACCCTGGGGCGTTTCGGATCGCCTCGCTGGCGAAGAACATGTCCTGCGCCTGCGTGCGGCGAATGGGCGCTTATGGTCAGCCACGGCGGCCAAAGGCGATGCGTTTGAAGCCGATTTGCCCTGGATCTTCTCGGTGGAAGACGGCGTCTTTCTGCGTCAGGGCAGCGGCAGTGTCCCCGTGCGGGAAGCCTGGCTATTGCTGCCGGCGGGTTGGTCCGTAGACCCACAGGCCAACTCGGAAGCCACCGCACAAGGGCAGTGCCTCGACCGGAACGTGTGGCGCATCCGTGGGCAAGTCCATGCCCAGAAAACCAGTGAATTCAGTTACCGGATACGCACCGGCCAGGCGAACGCTGGTGAGGACATTCTTGTGTGGCAGGGGGAACGCTACTGGCTCGACTTTCAGATCCCCAGCGTCGCTTTCAAAGGCAGGCCGAAGCTTGTCGAGGCCGGCGAGAGCGGCGCCAGGCATCCGGTAAACGGCGAACCGCAGTTCAGCGCACAAGTCGGCCCGGTCACCACCAGGTATCCAGCAACCGGCACTATCCAGCACAGCAGCCGCCTGCTGCTCCTGCCACAAGGAGCCACGCTGACGCTTGATTGCTGCGATTCCCGTTCGGGAACGATACGGCTGGAAAACTGGCAGGCGATGCACGCCAGAGTGCTGGCCCCGGATGTGCACGCAGATCTGCGACGGAATAGCCAGGCTGTTTTGCTTCACCTCGCAATGCGTCCCGGCGCTCGCACGCCGGAGAAGGTGGACATCGAAGTCACTTGGCCACAGGCTACGGCAAAGCTCCGCGTACCGTTCCCGGCCAAGGGCGTGCGCGCCTTCGATGGCGATGGCAGGGAACTCAAACCCAATGACCTGCTTGCCGCCCACCGACTGACGGGAGTGCGCTTGCATGTCTTGGCCGGCGATCACAACATCGGGTTGGATTTCTCCCTCGGCAAATACAAGCGAGTGCACAAGCTGCGCCCTGCTCCTGGCGCCCTCAGCCTGGAAATCCGCTTGCAGGACTACGCCACCGACATCCAGCACCTGCTTTCCAGCGACGACAAACCAGACGCCCAGGTGAGAGTCACGGTGCGACCCAGTGGCGCTACCAGTTTTCCGCTATGTTTGGCGCGTTATGCCGCCAAACTGGACAAGAACGATACGGAGATCAGCCTCGACAACGTGGCCGTCCTTTCGCCGGAGGCGATCAGCCATCTCCCGGTGATGGCGTTGCGGCTGGAGCGGCCCGGTGATGAAGCCATCCGCCTGGAGCCGCAAACCTCGCAAGGGGTGGCTACCGGGGTATGGGAATTCGCCCCGGCTACGCGCGAGCCGGGTTCCTGGCTGATCTACCCAGGTGAAGAAGCGGCATTGCCGTTTCGCCCGACGCTTTGGACAGTGAAAGGCGAGATTCATACGGACAGTCCGCTCGCCCGTGCCATCGGCTCGGCTGACCAAGCCGCAAGGGAAGCGGCGCTGGACCAAGCAATCCAGGTGATGGCCAGCAATTTCTTGGCGCCCTGTTGGCTGGAACTGGATCGTCTGGCGGTGCAGATCGGCCATTTGCCTCTCACCACTCTCGATTTCTGGCGCCGGCTGGCACGCAGCCCCCAAGGCATGGCGGCCTTGGCGTTGCGTTTTGCCAGCCTGCCGGCGGGCTTTCTGGATCGCGTTGACCAAGAATTGCCGTTTGCCTGGGAAACCGTGCCGGCATCCGCCTGGAGACAGGCGATGGGATACCTGGACAGGCAATGCCAGGAATCCTTCGGTGATGTGGCCGGCGCCGCCGTGTTCGCAATCCATCTTGACGCCCGAATCAAGGACTTGTCGGCGAGTCATGGTGCCTTGGCCTACCTCCTCGGCATTGCCAGCGCCCCGTTTTTGCCGTCCGCGCGCCAGCAAGCCCGCGTCCTCGCCCATACAGGAAAGCAGTGCGCGCAGCAACTATTCGCTGGCGCTGACAGCCTCTCCATGAAACTGCGCCAAAGGCATGCCAATGAGCAATGGCCAGTGGATTTCAACCCGATCCTTAACGGCGCGCGCCGCCAAGCCAATGTGGCTCGGATGCTCCATCCCGATGCGCTTGGCTACCAAGACGGCGCCATCAACCTGCCGTTGTTGCTTGCCGTCCAGGCCGCCACCAATCAAACCAGCGACTGGTTCGCTCATCCCGAGAATATCCACGTGTTACGCACCCACCGTTCGTTTGACCCGGAATGGTTCGACGAAGCCTACAACCTGACCATCGCCCGCTGCCTGGCCGACGGCCTGTTTACTGTTTGAGGACGCCATGAGCCTGACTTATTTCTCCGAGCTGCTTCCCGTCCTGGCTGAGCGCGCCAAACTGGCCGCGATCAGCCGCCTGGGTTTCGCCAACGTGCCGCTGCGCCGCCATCTCGCCGAGGTATTCGACCGGCCTTATGGCGAACGGGGCGCCTTTCTCGCCGATCCTGCCTTCGAAGCGGTGTTTGGCTGGCAGGCGGCGGAACCACGCATGGGCAATCTGGCTGGTTCCTTGCTGACAGAAAGACTTGTCCAGGCGATGGATAAAGTACAGGGTGATTTGCGGGAGGATTACCGCTTCCCCCACGACCGGCAGCCCTATCTGCATCAATTGCAAGCCTGGCGAGTGCTCGCACAGGACACGCCGCAATCCCTGGTAGTGGCTAGCGGTACGGGTTCCGGCAAGACCGAGTGCTTCATGGTGCCCATCCTTGACCGGTTGGTGCGCCAGAACACCGACTTGCGAGGCCCGCTGATCGGGGTGCGCGCCTTGTTCCTGTACCCGCTCAACGCCCTCATCAACAGCCAACGTGAGCGGTTGCGCGCCTGGACCCAGTCCTTCGGCGGCGACCTGCGTTTCTGCCTGTACAACGGCAACACCCCGGAAACCCTGCCCGCACGGGAAAGGCGCGAACACCCCAACGAAGTCCTCGACCGCGAGACCCTGCGCACCTCGCCTCCGCCCATCCTGGTGACCAACGCCACCATGCTGGAATACATGCTGGTGCGCACGGCAGACAAACCCATCCTCGATCACTCCCAGGGCAAGCTGGAATGGGTGGTGCTGGACGAGGCGCATACCTATGTCGGCTCGCAGGCGGCGGAAGCGGCTCTGTTGATCCGCCGGGTGCTGTTCGCCTTTGACGTTACGCCCGAACAGGTACGTTTCGTCGCCACCTCCGCCACCATCGGCGATTCCGGAGGCGAAGCCGGGCAGAAACTCAAGCGCTTTCTCACCGATGTAGCGGGTGTGGGCCTGGATCGGGTGCATCTCGTGGCCGGGCGGCGACTGGTGCCCGATCTCGAGGGTGTTCCGGTGAAAGAAGGTCCTCCCCTGGCGGAACTCGCCGCGATCGACGCCGAACAGGAACGTTCCGCCGCCCGCCATGAGGCCTTGGTGCGCGACGCTACCGCACGTCGTCTGCGCGATCTCCTAGTAGGCGACCCGACGGCCAACAAGCCACCTGTGGCGAAACTCTCCGAGGTCTGTCGGATGCTGTTTCCGAATCATCTCGCGCCTGTACGCGGGCAACAGCAGGAGGCCCTGCGTTGGCTCGATCTACTGTCCGGCACACGATCCGGAAATGGCCAAGCTTTCCTCCCCCTACGCGCTCATCTTTTCCATCAAACGCTGTCCGGCCTGTGGGCCTGCGCCGACCCGGCTTGTACGAATAAAACCTGTCCAGCACTGAAAGATCCGGCTTGGCCCTATGGTCAGGCTTATTTCCAGCCGCGCAAACACTGTGACTGCGGCAGCCCTGCTTACGAAGTGGTGACTTGCGGCGATTGCGGTACGGTGTATCTGCTGGCGGGAGATCACAAAGGGCAGCTCGTGCATTACCAGCCACAAGCGGCGCTGGATGAATTTGAACTGGAAATTGAGCCGGGCGAAGCCAATGAGGAGGCCGATGAGGAGGACACCCAGGGCAGTCAATACAAGGTGCTGATCGTCAATCGGCCTCTGGAAAAGGCGGGGCCGATAGACATCGAACGGCAAAGCCGGCGGATTGTGGAGCATTCGGAAAACACCCTACGTGTGCTCGCCAGAGAGGACGAGGGCGATGGCCTGTTCTGCCCGGTTTGCCGCGGCCATGATGGCTACAAACAGCCCTTGTTCCAGTTCAGCCGGCTGGGCGCGCCCTTCCTGCTGGGAAGCATCCTGCCCACGCTGCTGGAATACTCGCCGGATGGCGACAAACCCGCCGACCATCCTTATCGGGGCAGGCGTCTGCTCACTTTTAACGACAGCCGCCAGGGTACTGCCCGTATGGCGGCCAAACTGCAACAGGATTCGGAACGCAACCGGGTGCGCGGGCTGGTGTATCACCTGGCCCTGCAATATGGGCAGAAGCGGGCCAGTCAGGAGACAGCAAGCTTACGCAACGAAATCAAGACCCTGGCACCCATTGCCGCGACTACCCCCAACCCTGCGCTCGACGATCTCATTGCCGGGAACCCAAACGGCTTGCTGAGCTTACCCGCCCCGTCCCCATACCGTTCAACGACCTGGCCCAGTACCTGGCCAACCAGGGGAGAGATTTCGATCTCATGCTGGCGCATTACCAACGCCAAGCACACGGGGTCTTCAACGAGGCCAGTGGTCCTATCGAACTGGCGCGCATGTTCCTGGTACGGGAATTCGGTCGACGACCGAAGCGGCTCAACAACCTGGAAAGCATGGGGCTGGTCGCGGTGCACTATCCGGCACTAGATGCCATCCGCGCAGTCCCGCCAGCCGTCGACCAGGCGGCGGGTTTTGATCCCATCGCCTGGCGGGATTTTCTCAAGATCTGCCTGGATTTCTTCGTGCGCGCCGGCGGCTCCCTGGCCATTTCTCCTTCCTGGCGCAACTGGCTGGGCATGCCCTTTCCGCAAAGCCAATTGGTGCCGCGCGATCAGCGCGACATAGCGCGTAGTCAACGCTGCTGGCCCCGCGCCAGACAAAGCGGCCTGCGCGCTACCCTGGTGCGCCTGCTCGCCCAAGTGCTGAAAGCGGAAATCGCTACACCCCAAGGAGAGGACCGGGTCGATGCGGTGCTCGACGCCGCCTGGAACACGCTCATCAGCACAGGTCTCTTGCAACTGACCGGCGATGGCCGGGTGTTGCAGCCCGCCAGCCTGGCTTTTGCGCCGATGGACCACGCCTGGATTTGCCCGGTCACCCGACGCTTTCTCGACACCACCTTGCGCGGCTGCACTCCCTACCTTCCCGAGCTGGCGACAGAGGCTACGAGCCTATGCCAGCGGGTCGCTTTGCCCCTTTATGAACCCCCTTTCGCGGGAGTAAATAACGATCTGGAACGCATCCGCCTGGGTCGTGCCTGGCTGGCGAACCATTCCGACATCGCCGGTCTTCGCGAGCAAGGCGTTTGGCCCGTGCTGAACGACCGCGTTATCGAACTGGCGCCTTATTTCACCGCCGCCGAGCATTCCGCGCAGCAGGATTCGAAAGTCCTGGACCGCTACGAAAAGGCGTTCAAAGGCGGCGACATCAATCTTCTGTCTTGTTCCACGACGATG